>NZ_JBVJAB010000008.1:126860-250282 GCF_055591025.1 Streptomyces sp. NPDC041784
GTTTTGCGACCAGCCGCGCGGGATGGCCGTCGACGAAAAGGGGAAGAAGCCGGACGGACTCCAGGCGCACGTCGATTGCGCCAGGGCGCACCCCCCCCCCCCCCCCCCCCCCCCCCCCCGGCGGCGTTCTGCGGGCCTGGCGGTGTGCCGAGGGCCTGGGGCATGTCCGGGGCCCCGGCAGCGCCCCGGGGGCACGGGAACGGCCGGAGGGCCCGCAGCGTCACCGCTGCGGGCCCTCCGGCCGTCGTACCGCTTGGTACCGCCTACGCCTCGTCCCGGCGCAGCGACGGCTTGAGCTCCTTCAACCGGCCGAGCAGGCCGTTGACGAACGAGGGCGACTCGTCCGTGGAGAACTCCTTCGCCAGCTGCACCATCTCGTCGAGGACGACCGCGTCCGGGGTCTCGTCGACCCAGATCAGCTCGTAGGCGCCCAGACGCAGGATGTTGCGGTCGACGACCGGCATCCGGTCGAGCGTCCAGCCGACGGAGTACTGGGCGATCAGCTCGTCGATGCGCCGCGCGTGTCCCGCGTAGCCCTCGACCAGCTGCATCGTGTACTCGCTCACCGGCGGCTGCCGGGTGTCGGCCCGGGAGAGCCGGATCCAGTCCGCGAGGACCGTCAGGACATCGGCTCCACGCTGGTCGCCCTCGAAGAGGATCTGGAAGGCGCGCTTGCGGGCCGTGTTGCGAGCAGCCACGGTTAGCTGTTCACCCGGCCGAGGTAGTCGCTGGTGCGGGTGTCGACCTTGATCTTCTCACCGGTGGTGATGAAGAGCGGGACCTGGATCTGGTGACCGGTCTCCAGGGTGGCGGGCTTGGTGCCACCGGTGGAGCGGTCGCCCTGCAGGCCCGGCTCGGTCTCCTGGATGACGAGCTCGACGGCGGCCGGCAGCTCGACGAAGAGCACCTCGCCCTCGTGCTGCGCGACGGTGGCCGTGAAGCCCTCGATGAGGAAGTTGGCCGCGTCGCCGACCGTCTTGCGGTCGATCATCAGCTGGTCGTACGTGTCCATGTCCATGAAGACGAAGTACTCGCCGTCCATGTACGAGAACTGCATGTCGCGCTTGTCGACAGTGGCCGTCTCGACCTTGACGCCGGCGTTGAAGGTCTTGTCGACCACCTTGCCGGACAGCACGTTCTTGAGCTTGGTGCGCACGAAGGCCGGGCCCTTGCCGGGCTTGACGTGCTGGAACTCGACGACGGACCAGAGCTGGCCGCCTTCGAGCTTGAGCACCAGGCCGTTCTTGAGGTCGTTCGTGGAAGCCACGGTTGCGGAATCTCCTGGACTGACGTGGACGACCACGGGGGCACGCACCTTGCCTAGAGTGCGAGCAGCTCCTTGGTCGTGATGGTGAGTAGCTCGGGTCCGCCGTCCGCCTCGGGGCGTACGACGAGCGTGTCATCGATCCGGACACCGCCCCGGCCCGGGAGGTGGACCCCCGGTTCGACGGTGACCGGCACGCAAGCGTCCAGTTTACCCATGGCCGCGGGAGCGAGCTGCGGGTCCTCGTCGATTTCGAGTCCGACCCCGTGCCCGATGAGCGCCGGAAGGCCTTCGTGGTACCCGGCGCAGTCCAGTACCTGGCGGGCCGCGCGGTCCACGTCACGGTAGGCGGCGCCGGGTACCAGGCTCTCCCGTCCGGCCCGCTGGGCGGCGAAGACGAGGTCGTACAACTCGATCTGCCAGTCGGCGGGGGACGTGCCGATGACGAAGGTACGGCCGATCTCGCACCGGTAGCCGCGATAGGTCGCGCCCAGGCACACGGACAGGAAATCGCCCTCCTCAACCCGCCGGTCCGTGGGCCGGTGTCCGCGCCGGCCGGAGTTCGGGCCGGTGGCGACGGAGGTGGGGAAGGCGGGGCCGTCGGCGCCGTGGTCGACGAGCCGCCGCTCCAGTTCGAGGGCGAGATGGCGCTCGGTACGGCCCACCAGGATGGACTCCAGCAGCTCGCCGAGGGCCTGGTCGGCGATCTCGGCGCCGATGCGGAGGCAGGAGATCTCCTCCTCGTCCTTGACGACCCTGAGCTGCTCGACGGCGGTGCCCAGGTCGGCCAGGCGCAGCCGGGGGGCGACCGAGCGGAGTTCGCGGTGGCGGGCGACGGTGAGGTGGTGTTCCTCGACGGCGAGGGAGTCGCCGCCGGTCCCGGCCGTGAGGAGGTCGGCCGCCGCGACGGCCGGATCACCGCCGGCGCGGGCCAGGGTGTGGACGCGGAGGGTGTCGTCCGGCCGCTCCGCACCGGGGCGGTCGTCGATCGGGTCCGGGCAGACGAGGACGTCCTCCGGTCTGCCCAGGAGCAGGACGGCACCACGCGGGGCGGCGCCCGCGAGGTACCTCACATTGGCCGGACTGGAGACGAGCGCTGCCGCGTTGCCGGCCGCGGTGCAGCGTTCCCGTAGGCGGGTTCGGCGGGACGCGTACAGGTCTGACATGAGTCGAGCGTAGGAGCGGTGGCCGGATTGTGCCGGTCGGGAGGGCCGACTGGGGCTGTTGCCGGTGTCCAGGGGACCTCTAGAGGGCCTCTCGGGGGCCTCTAGGGAGTCTCTAGGGGGTCTCTAGGGGGTGTCCCCCACCGCTTCCGGCCACCCTTCGGCCTCGGTCACCACTTCGGCGGGCTCGCGATCGCCCTCGCCAGCACCTCGTCCAGCACCCGCGCCGTGGTCGGGACGTCCAGCGCGGAGTTGTCGATGATCGGCAGGCCCGAGCCGTACCACCCCGCCATCCGGCCGTGGATGCGGGCGACCTCCTCGTCGGTGAGGCGGCGGTTGCCGGAGCGTTCGGCGTTGCGCTCCAGGACGACCTCCAGTCCGGGGAGGAGGACGACCGGGAGCAGGCCGGGGCCGACGTGGCGCTTCCAGCCGCCGAGGCCGACGGCCGGGCGGTCCGGGAAGATCGCGTCGTCGAGGATGCACGAGATGCCGTTGGCCAGGAAGTTGCGCGCGGCGAAGCCGCAGGTGCGGCGGGCCAGCCGGTACTGGGCCTCGGAGTGGTCGTTCCACCCGCGCTGCGGGTCGGCGAAGCCGGAGCGGACCCATTCGCGGACGTCGTCGAGGCTGATGTGCGCGGTGGGCACCCGGCGGTGGTCGGCCCAGAACTTGGCGACGCTGGTCTTCCCGGCGCCCGCGGGGCCGATGAGCAGCACCGCGAGGGTCGTGGCCCCCGGGTCGGGGGCGGTGGCGGTGGGCGGGGCGCTGGGCATGGCGACGGGGCCGCCGGGCGGCAGCGGGACATGGCCGGTGACCTCGCTGCCGGGCGGGACGGGCGCGGGCGCGTGCTGCGGAGCCGGAGGGGGCGGCACGGGGGGAACCGGGGGCTGCGGCGCGGGCGGGACCGGCCCGGCGGGGGCGCCGACGTAGCCCGGCTGGTGCGGCGGGGCGCCGCCGGGCCGGTGCGGGCCCGGATGGTGTGCGGCCGGCGACCAGCCGGCGGCCGGACCGTGCCCCGGCTGGTGGGGCGGCGGCAGCGGAGAACCCACTGCGTGCTGCATCCGGTGCCACTCCGTCTCGTACAGGCGATGGGCGCTGACGACGGGAGCGTGTGCCCCCGTTTTCGATTCTGAACGGTACCGCCCCCGGCCGTCGTTTGGTGAACGGCCGGGGGCGGTCCGAAGTGCCCGGTGTGGAAAGCGAATCGGGCGGAAGGGAACCCGGGGGACTTACTGGCCCACTTCGCCGTACGCGGCGAGCAGCACCGCCGGGTCGGGGCCTTCCAGGACGGTCGGCTTGGCCAGCCCGTCGAGCACGATGAACCGCAGCAGGTCCCCGCGGGACTTCTTGTCGACCTTCATGGTCTCCAGCAGCTTGGGCCACTGGTCGTGGCGGTAGTACAGCGGCAGGCCCACCGACTCCAGGACCGTGCGGTGGCGGTCGGCCGTGGCGTCGTCGAGGCGGCCCGCGAGGCGGCCCAGTTCGGCGGCGAAGTGCATGCCGACGGAGACCGCCGCGCCGTGCCGCCACTTGTAGCGCTCGTTCTTCTCGATGGCGTGCGCGAGGGTGTGCCCGTAGTTGAGGATCTCCCGCAGGCCGGACTCCTTGAGGTCGGAGGAGACGACGTCCGCCTTGACCTTGATGGAGCGCTCGATCAGCTCGGCGGTGTGCGGACCGGCCGGGGTGCGGGCGGCCTCGGGGTCGGACTCGATGAGGTCGAGGATCGCCGGGTCGGCGATGAAACCGGCCTTGATGATCTCGGCGAGCCCGGAGACGTAGTCGTTGACCGGGAGGGAATCCAGCGCGGCCAGGTCGCACAGGACGCCGGTCGGCGGGTGGAAGGCGCCGACGAGGTTCTTGCCCTCGGCGGTGTTGATGCCGGTCTTGCCGCCGACGGCCGCGTCCACCATGGCGAGCACGGTGGTCGGGACGGCGATCCAGCGCACCCCGCGCAGCCAGGTGGCGGCCACGAACCCGGCGAGGTCGGTGGTGGCGCCGCCGCCGACGCCCACCACGACGTCGGTGCGGGTGAAACCGGACTGGCCGAGCGCCTTCCAGCAGTAGGCGGCGACCTCGGCGGTCTTGGCCTCCTCCGCGTTGGGCACCTGGATGGCGACGGCCTCGTAGCCCTGCCCGGCCAGGTCGGCGCGGAGCGCGTCACCGGTCTCGGCGAGCGCCTCGGGGTGGATCACGGCGACGCGCTTGACCCGGTCGCCGATCAGTCCGCCGAGTTCACCGAGGAGCTGACGGCCGACCAGGACCTCGTACGGATCGGAGCCCGCGCTGCCGCCGACCCTGATCCGTGTTACCGACTCGCTGCTCATGCGTCCTTCAACTCCAGTGCGTCCAGGGCGACTTGGGCGACCTCTTCGGCCGTGCGGCCGTCGGTGGCCACCACCGCCGTGGCGACGCCCTCGTACAGGTGGCGGCGGGCCTCCATCAGCTCGCGCCACTGCTTGCGCGGGTTGACCGCGAGCAGCGGGCGGGCCGCGTTGAGGCCGGTGCGCTTGACGGCCTCCTCGACGTCCATCGACAGGTAGAGCACCCGCTGCCCGGCCAGCAGGGCGCGGGTGTCCGCGTCCAGGACCGAGCCGCCGCCGAGCGAGAGGATGCCCGTGTGCTCGTCGAGCGCCCGGAGCACGGCCCGCTTCTCGATGGCGCGGAAGGTCTCCTCGCCCTCGTCGACGAAGATCTCCGCGATGCTGCGGCCCTGTCCGGCGACGATGTCGTCGTCGGTGTCCCGGTAGCCGACGCCGAGCCGCTCGGCCAGCAGCTGCCCGACGGTGGACTTGCCGACGCCCATGGGCCCGACGAGGACGACCAGCGGCCCGCTCATCGGATGTGCAGGTTGTCGAGGTACGACCGGACGTTGCGACGGGTCTCGGGCACGCTGTCGCCGCCGAACTTCTCGGCCACCGCGTCCGCGAGCACCAGCGCCACCATGGCCTCGGCGACGATGCCGGCGGCCGGCACCGCGCAGACGTCGGAGCGCTGGTGGTGCGCCTGGGCGGCCTCGCCGGTGGCGACGTCCACCGTCTGCAGGGCGCGCGGCACGGTCGCGATCGGCTTCATGGCGGCGCGCACGCGCAGCAGCTCACCGGTGCTCAGGCCGCCCTCGGTGCCGCCGGAGCGGCCGGAGGAACGCCGGATGCCCTCGGGCGTGGTGAGGATCTCGTCATGGGCCTTCGAACCCGGCACGCGCGCGAGGTCGAAGCCGTCGCCGACCTCGACGCCCTTGATGGCCTGGATGCCCATGAGGGCGGCGGCGAGCCGGGCGTCCAGCCGGCGGTCCCAGTGCACGTGCGAGCCGAGGCCCACCGGCACGTCGTACGCCAGCACCTCGACGACGCCGCCGAGGGTGTCGCCGTCCTTGTGGGCCTGGTCGATCTCCGCGACCATCGCCTTCGACGCGTCCGCGTCCAGGCAGCGCACCGGGTCGGCGTCGAGCTTCTCGACGTCGGCGGGGGTCGGGTAGACGCCGTAGGGCGCCTTGGCGGCGGCGAGCTCGATCACGTGGGAGACGATCTCGATGCCGGCCGTCTCCTTCAGGTACGACCGGGCGACCGCGCCGAGGGCGACCCGGGCCGCCGTCTCGCGGGCGGAGGCGCGCTCCAGGATCGGGCGGGCCTCGTCGAAACCGTACTTCTGCATACCGGCCAGGTCGGCGTGGCCGGGGCGGGGGCGGGTCAGGGGCGCGTTGCGGGCGAGGCCCGCGAGGATCTCCGGGTCGACCGGGTCGGCCGCCATGACCTGTTCCCACTTGGGCCACTCGGTGTTGCCGACCATGACCGCGACCGGCGAGCCCATGGTGAGTCCGTGCCGGACGCCGCCGAGGAAGGTGACCTCGTCGCGCTCGAACTTCATCCGCGCGCCGCGTCCATAGCCGAGCCGACGCCGCGCGAGATGGTCGGCCACCATCTCCGTGGTGATCGGCACGCCGGCGGGAAGGCCCTCCAGCGTCGCGACAAGTGCGGGACCGTGGGACTCCCCCGCGGTCAGCCAACGCAGCCTGCTCAACGATGCTCCTCAGTCTCGCGCCCCGGTACTGCCCTGCGCACGCGTGTCCTCGCGTACGGCTCGGCGTCGACCGGGTGCGCGGCCCCGGTCCGCCGTCTCCGATCCTCCCACGTCCCGGGCCCCGGACCGGTGCCGGTCCACCCAGCGGACGCGAGGATGTCAGGTCGCGAGTCGCTCCGGGCGGCACCGGGCTCGCGCGCCGGGAGGGGTACGGCTCACTCCGGGCGGTCCGGCGCCCGCCCTGGCGCGCCGACCCCGAGGAAGTCGGCGCCGCTGCGCCCGTCCGACGCCTGCGGCTGCCCCGCGCCCGGGTCGCCCGCCCTCCGGCCGGCGGCCCGGCGCCTCAGGGCCAGGGCCCAGGACCCGACGACGGCCAGCAGGACCAGCCCGAGCAGCGTGTACTGGAGCCACTCCGGGAGCAGCTTGACGACGGCCCCGACGATCGCACCCTTGCCGCCCTCCGCCAGCGTCACGGCTGGGGACCGCGGCGTGCGGCGAGGGCGTGCTCGCCCGCCTTGCGCATGGCCTCCACGGGCGCCGGGGCCAGGCCGGTCATCTGCTCCACCTGGAGCACCGCCTGGTGCACGAGCAGGTCGAGCCCGCTGACGACGGCCCCGCCGAACATGGACCAGCGGGCGGCCAGTTCGGTGGGCCAGGGGTCGTAGAGCACGTCGAAGAGGGTGGCGGGCCGCTCCGGTACGGCGGTGGCGAGGGCGTCGGTCGTCCCTGCCGGGGTGGTCGCGACGACCAGCGGGAACCGCAGGGCCCGGGCCGCGTCCGCCCAGTCGGCGATCCGCACCTCGACCTGCAGGCGCTCGCCCCACTGCCGCATCTCGGCGGCGCGGGCCTCGCTGCGCACGTACGCGACGATCTCGCCGGTGCAGACCCGGGCCAGCGCGGCCAGCGCCGAGGAGGCGGTGGCGCCGGCGCCGAGGATCGCGGCCGAGTCGACCTGCTCGACGCCGTGCTCGCGCAGGGCGGCGACCATGCCGGGGATGTCGGTGTTGTCGCCGACGCGACGGCCGTCCGCGCCGAAGACGAGGGTGTTGACCGCGTCCACGGCGGCCGCCGTCTCGCTGATCTCGTCGAGCAGCGGGATGACGGCGCGCTTGAGCGGCATGGTCAGCGAGAGCCCGGCCCACTCGGGGCCGAGCTTCTCGACGAAGGCGGGCAGGGCCGCCTCGTCGACCTCGAAGCGGTCGTAGGTCCAGCCGGTCAGCTCCAGCGCCTCGTACGCGGCGCGGTGCAGCGCCGGAGAGAGCGAGTGGGCGATCGGGCTGCCGAGGACGGCGGCCCGGCGGCCGTCAGTTGCCGGTGCTGGCATCGAACTTGTCCTTGAGCCTCTGGAATTCGGCGTAGGTCTTGGCGAATTCGGTGTTGCTCTTACCGTCGGTCGCCACGAAATAGATCCAGCCGCTGCTGGTGGGTTTCAGCGTGGCCTTCAGCGCGTCCTCGCCGGGATTTCCGATCGGACCGGGCGGCAGGCCCTTGTTGGTGTAGGTGTTGTACGGGTCCTTGTTGCTGTTGATCTCGGACTCGCTGATGTTGATGTTGCTCTCGTTCTTCAGGTAGTTGAAGGTCGAGTCGAACTGGAGCAACTGGTTGGTCTCGGTGTTCGTGGGCTTGAGCCGGTTGTAGACGACCTCCGCCATCTTGCGGTAGTCGTCGTGCGTCTTGCCCTCGGCCTGGACCAGGCTGGCGACCGTGACGACCTGGAGCGGCCCGTCGAGCTTGAGCGCCTCGGCCTTGTCCGCGAGGTCGTACTTCTCGTACACCTCGTTGGCCTCGGCGACCATCGACTTCAGGACCGCCTCGGGCTTCATGCCCTTGGCCGCGGCGTAGGTACCCGGGAAGAGGAAGCCCTCCAGCGGGTCCTTGATGTCCTCGTCGTCGTTCGCCCAGTCGGGCAGCCCGAGTTCCTCGTAACTCTTTTCCGCGACCTTCCGCGTGGTCCCGTCGGCAAGCTCGAGTTTCTCGTCGATGACCTTGTAGACCTGGATGTTGCGCAGGCCGGGGGTGACCATCACATTCGCCTGGCTGGTCGGGTCGAGCATCATCTCGACAGCGCTTTCTGCGGACATTCCCTTTTCCAGGATGTACGCGCCCGCCTGAATTCTGTCGCCCTCGGGATTGCTCGTGAACGCGGACACGAAGGCGTCGACGCTCTTCACGACACCGGCTTCCTTCAGCAGCCGGCCGATCACAGCGCCGCCCGACCCCTCGGGCACCTGCACGCTCACGCTCTGCCCGGTGCCGTCGCCCGCGTAGTCCGGAGCCGCGCCGTAACGATTCTGGTAGTAGCTGTAGCCGAAGTACGCGACCCCGCCCAGACCGCCGACGAACACCAGTGCGACGACCAGGCAGGCGCAGCCGTTGCGGCTCTTCTTGCCCTGGGGGCCTTTGCCGCCCTTGGCGCCCTTGCCGCCACGGCCCCGCCGGTCGCCGCGGGCACCGCGCCCGTCCGCCTCGTCGTCCTCGTCGGCTCCGCCGCCCGCGAAAAAGGGGTGCTCGTCCTGCTCTTCGGGGCCCGGGTCCCAGTCGGGCTTCTGCTCGGGCTCCACCTCAGGCTCCGGCGCCGCTTCGGGATGGCGGCGGGCGGGCGGCTCCGGCGGCGGGTAGGCGTCCGGGGTGCCGTAGAAGTCGGGCTGCTCGGCGCCGTACGCGGCGGCCTGCTGGCCGTACGGATCACCCGGGTCGGCGGCGTACGGCACGTGTGCGTGCGTCCCGGTGCCGTCCCAGCCGCCCTCGTGGTACCCCTCGTGATAGCCCTGTTGCTGACCCTGCTGCTGGCCCTGATGGGCGTACTGCTGCTGATCGTAGGACTGCGGGTACTGCTGCTCGCCGTACTGCTGCTGGTCGTACTGCTGCGCCTGTCCCTGGCCCCAGTCGCCGTAGTTCGGCTGCTGCGGCTGCTGCTGCGGGTGTTGCGGGTAGTGGTGGTGCTGCGGCTGGCCGCCGTAGGCAGGCTGTTGCCCCGTGGGGGCCTGCTGCCCTTCCCATCCGCCGTCCCCGTACAACGGGTCCTCCGGATGCCACGGTTCGGAGCCTGGGCCCCGGCCATACTCAGTCATCGATCCCCTAGAGCCGCGAGGCGGCGATCATGCGGCCTGCACGGGCCGGTCACCGTTCCGCCTCTCTCTGTGCGGTGACTGTTCGAACACCACCGCATCGCGCGGAACGTTACCGTATCGCGATCAGATGACCACTTCGACGCCCTCGCCCGGTGCTTTACCTGACACTCGTTCGGATTCCAGGGCCTGCTGAAGGATGATCACAGCGGCTGCCTGGTCGATGACCGCACGGCCCTTCTTGGACTTCACGCCCGAGGCCCGCAGTCCCTGACTGGCCGTCACGGTCGTCATCCGCTCGTCCACCAGCCGTACGGGCACGGGTGCGATGCCCTTGGCCAGCTCCTGGGCGAAACCGCGCACCTTGGCCGCGGCGGGGCCCTCGCCCCCCTTGAGGGAGCGAGGGAGACCGACGACGACCTCGATCGGCTCGTACTCCTCGACGAGTTGCCGCAGCCGGCGGTGGGCCGCCGGGACGTCCCGGCCGGGGACCGTCTCCACCGGAGTGGCGAGGATCCCGTCGGGGTCGCACGAGGCGACCCCGATCCGGGCGTCCCCGACGTCGATCGCGAGGCGACGGCCCTTGCGCATGGACTGGCTCACTTGGCCGTCTCGGCCACGAGCCGCTCGACAGCGTCGACGGCCTCGCCGACGGCGGCCGGGTTCTGGCCGCCGCCCTGGGCGACGTCCGGCTTGCCGCCACCGCCGCCGCCGAGGGTCTTGGCGGCCGTACGGACCAGCTCGCCGGCCTTCAGGCCGCGCTCACGGGCGGCCTCGTTGGTGGCGATGACCGTGAGCGGCTTGCCGTTGTTGACCGTGAACAGGGCGACCACGGCGGCCCGGCCGCCCTGGATGCGGCCGCGCACGTCGAGAACCAGCCTGCGCAGGTCGTCGGGGGTCGTGCCGTCCGGGACCCGGCCGGTGACGACGGCGATCCCGCGGACGTCCTTGGCGGACTCCACGAGGCCGGCGGCGGCCTGGAGGACCTTCTCGGCGCGGAACTTCTCGATCTCCTTCTCGGCGTCCTTCAGCTTGCCGAGCATGGCGGAGACCTTCTCCGGAAGCTCCTCCGGGCGGCCCTTGATCAGCTCCTGGAGCTGGGCGACGACCGTGTGCTCCCGGGCGAGGAAGTTGTAGGCGTCGACGCCGACGAGGGCCTCGATACGGCGCACACCGGAGCCGATCGACGACTCGCCGAGCAGCTTCACCAGGCCCAGCTGGGCGGTGTTGTGCACGTGCGTGCCGCCGCACAGCTCCTTGGAGAAGTCGCCGATGGTCACCACGCGGACGCGCTCGCCGTACTTCTCGCCGAACTCGGCGATGGCGCCCTGCTTCTTGGCCTCGTCGATGCCCATGACCTCGGCGCGCACGTCGAGGTCGCGGGCGAGCACCTCGTTGATCTTCTGCTCGACGTCGGTCATCACGGCCGTCGGAACGGCGGACGGGGAGCCGAAGTCGAAGCGGAAGCGGCCGGGCTGGTTCTCGGAACCGGCCTGGGCGGCCGTCGGGCCGAGCGCGTCGCGCAGGGCCTGGTGGGTGAGGTGGGTGGCCGAGTGGGCGCGGGCGATGGCCGTACGGCGGCGGTGGTCGATCGAGGCGTGGGCCTTGGCGCCGACGGTCACCTCGCCGACCTGGACGACGCCCTTGTGGACGTAGACGCCCGGGACCGGCTTCTGGGTGTCGCGGATCTCGATGACGGCACCCGTGTCGACCTTGATCCGGCCGGTGTCGCCGATCTGGCCGCCGCCCTCGGCGTAGAACGGGGTGCGGTCCAGGACGATCTCGACCTCGTCGCCCTCGCTGGCGGCCGGGGAGGAGACGCCGTCGACGAGGATGCCGACGACGGTGGTCTCGCCCTCGGTGTCCGCGTAGCCGATGAAGTCGGTCTCACCGGCCTTGTCGGCGATCTCACGGTAGGCACCGGCGCCGGCGTGGCCGGTCTTCTTGGCCTGGGCGTCGGCCTTGGCCTTGTCCCGCTGCTCCTTCATCAGGCGGCGGAAGCCGTCCTCGTCCACGGACAGCCCCTGCTCGGCGGCCATCTCCAGGGTGAGGTCGATCGGGAAGCCCCAGGTGTCGTGGAGCAGGAAGGCCTTGTCGCCGGCGAGGACCGCGCCGCCGGAGGCCTTGGTCTCGGTGATGGCGGTGTCGAGGATGTTGGTGCCGGCCTTGAGCGTCTTGAGGAAGGCGTTCTCCTCGGCGAGGGCGACGTTCTCGATGCGCTCGCGGTCGGTGACCAGCTCGGGGTACTGCTGGCCCATCATCTGGATGACGGTGTCGACGAGGGCCTTGACGACCGGGCCGGTGGCGCCGAGCAGGCGCATGTTGCGGACGGCGCGGCGCATGATGCGGCGCAGCACATAGCCGCGGCCCTCGTTGCCCGGGGTGACGCCGTCGCCGATGAGCATCACGGACGTCCGCATGTGGTCGGTGACCACGCGCAGGGAGACGTCGGAGTCGTGGGCGTCGCCGTACTCGACACCGGTCAGCTCGGTGGCCTTCTTGATGACGGCCATCGAGGTGTCGATCTCGTACATGTTCTGCACGCCCTGCAGAATCATGGCGAGGCGCTCCAGGCCGAGGCCCGTGTCGATGTTCTTGCTCGGCAGCTCACCGAGGATCTCGAAGTTGTCCTTGCCGATGCCCTCGCCGCGCTCGTACTGCATGAAGACGAGGTTCCAGATCTCCACGTACCGCTCGTCGTTGACGGCGGGGCCGCCCTCGACGCCGAACTCGGGGCCGCGGTCGTAGTTGATCTCGGAGCAGGGGCCGCAGGGGCCGGGGACGCCCATGGACCAGTAGTTGTCCTTCATGCCGAGGCGCTGGATGCGCTCCTTCGGCACCCCGACGACCTCGTGCCAGATGCGCTCAGCCTCGTCGTCGTCCTTGTAGACGGTGATCCAGAGCTTCTCCGGCTCCAGGCCGTAACCACCCTTGTCCTGGGGGCTGGTGAGCAGCTCCCAGGCGTGCTTGATGGCGCCTTCCTTGAAGTAGTCGCCGAAGGAGAAGTTGCCGCACATCTGGAAGAACGTGCCGTGGCGGGTGGTCTTGCCGACCTCTTCGATGTCGGGCGTGCGCACGCACTTCTGCACACTGGTGGCGCGCGCGAAGGGCGGCTTGACCTCACCCAGGAAGTAGGGCTTGAAGGGCACCATGCCGGCGGGGACGAGCAGCAGAGTCGGGTCGTCCGCGATGAGCGACGCCGAAGGGACGACGGTGTGCCCGCGCTCCTCGAAGAAGCTCAGCCAGCGGCGGCGAATCTCGGCCGACTCCATCAGTGGTCCTCATTCCGGTTGTACGAGTACGTCGTGGTGTCGAGGTACTTCGGGTTGGTGCGGTTCTCGATGGCGGCGTACCGCCGGGGCGCGGGGAGTTCGGGGTCCTCGTGGATGCCGAGAGCGTCCTCGAGTTCGGCCTCCCGCTGGGCCATGTTGTCGCGGACGTCGAGCGCGAAGCCCACCGCGCGGTCCTTGAGGCGCGCTCCCGTCTCGAGCGCCTTGTTGGCCGCGGTGGCGGCGAGGCTCTCGGGGGTCAGCTGCTTCAGCTTGCGGTTGACCTTGGTGGTGGCCCAGACGCCGGCGGCGACACCGGTGGTGAACCAGAAGGTACGGCGGAACATCGCTAGGTCTCAGTCCCTCTTTCCACGGGCGTTCCGCTTCTCCCGCCGGGAGACCGCGCGGCCCACGATCACGGTACGCCGGGGCTCCTTGGCGGGCACGTCGTCCCGGCGGCCGCCGAGGGCCCGGCGGACGCCGTAGCCGAAGGCGGCGACCTTCACCAAGGGGCCGCCGAAGGTGGAGGCGACGGTCGACGAGAGCGCGGAGGCGTTCGACGTGACCTCCTGGACGTCGGAGGCGATCGCGTCGACCCGGTCGATCTGGGTCTGCGCGGAGCGCACCGTCGCGGAGGCGTCGGCGAGCAGCGGAACGGCCTGATCGGTCACGTCCGCGACCAGTTTGGTGGTCGCCCTGAGCGTCTGGGCCAGCCTCGCCAGTGCGACGGCGAGGAAGGAGACCAGGATCGCCCAGAAGACGGCCACCAGGATGCCGGCCACCTCTCCACCGGACACTGCGCACCCGCTCCCTGTTTGTGTGAACGCCTCTCTCTGAAGGCGAGCCTATCGCGCCGACGCAACCGTTCCGTACCGGATTAGGGCCCGTGGACAGCGGGTTCCCCGGAGTACGCGAAGACCCGCCGCCCCCCGCCCCGAGGGGCGGACGGACGACGGGCCTGGGAGCGCAGGTGCTACGGCCGCCGAAGGATCAGCGGGCGTAGTACTCGACGACGAGCTGCTCGTCGCAGATCACCGGGATCTCCTTGCGGTTCGGCTCACGGTCCAGGCGGAACGCCAGGGCCTTGAGGTTCACCTGGAGGTAGCGCGGGGTCTCGCCCTCGGGGGCGAAGCCGCCCTCACGGGCGATGGAGAAGAGGGTCTTCTCGCGGCTGCGCTCGCGGACCATCACGACGTCGTCGGGACGGACGCGGAACGACGGCTTGTCGACCTTCTGGCCGTTGACCTCGATGTGGCCGTGCACGACCATCTGACGGGCCTGGTAGATGGTGCGGGCGATGCCCGAACGCAGGACCAGGGCGTCGAGACGGCGCTCGAGCTCGATGATCAGGGCCTCACCGGTCTTGCCCTGGACCTTGGAGGCACGCTCGTAGGCGCGGACGAGCTGGCGCTCGGACACGTCGTACTGCGCGCGCAGACGCTGCTTCTCGAGCAGACGGACCTTGTAGTCCGAGTTCTGCTTGCGGCCACGGCCGTGCTCACCCGGCGGGTAGGGGCGGGCCTCGAAGTACTTGACGGCCTTCGGGGTCAGCGCGATGCCGAGGGCACGCGACTTCTTGACCTTGGGGCGGGACTGGTTCGCCACTGTCCTTCTTCTCTTTCCTTGATTCGGCTTGCCAGGGTTGAGGGAGGTCGCATCCGCAGCCGGGGAAACCCTCCCGGCCCGCTTGTGGGCCTGGTGGGCAGCCGCTCCCCTGGTCTGGGCACATACGTGCAGCACGCGAGTGGCCCACCGACCGTTCCCGGAACTTGGGTGGTGGTGGGCTGCCCGCGACACCGTTCGACGGTGCGCGACGCTCCTGGAGTCCGGCCACGAGGGCCGGGGCTCCGGCTGACCGTCCCGCTCTGACGGCACGGGACACAGCACTTCGGGCGATTCTACAGGGTGCTCAGGACCGCTTGCGACCGAGGTGCTTCCTGGTCCACTCCACGGCGTCCGCGTACCGCGCCTCCGCGCCGTGCCGGGTGGGGGTGTAGTACGCGCGGTCCTTGAGCGCGTCCGGCGCGTACTGCTGCTCGGCGATGCCCTCCGGCACGTCGTGCGGGTACACGTACCCCTGCGCGTGCCCGAGCTTGGCGGCGCCCTTGTAGTGCCCGTCCCGCAGATGCGGCGGCACGGGCCCGGCCAGTCCCTTGCGTACGTCGTCCAGGGCGGCGCCGATCGCGGTCGTCGCGGCGTTGGACTTGGGGGCCAGGGCGAGGGCGATGGTGACGTGGCTCAGGGTGAGGGCGGCCTCGGGGAAGCCGATCATGGCGACGGCCTGGGCGGCGGCGACCGCTATGGGGAGGGCGTTGGGGTCGGCCAGGCCGATGTCCTCGCTGGCGGAGATCATCAGCCGGCGGGCGATGAAGCGGGGGTCCTCGCCCGCCTCGATCATGCGGGCCAGGTAGTGCAGGGCGGCGTCGACGTCGGAGCCGCGGATGGACTTGATGAGGGCGCTGGCCACGTCGTAGTGCTGGTCGCCGTCGCGGTCGTACTTCACGGCCGCGCGGTCGACCGTCTGCTCCAGCGTCCGGAGGGTGATCTCGCTCTCGTCCTGGTCGAGGGCTGCTCCGGCGGCGGCCTCGAGGGCGGTGAGAGCGCGGCGGGCGTCACCGCCGGCGATGCGCAGCAGATGGGCCTCGGTGTCCTCGGGGAGGGTGACGGCGCCCTTGAGACCGCGGTCGTCGGTGAGGGCCCGGCGCAGCAGACCGCGCAGGTCGTCGTCGGTGAGGGGTTCGAGCGTCAGCAGGAGGGAGCGGGAGAGCAGCGGGGAGATCACCGAGAAGTACGGGTTCTCGGTGGTGGCGGCGATCAGCGTCACCCAGCGGTTCTCGACTGCTGGGAGGAGGGAGTCCTGCTGGGCCTTGCTGAAGCGGTGGATCTCGTCCAGGAAGAGGACGGTCTCCTTGCCGTAGCCCCCGGTGGCGCGGCGGGCGCCCTCGATGACCGCCCGGACCTCCTTGACGCCGGCGGTGATCGCGGACAGCTCCACGAACCGCTTGTTCGTCGCCTTCGACACGACGTACGCCAGGGTCGTCTTGCCGGTGCCGGGCGGTCCCCAGAGGATCACGGAGGAGGGGCCGGCCGGGCCCTTGGCGCCCTCGCCGACCAGGCGGCGCAGGGGGGAACCCGGTTTCAGCAGGTGCTGCTGGCCCACGACCTCGTCGAGGACGCGCGGGCGCATCCGGACCGCCAGGGGACTCCCCGCGGGGTCCTTCTCCTGGCGTTCTTCTGCTGCGGCGGTGAACAGGTCGGGCTCCACGCTGAAACCCTAAATCACCGCACTGACAACGCGGCCCGCGCTGTCAGCTGGTCCAGAACTCCCACCAGCGGGTCAGGATCAGCATGCCGATGATGCCGATGTGCAGCACGGGCACGACCCAGGTGAACTCGCCGAAGAAGCTCTTCAGCCAGCCCGGGGCCGGCAGGAAGCCGTTGCGGACGTTGAAGGAGGTCACGTACCAGAACATGATGATCGTGGCGACCCAGGCGAGGCAGCACCACAGGCACAGGGCGTTGATCCGGTACAGCGACTGGAACTGGAGCCAGGTGCAGAAGGCCACGCCGAAGAGCGTGCCGAAGTTGAAGGTGAGCCAGTACCAGCGCGGGAAGCGGGCGCGGGCAAGCAGGCTCATGCCGACGCCGATGACGATGCCGTAGGCGACGAGGCCGAGCATCGGGTTGGGGAAGCCGAAGGCGGCGGCCTGCTTGGACTCCATGACGCTGCCGCAGGAGACGATGGGGTTCAGGCTGCACCCGGGGACGAAGGTCTTGCCGTCGACCTTGGCCTCGAGGAGCTTGAACTTGTCGATCGTGATGACCCACGCGGCGAGCAGACCGGCCGCGCCGGTGATCAGCAGCAGGATCGCGAACGCGCGGCTGCCGCCCACCGACCCGGGCGCGGACGCGGTGGCGCGCTCGGGCTCGGACTCCGTGGAGACGTCTTTGACTGTCGTCTTGCTCATCACGCCGATCCGTCGCTTGAGAGTTGGACCACCTTCGGGCAGGGCCATTGTGCCGCACCGGGCCGGGTCTCCACCGTTCGGTGGACATAAGGAAGCACGCCCGGCCGTCCCGGGGCGCACGATTCCGGCCGCCGCCCCACAAGCAGGAACCCGCACGCGCGCGTGAACCCGTACGCGCGCGCACGCGCGGTGAACAGCGCCGACCTGGGGATCCGCGTCGGCGCGGAGATCCTCCACGGCGCCCGCGCGGGGCGCGCAGGTGTCGGAATCGTCCGTCAGGACGAATCGGTGCCCGCGGAGTTGACGGTCCGCCAGGGCAGCGACGTGGCGGCTGCCCCGGCGACGGGACGGACAAGGGCGGCGCGGGGGCCGAAACCCCCTCGCCGCCCCCGCCGTCAGCCCAGCCTCGACTCCAGCTCCGCCACGATCTCGTTCACGCCGATCGCCGTCTGCTCGCCGGACTCCATGTCCTTGAGCTGGACGACACCGTCGGCGAGATCGCGTTCGCCGGCGATGAGCGCGTAGCGCGCCCCGCTCCGGTTGGCGTTCTTCATCGCGCTCTTGAGCCCCTTCGCCCCGAAGGAGAAGTCCGCCGCGACCCCGAGCTTGCGCAGCTCCGTGACCTTCGCGAACAGCAGCCGCCGCGCGTCCTCGCTGAGCGGCACCGCGAAGACGGCGGTCGAGGACGGCAGGTCCAGCTCGACCCCCTCCGCCTCCAGCGCGAGCACCGTACGGTCGACGCCCAGGGCCCAGCCCACGGACGGCAGCGAGGGACCGCCGATCATCTCCGACAGCCCGTCGTAGCGGCCGCCGCCGCCCACCGCGGACTGCGAGCCCAGCCCGTCGTGGACGAACTCGAAGGTCGTCCGGGTGTAGTAGTCGAGGCCGCGGACCAGCTTCGGGTCGTCCTCGAAGGCGACGCCCGCGGCCGTGATCAGCTCACGGACCTCCTCGTGGTACGCCTTGCAGGCGTCGCAGAGGTAGTCGCGCAGCAGCGGCGCGTCCCCGAGCTGCTTCTGGACCGACTCGCGCTTGTCGTCCAGGACGCGCAGCGGGTTGATCTCCGAGCGCCGGAGCGTGTCCTCGTCGAGGTCGAGCCCGCGCAGGAAGTCCTGGAGCGCGGCCCGGTAGACCGGCCGGCACTCCTGGTCGCCCAGCGAGTTCAGCAGGATGCGGAAGTTCCTGAGCCCCAGCGAGCGGTACGACTGGTCGGCCAGGATGATCAGCTCGGCGTCCAGCGCCGGGTCCTCCGCCCCGATCGCCTCGGCGCCCACCTGCGAGAAGTGGCGGTAACGGCCCTTCTGCGGGCGCTCGTAGCGGTAGTACGAGCCGGAGTACCAGAGCTTGACGGGCAGGTTGCCCGCCTTGTGCAGGTTGGCCTCGAGGGCGGCGCGCAGCACGGACGCGGTCCCCTCGGGGCGCAGGGCCAGCTGGTCGCCGCCCTTGGTCTCGAAGGCGTACATCTCCTTCGTCACGATGTCCGTCGACTCGCCCACACCGCGCGCGAAGAGCTCCACGCTCTCGAAGCCGGGCGTCTCGACGTAGCCGTAGCCGGAGTTGCGCAGCGGCGCGGCGATCGCCTCGCGGACGGCGAGGTACTTGGCGGAGTCGGGCGGCAGCAGGTCGTAGGTGCCCTTGGGGGCCTTGAAGGTGCTCACGGAAGGTCTCTCGTCACATTCCTCGTCGGGGAGGGGCCGAAGGGCCCGCTCCCTGGCCGGCGGCCGCCACCTGTCGCAGGTACGGGTTGGCGGCGCGCTCCTGGCCGATGGTCGTCTGGGGGCCGTGGCCGGACAGCACCACGGTCGAGTCGTCGAGCGGCAGGCACACGCGGGCCAGCGAGTCGAGCATCTCGGCCATGTCACCGCCGGGCAGGTCGGTGCGTCCGATGGAGCCGGCGAAGAGCAGATCCCCGGAGAAGAAGACCGACGGGATCTCGGTCGTCTCGGGCATCCGGAACGTCACCGACCCCTTGGTATGGCCCGGTGCGTGCGCGACCGAGAGCTCCAGCCCGGCCAGTTCCAGCCGCGCGCCGTCGGTCAGTTCACGGACGTCGTCCGGCTCCCCCACGGTCAGCTCGCCCATCAGCGGCATCCCGATGGACCGGCCGAGCGCCTTCTCGGGGTCGCTCATCATGTACCGGTCCTCGGGGTGGATCCAGGCCGGCACGTCGTGCGCGCCGCACACCGGGACGACCGAGGCCACATGGTCGATGTGACCGTGGGTGAGGACGACGGCGACGGGCTTGAGCCGATGCTTCCTGATCGCTTCCTCGACTCCGGGGGCCGCCTGGTGGCCCGGGTCGATGATCACGCACTCCTCACCGGCGGCGGGGGCGACGAGATAGCAGTTCGTCCCCCAGGCCCCGGCGGGGAACCCGGCAATGAGCACGATCGTCCTTCGTTGTGTCGATACGGGAGGGCTTGTCGACGCCCCGCGGGAGGCCTCGACGGTCTTCACCTGTGGTCAGAGACTACCGGCGCTGCCGTTTCCTCAGCGAACCCATATACGGTACGGGGCACACGCGGGCGGTCGGCTCACAAGACGCACGCGTCCCAGTCGACGGACAAGACGCACGAGACGCACGAGGAGAGAACCCGGTGGTCACCCAGGAACAGCGGAAGCGTCAGCTCGCCCGGGAGAAGTTCTTGCGGCAGCAACAGCGCCGCACGGCCGCGCGACGCAAGTCACGCGTGCGCAACTCGGTGATCGCGTCGGTGCTCGGCGTGATCGTGGTGGGCAGCCTGGCGCTCTACACGACGGGCGTCCTGAAGGACGACGACAAGGCGAACGCGAGCTCGGAAACCACCCCGTCCGCCACGCCCGGCGCCGTCAAGGACCCGTGCGAGAAGGCCGCTTCCGGGAAGGTCGAGGAACTGACCTGGAAGAAGGAGCCGGCGATGACCATCGACAAGTCGGCCGACTACACGATGAAGCTGGCGACGACGTGCGGTGAGATAGACATCGCGCTGAAGACGGCCGCGGCCCCGCACACGGTCAACTCGTTCGACTTCCTGGCGGGCAAGGGCTACTTCGACCACACCAAGTGCCACCGGCTCACGTCGAGCGGCATCTACGTGCTCCAGTGCGGCGACCCGACGGGCACCGGCAGCGGCGGCCCCGGCTACACGATTCCGGACGAGAACCTGAAGGACAAGAGCCTCAAGGACAACGTCTACCCGGCGGGCACGGTCGCGATGGCCAACACCTCGCAGCCGAACACCGGCGGCAGCCAGTTCTTCCTCGTCTACCAGGACAGTCAGCTCCCGCCCAGCTACACACCGTTCGGTACGGTGTCGGCCGAGGGCATGAAGGTCCTGCAGAAGATCGCCGCCGCGGGCGAGAACACCGGCGCCGGTGACGGTGCTCCGAACGCGACCGTAGTGATCGACAAGGCGACGGTCACGAAGTCCTGACATCCAGGCGGCCAGCAGCGGAATTTCGGTCGCGCTGGATGCGGACAGGCGCCCTGCCGGTCGCCTATGTTGGCCGTGACGAAACTGTGGACGATGCCCAGGGGCACTGAAGCCCCTCGCAGGCATCATGTGGAGGAGGCGCTGTGAGCAGCGACCCGTGGGGCCGCGTCGACGAGACGGGGACCGTGTACGTGCGTACGGCCGACGGCGAGCAGGTCGTCGGTTCCTGGCAGGCCGGTTCCCCCGAGGAAGCCCTGGCCTACTTCGAGCGCAAGTACGAGGGCCTGGTTGTCGAGATCGGCCTCCTCGAGAAGCGAGTACAGACCACCGACCTGTCGGCGAAGGACGCCCAGGTCGCCATCGACCACATCCGCGAGCAGGTCGACGCGCATCACGCGGTCGGCGACCTGGACGCGCTGCGGGTCCGGCTGGACAAGCTGGTGGCGACCGTGGAGTCCCGCCGGGAGGAGCGCAAGCAGCAGCGTGCCAAGCAGTCCGACGAGGCCCGCAAGGCCAAGGAGGACCTGGTCGTCGAGGCCGAGCAGCTCGCCCAGTCCGACCAGTGGCGGGCGGCCGGTGAGCGGCTGCGCGCCCTGGTGGACATCTGGAAGGGCCTGCCGCGGCTGGACCGCAAGTCGGACGACGAGCTGTGGCACCGGTTCTCCCACGCGCGCTCGGCGTTCTCCAAGCGCCGCAAGGCCCACTTCGCGCAGCTCGACGCGCAGCGCGAGGAGGCCCGCCGGACGAAGGAGCGGCTGGTCGCGGAGGCCGAGGCGCTGTCGGGTTCGACGGACTGGGGTCCGACGGCCGCGCGCTACCGCGAGCTGATGGCGGACTGGAAGGCCGCGGGCCGCGCGCAGCGCGAGCACGAGGACGACCTGTGGAACCGCTTCCGCGGCGCCCAGGACGTCTTCTTCGCCGCCCGCAGCTCGGTCTTCGCCGAGCGGGACGCGGAGCAGTCGGAGAACCTCAAGCTCAAGGAGGAGCTGGCCGAGGAGGCCGAGAAGCTCCTGCCGATCGGCGATCTGAAGTCGGCGCGGGCCGCGTTCCGCACGATCAACGAGCGCTGGGAGGCCATCGGCCATGTCCCGCGGGACGCGCGGCCGAAGGTGGAGGGCCGGATGCACACCGTGGAGCGGGCGCTCCAGGAGGCCGAGGAGGCCGAGTGGCGCCGGACGAACCCGGAGGCACGCGCGCGTGCCGAGGGTCTCACCGGTCAGCTCCAGGCCGCCGTGGACAAGCTGAGGGCGCAGATCGAGCAGGCCCGCGCCCAGGGCAACTCCGCCCGCGCCGACAAGCTGGAGCGCGAGCTGGAGGGCCGCCAGGCCCTGCTGGACCAGGCCCTGAAGGGTCTCCACGAGTTCGGCGGCTGAGCATCGCCCGACGCAGGCACACAGCGAGAGGCCCCCGTACGGGTGTACGGGGGCCTCTCGGCGTTCTCGCGGCGTTCCCTAGGGCCGGCGGGCCGACGTCACCCGGTAGACGTCGTAGACGCCCTCCACGCCCCGTACGGCCTTCAGGACGTGGCCCAGGTGCTTCGGGTCGCCCATCTCGAAGGTGAAGCGGGACGTCGCGACCCGGTCGCGGGAGGTCTGGACGGCGGCGGAGAGGATGTTGACGTGCTGGTCGGACAGCACGCGGGTGACGTCCGAGAGCAGCCGGGAGCGGTCCAGCGCCTCGACCTGGATGGCGACCAGGAAGACCGAGGACTGGGTGGGCGCCCACTCGACCTCCAGAATGCGCTCGGGCTCCCGGGACAGTGACTCCACGTTGACGCAGTCGCTGCGGTGAACCGATACGCCACTACCGCGGGTGACGAAGCCGATGATCGGGTCGCCGGGGACGGGCGTACAGCAGCGGGCCAGCTTGACCCAGACGTCGTCGACACCCTTGACCACGACACCGGGGTCCTGGTTGCTGCGCCGCTTGCGGCTGCGGCCGTGCGACGGCGGTACCGCCTCGTCCATCTCCTCGGTGGCCGCCTCCTCGCCGCCGAGCGCCTGCACCAGCTTCTGTACGACGTTCTGCGCGGCCACATGGCCCTCGCCGATCGCCGCGTAGAGCGAGGAGATGTCCGGGTAGCGCATCTCGTGCGCGAGGGTGACCAGCGAGTCGCCGGTGAGGATGCGCTGGATCGGCAGGTTCTGCTTGCGCATCGCGCGGGCGATGGCGTCCTTGCCCTGCTCGATCGCCTCGTCGCGGCGCTCCTTGGAGAACCAGGCGCGGATCTTGTTGCGGGCCCGGGGCGACTT
The DNA here is from genome assembly GCF_055591025.1 of Streptomyces sp. NPDC041784. Lineage (NCBI taxonomy): Bacteria > Bacillati > Actinomycetota > Actinomycetes > Kitasatosporales > Streptomycetaceae > Streptomyces > Streptomyces sp. NPDC041784. The sequence goes on from NZ_JBVJAB010000008.1 coordinate 149,272, forward strand.
GACGAAGCCCAGCCAGTCGCGGGACGGGCCGGCCCCGGCCGCCTTGGAGGTGAAGACCTCCACCAGGTCACCGTTGTCCAGCGTGGACTCCAGCGGGACGAGTCTGCCGTTGACCCGGGCCCCTATGGTGCGGTGGCCGACCTCCGTGTGGACCGCGTAAGCGAAGTCCACGGGGGTGGCACCGGCGGGCAGCGCGATGACATCACCCTTCGGGGTGAAGACGAAGACCTCGTTGCGGGAGAGGTCGAAGCGCAGGGACTCCAGGAACTCGCTGGGGTCCTCGGTCTCCTTCTGCCAGTCGAGCAGCTGGCGCAGCCACGCCATGTCGTTGAGGTGGTCGTCCTTGCCCTTGCCCGCCTTGGGCACGTCGGTACGCACCTTGGAGGCGCCGGCCACGGCCTCCTGCTTGTACTTCCAGTGCGCGGCGATGCCGTACTCGGCGCGGCGGTGCATGTCGAACGTACGGATCTGGAGTTCGACCGGCTTGCCGTTGGGCCCGATGACCGTCGTGTGCAGCGACTGGTACATGTTGAACTTGGGCATCGCGATGTAGTCCTTGAACCGCCCCGGAACCGGGTTCCAGCGGGCGTGGACGGTGCCCAGGGCCGCGTAGCAGTCGCGGACGGTGTCCACCAGGACGCGAATGCCCACCAGGTCGTAGATCTCCGCGAAGTCACGGCCGCGGACGATCATCTTCTGGTAGACGCTGTAGTAGTGCTTCGGGCGGCCGGTGACGGTCGCCTTGATGCGGGCGGCACGCAGGTCGGACTGGACCTCGTCGGTCACTATGGCCAGATACTCGTCACGCTTCGGTGCCCTTTCGGCCACCAGCCGGACGATCTCGTCGTACATCTTGGGGTAGAGGATCGCGAACGCGAGGTCCTCCAGTTCCCACTTGATGGTGTTCATGCCGAGGCGGTGAGCGAGCGGCGCGTAGATCTCGAGGGTCTCGCGCGCCTTCTTCTCCTGCTTCTCACGCTTGAGGTAGCGCATGGTGCGCATGTTGTGCAGGCGGTCGGCGAGCTTGATGACCAGGACCCGCGGGTCCTTGGCCATGGCGACGACCATCTTGCGGACGGTCTCGGCCTGCGCGGCCTCGCCGAACTTGACCTTGTCCAGCTTGGTGACGCCGTCGACGAGCAGGGCGACCACGTCGCCGAAGTCACGGCGCAGGTCGTCCAGGCCGTACTCGGTGTCCTCGACGGTGTCGTGCAGCAGGCCCGCCATGAGGGTGGCCGGATCCATGCCGAGTTCGGCGAGGATCGTGGTCACCGCGAGGGGGTGCGTGATGTACGGGTCGCCGCTCTTGCGCTTCTGGCCCCGGTGCCAGCGCTCGGCGACCTGGTAGGCCTTCTCGATCTGACGCAGGGTCGCCGTCTCGATCTTGGGGTCGTTGCTGCGGACTATGCGCAGCAGCGGTTCCAGGACCGGGTTGTAGGGGTTGGCGCGCTGGACGCCGAGCCGGGCGAGACGGGCGCGGACGCGGTTGGAGGAGCCGGAGCGGGCGGACGGCTGCGCCGCCGCGGGGCGGGCGGCGGGCGTGGCGCCGGGGCGCTCGGGCGGGGCCGGCTTGGGTCGGGGCTGCTCGGCCGGCTTGTCGACGGGCGCTGAACGGTCGTGTTCGACCGGCCCGCGGCTGTCGCTCTGCGCGTGCGCCGCGGGCGTGGCCGCCGGGCCCGAGGCGGACTCGGGCTTGGCTGCGGTCAGGTGCTGGGCCTCGTCTGGCAAGAGGACTCCTCGTGCGCGATCCGGGTCCCCCGGTCAGGCTCCGGAGGACCCATCGTAGCGATCCTGGGCTCCAGGATCGCCTTCAGGCCGATGTGAGGGCCGTCTACCTGGGAAACACGAGGGGCGGGCGCCGGATTCCTCCGGGCCCGCCCCTCGGGCGTACGACGGTTCGTACCACGGTTCGTACGACGGTTCTCAGACCGTCAGCAGCGCCTCCAGCGGGGCTCCGTCCAGTGCCGCCTCCAGGCGGGGGCGGCCGGCGAGGAAGCTCAGTTCCATCAGTACGGCGACGCCCGCGACCTCGGCGCCCGCACGGTGGATGAGCTGGATCGACGCCTCGGCGGTGCCGCCGGTGGCCAGCACGTCGTCGACCACCAGGACGCGGTCGTCGGCGGAGAGGTCCTCCGCGTGCACCTCGATCTCGGCCGAGCCGTACTCCAGGTCGTAGGCCTGGCTGAGGGTGGCTCCGGGGAGCTTGCCCGCCTTGCGTACGGGGATGAAGCCGAGGCCGGCGCGGACCGCGACCGGGGCGCCGAGGATGAATCCCCGGGCCTCCAGGCCGATGACCTTGGTGGCGCCGGTGCGCTCGGCGATCTCGGCGAAGGCGTCGGTGAGCGCGGTGAACGCCGCCGGGTCCGCCAGGAGCGGAGTGATGTCCTTGAACATCACCCCCGGCTCCGGGTAGTCCGCCACATCACGGATGCGGCTGAGCAGCAGCTCCTTGATGTCGGTCATCGGCGCTTCCCGGAGGGACGACGACGGCTGCGCGGCGCGGACTGGTCGCGCGGTCCGACGACTGCGGGGGTGGCGTCCTCGTCGTCGTACCCGTGGGAGACGGCAACGTCCTCGCCGGCCGCGGCCTGGGCGCGCTTGGCCAGGACACGCTTCCTCAGGGCCTTCATCTGCGGCTCGCGCTCCTTGAGGTCGGCGACGAGCGGCGTGGCGATGAAGATCGACGAGTAGGCACCGGCCGCGAGGCCGACGAACAGCGACAGCGAGATGTCGTTGAGCGTGCCGGCGCCGAGGAAGCCGCCACCGATGAAGAGCAGGCCCGCCACCGGCAGCAGCGCGACGACCGTGGTGTTGATCGAGCGGACCAGGGTGCCGTTGATCGAACGGTTGGCGACCTCGCTGTAGGTGAAGCGGGTCTGCTTGGTGAGGTCCTTCGTCTGTTCCTTGAGGGAGTCGAAGACGACGACCGTGTCGTACAGCGAGTAACCGAGGATGGTCAGCAGACCGATCACGGTTCCCGGCGTGACCTCGAAGCCGACGAGGGCGTAGATGCCGACCGTGATGGTGATGTCGTGGATCAGGGCGACGAGCGCCGCGATGGCCATGCGCCATTCGAAGGCGATCGCCAGATAGATCACGACCAGGACCATGAAGATCGCCAGGCCCTGCCAGGCCTTGTCGGCGATCTGGTCGCCCCAGCTGGGACCGACCAGGTCGGCGGCGATCGACTCCGGGTCGACCTTGAAGTCCTCGGCCAGTTCCTGCTTGATCTGGTCGGACTGCTGGGTGTCCATGCCGGCGATCTGGATGCGCAGCGTGCCGTTGCCCAGCTTCTGCACGACCGCGTCATGGCCGGACGCGTCCCGCGCGTACTCCTCGGCCTGGGAGACGGAGACGCTGGTCTTCTCGGTGGTGAAGACGGCGCCGCCCTGGAAGTCGATGCCCATGTTCAGGCCGCGCACCGCCAGGCCGACGATGGCCGTGATGGTGATCAGGATCGAGATGCTGTACCAGAGCTTGCGGTGGCCGATGAAGTCGTAGCTGATCTCGCCGCGGTGCAGTCGGGCGCCGAGGTTGCCGAGTTTCGACATCGCTCACGCCTCCTTCGTGTCGACAGGGCCGGCACCAAGACCGGAGGGACGGCGGGTACGGCGCAGCGGCGGCTTGGCACCCAGGCTCTTGGGGTCGAGCCCGGACCACTTGTGGCCGTCGGCGAAGAACTTCCGGCGGGCGATGAGCGTCATCAGCGGCTTGGTGAAGAAGAAGACCACGACCACGTCGAGGACGGTGGTGAGACCCAGCGTGAACGCGAAGCCCTGGACCTTGCCGACCGTGACGATGAAGAGCACCGCGGCGGCGAGGAACGACACGAAGTCGGAGACCAGGATGGTGCGCCGGGCGCGCGGCCAGGCCCGCTCGACGGCGGGCCGCAGGGTGCGGCCCTCGCGGATCTCGTCGCGGACGCGTTCGAAGTACACGATGAACGAGTCCGCTGTGATGCCGATGGCGACGATGGCCCCGCAGACGGCGGGCAGGTTCAGCGCGAAGCCGATGGCCGGGCCGAGCAGCGCCATGAGCACGTAGGTGAGAGCCGCGGAGACGAGCAGCGAGGCGATCGCGATGAGCGACAGACCGCGGTAGTAGGCCACCAGGTAGATGACGACCAGGGCGAGGCCGATGGCACCGGCGAGCAGACCGGCGCGCAGCTGGTCACCGCCGAGCGCGGCGGTCACCGTGGTCACGCTCTGCTCCTTGAAGGAGAGCGGGAGCGCGCCGTACGACAGCATGTTGGAGAGGTTCTGGGCCTCCTCCTGCGTGAAGCTGCCGGAGATCTGCGCCTGGCCACCGGTGATGGAGGTGCTCACGTACGGGCTGGAGACGACCTCGCCGTCGAGGACGATGCCGAACTCGTTCTGCGGCTGGGTGTTCTGCGCGAGCTGGCCCGTGATGTCCGCGAACTTGTCGGCGCCCTTGGAGGTGAAGGTCATCGTGACCTGCCAGCCGGCGGCGGTCTGCGTGTCGTAGACCGCCTGGGCCTTCTTGACCTCGGTGCCGTCGACGGCGGCCGGGCCGAGCAGGTACTTGTACCAGACCTTGTCGATCTCGCCGCAGGCGACGGTCGCGTCGCCGGGCTTGACGCCGTCGCCGGCCTTGGCGCGGACGGACTCCTTGGAGCAGTCCAGGGCCGCGTACTTCGCCTGGAGGGCGGCGTCGTCGGCGGTGACGGCCGCGTCGCTCGCCGACGCGGACGGGGTGGCGGATGCCTTGGCGGAGTCACTGGCGGACGCCGACGGGGTGGCGTCGGCCTTCAGCGCGTCGGTGACGGCGCGGCCCTGCGAGGTGGCGTCGGCCGACGGGGACGTCGAGGAGGTCGCCTTCTCGCCGGTGGACCCGGTGGCGCTGGGTGACGCGCTCGGCGAGGCGCTGGACGTGCCGCTCGCGGACGCGCTGGGCGAGGGGGCGGCGGCGGAGCCGGTGGCCTCCTGCGCCAGGACCGGACGGAAGTACAGCTTGGCGGTGGTGCCGACCTGCTCCCGGGCTTCCTCGGAGTTCGTGCCCTTGGGGATGTTCACGATGATGTTGCGATCGCCCTGGGTCTGCACCTCCGCCTCGGAGACGCCCAGGCCGTTGACACGGCGGTTCATGATCTCGACCGCGGTGTCCATGTTGGCCTTGTTGATCGCGGAGCCCTGGTCGGCCTTCGCCTCCAGCGTGATGCTGGTACCGCCGGCGAGGTCGATGCCCAGACGCGGTGTGGTGTGCCCGGTGGCGAACATGCCTCCGGTCAGCGCCACGATGGCGATCAGGATCAAGGCCAGCGAGCGCCCTGGCTTGCTCTGGGCGCTCGCGCTCCGGCCCTTCTTAGGTGCTGCCACCTTCTCGTACTCCCTCTCGGGCCGCCTCGCGCCGGGTCAGCGCGGCGGCGGCCATGACATGTAGTCGGGATCTCCGGCGAGATGCGCACGCCCCGGGGCACACGGGTGATCCGTGTGCCCCGGGGTCGTGACTACTTCTTCGCGTCGGAGTCGCCGTCGGTCTTCTCCGGCTCCTCGTCGGCCTCGGCCTGCTGGGCCTCGGGCTCGGCGGCCTTCTCCTTGACCTCGTCGGGCCCGTCCTTCTTGCCGAGGTCGACGGACTTGTCGTCGGAGGCGGCGGCAGCTTCGTCGGCGGAGCCGTCGGTGTCGGCGGACTCGGTGAGGGAGGAGGCGTCGTCCGGGACGACGTGGGAGTCGGACTTCAGATCGTGCTCGATGCCGTGGACGATCCGGTTGTACTCGTCGTCGGTCAGGACGGCACCGATGGAGTTCTTGGCGAAGAGCAGTTCCACGCCCGGACCGGCGTCGAGGAGGACCGTGTCGTCACTGACCTCCTTGACCGTCGCGTACATGCCCCCGATGGTGCGGACGCCACTGCCGGGCTGCATTTGATTCCGCATGTCGGCCGCCTGCTGCTGCTTCTTCTTGGCCGACCGGGTCATCAGGAACATGGCCCCGATGAGCACGATGAACGGGAGGAGGGTCACGAGACTCACGGGTCGGTACTTCCTTCACACGACCGCGATGGTGAGCGGCCTGATGGATGGGGGTATGTGCGCTGCCGACAAGGGCGGCATCGGCGGAGTCTAAGCGAGTCCGCGTGCATGGAACAACGCTCAGCATGGCACCTGGGTTCCTGGCCCCGCGAATGCCCCCGCCGATGACCTGCCGATGGCGCGCCGATGGGCCGTCTGTGACCCAGCCGTGCCCTGGTGGGCGCCCCGCCGGCCCCGGCCGCCCCTTCTTGTCACGTCCCGAACAGGTCCGGTTGTCCGTTTCCGGCGGCGGTGCGCGGCGGGGTGAGACCGAGGTGCGCCCAGGAGGCCGGGGTCGCGACGCGGCCGCGCGGGGTGCGGGCGAGGAGCCCTTCGCGCACGAGGAACGGCTCGGCGACCTCCTCGACGGTCTCGCGCTCCTCCCCCACCGCGACGGCGAGCGTGGACAGGCCGACCGGGCCGCCGCCGAACAGCTTGAGCAGGGCCTCCAGGACCGCGCGGTCGAGCCGGTCCAGGCCCCGGGCGTCGACCTCGTAGACGGCGAGGGCCGCCGAGGCGATCTCGCGGTCGATCACGCCGTCGGCCTTGACCTGCGCGTAGTCGCGGACGCGGCGCAGCAGGCGGTTGGCGATGCGGGGGGTGCCGCGGGAGCGGCCGGCGATCTCGGCGGCGCCGGCGGTGTCGATCTCGACGTCGAGGAGGTGCGCGGAGCGGTGGACGACCCGCTGGAGTTCCGCGGGCTCGTAGAACTCCATGTGCGCGGTGAAGCCGAAGCGGTCGCGCAGCGGGGGCGGCAGCAGACCCGCGCGCGTGGTGGCGCCGACCAGGGTGAAGGGCGGAAGTTCGAGCGGGATGGCGGTGGCGCCGGGGCCCTTGCCGACGATGACGTCGACGCGGAAGTCCTCCATCGCCATGTAGAGCATCTCCTCGGCGGGCCGGGACATGCGGTGGATCTCGTCGAGGAAGAGGACCTCGCCCTCCTGGAGGGAGGAGAGGATCGCGGCGAGGTCGCCGGCGTGCTGGATGGCGGGGCCGGAGGTGATGCGGATGGGGGCGCCCATCTCGGCGGCGATGATCATCGAGAGGGTCGTCTTGCCGAGGCCGGGGGCGCCGGAGAGCAGCACGTGGTCGGCGGTGGCGCCCCGCGCGCGTGCTGCGCGCAGGACGAGGTCGAGCTGTTCGCGGACCTTCTCCTGGCCGATGAACTCGCCCAGGTCCTTGGGGCGCAGGGCGGCCTCGACGGCCTGGTCCTCGCGGTCGGCGACAGGGCCCACCAGCCGCTCGCCGGCGGCGTCGGTGTCGGTCGTGTCGTCCCAGTTCACTGACGTTCTCCTAGCGGGCGCGGTTCAGGGTCTGCAGGGCGGCCTTGAGCAGCTGGCCCACCTGGGGCGCGCCCTGCGCGGCCTCGGCCTGGGGTGTCACGGCGGCGATCGCCTCGTCGGCCTCGCGGGTGGCGTAGCCGAGGCCGATCAGGGCGGCGTGCAGCTGCTCGCGCCAGCCGCTGGTGACCGGGGTGCCGACCGCGGGAGCGCCGATCGGCTCGCCCAGCCGGTCCTTGAACTCCAGCAGCAGCTTCTGCGCGCCCTTCTTGCCGATGCCCGGCACGGCCATGAGCGCCTTCTCGTCCCCTGCGGCCACCGCTCGGCGCAGGGCGTCCGGCGTGTGCACGGCCAGCATGGCCTGGGCCAGGCGGGGTCCCACACCGGTCGCGGTCTGCAGCAGTTCGAAGATCTGGCGTTCGTCGTCGTCCGCGAAGCCGTACAGGGTCAGGGAGTCCTCGCGTACGACGAGGGAGGTGGCGAGCTTGGCCTGCTGCCCGAGCCGGAGCGCGGACAGTGTGTTCGGCGTGCACTGGACGGCCATGCCGACTCCGCCCACCTCGACCACCGCGGCGTCGGGAGCGAGTGCGGCGACCGTGCCGCTGACGAAGGCGATCATGCCGTACGGCCTTTCGATGTGGTCGGTGCTGTGGCCGCGTGGAGGGCGACGGCCTGCTGCAACCGGTTCTGCGCGGGGGCGCGCCAGATGTGGCAGATGGCGAGGGCGAGGGCGTCGGCGGCGTCGGCCGGCTTGGGGGGTGCGTCGAGCCGGAGCAGCCGGGTGACCATGGCGCCGACCTGGGCCTTGTCGGCGCGCCCGCTGCCGGTGACGGCCGCCTTGACCTCGCTGGGCGTGTGCAGGGCGACCGGGATGCCGCGCCGGGCGGCGCAGAGCATGGCGACGGCGCTGGCCTGGGCGGTGCCCATCACGGTGCGGACGTTGTGCTGGCTGAACACCCGCTCCACGGCGACGAATTCGGGCCGGTACTCGTCGAGCCAGTGCTCGATGCCCTGCTCGACGGCGACCAGGCGCAGGCCCAGTTCCGCGTCGGACGGTGTGCGGACGACGCCCACGCCGAGCATGGTGAGCGGCCGGCCCGGGACCCCCTCGACGACACCGACACCACATCGCGTCAGTCCGGGGTCCACCCCGAGTACGCGCACGCGCCCCTCCCTTTCGATCGCCGGTTCGTGCAGGCTATCGGGTGCCACTGACAGCGGCCGACACAGCGACGGGCCGACGGGGTGTGTCCCGTCGGCCCGTTCGGCCTGTGCGGCGCGCGGCGGCGTTACGCGTCGACCTTCTCCATGATCTCGTCGCTGACATCGAAGTTGGCGAAGACGTTCTGCACGTCGTCGCTGTCCTCGAGCGCGTCGATCAGCTTGAAGATCTTCTTGGCGCCCTCCTCGTCCAGCTCGACCTGCATGGTCGGGACGAAGTTGGCCTCGGCGGAGTCGTAGTCGATCCCGGCGTCCTGGAGGGCGGTGCGGACCGCGACCAGGTCGGTGGCCTCGCTGAGCACCTCGAAGGACTCGCCCAGGTCGTTGACCTCCTCGGCACCCGCGTCCAGGACGGCACCCAGCACGTCGTCCTCGGACAGCTCGCCCTTGGGGACGATGACGACGCCCTTGCGGTTGAAGAGGTACGACACCGAGCCCGGGTCGGCCATGGAGCCGCCGTTGCGGGTCATGGCGACGCGGACGTCGGAGGCGGCGCGGTTGCGGTTGTCGGTGAGGCACTCGATGAGCACCGCGACGCCGTTCGGGCCGTAGCCCTCGTACATGATCGTCTCGTAGTCGGCACCGCCGGCCTCGAGACCGCCGCCGCGCTTGATCGCGGAGTCGATGTTCTTGTTCGGAACCGACTGCTTCTTCGCCTTCTGGACGGCGTCGTACAGCGTCGGGTTGCCCTCGAGATCCACGCCACCCATGCGCGCCGCGACTTCGACGTTCTTGATCAGCTTCGCGAAGAGCTTGCCGCGCTTGGCGTCGATCACGGCCTTCTTGTGCTTCGTCGTAGCCCATTTAGAGTGGCCGGACATCTGCCTGTCTCCTTCGCGTTACCCATCCACTAACGAACGCCAGAGATCCTACAAGGACTCCGCCGGTCGGTTCGCGCGCACCATGTCCACGAACAGGGCGTGCACGCGGTGGTCGCCGGTCAGCTCCGGGTGGAACGACGTGGCGAGCGCGTTGCCCTGGCGGACCGCGACGATGTGGCCGTCGTGTTCGGCGAGCACCTCGGCCGCGGCGCCCACGGACTCCACCCAGGGGGCGCGGATGAAGACGCCCTCCACAGGATCGCCCTCGACGCCCGCGACGTCGACCGCCGCCTCGAAGGACTCGTTCTGCCGCCCGAAGGCGTTGCGGCGCACGATCATGTCGATGCCGCCGACGGTCTCCTGGCCCGAGCGCGGGTCGAGGATCTTGTCGGCGAGCATGATCAGGCCCGCGCAGGTGCCGTAGACGGGCATACCGGCCCGCACGCGCGCGCGGAGGGGCTCCATCAGGCCGAACAGGACGGCCAGCTTGGAGATGGTCGTGGACTCGCCGCCCGGGATGACCAGGCCGTCCACCTCGGCGAGCTCCTCGGGGCGCCGCACCGGCCTGGCCACGGCGTCTGCCGCGGCCAGGGCGATGAGGTGCTCCCGTACGTCGCCCTGGAGGGCCAGGACGCCTATGACGGGTGTGCTCATGGGTGACTACCAGCCGCGGTTGGCGTAGCGCTCGGCCTCGGGGAGGGTGTCGCAGTTGATGCCGACCATGGCCTCGCCCAGGTTGCGGGACGCGTCCGCGATGATCTTCGGGTCGTCGTAGAAGGTGGTGGCCTTCACGATGGCGGCGGCGCGCTTGGCCGGGTCGCCGGACTTGAAGATGCCGGAGCCGACGAAGACGCCCTCGGCGCCGAGCTGGCGCATCAGCGCGGCGTCGGCGGGGGTGGCGACGCCACCGGCGGAGAACAGCACGACCGGGAGCTTGCCGAGTTCGGCGACCTCCTTGACGATCTCGTACGGGGCGCGCAGTTCCTTGGCGGCGGCGTACAGCTCGTTGTTGTCGTAGCCGCGCAGGCGGGCGATCTCGTTCTTGATCTGGCGCAGGTGGCGGACGGCCTCGACGACGTTGCCGGTGCCGGCCTCGCCCTTGGAGCGGATCATCGCGGCGCCCTCGGCGATGCGGCGCAGGGCCTCGCCCAGGTTGGTGGCACCGCAGACGAAGGGGGTGGTGAAGGCCCACTTGTCGGAGTGGTTGACCTCGTCGGCCGGGGTGAGGACCTCGGACTCGTCGATGTAGTCGACGCCGAGGGACTGGAGCACCTGGGCCTCGACGAAGTGGCCGATACGGGACTTGGCCATGACCGGGATCGAGACGGCCTCGATGATGCCCTCGATCATGTCCGGGTCGGACATCCGGGCCACTCCGCCGTCCTTGCGGATGTCGGCCGGGACCCGCTCCAGGGCCATGACGGCGACGGCGCCCGCGTCCTCGGCGATCTTGGCCTGCTCCGGCGTCACGACGTCCATGATCACGCCGCCCTTGAGCTGCTCGGCCATACCGCGCTTCACGCGTGCGGTGCCGATCTCGGGGGCCTGGTTCTCGGTGCTGGACACGGGTTGACCTCACTGAAGTGAAAGAGGGTTTCTGCGAACACCGAGGAAACGCGAGCCGACCAGTCCACAGCAAGGGCCAATGGAAAGCCGGTGGATCCTTTTCCCGGTGGATCCTTATTTCGGCCCCCACCCCGGTCGGAACCGCCGAGTCGGCTCAGGCCGCCCGCTCGGACAGGGCCGGCGGGGGTTCGTCGTCCATTTCGAAGGCCATCGGGAAGGGGGCGTGGCCCGCCAGGCGGAACCAGCGGACCTTGCGGTGTTCGCGCAGGCGGCGGGCCGCGCCGACGGCGTCGTTGTGGAAGCGCCGGGCCATCGGGACGCGGCGGACGGCCTCGGTGAGTTCGCGGGTCGTCGCCTCTCCCCCGGGCGCCTCGCGTACGGCGTCCACCTGTGCCGTGTCCGCGAAGACCGCCCGCAGCGCCTGGCTCAGCTCGCTCTCGGCGACCTCCCGCTGCTCCTCCTCGGTCTGCCGGGCGGCGTGCGCGGCCTCGTACAGCACGATCGAGGCGGCCGGGTCGAGCACTCCGGAGGTGGCCAGTTCCTGGGCCACGGACGCCCGGCGCAGCAGCTGGGCGTCCAGCGCGGCGCGGGTGGCGTCGATCCGGGCGTGCAGACGGTCCAGCCGCCCCGCCGTCCAGCTCAGGTACAGGCCGATCGCGACGAGGACGACGAGGGCCCAGATGAGGGTTGCGGTCACGGGCGGCAAGGCTACCGGTGCGGGTGCGGGCGGCCCCCGTCAGGCACCTGGGGCCGGCTCAGTCCCGGGCCAGTCCGAGCCGTGCCCGCAGCCCCGGGGAGCCCCGGTCGTCGTCGGCCGCGGCCACCGCCGCCGCTCCCGCCGTCACCGTCTCGTACACCGACAGGATGTCCGCGCCGACGGTCGACCAGTCGAAGCGCCGTACGTGGGCGCTGCCCCGCGCGCGCAGTTCGGCCCGTCGCGCGGGGTCGCCCAGGAGCCGCACCGCCGCCTCGGCCAGCGCGTCCGCGTCCTCGTTGGCGAAGAGTTCGCCCGCCGCGCCCTGGTCGAGGACCTGGGCGAAGGCGTCGAGGTCGGAGGCGAGCACCGGCGCCCCGGCCGACATGGCCTCGACGAGGATGATGCCGAAGCTCTCGCCGCCGGTGTTGGGGGCGACGTACAGGTCGACGCTGCGCAGGAAGCGGGCCTTGTCCTCGTCACTGACCATGCCGAGGAACTCCACGCGCGTGCGCAATTCCTTCGGCAGACCGGCCACCGCCTCCTCCGCGTCGCCGCGCCCGGCGACCAGCAGCCGGGCGTCCGGCCGCTCGGCGAAGATCCTCGGCAGGGCCTTCATCAGCACCGGCAGGCCCTTGCGGGGCTCGTCGATCCGGCCGACGAAGCCGAGCGTCTCGCCCTGCCACTCGGCCTTGGGCTCGGCCTCGGCGAAGAAGTCCACGTCGACGCCGTTGGGGATGACGACCGCGTCGCCGCCGAGGTGCTCGACCAGGGTGCGGCGGGCGTACTCGCTCACGGCGATCCGCGCGCTGATCTTCTCCAGGGCGGCCTGGAGGATCGAGTACGCGGCGATCATCGCGCGCGAGCGCGGGTTGGACGTGTGGAAGGTGGCCACGATGGGCCCCTGCGCCGCCCAGCAGGCCAGCAGGCCGAGCGAGGGCGAGGTCGGCTCGTGGATGTGGATGACGTCGAAGGCGCCGTCGTGCAGCCAGCGCCGCACCCGCGCGGCGCTCAGGAAGCCGAAGTTCAGCCGGGCCACCGACCCGTTGTACGGCACCGGCACCGCGCGCCCGGCCGAGACGACGTACGGCGGCAGCGGGGTGTCGTCGTCCGCCGGGGCGAGCACGGACACCTCGTGGCCGAGCCGGATGAAGTACTCGGCGAGGTCGCGGATGTGGAATTGGACGCCGCCCGGCACGTCCCAGGAGTACGGGCAGACGATGCCGATCCTCACGAGGACCTCTTGGTGGGATCGAGGTCCGAGAGCCACAACCGCTGAAGCATGTGCCAGTCCTCCGGGTGGTCGGCGATGCCCGAGGCGAAGGCGTCCGCCAGCGCCTGTGTCATCACAGACGTCTTTTCGGCACGGGTACCTGAGTCGGGTACCTCGATCGGGGGATGGACACGGCCCCGCATGACGGGCGATTCGTCGTACCAGAGCGTGACGGGGAGCAGCAGGGCGCCGGTCTGCTGGGCGAGCAGGGCCGGGCCCGCGGGCATGGTCGCCGTGTCCCCGAAGAACGTCACCTCGACGCCCGAGGCGGACAGGTCGCGCTCGGCGACCAGGCAGACGAGTCCGCCGTCGCGCAGCCGCCGGGCCAGGGTGCCGAAGGCGGTGCCGCCGCTGTGCGGCAGGACCTCCATGCCGAGGCCCTCCCGATAGGCGACGAAACGGTCGTACAGCGTCTCGGGCCGGAGGCGTTCGGCGACCGTGGTGAACGGGGTCTTCAGCTCGGTGGTGACCCAGGCGCCGGCCAGGTCCCAGTTCGCCATGTGGGGCAGCGCGAGGACGACGCCCCGGTCGGAGGCGATGCCGTCGGTCAGGTGGTGGAGGCCCTCGGGCTCGAAGCCCGTGCGGATCCGCTCCTCGCTCCACGCGGGCAGCCGGAACGACTCCATCCAGTACCGCAGGTACGAGCGCATGCCCGCGCGCGACAGCTCGGCCAGCCGCTCGGGGCTCGCACCGGGCACCACGCGCGCGTAGTTGCTCTCCAGCCGCCGCACGCCCTTGCCGCGCTTCTTCCACGCGAGGTCGGCGATGGACCGCCCGAGGCGTACGGCGACCGGCTCGGGGAGTTTTTTGACGGTGCTCCAGCCGAGGCCGTACAGCGCGTCGCTCAGGCGCTCCTGGGGGCTCACTTCGCCGCCTCACTCCCCTGGGAGGCGTTCTCGGCGCTGTCGGCGTCGTCCTGGCCGGCCTCGGCGGCCTCCGCCTCGGCCGACTCGCGCCGGACCGTGACGACCCGCTGGATCAGGGTGACCAGGCTGCCGACGGCGACGATCCACAGCGCGACCGGCAGCAGGTACTGGATGCCCGGCACGCCGAACGCGTGCAGACCGGCGAGGCCGGCCGCGACCAACGAGATCACCAGGCGCTCGGCACGCTCCACGAGTCCGTTGACCGCGACCGGCAGGCCGATCGACTCGCCGCGCGCCTTGGTGTACGACACCACCTGGCCGCTGGCCAGGCAGAAGATCGAGACGGCGCACAGCGCGATGTCGTCGCCGCCACCGGCGTACCAGAGCGCGAGGCCGCCGAAGATCGCGCCGTCGGCCACGCGGTCGAGCGTGGAGTCCAGGAAGGCGCCCCAGCGGCTGGAGCGGCCCAGCTGACGGGCCATGTTGCCGTCGACCAGGTCGGAGAACACGAAGAGCGTGATCACGACCGTGCCCCAGAAGAACTCGCCCCGGGGGTAGAAGACCAGCGCTCCCGCGACCACGCCGGCAGTGCCGATCAGGGTGACCGTGTCGGGGCTGACCCCCCGCCTGATCAGAAACGAGGCGAACGGCGTGAGAACACGCGTGAAGAAAGCACGCGCGTACTTGTTCAGCATGGCCTTCCCGAGGGTCGGTGTGGCCGCGGCCCCTGCTGGCCACCGGCTGGCCCATCGTAGCCACGCGCGCGTGTGTGCGACGGGCGGGCACCCGCAGCACGTGTCACGGGGGCGCGGCATCCAGGTCACGGCCCGGTCGCGCACCGCCCTCACCAGGGGCGCGAGGCCCCGTCGCGTCCGTCGTATGGACGCGGGGTGACGGGAGTGGAAAGCTCGAAGGACCGCGGGCGTCGCCGGAGCCGCCATCGCACGCGGGGCCGTCGTGCCCGCGCCCCCAATGACCTCACCGTGCACGGGAGGCAAGGAAATGGGCGACAAGGCGAACACACACCCCGGAGCCGCCGGCAGGGCTACGGCGGCCGACCACCCCGCGTCCGTACGGAATGTGGTGCTGGTCGGCCACTGCGGATCGGGCAAGACGACATTGGTGGAGGCTCTCGCGCTGACAGCGGGAGCGGTGAACCGGGCGGGCCGTGTGGAGGACGGCGGCACCGTCTCGGACTACGACGAGATCGAGCACCGGCAGCAGCGCTCGGTACAGCTCTCCCTGGTGCCGGTCGACTGGGACGGCATCAAGGTCAATCTTCTGGACACCCCCGGATACGCCGACTTCGTCGGGGAACTCAGGGCCGGTCTGCGTGCGGCGGACGCGGCCCTCTTCGTCGTCTCGGCGTCGGACGGCGTGGACGGCTCGACCCGCATGGTGTGGGAGGAGTGCGCGGCGGTCGGCATGCCGCGCGCGATCGTGGTCACGCACCTGGAGTCCGCGCGCGCGGACTTCGAGGAGATGACCCGCGTCTGCGCGGAGACGTTCGGCGGCGACGATCCGGACGCGGTCCTCCCGCTGTACCTGCCGCTGCGCGGCCCGCAGGCGCCCGACGGGCACGCGCCCGTGACCGGTCTGACCGGGCTGCTGTCGCAGCGGCTGTTCGACTACTCCTCCGGCACGCGCGAGGAGTCCGAGCCGAACGAGGACCAGTTGCCGGCCATCGAGGAGGCCCGCAACCGGCTGATCGAGGGGATCATCGCCGAGAGCGAGGACGAGACCCTCATGGACCGCTATCTCGGCGGCGAGCAGATCGACGTCAAGACGCTGATCGAGGACCTGGAGCGGGCGGTCGCCCGCGGCTCGTTCTTCCCCGTCCTCGCGGCCGCGCCCGCGACCGACGGCGCCCGGCAGGGCATCGGCACGGTCGAGCTGCTGGAACTGGTCACACGGGGCTTCCCGACGCCCCTGGAGCGCGAGGCGCCCCTGGTGACCACGGTCGATGGCAGGGCGCGCGAGCTGAAGCCGTGCGATCCGGACGGTCCGCTGGTCGCGGAGGTCGTGAAGACCTCCTCCGACCCCTACGTCGGCCGCGTCTCGCTGGTCCGCGTCTTCTCCGGCACCCTGCGCCCCGACGAGACCGTCCATGTCTCCGGACACGGCCTGGCCGACCGCGGGCACGAGGACCACGACGTGGACGAGCGCGTCGGCGCCCTGACCGCGCCCTTCGGCAAGCAGCAGCGGGCGCTGACGCACTGCATCGCGGGCGACCTCGCGTGCGTGGCGAAACTCGGCCGCGCGGAGACCGGCGACACGCTCTCCGCCAAGGACGACCCGCTGCTGATGGAGCCCTGGCAGATGCCGGACCCGCTGCTGCCGCTGGCCATCCAGGCGCACAGCAAGGCCGACGAGGACAAGCTCTCGCAGGGGCTGTCCCGACTGGTCGCCGAGGACCCGACCATGCGCCTGGAGCAGAACCAGCAGACCCACCAGGTGGTCCTGTGGTGCCTGGGCGAGGCGCACGCGGACGTCGCCCTGGAGCGGCTGCGCTCCCGGTACGGCGTCCAGGTCGACGTCGTGCCCCACAAGGTGTCCCTGCGGGAGACGTTCGCGGACCGGTCGGCCGGGCGCGGGCGGCACGTCAAACAGTCCGGCGGGCACGGGCAGTACGCGATCTGCGAGATCGAGGTGGAGCCGCTGCCGGGCGGTTCGGGCATCGAGTTCGTGGACAAGGTCGTCGGCGGCGCGGTGCCGCGGCAGTTCATCCCGTCCGTCGAGAAGGGTGTCCGGGCGCAGGCGGCCAAGGGCATCGTGGGCGGGCATCCGCTGGTCGACGTGCGGGTCACGCTGCTCGACGGCAAGGCGCACTCGGTGGACTCCTCCGACGCCGCGTTCCAGACGGCGGGCGCGCTCGCGCTGCGGGAGGCGGCGGCCGACGCGCGGATCCATCTCCTCGAGCCGGTGGCCGAGGTGACCGTGCTGACCGGCGACGACTACGTGGGCGCCGTGATGAGCGATCTGTCGGGGCGGCGCGGCCGGGTGCTGGGCACCGAGCAGACGCCCGGCGGGCGCACGCTCGTACGGGCCGAGGTGCCCGAGATCGAGATCGGCCGGTACGCGGTCGACCTGCGGTCCCTCTCCCACGGCACGGCCCGCTTCCACCGCGCGTACGCCCGGCACGAGCCGATGCCGCCCCAGGTGGCCGACAAGGTGCGCCAACAGGCGCAGGACGGATAGCAGTTGGGACTGGGCCGCACTCAAGTGGCCTGTGGGGACGATGATCCTCCGCATCGGCGGGCGGCTGCGGCCGTCCGCCGACGGATGTCGGTGGCTGGAGATACGCTGATGACCTGATCAACAGGTGTGCGGAGTACGGAAGTCGGGAAGGCCGCAGGAGCGAGACTGCGGCGAGTGGGGGCGGGAATGACCGTGGAGGACTTCTTCGGGCCACAGGTGCCCCGGACGGGCGGCGAGGGACAGGCACCGACGTTCGCCCTGGCCTCTGCGGCCTACCGGGACACCCCGATGGAGGAGATCAAGAAGGCGGACAACGAGTGGCATCAGTCGACGGTCTCCGAGGGCCGCAAGTGGGCGAAGATCTTCCGGCCCAACTTCGGTGAGGCGTACTCGCAGGCGGTGATCGACCGCATGCTGGGCGTCGGCCGCAAGCCGCTCATCCAGTCCTTCGGCAGCGAGCCGCAGGTGGTCGTCGAGCACTGCCTCGCGGCCAGCCGCATCCGCCGCGAGCGCGACAAGAAGCTGACCGGCCTCATGCTGCTGTGCGGCGTGCTCTTCCTGCCGGGTCTGCTGGTCTGGTTGCTCGTCTTCCAGCTCCGGGCCACCATGGGGAAGACGGACAACAAGCGGATCTCCGGGCTGGGCACCGGTCTGCTGGTCGCCGTGGGCGCGCTCGCCGTGCTCTTCCTGGTCAAGATGCCGTTCACCGGTCTGGCGGGGTGGTACGCGCGCGGCTGCATCGTCGCCCCCGTGGCCGGCTGGTTCCTGGCCAAGCGGGTCTGCGAGAGCACCGCGAAGGACCTGCGCGAGCGCTGGGACGGTCTGCTGTCCGGCGGCAGTGTCGGCGCGAAGGTCCCCGAGGCGGTGCCGACCAGCCCCGACCAGGCCGCGGCCGAGCAGCTGCGCCAGTCCCTGGCCCGGCTCAGCGCCGAGCAGCAGTCCAACTCGGTCTTCTACGCCGGCCCCAAGGGCGTCCTCGGCATGGGCACGCGCTGGGGCTCCTGGCACCTCGCGGAGGAGCTGGTGCCGCTCGACCCGGTCAAGGGCATTCACGAGTTCCGCAGCTGGACGGTCATCCGGGCGATCCACGACGAGCTGAGCGTGCTGCACCGGCAGCGGCTGAAGACCGGCGGCTTCCCCGCCCCGTCGGTACGGCACTGGGTCGTCACGCACGTGGGCGAGAACGCCAAGGCGGTGGCCAGGCCCGAGGGCACCGACGTGGAGGCGTACCAGGTCAAGCCCAGGGCCGTCGAGGACATCTGCAACAACCAGCAGTTCGACGGCGGCGACCGGCACTACCTGGGCGTGCAGTGGCCGCACCTGTGGAACGGCGATCTGATCCTCACCCTGATGATCACCGTGACCGTGCTGAAGGAGACCCTGCGCATCGAGGTCACCGGACACGCCCTGGGCCCGGTCAACGGCCTGTTCAGCAGCAAGCCCGAGGCCCCCACCAAGGAGGTCGCCAAGACCGTCCGCTTCTGGGAGACCCGGACGATCAAGCTTCCGCTGGTCACCACCGACGAGGTGGTCCGGCTCGCAGCGCGGGCCACGATCAGCTGGTACCCGCCGGTGCTGAAGTGGCTCGGCGGCTCCATCGGGCTGCCCGAGCCCTTCGGCCTGCGGCACGCCTGGGCCGACCAGCCCTGGCGGCACCGCTTCATGGCCGACGACGCGCTGCGCGCGGCCACGCCGGTGCTGCGGGCGGTGCACCGGGCCGCGATCAGGGTGCTCAAGGAGCACGACGTAGACGTCGACAAGTTCAGCTCCCGCGCGTCCGCGCTGAGCGGGGCGGTGCAGGACGTATCGCCGAAGAAGGCCGACTCCTACGACGCGTAGGCCTCCGGCGGTCGGGCGGATTGTCGTGCGGGTGGGTCTGGGGTGGCCTCTCCCTGGGGGCTGCCGCCCCCAGACCCCCGCTTCGGCCCTGAACGGGCCTCGTCCTCGGACGCCGGACGGGCTGGTGGTGCCGGACCCGGCCACAGAAGAGCCGTCGGACAGCCTTCAGGCGGTCGTCGGCCAGGCCTCCGCCAGCATCTTGCGGGTGTCCGCCAGGAGCTGCGGCAGCACGCGCGTGTGGCCCACCACCGGCATGAAGTTCGTGTCGCCGCCCCAGCGGGGCACGATGTGCTGGTGGAGGTGGGCGGCGATGCCGGCGCCGGCCACGCTGCCCTGGTTCATGCCGATGTTGAAGCCGTGCGCACCGGACGCGCCGCGCAGGGCCGTCATCGCCTGCTTGGTCAGCTCGGCCAGCTCGACGGTCTCCGGCCCGGTCAGGTCGGTGTAGTCGGCGACGTGCCGGTAGGGGACGGTCATCAGGTGGCCGCCGTTGTACGGGTACAGGTTCAGCACCGCGTACACATGCTCCCCGCGCCGGACGATCAGCCCGTCCTCGTCGGATTTCGCCGGGATCGAGCAGAACGGGCATCCGTCGTCGGCCCCCGGGCCGGTCGGCTTGTTCTCACCCTGGATGTAGGCCATCCGGTGGGGCGTCCACAGGCGCTGGAACGCGTCCTGCGTCCCCACTCCGATCTGCTGCTCCGGCTCACTCGTCATGCAAGGCAGCATATGGCTTCGCCCGTTCGCGGCGTGTCGCCGGGGTTGCGCCCGAAGTCGCGCGGTCCAAGCTGGACCGATGCACGAAGACAGCCGTCAGGCCCGCTGGGAGGATCGCACCGAGATCCCCCTCGCCGTGGCCTCGCTCGCCTTCCTCGCGGGGTACGCCCTGCGCATCCTCGCCCAGGACGCCCCTGACGCCTGGCAGGACTTCTTCTTCTCCGTGATGCTCACGGCGTGGGTGCTGTTCGCCGTGGACTACGCGGTCCGCTGGCGGCTCAGCGGACAGCGGCTGCGCTTCGTGCCCAGCCACTGGCTGGACGGCCTGGTCGTGCTGCTGCCCCTGCTGCGCCCGTTGCGGATCGTCAAGCTCTACGAGGCCGTACAGCGCCGGCACGGACAGCCCCGGCTGTCCCTGCACGCGCGCGTGATCACGTACGCCGGGGTGTCGACGGGGCTGCTCGGCTTCGCGGGCGCGCTCGCCGTCTTCAGCCAGGAGCGCGGGGCGCCGGGCGCGACGATCACGACGTTCGGGGACGCCCTGTGGTGGACCTGCGAGACGCTCACCACGGTCGGCTACGGCGATGTCACCCCGGTCACCACGGGGGGCCGGCTGATCGCGGTCGGCATGATGGCGTGCGGGGTGGCGCTGCTGGGTGCGGTCACCGGCTCGTTCTCGTCGTGGCTGATCCAGGTGTTCGCCCTGGAGAGCGACGAAAAGGAAGGGCCCCGGGGGATGTGAGTCCCCCGGGGCCCTTCACCTCACGACGTCAGACCTGTCACCGCACGGCCTCAGACCTGCGACCGCTCCTCGACCACCTTCGCGATCTTCGCGATGGCCTCGTCGAACGGGATGCCGTTCTCCTGCGAGCCGTCGCGGTAGCGGAAGGACACCGAGCCGTTCGACATGTCCTCGTCGCCCGCGATGACCATGAAGGGCACCTTCTGCTTCTGGGCGTTGCGGATCTTCTTCTGCATCCGGTCGGAGGAGGAGTCCACCTCGACCCGCAGCCCCTGCTTCTTCGCCGCCGCGGCGAACTTCTCCAGGTACTCCACGTGCCCGTCGCCGATCGGGATGCCGATCGCCTGGACCGGGGCCAGCCACGCCGGGAAGGCGCCCGCGTAGTGCTCCAAGAGCACCGCGAAGAACCGCTCGATGGAGCCGAACAGCGCGCGGTGGATCATGACCGGGCGCTGCTTGGCGCCGTCCGGGCCGGTGTACTCCAGGTCGAAGCGCTCGGGCAGGTTGAAGTCGAGCTGGATGGTCGACATCTGCCAGGTGCGGCCGATGGCGTCCTTGGTCTGGACGGAGATCTTCGGACCGTAGAACGCGGCGCCGCCCGGGTCGGGCACGAGCGGGAGGCCCTGCTTCTCGGCGACCTGCCGCAGGGTCTCCGTCGCCTCCTCCCAGACCTCGTCGGAGCCGACGAACTTCTCCGGGTCCTTGGTCGACAGCTCCAGGTAGAAGTCGGTCAGACCGTAGTCCCGCAGCAGGCCGAGAACGAAGGTGAGCGTCTTGTCGAGCTCCTCCGACATCTGCTCACGGGTGCAGTAGATGTGCGCGTCGTCCTGCGTGAAGCCCCGCGCGCGGGTGAGGCCGTGCACGACGCCCGACTTCTCGTACCGGTACACGGTCCCGAACTCGAAGAGGCGCAGCGGCAGTTCGCGGTAGGAGCGGCCGCGCGCGTCGAAGATCAGGTTGTGCATCGGGCAGTTCATGGGCTTGAGGTAGTAGTCCACGCCCTCGTCGAGCTGCATGGGCGGGTACATGCCGTCGGCGTACCAGTCCAGGTGCCCGGACGTCTCGAAGAGCTTCCCCTTCGTCGCGTGCGGGGTGTAGACGAACTCGTAGCCCTCCTCCTCGTGGCGGCGGCGCGAGTAGTCCTCCATCACGCGGCGGACGATGCCGCCCTTGGGGTGGAAGACGGCGAGGCCGGAGCCGATCTGCTCGGGGATGGAGAACAGGTCCAGCTCGGAGCCCAGCTTGCGGTGGTCGCGCTTCTCGGCCTCGGCGAGGAAGTCGAGGTACGCCTTCAGCTCGTCCTTGGACGGCCAGGCGGTGCCGTAGATGCGCTGGAGCATGGGGTTCTTCTCGCTGCCGCGCCAGTAGGCGGCCGCGTTGCGCATCAGCTTGAACGCCGGGATCAGGCGGGTGGAGGGCAGGTGGGGACCGCGGCAGAGGTCCTTCCAGCACAGCTCGCCGGTCTTGGCGTCGAGGTTGTCGTAGATCGTCAGCTCGCCGGCGCCGACCTCGACGTCCGCGCCGTCGTCGGAGGACGCGGAGCCCTTGATGCCGATCAGTTCCAGCTTGTAGGGCTCGTCGGCCAACTCCTCGCGGGCGTCCTCGTCCGTCACCACACGGCGGGCGAACTTCTGCCCCCGCTTCTGGATCTCCTGCATCTTCTTCTCGACGGCCTTGAGATCCTCGGGCGTGAACGGCTTCTCGACGTCGAAGTCGTAGTAGAAGCCGTCCTTGACCGGCGGGCCGATGCCCAGCTTGGCCTCGGGGAAGAGCTCCTGCACGGCCTGGGCCATCACGTGCGCGGTGGAGTGGCGCAGGATGTTGAGGCCGTCCTCCGACGTGATGTCGACGCCCTCGACCTCCTCGCCGTCGGAGAGCACGTACGACAGGTCCCGAAGCTCGCCGCCGACGCGCGCGGCGATGACCGAGCGCTCGCCGGCGAAGAGGTCGGCGGCCGTAGTGCCCGTCGTCACCGTGCGCTCTTCCCGCTCGGAATCGCGTTGGATGATCACACGGACGTCTGACACCGGTCTCTCCTGACTGCTGGTGGGTGCGGCGCCGTACTGTGAGCGCGCGCAATAGGGGATCGTACCGACCCGCACCCGCCGACCGCGAAATCAGTCCCCGCGCTCCTCCCCGCCGCAGGCCTCCTCGAAGAAGTCGAGGTTCTCCTGCAACGACTTCATCAGCCGGTCCCGCTCCGCGTCGTCCACCTGCACGGGGGCGACCCCACAGGCGCCGCCGAGCCTGCGGAAACCGCCCCGGCTCTCCAGCCGCCCCTGCACCCGCACCGGCAGCCCGACCAGGTGGGCCTGTCCGGCGATGCGGTAGTCCTCCTCGTCGAGGGTGACCCGGACGTACGGGATGTCGGCGCCGGCCAGCACCCGCAGCCGTACGCTCCCCTCGCCGCGCGGTCCTGGCCTGCGCAGCCGGACCACCGCGCCGGTGATCCGCACGGACACGGAGGGTTCCTCGCGCAGATAGCGGGCGCCGGCCTCGCGCAGCGCGGGCAGGTCGCCGGGCGAGAACTCGATGGGCTCGGCGTCCGCCGCGCAGTCCGCCGGGACACCGGCCGCGGGGGCCCACTCGACGGCGATCCGGGCGCCCTCGGTGCCCCGGACGAGGGCGACGAGCGCCTCGGTCAGCTCGCGGCTGGCGCCCGCCTCCACGGCGCCGTCGAAGGCGTCCATGCCGCCGGTGGCCCGCTGGTAGTCGATGGCCTCGCGGACCGCGTAGAGGGCCTGGTGGAGGCGTACGGCGAGGGCACGGCCCGGGTCGGCGGGCACAAAGGCGGTGAGGCGGCGGCCGTCGGCCTCGGGGCCGACGAGGACGTGGTCGAGGAGCGCGGTGGCCGCGCGGCGGTGCCGGGCGCCGTAGTAGCCGGCCCGCGCGCGGGTGGCGAGGGCGCCGGCGAGGAGCATCTGGCGGGCGGCGCCGCGCAGCTGTTCCTCGACGGTCCAGGGCGCGGCGCCGGCGGGCCCGTCCGGCACGTCCCGCCACCAGCGGATCTCGTCGCTGGGCACGGCGAGCCCGACCAGCACCTCGCGCGCGGACGGCGCGGCGCTGCGGGCCAGGGCCTGGAGCGCCTCGCCGAGCAGGTCGTCGCTGTCGGGGAAGGCCCGGCTCTCCGGGACGAGCAGGCTGGTGCCGACGGCGCCCGGTCCGGGCGGGGTCCAGCGGCCGTAGCGTCCGGGGGCGCCGCCGCGCCGCTGCCAGCCGTGGCGGCGCAGCAGGGCGCCGAGCACGGCGGGGTCGACCTCGCCGGCCTCGGGGGGACGGTTCCAGTGAGCCTCGGGGTGCGGCCGTACCGGCCGAACGGACCCGTCGAGGGGGCGGTGGGTCATGGTCTGCCTCCCGTCCCGACCCGCGTCATGATCTCGCACAGCGCCCGGTCGTCGAAGATGCGCGCGGTCGGTATCCGCACGGTGGTCCGGGTCCGCCCGGTGACGGGGTGGCCCGCGAGATTGACCCAGTAACAGCAGTGCCGCAGGTCGAGGCGGTCGTGGCCGGCCCGCAGCCACTGGTCCTGCGACCGGGGGACGATCATCACCACCAGGATCTTGTGCACCGAGACCGGGGTGCGGGCGAGCTTGCGCAGGTGGTCGTTGTCGAGCGTGAAGGAGAAGGACCGGCCCGGCGGGTCGGGCGGGATCTGGTAGGTCGCCTTGAGCTGCACCTTGATGGTGACCTCGTCGTCCACGGTGTGCCCGGGGGCGCTGTGGCTGACGTGCCAGTCGATGCCGTTGTCCGGGAACGGCTGGGACAACGAGCAGCCGGCCGCCGCCGCCACCGCGTGCAAGTAGCCCACCTGCAAGGTCTCCATGCAGGCGGTGGTGGCGAGTGTGCCGCGATGGGGGCCCGTGCGCTCGGGCAGCAGCCCGCCCCGCTCGGGCTGCGCTATCGCCATGACGAACAGCCTTCCCAGCCAAGAGAGATGCCCAGAACCGGGCCGAGTGAATACCGAGTGAATCCCGCTGCGGGCCGCTGAACTGCAAAGACCCGTACTCCTGTTGTGTCCTGTCGGCGTACGGCGCAAACAGCCCGGGTATCACCAAACGGGCAGAAGACGGTGCGTCAGCTGCCGTGGGTGAACGAGGGGTTGTGTTGGTATGTCGAACTGGTACGAGGGCCCGCTGGCCGCCTTCGACACGGAGACGACGGGCGTCGACGTGGAGGCCGACCGGATCGTGTCGGCCGCGCTCGTCGTCCAGGACGCCCCGGGCGTCCGACCCAGGGTGAGCCGCTGGCTGGTGAACCCGGGCGTGCCGGTGCCCGCCGAGGCGACGGCGGTGCACGGGCTGACGGAGGAGCATCTTCAGCGCAACGGCCGCTGGCCGTCGCCGGTGATGTTCGAGATAGCCGAGCTGCTGGCCGAACAGGCGGCGGCGGGACGGCCGTTGGTGGTGATGAACGCGCCGTTCGACCTGACGCTGCTCGACCGCGAGCTGCGCCGCCACCGCGCCTCGTCGCTGGGCCACTGGCTGGAGCCGGCCCCGCTGCGGGTGCTGGACCCGCGGGTGCTGGACAAGCATCTGGACCGCTACCGCAAGGGCCGTCGCACGCTCACCGACCTGTGCGCGCACTACGGCGTTGCGCTGTCCGACGCGCATGACGCGGCGGCGGACGCGCTGGCCGCCCTGGAGGTCGTGCGCGCGGTGGGCCGGCGGTTCGCGGCCCGTCTGGAGCGGCTGTCCCCCGCCGAACTGCACACCCTCCAGGCGGCATGGCACGCGGCGCAGGCCCGGGGGCTCCAGGCGTGGTTCGCGCACAGCGGCAACCCGGAGACGGTGGACACGTCATGGCCGCTGCGGCCGGAGCTGTCGGAGGCCGCCTGAACGGAGAACGCGCCCGGACAACACAGAAGAACCGGCCCGCGTGACGCGGACCGGTTCTCTCCCGGTGGGCGATACTGGGTTCGAACCAGTGACCTCTTCGGTGTGAACGAAGCGCTCTTCCACTGAGCTAATCGCCCGGGAACGCACTGAACAATACAGGTCCCCGCACGCTTCCTTCAAACCGCTTGCAGGTAGGCGGCCAGTCCGCGCCGTCCGGACCGCATCATCAGCCGGTGGTTCGCGCGAAACACCGGCCGCCCGGGCACGGCGAACCTCCTGAGCAGCGGCTTGTTCACGTCGACGACCTGCTCGTAGCGGGCGAGCGTGCCGGGGCCGCCGGCGGTGAGCGTCCAGCGCGCCCAGCCGTCGACGTCGCCGGACATCCGGATCTCCAGCACCCCGGCCACCGGATCGCGCCACACCTCACGGGCGGTGAACGTGATGTCGTACGGCAGGAGCGAGCGGATGCGGACGACGCCGGTCGTGCCGTCGATCCGCGTCACCTCGCGCACCTGGCGCCACCAGCGCGGATAGTCCTCGGCCCGCTCCAGGACCGGGTACACGGCAGAGGGCGGCGCGGGCAGGGCCCACAGGCTGCGGAAGCGGTAATGGGTCCAGTCCATGCGCAGAGTGTGCCCGTACGGGGGTGCGCCGAGCGGCATTTGAGTACGTACTGAGTACCCGTACCCATGGCATACGGCGTGACGCGGACCACACTTCAGGCATGACGCACTTTCCGCCCCCGGCCGAGGAGCTGCGGCTCCTCGACACCGAGCTGCGCCGACTGGACGCCCGCCGGGCCCAGTTGCTGGCCCGCCGCGCCTGGCTGGTCACCACGCTGCAGCCGGTACGGCCCCTGGCCGCGGCCGCTCCACCGCCGCCCGCGGCGCCCCGGCCCGAGGCCACCGCGCCCGGCGTGCAGAACGTTCTGCTGCTGCTCGGCGGCATCCTGCTCACCGTCGCGGCGATGGTGTTCACGCTGGTCAGCTGGGGTCACCTGGGCATCGTGGGCCGCTCGGTGGTGCTGGGCGCGGTCACCCTGGCCGTGCTCGGCGCGCCCGTGGCGCTGCTGCGGCGCGAGCTGCGCTCGACCGCCGAGGCGGTCGCGGGCCTCGGCCTCGCGCTGACCGTGCTGGACGCGTTCGCGCTGCACGAGGCGGCATTCCGGGCGGCGGACGGCACGACGTACCTGGCCGGGTGCGCGACCGTGCTGGCGGTGCTCTGGACGGCGTACGGCACGGCGCTCGGCGCGCTGCGGCTGCCCCGGCCGGCCGCCCTGCTGGTCGCCCAACTCCCGATGCCGCTCTGGGTGGCGGCGGCCGGCGGCGGGTTGCACGTGACCGCGGTCGGGGTGCTGCTGACGGCCGCGTTCGACGTGGCGGTCGCGCTGCGGGTGTCCGCGCGGCCCGTCCGACTGGTCGCCGTGGTGTGCGCGTTCGGCGCGGGCGCCTGGGGTGTCCTGGCGGCGGGTGTGCTCGCCCTGGACGCGTCCGGTCCGGGCGCCGCCGCCCGCGCGGCGGGGCTCTTCGCCCTCGCGGCGGCGATCGCCGTGGCCGCGGCCCGGTACGGCCCGCGCCCCGGGCTCGCTCTGGGGACGGCGGCGGCCGGCGGCCTCCTCGTGGTCGCCGGAGCCGGTGGTGTCCTGCGGGTGACGGTGCCCGGCGCGTGGCTCGTGCCGGCGTGTCTGGCCTGCGGGATCGCGCTGCTCGCCGCGGCCCGCGGCCCGGATCCGGTGCGCCGGGGTCTGGCCGTGGCCTCCGCCGCCGTACAGGCGGGGGCCGTGGTGTGGACGCTGCCCGCCGTGGGCGTCACCCTGCTCGGTCCGTCGGCCCGGGTGGGCTCGGTGTGGTCGGGAGCGCCGGCGGACGCCCGCGCCGCGGCGACGCTCGACGCCTTCTGGCCGCCGTACGCGGGCACCGCTCCGCTGGTCCTCGTCGTGGTCGCCGCCGTCCTGGCGGTCGGTGCCACGGAATGGCGGCGGCACGCGCTGCCCCTGGCGTGGGCGGCGGTCGTCGTGCTGCCCACCGCGCTGGAACTGCCGTACGCGGTGGGCCTGTCGGTGCACGGTCTGGCGGTGCTGGGGCTGCTGGCGTTCACGACCCGGACGGCCCTGGGGCTGGCTCTGGCGACCTCGCTCAGCCTGGCCTTCGTCTCCCTGGCCGCCGAGCCCGCGACCCTCGCGGTCCTCGCGTCGCTGACGGCCCTGTTCGCGGCGGCCGCCCGGCTGGGCCGCCACACCCCGGTGACGGCGGCCGCCTCGCTCGGCTATGCCACCGCCCTGGCCTGCGCCGTCGGCGCCGCCGCCGGCTGGCGGCCGGAGCACATCGCGCTGCTGGTGCTCGTGGTCCCCGCGGCCGCCGCCCTGCTCGCGCCCCGGATCACCGACCCCGCCGCCACCCTCGCGGTGGAGGCGGCGGGCGCCGTCGCGGGCCTCGTCGCCATCGGCCTGGCCGTCCTCGACCCGCAGCTGCTCGCGCTGGTGCTGGCCCTGTGCGGGGTGATCGCGGCGGGCACGGCCGTACGACCGGACCGCCGTGCCGTCGGGTACGCGGCCGCCGTGCTCTTCGTGCTGGCCACATGGGTGCGGCTGGCGGACTGGCGGGTCGGCGTCCCGGAGGCGTACACCCTGCCGGTCACGGTCCCGGCGCTGCTCGTCGGAGCCCTGCGCCGGCGCCGCGACCCACAGGCGTCGTCGTGGACGGCGTACGGCCCCGGACTCGCCGCCACCCTGCTGCCGAGCCTCGCCGCCGCCTGGTACGACCCGGAGTGGACCCGTCCCCTGCTGCTCGGCGCGGCGGCGCTGCTGGTCACCCTGCTGGGCGCCCGGCACCGGCTCCGGGCGCCGCTGGTGCTGGGCGGCTCGGTGCTGGTCCTGGACGCGCTGCACGAACTCGCCCCGTATCTCGTCCAGGTGGCCGACGCGCTCCCCCGCTGGGTGCCTCCCGCCCTCGCCGGACTGCTGCTGCTCGCCCTCGGGGCGACGTACGAGCAGCGGCTGCGGGACGTCCGGCGGGTGCGGGAGGTCCTGGGGAGGATGGGCTAACCGCTGGGCGGGGCTACGACGGCATCCTGTCGCCGAGGAGGGCCAGGTTCTCGATGGCGGCGAGGCCGTAGAGCGCGGTGTCGTTGGTGGACACCCAGGTGGCCTCGCTGCCCGCGACCAGGGTGGCGGGGCCGCTCAGCGGCTCCGTCCGCCACGGCGAGGACTCCAGGTAGCCGTCGGAGCTGTAGAACTTCGTCCACGCCCGCTTGGCGAGCGCCGCGTCGCCGGTCTGTACGGCGGCGTAGGCGTCGAGGCGGGAGTGGCCCTGGAAGAGCAGCAGGGTGCCGAAGTTGGATCCGTAGCGTGCGGCCTGCTCGGCCTTGGTGGCGTTGAAGTAACGGCAGTAGTCGTAGTACGCCTCGTCGAAGGCCGGCATGTCCACCAGGTGGATGAGTTCGGCGCACAGTTCGTTGAGGCCGAAGACGGCGGACAGATGGGAGACGCCGACGACGGGTGTCGTGGCGACGGCGAACCTGCCGGTGTCCAGGTCGTACAGACCGCTGCCCTGCACGAAGCCGTTCGGCTGGGCGGCGATCGTCTCCATGGTCGACAGCACGCGCGCCTTGGCCTTCTCCCACTTGGGGCCCTTGCGCTCCCACTCCGTCAGCCAGGCCGACACCAGGCCGCTCCAGTCGGTGCCGAAGCCGATCGACAGGGCGTGCCGGTCGGGGGTGTACGGCTCGGTGCGGATCTTGCGGATCGGGTCGAGGACGAGGAACGTCTCGTCGGAGTCGACGTTGGCGTGCATGAGGTCGCCGACGCGTTCGTCGGCGGTGAGGAAGTAGTAGTAGCGGCGGTAGGTGGTGTTGGCGATGCGCTGCTGCTTGGCGCTGTCGGCGTAGTGCTGGACGCCGTGCCGCGTGCCCAGGCCCGCCCACTGCCCGATGTGGTAGACGTCCACCTCGCCGGTGTGGCGGGTCATCGCCTCGGCGAAGCGGAAGATGTCCGCGCGGCCGGAGCGCAGGTAGGCGAACCAGAGCCAGAGGTCCGGGGACAGCTCGGAGTTGTCCCAGGCGTAGCCGCCGATGTCGTACCGCCACTGGTGCCGGACGGTGTCGTAGGTGTGCATGATGTCGCCGTAGTCCCAGAAGCCGTACCAGCGGCGCTGCTCCACCTGGTCCTTGTAGTAGGTGAAGAGGAAGTCGAGGTGGTCCTCGATCTTCGCCTTGGCGGGGGTGGAGCGGTCCGGCTCGGCGTACAGCCCCGGGCCGAACACCTTCGCCTTGATGAGCTGCTTGGGCGGGGCGGCGAGCTGCGGCAGCACCCGGACGGCCTCGACCTGTTCGGCGAGCGTCTCCGGCGTGGGCGTCGACTCGTTGGCCCAGAAGAGGAGTTCGGAGGTCCGGGCGATGCCGTAGGGGGTGCCGAAGCCGGGCTCGTAGTCCTCGTAGGTGATGTTGAGGCCTTCGAGCTGCTCGGGGAACGTGTCCTGGCCCATGCCGTCGTGGTAGAAGCGCAGGTCCATGGGCTGGGCCTCGGGCGACCAGAGCCAGAGGGTGACCTCGGCCGCGTCGGTGTGCGCGTCGCGGATGTCGAGCTGGGAGGGGTGCTTCTCCCAGAAGTCCCTGAGGCCGAAGGAGAATCCGCCGCTCACGCCGCCGACGTACCCGAAGCCGGAGGCCCGCTTGCCGCCGCCCGCGCCGATCCAGCCGTAGCCCCTCTTGGTGCGTTTGCGGAGGGTGAAGCCGTCGGCGGAGAGCTGGGAGAGGGTGTAGTCGCCCCACTCGGGGATGTACTGCAGGCGGGTGGTGACCCGCTGGTCCCAGGTGGACGGGTCGGGCAACTTGCGGCCCGCGTACTGGGCGGCCTGCACCGCCGCGCCCGGGTCACGGCGCAGTCCGGTGATGCCCTTGACCGCCTCGCGCAGCAGACCGGTACCCTCGCCGCCGATACGGACGTGGCGGTCGTAGGACTCGTCGCGCATCGGGACGGTGAAGCGGACGCCGAGGCCGCGGACGAAGTCGCCGCTCGCCTTGCCGGGCTCCTGCGTGCCGTCGTAGGTGATCGTGTGGACCATGCGGAAGGAGTCGGCGCCCGCGTAGAAGTAGAGGCGGATCGAGAAGGGGAGCCAGCTGCGGCTGCCCTTGCGGTGCTTGCCGTCGATGCGGACGACCGCGCGGACGGGTCCCTCCTGCTCGACGGTGACCTCGCCGATGGCGCCCTCGAAACGTTCCGTCTTGACCGTGCCCTGGTCCTCGTCCTCGATCTCGGGCTGGCGGATCAGGACGAGCCGGCCGTTCCTGGCGATCTCCGTCGCACCGCGCTCGACCGACTTGATGAGCGAGGCGCCGTCCTTGCCGATCTTCACCGTGATGACTCCGGTGGAGACGTCGACGGTGCCGCCGCTCTTGTGGACGGTGACCTTCCGGGAGGGGGCGGCGGGGGTGCCGGCGGCGAGGGTCAGCTTGCCGGTCCCCGAGCTGACCGCGTGGGCGGTCCACTTCAGCGAGCCGTCCGGCCAGTAGGCGATCGGCCAGGACTGCACGGGCACGTCCGTGCCGTCGGCGTCCGTCAGCGCGAAGGTCTGGTCCTCCTGGTAGGTGCCCATGGGCCAGGGCACGCCGAGGGTGGAGCCGGGGGCGGCGCCCAGACCGCCGTCCTCCAGCCAGTCCAGGGTCACCGGATCGGCGTCCGCCGCCCCGGCTCTCGGCGCGGCTTCGGCGTTCTTCGCGCCCAGCGCCCAGCTGAACTGGGCGGCGGCACCGGCGACGGCGGCCGCCTTGAGGAGGGACCTGCGAGGAATGGGGGACATGGCCTTGTCCTTTCCGTGCGGGATACGGAGGGGGTGGTGGTCCGGGATGGTGGTCCGGGATGGGCAGGGGCATGACAGAGTGAGGTGCGGCGCCCGGGGCGCCGACCTCGGGTGCGGGCACCGCGGCTCAGCGGTGCCGGTGGCGCTCCTCCACGGCCACGGCCGCCGCCGCGACGGCGCCGAGCACGGGGACCGCGAGCGGTGCGATCACCCAGCCGGACAGGACCACCACGGCCGGCCCGGCGATGAGCAGGAACGATCCGGCAGGGTCGAGCACGGTACGGCGGCCCGCCTGCGCGAGCAGGGAGCGCCAGGAGTCGCCGGGCGTCCAGACCGCCGCCGCGCGCAGCCCGGCGACCGCGAGACCGATCAGCGTGAGGAGTCCGACGGCCCCGACCAGCGGCCCGCCGGGGATCCCGGCCCGCGCGGCCTGGACGTCCACCCAGACCGCGGCCAGCGCCGCCCACCCGGCGAGCCCGACGACCCACCCGCCGCGCACGGCGCGGCGGAAGTCGGCGACGAACTCCCGCCATCCCCCGCCCTCATGCCCCGTGCGTCGGCGCAGATGCCGGGCGCCGGCGGCGAAGGCGGCCGGATAAGTGACCACGCCGAGCGAGGCCACCGCGATCCAGACCCCGGTGAGCAGACACTCGGCGAACACCCCGAAGCGTTCGGCGAGGACGGATTCCTTACGGGTCCGGGGTTTCACACGCACGTCGGCCATGGAGGAACCGCCTCAGCCCTTCAGTCCGGAGGTCGCCATACCGTCGATGAGGTACCGCTGGAAGGCGAGGAAGAACAGCAGCACCGGAAGCAGCGCCACCAGCGACATGGCGATCAGTCCGCCGTAGTTGGCGGCTACGCCGTCGGAGTCACGGAACATCGTCAGGCCCAGGGAGACGGTGTACTTGCCGGGCTCGTTGAGGTAGATCAGCGGGCCCATGAAGTCGTTCCAGGCGTTGATGAAGGTGAAGATCGCGCTGGTGATGAGCGCCGGCCGGCACAGCGGCAGCACGATCGACCAGTAGATCCGCAGATGGCCGCACCCGTCGATGCGCGCCGCCTCGTCCAGTTCCCGGGGCAGGTTGCGCATGAACTGCACCATGAGGAAGACGAAGAACGCCTCGGTGGCGAGGTACTTCCCGATCAGCAGCGGGATGTAGGTGTTGATCAGCTCCAGCTTCTGGAACATCACGTACTGCGGGATGAGCAGCACGTGGTACGGCAGCAGCAGGGTGCCGATCATCAGCGAGAAGAGCAGGTTCCGGCCCGCGAACCTGATCTTGGCGAAGGCGTACGCGGTCAGCGAGCAGGAGACCAGGATGCCGGCGACCGAGCCGAGCGCGTAGAACAGGGAGTTCTGGAAGAACGTCCAGATCGTGATGTCGGCGATGCCGTCGGCCAGGCCCTTGAAGTTGTCGAGGATGGGGCTGGTCGGAAACAGGTCGAGGCTGTTGATGATGTCCTTGCTCGGCTTGAACGAGGCGCCGATGACCCACAGGACCGGGTAGAGCACGACCGCGAGGACCAGCAGCGAGCCGAGGTGCCAGGCGAGCGAGCCGGCGCGCTTGCGCCCGAGGCCGCCGAGCGCCTTGCGGTCCGCGGGGGTGACGGTGGTGGACGTGGTGGCGCTCATCGGGCGTCCTCCTCGTAGTGCACCCACTTCTTCTGCGACCAGAAGAGGACGGCCGTCACCAGGGCCACGGCCAGCAGCAGCATCCAGGCCATCGCCGAGGCGAAGCCCATCTGCGCGTTCTTGAAGCCCTGCTGGTACAGGTAGCAGGTGTAGACGAGCGTGGCGTCGGCCGGGCCGCAGTAGGTGTTGGAGACGACGTAGGCCGAGCCGAAGATCTGGAAGGAGTGGATGGTCTCCAGCAGTACGTTGAAGAAGAGCACCGGGGAAATCATCGGGAGCGTGATGCTCCAGAACCGGCGCAGCGGCCCGGCGCCGTCCATCTCGGCCGCCTCGTACAGCTCCCTCGGCACTTGTTTGAGGCCGGCCAGGAAGATGACCATGGGCGCGCCGAACTGCCAGACGGTGAGCGCTACCAGGCAGTAGAGGATCCAGTCGGGGTTGCCGACCCAGCCGCCGACATGGACACCGAAGACCGACAGCGTGCGATCGACGACGGCGTCGTCGGAGAACAGCGACCGCCAGACGAAGGCGACCGAGACGCTCGCGCCGATCAGCGAGGGGGCGTAGAAGGCGGCCCGGTAGAAGGCCTGGCCGCGGCGGCTCTGGGCGAGCAGCAGGGCGACGCCGAAGGCCAGCAGCAGTTTCAGCGGGGTGCCGATGACGACGTACTTCGCCGTCACCTCCACCGACTTCTGCCAGCGGGGATCGTCGAACATCTTGGTGAAGTTGTCGAGGCCGATCCAGCGGGGGCTGTTGAAGAGGTTGTAGTCGGTGAAGGCGAAATAGAGGGAGGCGGCCATGGGGCCCGCGGTCAGCAGCACGAAGCCGGCGATCCACGGGGACATGAAGAGATAACCGGCGAGGTTCTCCCGGCGCCCCCGCCGCCGACCGGCGGCGGGGGCTGCGGAACGGGCCTTGCGGGTGGCGGGCGGAGATTCCTTGACGAGCGTCACAGTTGGTTCCCCATCAGGCATCAGACGTCAGGCATCACGCCTGGAAAGCGGCGTCGGACTCGTCGAAGAACTGCTTCACCGCGTCGGAGACCTTGACCTTGCCCAGGCTCATGTCACCGCCGATGCGCAGGAAGGCGGCCTCGACGGTGTCGGCGCCGGACGGGTGCGGGGTGATCGCGCCGAGGACGCCGGACTTCGCGGTGTCCTCCTCGTACTGGGCGATCTCCTTGGCCACCGCGTCGGTCGGCGTGAACGCCTCGTACTGCTCGGTGCTGGCGAGGATGCCCCGGTCGTAGCCCATGATCTTGCCGACCTCGGGGTCGTGGACCATGAAGTCGATGAACTGGGCGACCTCCTTGGGGTGCGAGGTGCGCGCGGAGGCGCTGAGCATCAGGGAGGCGAGGTACTGACCGGTGTCCTTGCCGTCCATGGTGGGGATCGGGGCGAGGCCGTACTCGCTGTCGCCCTCGGCGGTGTAGCGGACGGTGAAGTTGTCCCAGGTGAACTCCGCGGCGGCGTGGCCGGCGGAGAGCGAGGACTTGGGGCGGTCCTGGGCGACGATCTTCGGGTCGGTGATGACCCCGGCCTTGGTGAGGTTGTACCCGTCCTGCCACCACTCCGTCAGATCGGCCTTGTCGAAGCCGAGTCCCTCCTCGGTGAAGAACGCCTTTCCGTTCTGGCGGAGGTACAGGTCGTAGAGGTACATGATGCTGAAGTAGCCGGTGTCCCCCGGGACCTTCGTCTTGTCGTGGATGGTCTTGAGCGCCTTGAAGTAGTCGTCCCAGGTCCAGCCCGGGGCGGCCTCGACGCCGGCCTTCGCGAAGGCCTTCTTGTCGATGACCAGCGCCATGGTGTTGGAGCCGACCGGGATGCCGAGCTGCTTGCCGTCGACCTCGCCGACCTTGGTGACGCCCTCGCGGAAGTTGTCCAGGCTCAGATTGCCCGCGTCCACCTGGGACTTGAGGTCGAGGAGGATGCCCCTCCTGTCGTACTTCCGAAGAAATCCGACGGCGTTCTGGAATACGTCCGGGGGATTTCCGCCGGCCGCCTGCGTCTGGAACTTCTCCCAGAATGCGACGTAGTCCTGAAAGTCCGTCTTCACCTTGATCTTCGGGTACTTCTTCTCGAAGAGCGCGATGGACTCGTTGATCCGCTTCGCCCGCTCCTCGGCTCCCCACCAGGCGTAACGGATCGTCACCGTCCCGTCCCCGGAACCGCTGTCGCCCCCGCACCCCGTGGTCGCGGCCAGCCCGAGCGTGGCCGCCGTCGCCCCGGCCACCTTCAGGATCGTTCGCCTCTCAACATTCCTGCTGGTTCCCACAGTCGGGCCCTCCCCGCAGCGTCGTCGCTGATTGCATGAATCGTTTCAAGAAAGCGCTTGCTGGCACAAGGTACGAGGGGGTTGAGGGAGCGTCAATGATTCGGACAGGAATTTCTTGTGGGGCGAGCGCGGGAGGAGGCGGGCTCGCGGAGGGGGTTTGACGGGGTGAGAGGCGTGAAGTGGCTGGTGAGAGGGGTGCATTCGGGGGATCGGACGGGAGGGTGGGGGGTGCGGGGGTGGGGAGGGCGGCGGGAATTCGCCTGGGTGAGGTGGGCGAGGCGGGGTGACGTGAGGTGGGGAGGCCAGGTGGGTGAGGTGGGTGGAGGGGGTCACGCATGAGGGCATGTGGGCGTCGTGTGCGCGTGGGGAGGTGAGGGCGGGGCGCGGGGCGCGGGACGTGGGCGTGGAGTGGGGGCGCGAGGGTGCGGGCGGGGCGTGGGTGAGGCGCAGGTGGGGTGGGCGGTGCACGGGCAGGGCGCGGGCTGGGCGCGAAGGTGCGGGTGAGGCGCGGGCCCGGCTGTGAGCGCCGGGGTGAGCGGGGCTGCGGGCGCCGGGGGTGAGCGGGGCTGCGGCGTAGCGTCGGTCTCGGCGCCGGCCTGGACGTCGGCGCCGGTCTGGACGTCGGCGTCGGCGCCGGCCTAGACGTCGGCGTCGGCGCCGGTCTGGGCGTCGACCTCGACGTGCGCGCTGGTGCGGATGCCGAGGTCAGCTGCGGCTTCGGCGTCGCCGTCTGCCGCGCACACGGCGACGGTCAGTAACCTCCGAAGAGGGCCGCATACGACGATGGCCCGTCTGCGATGTCGCAGACGGGCCATCATCCCGGGGTGGGCGATACTGGGTTCGAACCAGTGACCTCTTCGGTGTGAACGAAGCGCTCTCCCACTGAGCTAATCGCCCGGGCGCACGGAGAACATTACCCCATGTCAGGGGGTGCCTGTGACCATCACCGGACGGCCCCGGCACCCCCGTCGCGGATCACTGGTCCTTGATGTTCCAGGGCATCTCCAGCCCGAACTTCCACAGGTAGAACCCCAGCAGCGCGCCGATGATCACCAGACCGATCGAGGTCAGGATGATGTTGCGCCGACGCACCTTCGGGTCGAGGGCGCGCTGGGCCGCCTCGGTGACCTTGCGCTTGGTCCAGCGCAGCACCAGCTGGGCCCAGACGAACTCGGTCGCCCAGATCGCCATACCGCCGAAGATCACGACCCAGCCGGGTCCCGGCAGCGGCAGCATGACGATGCCGGCGCCCACCACCGCGAGGCCGATCACGAAGACGCCGACCTGCCAGCTCAGATGCAGCACGCGGCGTGCCTTGACGAACTCCGGCGCCCACGAGCCGAGCCCCTGCTCGGACCGTTTCTCCGCCGCTCCGCCCGTGTCCGTCCTGTCCACCATGGCTACCTCGCCAGGCTCGTTACTCCCCGTATTCATACAGCCAGACCTTACCCGAGAGATTCCGATCACCGGAATGGTGGTACTTCG
This sequence comes from Streptomyces sp. NPDC041784, assembly GCF_055591025.1. Classification (NCBI taxonomy): domain Bacteria; kingdom Bacillati; phylum Actinomycetota; class Actinomycetes; order Kitasatosporales; family Streptomycetaceae; genus Streptomyces; species Streptomyces sp. NPDC041784. The sequence continues at coordinate 185,545 of NZ_JBVJAB010000008.1, forward strand.
CGAACGTGCCCTCGGCCGGAAGAGTTACGTAAAGACACGCAAAACACTCAGAGGGGTTTACAACGGCACCGTAGGTGGCATGTCGATTTCGCCGACGTGCGAATCCCCGAGCGCACACTGAGCGAAAGGCCCTGGCGCTTATGAACACCACGGTCAGCTGCGAGCTGCACCTGCGCCTCGTTGTGTCGAGCGAGTCCTCCCTGCCTGTCCCCGCAGGCCTGCGGTACGACACGGCCGACCCCTACGCCGTGCACGCCACCTTCCACACCGGAGCCGAGGAAACCGTCGAGTGGGTGTTCGCCCGTGACCTCCTCGCGGAGGGCCTGCACCGGCCCACGGGAACCGGCGACGTCCGCGTCTGGCCGTCGCGCAGCCACGGTCAGGGCGTCGTCTGCATCGCCCTGAGTTCTCCCGAGGGCGAGGCCCTGCTCGAGGCCCCGGCGCGGGCCCTGGAGTCCTTCCTGAAGCGGACGGACGCTGCCGTGCCTCCCGGCACGGAACACCGGCATTTCGATCTCGATCAAGAGCTCTCGCACATCCTGGCGGAAAGCTAGGGCGAGGCTCACCACGAGCCGCCCGGCGCCGTCCACTCGGGGAGACGGCTCGGGCCACGACAACCGCATACGGTATGCGCCGACGCCGCACCACGGACCACCGTGGTGCGGCGTCGGCGTGCGTGGGGCCCGGCGGGGGCCGCCCGAGGAGGCGGGTGAAGCGGGCAGGTCGCCGAGCTGGGTGCACGGAGCCGGGTCGGCTTGGCATGCTGGGGGTACGGAGCCTCCCCCCGGTGGCCGGTCATGAAGGCGGCAGCCGCGTGCGGGCTCCGGGCAACGGCTGCCCCCGTGGCTTGCGGGCTCGGGGCGGCTACCATCGGCCAGCATCGGCGGGCGCCCGCCCGACCCCCCAGGCCAGGGAGCGAAACGTGCTGATCACCCACGACACCCGGTGTGCGCTCGATGCCGTGGTGGATCTGGTGAACACCGCGCCGGAGGACGAGACGACCCCGGACGCGCTGCCGGATGTCGCCACCCTCGCGGAGTTCGTACGAAAGCACGACATCAGTGACGTGGGCGTGCTCTCCGAGTTCGACCTGTCCGCCGTGCGCAAGATCCGGGGACGGTTCGCCGGGATCTTCGCGGCGTCGGACCCCCGGACCGCGGCCGGGCTGATCAACGAGCTGGTCGCCGCCGCGGGCACCACGCCCCGGCTCACCGATCACGACGGCTACGACTGGCATGTGCACTACTTCGCGCCCGGCGCCTCCATCGCGGACCACCTGGCGGCCGACTGCGGGATGGCGCTGGCCTTCTTCGTGGTGGCCGGGGAGCAGGAGCGCCTGCGGCGCTGTGAGGCCCCGGACTGCCGGCGTGCCTTCGTCGACCTCTCCCGCAACCGTTCGCGCCGGTACTGCGACAGCCGCACCTGCGGCAACCGTCTCCATGTGGCCGCCTACCGGGCGCGCCGCAAGGAGGCCGCGGGCTGAGGCCCGCCACAGGGGTCCCGGCCCCTCTCCGCCGCTCGATGCCGACGCGGCCCCGGCGGGTGACGCCGGGGACCGCGGGTACGGCTCAGAGCAGCAGCAGATCGTGCAGCGCAGCCATGAGCAGCAGACACCCGATCACCGCAAGAAAGATCATCAGCGGTGGCTGGGAAAGGGCGAAGAGGCATCCGCGCGGCTCGTCCTGAGGTGGCGCGGCGTCGCTCTGTGTCGTGTCCAGCATCTCGCGGGCGATGATGACGCAGGCCAGGCACCCCGCGCGATCAACACGCCCGGAATGAGCGGGAGTTCGCCGAATTCCGTGATGTCGGTTTCAGGCGATGATCACTTCCGCGCGCGCGGGGGTCGACTGTGTCGTTTCAACCGCGTCGCGGGCGTCATATGCCGTGCTTCTTGAGGATGGCCTCGATGTCGCTGAAGTCGTCGGAGCCGCCCTGCGTGCGCGGCGCGGCGGCGGGGCGGGCCGCCGGGCGGGAGCCCTGGCCCAGGGAGGGTGCCGAAGAGGTCGGGGCCACCTCGCCGGAGCGCGCGGCGCGTGCCGCCTCCTTGCGGTCCTTGCGGGTGACGCCGCGACGGCGCTCCACCGCGCGCGTGGTCGCGAAGAGGGCCCAGGCCGCGCCGAGCACACCGAAGCCGGCCCAGGCGGTGGGGCTGAAGGCCGTGTCGGCGAGCCATTCGACGACCCCGGTCATGACCAGGCCGAGGGGCACCAGGGAGTAGGCCGCGATCCGGGCGGCCGAGAGGTAGCGCTTGCGGTACGCGGTGACCGCCGCGATGCCCAGGCCTGCCGCGGCGGCGGCGGAACAGACGGTCTCGGCAATCATCCGGTCCTCCAGGCGGGCACGTACGGGTGGTGGCCAGGCGGCTCGGCGCTCCGGCGGGCGGGCGCCTCGTCCCTTCCATCCTGCACCCCCACCCCGCTCCCGGGCCATGCTCCGGCCGGACATCAGGGACATCTCCGGGTCACCTCCTCCGCAGGTGCCGGTCACCGCGGACCGGGCGGCCCGGGTCGGGGTCGCCTCGGGGTACGGGCCGTCCCGCATGCTGGGAGACTGGGAGCATGAGTGAGTCCTCCCCGGCGTCCGCCGCCTCCGACGCCACGTCCGCCCCCACCCCCGACGCCGCGTCCGATCCGGCGTCCGCCCGCCCCGCCGTCGTCCTGGACGTCTGGTGCGAGCTCCAGTGCCCGGACTGCCGCCATGCCCTGGACGACCTGCGCGCGCTGCGCGAGCGCTACGGCGACCGGCTGGAGCTGCGGCTGCGGCACTTCCCGCTGGAGAAGCACAAGCACTCCTTCGCCGGCGCGCAGGCCGCCGAGGAAGCCCTGGAGCAGGGCAAGGGGTGGCCGTACGTCGAGGCCGTGCTGGGCCGGGTCGAGGAGCTGGACCGTAAGGGCGAACCCTTCCTGGTCGAGGTGGCCGGCGAACTCGGGCTCGACGCCGAGGAGTTCGACACCGCGCTGATCGACGGCCGGCACATCCTGATCGTGGACGCCGACCAGGCGGAGGGCAAGGCGATCGGGGTCACCGGAACCCCGACGTACGTCATCGGCGGCGAGCGCCTCGACGGCGGCAAGAGCCAGGAAGGGCTGCGCGAGCGCGTCGAGGAGATCGCCGACCGGCTGCTGGCCGAACAGGGCTGAGCCGGGTTCAGAGCAGGTTCTTGTACATCGTGTAGCTGACCGGCACGTACCCCAGCGACGCGTAGAGCCGCTCGGCCGGCGCGTTGTCCGTGAAGACGTTCAGGCCGATCACGCGCATGCCGGCGGCGACGGCCTGGGCCTCGGCCAGCAGCATCAGGGAGCGGCCGTGCCCCCGGCCCCGATGGGTCGCGTCGGCCTCGACGTCGTACACATAGGCCCGCTCCCCCTCGACGCCCAGCCAGAGGGTGCCGACCCGGGTGTCCTCGTGTTCCAGGACGCTGATCAGCATGTGCTCGGTGGCGAGGCCGTCGGGCAGGATCTTTTCGGTGTCCTGTGCGGCCTTGGTACGGGCCTCGGCCTCGGGGACACCGCGGGTGATCCAGCTCTGGGCGTACTCCTCGATGCCGTGCTGCCGCCACGGCCCGTACTCGGCCTCGGTCAGAGGTCTGGCCCGGCTGCCCGGGGGCAGTTCGGGCGCGACCGTGGCCAGGGCCTTCAACATGCCGCGGCTGCGGTGGACGTACCCGAGGGCCGTGGCGAGGCGCAGGGCGTGCGCCGCGTCGGCGGGGACCCGGATCTCGATCGTGCGGCAGCCCCAGCCGCGCGCCACCTCCTCGGCGGCGAGCGCGGCCACCGTGCCCCGGCCCCGGCCGCGGTCCGGTTCCTCGATGCGCAGGTCGTCGATCCGGGCGACGGCCGGCCCGAAGTCGGGGTGGGTCGAGAGGCGTATCGCGCCGACGGGACGGCTGTTCACGCACACCTGGTAGTGGCGCGACAGCGCTCCGCCGGCGGCACGCTGAAGCGGCTCGGTGGGCCGCAGAGTCGTGGTCATCAGGGGGTTTCTACCCGCCGTGGGCACCGAAGTCAGCCTGTTTTCCCCGTCGGCCGCCCGCCCGCCCGGGGAACCGGCCGGGGATCTGGCCGGCCGGGGTTCTGGCCTACCCGGGATTTAGGGGTCGAGGTCGTCGCCCGCGCGTTCGTCGAAGATCCGCATCGCCTTGGCGGTCACCGGGCCCGGGGTGCCGGGCAGTTCGCGGGCGTCGACGCGGTGCGCGGCCTGGACGTCCCGCAGCGTGGAGGTGAGGAAGACCTCGTCGGCCCGCTCCAGCACGTCCAGCGGCAGGTCGGTCTCCTTGGCGCCGGTCCACTCGACGGTCAGCTCACGGGTGATGCCCGCGAGGCAGCCGGAGGCGATCGGCGGGGTGTGGATCTCGCCGTCCAGGACGACGAAGACGTTCGACCCGGTGCCCTCGCAGAGCCGCCCGGCCGTGTTGGGGAACAGCGCCTCGGTGGCGCCGTGTTGGTGGGCGCGGGCCAGGGCGACGACGTTCTCGGCGTACGAGGTGGTCTTCAGGCCGGTGAGGGCGCCGTGCTCGTTGCGGGTCCAGGGGACGGTGACGACGGCCGTGGAGTCGGGGCGGCGGGTGATCCCGCCGAGGGCGACGACGAGGGTCGGGCCCTGGTCTCCGCGGTCCGAGCCGAGCGGGCCGTGGCCGCCGGTGTAGGTGATCCGCAGCCGGCCGAGCGGCACCGGGTTGGCCTCGAGGACGGCGGCGCAGGCGCGGCGGACCTCGTCGAGGTCGGGGTCGGGCAGGCCGAGGCCGTGCGCGGAGCGGGCCAGCCGGGCGAGGTGGCGGGTGAGCGCGAACGTCCTGCCGTCCACCGCCTTCACCGTTTCGAAGACGCCGTCGCCCACGGTCAGTCCGTGGTCGAAGACGGAGACGCGGGCGGACTCGATGTCCTGCAGTCCGCCGTCGAGCCAAAGCTTCACTGGTCTCTCCCTCACCTGTCCGTACCGGGGGCGTCGCGTCGGCCGGGGGTGCGGCGCGCGCTGGAGGCGTTCTCGGACTCGGCGTCCCCCGGGCCGGCATCGCACCCGAGGGGCTGTTCGTTCACCTCGTACGCCCCCGACGCTACCGCGAGCAGCCGGGAGGCCTTCAGCTCGGTCTCCGCCCACTCCGCCTCGGGGTCGGATCCCCAGGTGATGCCGGCGCCGGTGCCGAAGCGGAGCACGGCCGCGCCCGCGACGGTCCGGTCGATCCAGAAGGTGCGGATGCCGACGGCCAGCTCGGCCGTGCCCCGGTCGGCGTCGACCCAGCCGATGCCTCCGCAGTAGGGGCCGCGCGGCGCGGTCTCCAGGGCCTCGATGATCCTGAGTGCGCTGGACTTGGGGGCGCCGGTGACCGAGCCGGGCGGGAAGGCGGCGTCGAGCAGTTCGGGCCAGCCGACACCGGCGCGCAGTTCGCCGCGGACGGTCGAGACGAGGTGGACCAGGCCCGGGTGCTTCTCGACGGCGCACAGGTCGGGGACGGTCACGCTGCCCGTGGCGCAGACGCGTCCGATGTCGTTGCGGACCAGGTCCACGATCATCACGTTCTCGGCGTAGTCCTTGTCGAGGAGGTCCGCCTCGGTGCGCCCGGTGCCCTTGATCGGCCCGGACTCGACGACCCGGCCGGCGCGGCGCAGGAACAGTTCGGGGGAGGCGGTGGCGATCTCGACGCCGCATCCGGGGAGGCGGATCGTTCCTGCATAGGGTGCCGGGTTGCCGCGCGCCAGCAGGGCGGTCAGGGCGTCCACGTCGGCGCCGGGGCCGAGGGGCGCGGTCAGGACGCGGCAGAGGTTGGCCTGGTAGACCTCGCCGGCGGCGATGTGCTCGCGGATCCGGCGCACCCCGGCCGTGTACGTGGCGCGGTCGAGGGACGACGTCCAGTCACCGGCCGCCGGGCCCCGCCACTCCCCCGGCACGGGCGCGGGAACCGGCTCCTCACGGACGTCGGCGAAGCGGGCGCAGACCAGGCCGCCCTCGAAGTCCGCGGCGACGGCCCAGAAACCGGTGGAGTCCAGCGCCGCGGGATCGCTGGTGACATCGAGGAGGCCGGTGGCCGCGCGGGTGCCGAAACGGGCGAGAGGTGGGAGGTCGAGCACACTGTCGAGTCTATGGCGGGTGTCCGCGGGGTGGCCCGGGCATGTCCGTCGCGGGGCCCTGAGCAGGTCCGCTGTGGCCGCGCCGCGGCTGCGGGCGGGGGTGCAGGGCAGCACGCTGCACAAACGCGTTTTTGTGCTGGCCCAGGAATCCGCTAGAGTTCAACTCGTCGCCGGGACGCGAGAGCGAACCGAAACGACAGGCGGACGTAGCTCAGTTGGTAGAGCGCAACCTTGCCAAGGTTGAGGTCGCGAGTTCGAGCCTCGTCGTCCGCTCGAAGGAACTAGGGGATCTTCCCGAACCCCGCACTCCTGGTGGAGTGGCCGAGAGGCGAGGCAACGGCCTGCAAAGCCGTCTACACGGGTTCAAATCCCGTCTCCACCTCCAAGGACGATTAGCTCAGCGGGAGAGCGCTTCCCTGACACGGAAGAGGTCACTGGTTCAATCCCAGTATCGTCCACTGAAGCCCTGCGGCTTCGAACCCGCGCGATTAGCTCAGCGGGAGAGCGCTTCCCTGACACGGAAGAGGTCACTGGTTCAATCCCAGTATCGCGCACGCAGTGCCCATGATCTTCGGATCGTGGTCCCGAGGACGATTAGCTCAGCGGGAGAGCGCTTCCCTGACACGGAAGAGGTCACTGGTTCAATCCCAGTATCGTCCACACACCGGAGCCCCCGGCCGTCTCGTACGGCCGGGGGCTTCCTCGTGGTCCGGTCAGCTGGAGAACAGCATGCGACCGAAGCTCTTCTGGCGGTGGTGGCCGCCGTAGTGCCCACCGTGGTGACCGCCGTGGCCGGCCTGCGGGGCGCCCCAGGCGGGTGCGGCGGGCGCGGCCGGGTACGCCTGCGGGGCGGGCGGTGCCGGGGGCGCGGGCTGCGACCACTGGGACTCCAGGCGGGTCAGCGCCTCCAGCTCGCCGTAGTCGAGGAAGATCCCCCGGCAGTTGCTGCACTGTTCGATCTGGACGCCGTTGCGGTTGTAGGTGTGCATCGGGGCGTGACACTTCGGGCACTGCATGATTCGGGTCAACTCCTCGCCGGTCGGTCCTGTTTCGCGTACCGCCAGGACAGACTCTGTCCGGCTGCGGTCGGTTGCACCCTACGTCGTGGAGGTTCGTGCCAACTGTGGGGGGACCGAACCGATTCGGGAGCAGGCGTCCACCAAGGCCTGCTCGACCTCGTCCAGGGGGCGGTCCTGGGCGACCGCCTTCGCCGTGGCCCGGGCGGCGGTCTGGACCGTGAGGGCGCGGGCCGGGACGTCGAGGGCCGGCCAGGGGTCGCCGTCCACGGGGACGGCCGGGCCGCCGGCGGCGCGGTAGGCGTCCAGGAAGCGGGTCCACTCGTCGGGCGGGAGCAGGCCGCAGGCGTACCAGGCGGCGGGGCGGGCGAGGTCCCAGGCCGGGACGCCCACACCGAGGTCGTCGACGTCTATGAGACGCCAGGGACCGTCGGGGGCGGGGTGGCGGACGAGCTGGCCGAGATGGAGGTCGCCGTGGCAGAGGGTGGTGGTGTCGGGCATGGGGGCCTCGGCACGGGCCCAGGCGGGGAGGGTGTGCCAGGCGCGGACCACGGGCGCGGTGGCGGGATGGTGTGCGGCGGCCGCCCGGAGGCGGGCCATGGCCTGGGCCGCCTTGGCGGGGCCGCGCATCGGCGGCAGGGGTGGTCCGACGAGGGGGGTGCGGTGGAGGCGGGCGAGGAGGCAGGCGGCCTCCTCCCAAGGGGCCGCGTCCGGGTCGTCCGGGTCGACGGGCGTGCCGTACGGCCAGAACGTGACCAGGCGGCCGTGCAGGGTCACCGGCGTCGGGCCGAGCGGAGGGAGGAGGACGTCGGGGAGCCGGGCGGCGGCGGTGAGGCGGGGGGTGAGGTCGGCCGGGGGTGTGTTCGGGGCGTGGGCCTTCGCGACGGTGTCCGCGTGGCGTACGACGGTGGCGTCGGGGCGGTCGGCGAGGGTGGCCGCGCCGCAGGGGCAGGGGGTGCCGCCGGTGTGGGCCCGGGCTCGAGCGCGGGCGGCCAGCTCGGTGAGCAGGGGGGTGGTGGTCACGGGGCTCCCTCGGGCGGCGGGTCGTCCTGGGTGAGGGTACGGAGGTGAGGTCGCCGGGAGTGCCTGGTGTCCGGGGTCGGGCGTGGGATGCGCGGCCGGGTGCCATGGACGGTGCCGTGGACGGCGGGTGGGGCGAAGATCGTCGCGTGCCTGTTTTCGGGCAGAGCAATGCCGGCGCAGCTCCCCAGCTGCGCCGGCATTTGTGCCGTCCGCCGCACCCCCGTCCCCACGGGGTTTCATGGGTGGATGTCCCCGCCCGGACCGCTCTTCCGGGCCTGGGGTCGCCGCTCAGCGCCCCAGCATCTCGCCCACGGACGACGCCTGTGTGGCCACTGTCTCCCAGCCGTCGAAGACGACGAGGAGCAGGACCGCCAGGGGAAGGGCCATGATCGTCGCCACCAAGGGGTGGCGACGGCCCGTGTGGCGACTGCGGAGCGCTCTGCGCTCCTGGGTGCGGACGATCGTCCGCGGTGCCGTGTGGGCCATGGTCCCTCTCCTGACCGTTCAGTTGTCGTTGGCAGCGGCGGGTGCCTGACCTCGGGGGACGAGTGCTGCACCCGCCGCTTGACCTCAAATCTAGGCGCGCGGCGGGCGCCGGGCGTCATGCCCTCGTACCGATTGCCGGGCCTCCCGGAGGATGAGCCATGACCTGCGGCGTACTCCCCTGGGTGGAGACGGGGTCCTAGGTCTCGGGGTCTTCCCGGAGGGGGTGACCGGCCCCTCCCCCACTGCCCGGGGGCGCGGGGGATCCGAGCGTGACTTCGCTCACTTCCACCGTCTCCCGGCGGACCGCCGTCCCCACCCCGCGGCCCGCCCTGCCGGCCACCACCCGGTACGTCCGTGTCGTGTCGCCGGCGTACACGACCGTCACCACCCGGTCACCCCGCACCGATTCAATCCCCCTTCCCTGACAGGTGGTTGATGTCCCGGCGTCGCCAAGGGGCCTCTGTTCTCAACCTCTCTGACCACTCTTCAAGTCTCCCGCCCGGCACCGACAATCGATCGGGACGAGAGGGCGCGGCCTCTGCGCGCGAGCGGCCGTGGAAACGTAAGCTGTGCCACGTCACACGGACCGGGCAGCGGGGATGAACATGGCGATGATGCGCCTGAGGCGCGAGGACCCGCGCGTCGTCGGCTCGTTCAGGCTTCACCGACGGCTCGGCGCGGGCGGAATGGGCGTCGTCTACCTGGGCTCGGACAAGAAGGGGCAGCGGGTCGCGCTGAAGGTGATCCGGCCCGATCTGGCGGAGGACCAGGAGTTCCGGTCGCGCTTCGCGCGCGAGGTGTCGGCCGCCCGGCGGATCCGTGGCGGGTGCACGGCGCGCCTGGTGGCGGCGGACCTGGACGCCGACCGGCCGTGGTTCGCCACGCAGTACGTGCCCGGCCCGTCCCTGCACGACAAGGTCAACGACGAGGGGCCGCTCGGGGCCGCCGAGCTGGCCTCCATCGGGGCCGCGCTCTCGGAGGGACTCGTCGCCGTCCACGAGGCCGGGGTCGTGCACCGGGACCTGAAGCCGTCCAACATCCTGCTGTCCCCCAAGGGGCCGCGGATCATCGACTTCGGCATCGCCTGGGCCACGGGCGCCTCGACGCTGACGCATGTGGGCACCGCGGTCGGCTCCCCCGGGTTCCTCGCGCCGGAGCAGGTGCGGGGCGCCTTGGTCACCCCGGCCACGGACGTGTTCTCGCTCGGTGCCACGCTGGCGTACGCCTCGACGGCCGACTCGCCCTTCGGGCACGGCAGTTCCGAGGTGATGCTGTACCGCGTGGTGCACGAGGAGCCTCAGCTGCACGGCGTGCCCGACGCGCTCGCCCCGCTGATCCGGGCCTGTCTGGCCAAGGACCCCGAGGAGCGGCCGAGCACCCTCGACCTCTCGCTGCGGCTGAAGGAGATCGCGGCCCGCGAGGCCCAGGGGATGGCCGACGCCCGGCCGCCCGTGCCGCGGGCGAGCGAGGCGGACCGGCCGACGGGGCGGCTCGGCGAACCCGGCCACCCTGAGCGCACGCTGCGCCAGCCGGGCGGGCCGGGCACTCCCCCGCCGCGCAACGGCGTGCCGTCCTCGCGCGGCGCGGCTCCCTCTCGGGGTGGGGTTCCCTCCCGTGGCGGCAGCGCTTCGCGGGGCGGCAGTGCCTCTCGGGGTGGCAGTGCCTCCAGAGGTGGCGGCGGCAATCCGTCGTCGCGGTCCGGGAGCCGGCCGACGCCCTCGGGCCGCGCCACCCGTTCGGGCAGTGGCAGCCGTCCCGCGCCGCGCAGCGGGGCCGGTCGGCCGGGGCCGAGGACCACGGGAACCGGGCGGCGCCCCGCCAATCCGCGGCTGCTGCGGCAGCGGCTGTTCGTCTTCGTCGTCGTGACGCTGCTCGTGGCGCTCGGCATCGCCGTCGTCCAGGGCTGCCAGGGGCCGGCCCGGGGGCTCGGCGGCGACAACGGGGTCGTACGGGAGCAGCGGCACGGGCAGGAATACGTACGGCCGGAGCCGGGCAGTGCTCCGGGCGGCCTGCGGGCAGCGCTCTGAGGGGACCGGGCGGAGGGGCGGCCGGGGCCGGTTGCGCCCGGGGTGGTTCCCGGCGTGAGGACGGTTTCGCCCGGGGTGGTTCCCGCGTGAGAACGGTTTCGCCCGGGGTGGTCGCAGGAGTGCAGACGGTTACGCCAGGGGGCGGCCCGTGGCCACCGCGTAGAAGGCGACCGCGGCCGCCGCACCCACGTTGAGGGAATCGACGCCGTGGGACATGGGGATGCGGACCCATTCGTCGGCGGCGACCAGGGCCTGGGTGGAGAGGCCGTCGCCCTCCGCGCCGAGCATCAGGGCGACCCGGTCCATGGTGTGCGGGGCCGCCTCGTCGAGGGAGCGCGCCTTCTCGTCGGGGGTGAGGGCGAGGAGCGTGAAGCCGGCCTCGCGGACCGAGTCCAGGCCCTTGGGCCAGGTGTCGAGGCGGGCGTACGGAACCGAGAAGACCGCGCCCATCGAGACCTTCACGCTGCGGCGGTAGAGGGGGTCGGCGCAGTCCGGGGAGAGCAGGACGGCATCCATGCCGAGGGCCGCCGCCGAGCGGAAGATCGCGCCGATGTTCGTGTGGTCGTTGACCGACTCCATGATCACGACGCGGCGGGCGGTCTGGAGGAGTTCGGCGGCCGTCGGCAGCGGCTTGCGCTGCATCGACGCGAGCGCGCCGCGGTGCACGTGGTAGCCGGTGACCCGCTCGGCCAGGTCCGGGCTGACCGCGTACACCGGGGCCGGGAGTTCGTCGATGACGTCCCGCATGACGTCGACCCACTTCGCGGACAGCAGCATGGAACGCATCTCGTACCCGGCGTCCTTGGCCCGGCGGATGACCTTCTCGCCCTCCGCGATGAACAGGCCCTCGGCCGGCTCACGCCTGCGGCGCAGTTCGACGTCGGTCAGGCCCGTGTAGTCGCGCAGGCGGGGGTCATCGGGGTTCTCAACGGTGATGAGATCGGCCACAGGGTGATACTGCCTTGTCCTGGGTGCGGTGCCAACGGCTGGGGACGGGTTGCGTTACCCGCGGTTACTCGGAGGGGCGCGGGCCCACGTCCACGACGTCGCCGATGACGATGACCGCGGGCGGCCGGACCTCCTCGGCGCGGACGGTCTCGGCGACCGTCGCGAGGGTCGCGTCGACGCGGCGCTGCGCGGCGGTGGTGCCCTCCTGCACCAGGGCGACGGGGGTGTCGGCCGGCTTGCCGTGCGCGATCAGCGTCTCGGCGATCTTCCCGATCTTGTCGACGCCCATCAGGATCACCAGCGTGCCGGTGAGCTTCGCCAGCGACGGCCAGTCGACCAGCGAGCGCTCGTCGTCGGGGGCCACATGACCGCTGACGACCGTGAACTCGTGGGCGACACCGCGGTGGGTGACCGGGATACCGGCCGCGCCGGGGACCGAGATCGAGCTGGAGATGCCCGGGACGACCGTGCAGGGGATGCCGGCCTCCGCGAGCGCCTGGAGCTCCTCCATGCCGCGGCCGAAGACGTACGGGTCGCCGCCCTTCAGCCGGACGACCGACCTGCCCTGCCGGGCGTGCTCGATCAGCGCGTTGTTGATGGCCTCCTGGGCCATGAACCTGCCGTACGGGATCTTCGCCGCGTCGATCACTTCGACGTGCGGCGGGAGTTCGGCGAGGAGGTCGCGCGGGCCGAGGCGGTCGGCGATGACGACGTCCGCCTCGGCGAGCAGGCGGCGGCCGCGGACCGTGATCAGGTCCGGGTCGCCGGGGCCGCCGCCGACCAGGGCGACGCCCGGGGTGCGGGTGCGGTGGTGGGGGGCGACGAGGGTGCCGTCGCGCAGGCCCTCGACGACCGCGTCACGGATGGCGGCGGTGTGGCGGGGGTCGCGGCCCTTGGCGTCCGTGGTCAGTACGGCGATGGTGACGCCCTCGCTGTGGCCGGTGGCCGGGGTCCAGGCGGTCGCCCGGTCGGCGTCGTCGGAGCGCACGCACCAGACGCGGTGGCGCTCCGCCTCGGCCGAGGCCAGGGCGTTCGCCTCGGGGTCGCTGGTGGCGATGAGGGCGTACCAGGCGTCCGCGAGGTCGCCCTCGGCGTAGGGGCGCCGTGTCCAGGTGATCTCGCCCGTGTCCGCCATGGCCTCCACGGACGGGGTCGCCTCGGGGGACACGAGGTGGATGTCGGCGCCCGCCGCGATCAGCGCGGGGAGGCGGCGCTGGGCGACCTGGCCGCCGCCGAGGACGACGACCCGGCGGCCGGTGAGACGGAGGCCTACGGGGTAGGCGGGGTGTTCGGCCATGAGGTGCGGCTCCTCGTACAGGCAAGGGTGGGCGCTGCGGCTCTGGAGCGGCCCTGACGTGCGGATTTTAGAGGTGGGCTCAGCGTACGGCGGGTCCGGGGGCACGCAGGAGAGCGTGCCCGCCGGCCCGGAGCGGGTCCTACTTCTCGGTCACCCCGGCCGAGTCGAACGTCGCCACCTCGTGCATGGCTCGGGCCGTGCTCTGGACCAGGGGGAGGGCCAGGAGGGCGCCGGTGCCTTCGCCGAGGCGGAGGTCGAGGTCGACCAGGGGGCGCAGTCCGAGTTTGTTCAGGGCGGCCACATGGCCGGGCTCGGCGCTGCGGTGGCCCGCGATGCAGGCCGCGAGGACCTCGGGGGCGATCGCGCGGGCCACCAGGGCGGCGGCGCCGGCGCTGACGCCGTCCAGGATCACCGGCGTCCGCAGGGACGCGCCGCCCAGCAGGAGGCCGACCATCGCCGCGTGCTCGAAACCGCCGACGGCGGCCAGGACGCCGAGGGGGTCGGCGGGGTCCGGCTGGTGGAGTTCCAGGGCGCGGCGGACGACCTCGGTCTTGCGGGCGAGGGTCTCGTCGTTGATGCCGGTGCCGCGGCCGGTGACCTCGGCCGGGTCGGCGCCGGTGAAGACGGAGATCAGCGCCGCGGACGCGGTCGTGTTGGCGATGCCCATCTCACCGGTGAGCAGCGCCTTGTTTCCGGCCGCCACCAGGTCGCGGGCCGTCTCGATGCCGACCTCGATGGCCTGCTTGGCCTCCTCGCGGGTCATCGCGGGGCCGGTCGTCATGTCGGACGTGCCCGCGCGGACCTTGCGGGGCAGCAGGCCCGGCGTGGCGGGGAGGTCGGCGGCGACACCGACGTCCACGATGCAGACCTCGGCGCCCACCTGGCTCGCGAAGGCGTTGCACACCGCTCCCCCGCCGAGGAAGTTGGCGACCATCTGGGCCGTCACCTCCTGCGGCCAGGGCGTGACGCCCTGGGCGTGCACCCCGTGGTCGCCGGCGAAGATCGCGACGGCCGCGGGCTCCGGGATCGGCGGCGGGCACTGGCGGGACAGGCCGGAGAGCTGGGCGGAGATGATCTCCAGCATGCCGAGCGCGCCGGCCGGCTTGGTCATGCGCTTCTGCCGCTCCCAGGCCTCGCCGAGCGCCTTGGCGTCCAGCGGGCGGACGCTGGCGACGGTCTCGGCGAGCAGGTCGTGCGGGTCCTCGCCGGGCAGCGCGCGACGGCCGTACGTCTCCTCGTGGACGACCCACGACAGGGGGCGGCGCTTGGCCCAGCCGGCCTGCATCAGCTCGGGCTCGTCCGGGAACTCGTCGACGTAGCCCACGCACAGGTAGGCGATGACCTCGAGGTGCTCGGGCAGGCCGAGGGCGCGGACCATCTCTCGCTCGTCGAAGAAGCTGACCCACCCGACGCCGAGGCCCTCGGCGCGGGCGGCGAGCCAGAGGTTCTCGACGGCGAGCGCGGCGGAGTACGGCGCCATCTGCGGCTGGGTGTGCCGGCCCAGCGTGTGGCGGCCGCCGCGGGTCGGGTCGGCGGTGACGACGATGTTGACCGGGGTATCGAGGATGGCCTCGATCTTCAGTTCCTTGAACTGCTTGGCCCGGCCCTTGGGCAGCGACTTGGCGTACGCGTCGCGCTGGCGCGTCGCCAGCTCGTGCATCGCGCTGCGGGTCTCGGCGGAGCGGATGACGACGAAGTCCCAGGGCTGCGAGTGGCCGACGGAGGGCGCGGTGTGGGCGGCCTCCAGGACGCGCAGCAGCACCTCGTGCGGGATCGGGTCGCTGCGGAAGCCGTTGCGGATGTCGCGGCGCTCGCGCATCACCTTCAGGACGGCCTCGCGCTCGGCGTCGTCGTACGCGGGCGCGGCGGGACCGGTGGACTCGCGGACTTCCTCCACTGCGGCCCTGCTCTCTTCCTGGTCGGCGGCCCTGGTGTCCAAGTCCTCCGGGCTCTGAGCGACCTCGGGGTCGGTGTCGCTCTCGGGCTCCGTGACCGGGGTCGCCGGGACGGGAGCCGGGTCGGCCGCGCGGGGGGCCGGGACCGTGACTACGGGAACCGGGGCGGCCGGGGTGGTGGCGGCCTGCGGTTCGGGGGACTGCGGCTGCGGCTGCGCCTCCGGCGATTCCGGTGACTCCTGCGGCTCGGGTGACTCCGGTGACATCGGCGATTCCTGGGGTTCGGCCGTCGGGGCCGTCGCCGTCGGGGTCATCGGGGCCGGGGCCTCGGCCTCGGGGGCCGGCTGCTGGTCGTCCGTCGGGAGCACCAGGGAGTGCGGCGGGGTCGGGGCGAGGTGCGGGGTGGTGGGCACCGTGCCCTCGACCGGGACGAACTGGCCCAGAGGCTGGGCCGACGGGTCCGGCTGGGCCGGGGGCTGCTGGTCCAGGTCGGTGGGCGCGGGAGCGTCGGCGGCCGCGGCGGGCTGGACGGGCTCGGCGGGCTCCACGACGGGCTGCGGGGCCGGAGCGGCGGGAGCCGTGGGGCCGGCCGGAGCTGTGGGGGCCGGAGCCGTGGGGGCGGCGGGTGCCTCCTCGGCGGCGGTCGCCGGCGGCTGGGCCTCCTGAGGCTCGGGCTCGGTGGGCCCGGCCTCGTGGGACGGCTCCTGTACCGGCGTCTCTGCGGCCGCCGGCTCGGCGTTCTCCGGCTCGTCGGCCTGCGGCTCGTCGGCCTGCGGCTCACCGGGCTGCGGCTCAACGATCTGCGGCTCCGCGGCCTGCGGTTCCGTGACGGGTTCGGCGGCAACCGGCTCCGGGGCCGTGACCGTGGCTTCCGGTTCCGCCTGGTGGGGCGCCGCCGCGGCGGGCCACTCCGGGGCGTGGGACGCCGTGTCCACGATGTGGGCGGCGACGGGCTCCTGCACGGGCTCGGGCTCCGCTGCCGCTTCCGCTTCCGGCTGGGCGGGGGTCGGCTCGGCGGCCTGCTCCGGTGCCGGCTGTTCCTGGGGAGCCTGCTCGACGGGGACGACCGCGACCGGCTCGGCGGGGGCGGGCGGGAAGACCTCGGCGGCGAGGGTCTGAGCGGGTTGAGCCGGCTGAACCGGAGTGTCCGTGGGCACGGCGGGTTCGGCCGGCTCTGCGGCCGCGTCGAGGGTGGGGGCGGGGACTTCCGGAGCCACGGCCGCGCTCTCCGGAACAGGCGTCTCCTGGACGGGGGCCTGGATTTCCGGGGTGGCAGCGGGCGCTTCGGCAGCCACGACGGCCTCGGGCGCGGGCTCGGACGCGGCGGGTTCGGACGCGGGCTCGGGTGTCGGTGCCACGTCAACGGCGGGAGCCTCGGCGGCCGGGGCGGGCACCGGCACCTCGGGGACGACCTGGACCACTTCGGGCGCGGGCGTCTCGACGGCGGTCTCGACGGCGGCCTCGGCCTCGGGCGCGGCCGCTGCGGCGACCTGGGCCGTCTCGGCCGGCGTCGGCGCGGGCTCCTCGACCGGCACGGGAGCCTGTGCCACGTCGACCGGCTCCACCTGCTCGGCGACCGGCGCGGACACCACGTCCGCACTCTGGACGACGACCTGCTCGGCGGCGACGACAGGCTCGACCGTCACGTCGGCCTCGGCCTCGGCCTCCGCGGCCTCGGCGAGCATGGCGGCGCCGAGCACCTGACCGACGTCGAGCGTCACGGGCTCCATGGGAGCGGGGGCCGGGGCGGGAGCGGGCGCCGCCTCGGCGACCTGCGTCTCCTCCGGCATCGGAGCCGTCGCCGCGATCGCCTCCGTCGCGACCCGCGCCACGACGGCCTGCGCCGCGCCCACCGGCTCGGCCTGCTGCCCGGCCGGAGCCGCGGGAGCCGTGGCCGGGGCGGCCGCCTCCGGAACGACCGCGTCCACGGCCACCGCCGCGGCCGCGACCGGCCCCTGGGCCGGAGCGACGGCCGGGGCGGCCGCGGGAGCGGCGGGGTGGGTCGCGGAGTGGGCGGCGGCCTGGACCGCCGTCGGGGCGCCCCAGGGCACGGCGCCCTGCGGCGGCATCTCGCGCAGCGGCGGGACGTCGAGGTATTCGGGGCCGGACGCGGGCGCGCCGGGGTGGCGTGCGGGCGCGCCGGCGGGGCCGCGGTCGGCGAGGGAGCGGACCGGGCTGGCGGAGGCGTCCGGGATCGGCGGGCCGAGGTGGAGCGGACGGCGCGGGGCCGCCTGGGGCGGGGTGGGGCCCGGCAGCCGGACGCCGCTGAGGTCGACGGAACCGCTGTCACGGCCCGCCGTCTCGTGCGGGCCGGGCTCGTGCACCGTCTCCACGACCGGCTCGGGCGCGGGCGGCGCCACCTCGTTGCCCCAGGCGCTCTGGGCGCCCGGTAGCAGCAACAGGTCTTCGTCCTCGGCGGTGGTCTCGGAGAGGTAGGTGTACGCACCGTGCGCGGAGGCGCCCGGCTGCTCCACCATGCCTGCGTTCTCCGGCAGCCCCTCGCCCGGGACCTGGCCGGTGTCGGTCATGCGTACCCCTCGCCCATCGGTTTAGTGCTCCTACGACCAGCTCGCCCGGAACGGCGCACCGACCGCCCCGTAGAGAAGAACGAGCGTCCGTGCCCAGCGGCACGACGACCCGCCCGAAATGGCGACAAAGCCATTCAGTGGCATTGTCCCGGCCGTAGCCGCGTCGCGACAGCTTGATCCGCGACGCTCCGCTGTGGACTGCGCCACGTTGCGCGTCCTCCGGTTCTGCCGTACCACACTCACCCCAAAACGGATGCGTTTTCCGGACATTGACCGACGAAGTGCCGGGCGAACGGAAGCGGTACGACGATCGGCCAGCCTACCGCGCGCGGTACGACAACCGGATCACGGGGACGGATATCGGGCTCATGGGCGACGGTCGGGCAGAACCCCGCTGAGCAGGAACGCGACACTCCGTTCGGTCTCCGTCCAGGCCCTCGTGTCGAGTTCGACGGACTGCAGGAGGGCGCACTCGACGCGGTAGCCGTGCTCGGTCAGGTCGCGGCCGACGAGTTCGGCGGCGTCGCGGGTCGCCGCGTGGGTGACGATGCGCTGCGGACGGCGGTCGGCGACCGCGGAGACCACGGCCACTCCCCCGCCGCCGACCCGGACGACGTCCGGTTCGGGCAGGTTCTCCAGGACGTGCGGGGCGGTGCCGCGGACGATCTGGAGCTGGACGCCGTGGCGGCGCGCGATGGCGTCGGTGCGGGCGCACGCCTCCAGCTCGCGGTCGACGGCCAGGACCGCGGCCCCGGCCCGGGCGGCCTCGGTGGCGAACGCGCCGCTGCCGCAGCCGATGTCCCAGACGAGGTCGCCGACGCGGGGGCCGAGCCGGGCGAGTTGGGCGGCGCGCAGCAGCTCCGTCTCCCCTTCGCCGAGTCCGCCGCCGTACGCCTCGGCGGGCAGGGCCCAGCCGCGCGGGCCGGTGGCCGGGTCGCGCCCGGCGATCCAGTCGCCGTCGCCCCCGGCACTCGCCGGGCCGCCGATGACGATGACGACGTTGGGGTCGCGCCAGCTGTGGTCGACGGCCTTGTCGGAGGTGAGGACGCTGACCCGCTCGCGGTCGGTGCCCAGTTCCTCGCAGACGACGAAGGTGCGGTGCACGCCCTCCAGCAGCAGGCCCAGCTCGGCGGGGCCGGCGCCGGGCGAGGTGAGGACGGCCACCTTGGGGTGGGCGCGGCAGACGTTGACCGCGCGGCGCAGGGTGCGCCGGTGGGCGACGACGGTCTGGGCGTCGTCCCAGGGCATCCCGGCGCGGGCGAAGGCGGCGGCGACGGCGGAGACGGCCGGGACGACCTCGACCTCCAGGCCGAACTCGGGTGCGCGCAGGGTGCGTACGACACCGAAGAAGCCGGGGTCGCCGTCGGCGAGGACGACCGCGGTGCCGCGGTGGCCGGCGATCCGGCGGGCGGCGAGAGCGACGCTGCCGAGGCGGATACGCTCGGCGCCGGGCGGCACCTCGGGCAGCGCCAGGTGGTGGGCGGCACCGGCCACGAGGGTGGCGGCGCCCAGAGCGGAGCGGGCCGCGGCGGTCAGTGGCGAGCCGTCCCAGCCGATCACCGTGACGCGGTCGGCCATCGTCGTCAGTCTCCCCGGGGGTTCACGCAGGCAGCGGGCTCCGTGAGAGTACCTGGTCGCGCGGTCCGGGGCAGGGGGCGGCCGCCCGCCCGGGAGTCAGTTCCAGTCGGTGTACGACGAGTATCCGCCGCTCTCCGCGAGCGTCTCGCCGGCGCCTTCCAGGTCCTCCGGGAGCAGGCTCCAGACGATGAAGTCGGTGCGCACCTCGGTCCAGGTGCCGTCCTCGGTGCGGGCGCGCGCTATGCAGGCACCTCGCAGAACGCCCTCGCTGATACAGCCGATCTTCTGGGCGACCTGCTGGGAGGCGGTGTTGTCGGCGGCCGTGCGCAGCTCGATCCGCTCGAACTTCTGATCCGTGAACAGCCACTGCGCGGTGGCCAGTGCCGCCTCGGAGGCGTAGCCCTCGCCGCGCGCCCAGGGGGCGACGATGTACGACAGCTCGGTGGAGCGCACGTGCCAGTTGGTCTTGCCGAGCTGGATGACGCCGACCAGCCGCTGGGTGAGGAACTCGGTGACGGCCAAGTCGACGCCGCGTCCGGCGGTGCGTTCGGTGGGCGCGTACTCGGTGATCCAGTGGCGCGCGGCGTCCTCGGTGAAGGGCTGCGGGACGGACGTCCAGGCGACGGTCTGCTCGTCGTTCATCATGTCGGCCAGGGCGGGCACGTCGTCCTCGTCGAGGGGACGCAGCACCAACCGCTCCGTGCTGATGGAGATGCTGGGGAAGGTGCTCGTCATGAAGCGCTCCGTAGCCTTCGAAACCGTCCGGGCCCGACCTGCTGGACCGTCAGGCCCGTTGAACTGCCCAGCATGCAGCATGAAAGCACCGGACCGCACCACGGGGTCCACCCCGAGCGGAATGAACCCCGTGCGTACGGTGGTGACCGGCGGGACCGGGATCAGAACGCGGCGACGACCGCGCCGTCGTACTTGTCCTCGATGAACTTCTTCACCTCGGCCGAGGTCAGCAGCTTGGCGAGCTTCTCGATCCGCGGGTCGTCCTCGTTGCCCTTCTTCACGGCGAGGAAGTTGGCGTACGGGTTGTCCTGCGCGGACTCGGCGACGAGGGCGTCCTTCGCCGGGCTGAGGTCGGCCTCCAGGGCGTAGTTGCCGTTGATCACCGCGGCGTCGACGTCGGCGAGGGAGCGCGGCAGCTGGGCCGCCTCCAGCTCCTTGAACTCGAGGTTCTTCGGGTTGGAGGTGACGTCCTTGGGGGTCGCGTCGTAGCCGACGCCGGACTTCAGCTCGATCAGGCCGTTGGCCTCGAGCAGCTTCAGCGCGCGGGCCTCGTTGGTGGTGTCGTTCGGCAGGGCGACGGTGGCGCCCTTCTTCAGGTCGTCGAGCTTCTTGACGTCCTGGGAGTACAGGCCGAGCGGCTCCAGGTGCACGTTCGCGTTCGGCACGGCGACGATGTCGGTGCCGTTCTTGTCGTTGAAGTCGTCGAGGTAGGGCTGGTGCTGGAAGTAGTTGGCGTCGACCTCGCCCTGCTGGACGGCCGTGTTGGGGGTCACGTAGTCGGTGAACTCCTTGACCTCCAGATCGAGGCCGGCCTTCTTGGCGAGGTTGTCCTTGATGTAGGTGAGGATCTCGCCCTGCGGGGTGGGGGTGGCGGCGACGGTCAGCGTGGCGTTCGCGTCGGTGCTGCCGGAGTCCTTGTCCGAGCCGCAGGCGCTGAGTCCGAGGGTGAGGGCTCCGGCGGCGAGGACGGCGGTGGTGATCTTGGCGGTGTTACGCACGAAAAGTGCCTTTCCTAGGGGTGGTGCGACCCCGCGATGGGTGTGCGGGGAGTTCTTGGGGGCGGCTCAGACGGTCTTGCTGGTGGCCGTGGCGGCCTTGAGCAGCCGCAGCTTCGGCGCGCTGCCGGACTGCCCGCCGCGGCGGTGCAGGGAGCGGGCCGCGTAGTCGCCGACGAACTGGATGAGCGAGATGACGACGGCGAGGATCGCGACGGTGATCCACATCAGCTCGGTCTCGAAGCGCTGGTAGCCGTAGCGGATGGCGATGTCGCCGAGGCCGCCGGCGCCGACCGTGCCGGCCATCGCGGAGTAGCCGATGAGGGCGACGATCGTGGTGGTGGTGCTGGCGATGAGCGAGGGCAGCGACTCGGGGACGAGGACCTTGCGTACGACGGTCCAGGTGTTGCCGCCCATCGCCTGCACGGCCTCGACGAGTCCGCCGTCCACTTCGCGGACGGCCGTCTCGACCAGCCGGGCGAAGAAGGGGATGGCGCCGACGGCGAGCGGCACGATGGCGGCCTCACGGCCGATGGTCGTCCCGGTGATCGCGCGGGTGAAGCCCAGGAGCGCGACGATCAGGATGATGAACGGCATCGAGCGGGCGATGTTCACGATCTGCCCGATCACCTTGTTGGCGACGACGTTCTGGAGCAGGCCGCCGCGGTCGGTGAGGACCAGCAGGATGCCGAGCGGCAGGCCGCCGGCGACGGCGATCAGGGTGGACCAGCCGACCATGTAGAGGGTGTCCCAACACGCCTGCGACAGCAGGGGCTGCATCTCGGACCAGGTCACCTTGCACCTTCCTTCACCAGCACGGATGCGGGCTCCTGGCCCACGACGTCGATCTGGAGGCCCTGTTCGCGCAGGAAGCCGATCGGTACGACGTTGTCCTCGTAGCGGCCGGGCAGTTCGATGCGCATCCGGCCGATCTGGAGGCCGCCGACGGTGTCGATGGCGGCGCCGAGGATCGAGATGTCGATGTTGTAGGTGCGCGAGAGCTGGGAGATGACGGGCTGGGTGGCGGCCTCGCCGTGGAAGGTGACGTCGACGACGGTGCGGTCGGCGCCGGTGGCCTCGCCGCCGACCGGGAAGAGCGCGGCGGCCAGCTCGGAGCCGGGGGTGGCGAGCAGCTCGCTGACCGTGCCGGACTCCACGATGCGGCCGCGCTCCATCAGCGCGGCGGAGTCGCAGATCGACTTCACCACGTCCATCTCGTGGGTGATGAGCAGGACGGTGAGGCCCAGCTGCCGGTTCAGGTCGCGCAGCAGCTGGAGGATGGAGCGGGTGGTCTCGGGGTCCAGGGCGCTGGTGGCCTCGTCGGAGAGGAGCACCTTGGGGTCGCCGGCGAGGGCGCGGGCGATGCCGACGCGCTGCTTCTGGCCGCCGGAGAGCTGGGCCGGGTAGGACTTCGCCTTGTCGGCGAGTCCGACCAGGTCGAGCAGCTCCAGCGCCTTGCGGGATCGTTCCTTCCCGGCGATGCCGAGGATCTCCAGCGGGAGTTCGACGTTGTCCTGCACGGTCCGCGAGGACAGCAGGTTGAAGTGCTGGAAGACCATGCCGATCCGGCTGCGCGCCTCGCGCAGCCGCTTTCCGGCGCGCGGTCCGTTCCCGGCGAGCGCGGTGAGGTCCTGTCCGGCGACGGTGACCGTGCCTGCGGTGGGGCGCTCCAGGAGGTTGACGCAGCGGATCAGCGAGGACTTGCCGGCGCCGGACTGGCCGATGACGCCGTACACCTCGCCTTCGCGGACGTGCAGGTCGACGCCGTCCAAGGCGGTGACCTCACGGCCGCGCGAGCGGTAGACCTTGGTCAGGCCCGTGGTGGTGATCACGTGGGTTTCCGTCACTGTCGAGTGCGCGGGCGTGGGTGTGCCCGGGCGCACGGATGCAGGCTGTCAGGAACGCGACACGGTGCTCGGGGTGGCGGGGAACCGGGGAGACCATGTGCGCGCTGGGCTTTCGTCCGGTACGGCTCTCGGGCGGCGTACGGACATGCCACGGCGTCTCGCTTCGGGGCGCGAGGCTCGGTGAGTGGTGCGGGGGCCCTCTAGAAGGCGCACATTCGACACAGACAACGAGCACCGGGCGTCAGGGTCGCCTCGGTCGCAAGGGTGCGGTTGCTCGTCGTGGTCATGTGCATCAGTAAAGCAGACCCATGGTGCTGACAGAGCCAGGATTGTCCGCATGCTGGACATCCATGGACACGTGGAGACGGCCGGGGCGCCGCTCGGCCGCGCCCGGAGATCGCCGCTTCCCCGCCGGTGGCCCGTGCGGACAAGCCGGACAGGTTCTCGACCACGACGTCGGCGTCCGGCCCCTCGGTCCGGCGGGTTGTGGCCAACGCCACGTGAGGGCACGGGCCCAGCCGCGGGGAGCCGATTACGGCGTAATAAGGTCGCTGCATGCTTGATGCCCTGACGCTGGTGACCGGCGTCGCCGCGTTGCTGCTCGCCGCCTGGTGCGGCTGGGCGGCCCACCGTGACCAGCCGACGAAGGACTGGCACTTCATCGGGATGGCCGTGGTCTCGCTGCTGGCCGTGGTCCAGCTGGTGATCGGGATCGTGCAGCTGGCACGGGGCGAGAAGCCGGAGCAGGGCACGACGATCTTCGTGGCGTATCTGCTGGGCGCGTTCGCGTGCGTCCCGGCGGCGGGGTTCATGTCGCTGGCCGAGCGGACCCGGTGGGGTTCGGTGACGGCCGCGGCCGGCGCGGTCGTCCTCGCCGTTCTCGAGGTGCGGCTCTATGACATCTGGGGAGGCTGAGATGACGGCCGTTCAGGAGAAGCCGGCCCGGCTGATCAGCGGGCCCGGCATGCTGCTGGTCTGGTTCTACGGCGTGATGGTGGTCGGGGCGGTGTCGCGCTCTGCGTACCAGATCGCGACGGACTTCGACCGGGCGCCGCTGTCGTACACGCTGTCGGCGGTGGCGGGGGTCGTGTACGGGTTCATCACGTACTCGCTGGTCCGCGGCGGCGAGACGGCCCGCAGGGCGGCGCAGGTCTGCTGCGCCGCCGAACTCGCGGGCGTCCTGATCGTGGGGACGTGGACCCTGATCGAGCCGTCGGCCTTCCACGACTCGACGGTCTGGTCCGAGTACGGCATGGGGTACGTGTTCATCCCCGTACTGCTGCCGCTGTCGGCCCTGTACTGGCTGCGGAAGTCCCCTACGCCTACGCCGTAGCCGCGTACTCCCCGGCCACCTTCTCCAGGACGATCATCGGAACGCCGTCCGTGCCCTGGGAGGTGCCGACGGCCTGGTAGCCGACGCGGCGGTAGAGGCGGAGGTTGCCCTCGCTGCGGTGACCGGTGAAGAGGCGGAACTTCTTGGCGCCACGCTCCTCGGCCAGGGCCGCCTCGGCCGCGCGCAGCAGCCGCGCGCCGATGCCGTGGCCCTGGAGGCGCGGGTGGACGCAGAGCTTGCCGATGGCGGCGGCGCCGTCCTCGGTGAGGGTGCCGCGCACCGAGCCGACCACCTCCTCGCCGAGCCGCGCCACGAAGACACAGTCGGCGGCGAGTTCCTGCTTGACCGAGTCGAGAGTCTGGACCAGCGGGGCGATGCGGTAGTTGCCGTACAGCGCGGCCTCGCTCTGGAAGCAGAGGTACTGCAGCCTGAAGATCTGCTCGGCATCCTGCTCGGTCGCCACCGAGATGGTCACGCTCATGCCCATGTGCGCACGCCTCCCGCTCACCTGATCGCCTGTGGTCCTTCACTCCTATCCCCGCACTTGGCGGGCCGCAACCTCCGGCGTCAGCAAACGACGCAGACATCCCAGACATCTGGAACGTTCCGGTCCGAGACTGCCCTGTGAGATACCCAACTCACCCGCGATCTCGCGGTAGGTGAGGTCCTCGGGCGAGAGGAGCGCCTGGAGGAGACGGGAGCACCGGACGGGCAGACGGTGGACGGCCTCGCGCAGGGCGCGGTGGCGGGCGGTGGTGAGCGCGGCCTGCTCGGGTCCGTGGTCGCAGTCGTCGACGGGATCGGTCTCGTACGGTCGCTCACGGCGGGTCGTACGGCGGGTGCGGCGGACCTCGGCGCGGACGGCGCGGCGCAGCCAGCCGGGCGGGTCGTGCGGCGGGCCGTCGGTGGCGAGGTGCTCCAGGAGGCGGAGCCAGACCGCCTGTTCCAGATCGCCGGGTTCGGCTCCGGTGGCATGTGCCTCGGCGGAGGCCTCGGCGGTGAGCAGCGGGCGCAGATCGGTGAGCAGGTCGTGCGTCATGTGCCACACGATGCGGCCGCCCGGGCTGTCGGTTGCCCGGGCGGCCGACTGTCACTCCAACGGGGAATCAGCCCTTGACGAAGTCCGCGCGGGCCAGCAGACCCGTGTCCGGGTTGTCGGTGAAGACGCCGTCGATGCCGGTGGCGAAGTAGGCGCGGTAGGCGCCGAAGACGTCGCCGTACGCGTCCACGTCGGTGCCCTTGCGGAAGTTCGCGGGCAGGAAGGGGTTCTCGTTGCGCATGGTGTACGGGTGCAGGACCAGGCCGACCGCGTGGGCGTCGCGCACCAGGGTGGTCGGGGTGGTGAGGTTGCCGCCGGCGTCCTTCGGGATGACCAGGTCGAGGGTCGGGCCGATGCCCTGGGCGTAGCCGGCGATCTCCCGCAGGCCGGCCCGGGTGACCAGGTCGGCGACCGTGCGCGGGTCGCCCGTCTCGACGAAGTCCCAGGGGCGGGAGGCCGCCGAGGACAGCAGCACCACGAGCGGGTTGTCGACCAGCTTGTTCAGGCGCTGGATGCTGGACGGCTCGAAGGACTGGAGGATGACCGGCGAGTTCTTCTTGTCCTTGCCGTACTTGTGCAGCAGCTTGGCCACCCGCTCCTCCAGGCCGAGGCCCAGCTTGCGGAAGTAGGTGGGGTGCTTGGTCTCGGGGTAGATCCAGACCTGCTTGCCGCGCTTACGGGTCTGCTCGTCCTGCCACTTCAGGACTTCCTCGAAGGTGGGGATCTCCCAGCGGCCGTTGTAGAGGGTGTTGTGCGGGCGGTTGGCCGGGATGCGCTCGATGGCGCGCAGCGTCTTCAGCTCGGCGAGCGTGAAGTCCTCGGTGAACCAGCCGGTGACGGAGACGCCGTCGAGCACCTTGGTGGTCCTGCGGCCGGCGAACTCGGGATGGTCGGCGACGTCCGTCGTCCCGCCGATCTCCGGCTCGTGACGGCAGACGATGTGGCCGTCCTTGGTGGGGACCAGGTCGCCGGCCTCGACGATGTCGGCGCCCAGGTCGAGGGCGAGCTGGTAGGAGCCGAGGGTGTGCTCGGGGCGGTAGCCGCTGGCGCCGCGGTGCCCGATGATCGTCGGGACCGGGAGGCTCTTCAGGCCGCCGCGTCCGCCGGACCGCGCCTCGGCGGCTCTCGCGGTGCCCGACAGGCCGAGGACACCTCCGGTGGCGCCGAGCACGGCCGCGCCGAGCAGCGCCCGTCGTCCGGTGCCGCTCGCGCTCGCCTGCTGGTTCGACTCCTGTGTGTCCTGCGCTCCCATGGGGGCCTCCTGCCGTCGCCTCGTCCGTGCGGCCCGATCGTAGGGTCGTGGACATGACCGTCGGGAGACCTCGGTCCGAACACGCGGGTGACGCTGGATGGCGTGTCCCGTACCCCATGGTGACGGGGTGTCGGATTGGCCGCGGCGGAAGCGGGAAGGCGTGGAACACCGGCCCTCGCGTCCCGGGTTTCACCTCGTCGTTCCCCCCGTTCCACCCAGATGACGGGCGAGGCGCGGTACGGCCGTACAGGTGCACGTACGTCAATAGTGCGTAAGGCCTCGGTGAACCCGATGTGCGTCAGCCCCGGGGCCGCGAGTATCGTCCTCACCTGCACAGACTCATACCGTTTCCCCTTGGCCATCGGAGGGCCCGTTGTCCCGCTTCGCGCTCATCAAGGCAGTGCTCGGACCGGTCATGCGCCTGATGTTCCGCCCCCGGGTCGAGGGCGCGGAGCACATTCCCGGCGACGGACCGGTCATCCTGGCCGGAAACCACCTGACGTTCATCGACTCGATGATCCTGCCGCTCGTCTGCGACCGGCAGGTCTTCTTCATCGGCAAGGACGAGTACGTCACCGGCAAAAGCCTCAAGGGCCGGCTGATGGCCTGGTTCTTCATCGGCGTCGGCATGATCCCGGTGGACCGCGACGGCGGGCGCGGGGGCGTGGCCGCGCTGATGACCGGGCGGCGGGTCCTGGAGGAGGGCAAGGTCTTCGGGATCTACCCCGAGGGGACCCGCTCGCCCGACGGCCGCCTGTACCGGGGGCGGACCGGTATCGCCCGGCTGACCCTGATGACCGGGGCGCCGGTCGTGCCGTTCGCGATGATCGGGACGGACAAGCTGCAGCCGGGCGGGGCGGGGATGCCTCGCCCCGGACGGGTCACCGTCCGCTTCGGCGAGGCGATGGAGTTCTCCCGGTACGAGGGGATGGACCGGGACCGGTACGTGCTGCGGGCCGTGACGGATTCCGTGATGGCCGAGGTGATGCGGCTGTCCGGGCAGGAGTACGTGGACATGTACGCCACGAAGGCCAAGGCCGCGTAGCGACCGCGACGGTCGGCCGTTCGTCGGGCGGGTGCGCGTATCGACTCGGGCGCGGGTGCGTGGGGTTTGCTCACGCACCCGCGCCCGAGCCGTACATCGGCGCGGCCCCGCGCCCCTTACGGTGCGCCCCTCACCCGGCGTTCTCCAGGCGCTGCCCCCTGAGCATGAACCACGCCGCCACCGCCGTCGCCAGCAGGACCGCCGCGCCCACTCCCGACGCCACGCTCAGGCCGTCGACGAACGCCTCCCGTGCCGACGACAGCATGTGCGCGGCCGGCTCCGCCGGCATGTGCCCCGCCGCCTCCACCGCGCCGCCCAGTGACTCGTGCGCCCCTTCCGGGGTGCCCGTCGGGGACGGGAAGCCTCGGTAGACGCCCGTCACGATCGACCCGAGTACGGCGATGCCGAGGGCCGCGCCGAGTTCGTACGCCGTCTCGGAGACCGCGGACGCCGCTCCCGCCTGCTCCTTGGGGACGGAGGAGAGGATGACGTCCGAGGTCACCGTGAAGGAGAAGCCGGCGCCCACGCCGACCGCCAGCAGGGCGGCGCCCAGCACCGGGTAGCCGGTGGACTGGCCGATCGTCGTCAGCAGGGCCAGGGCCAGGCCGATCGCGGCGAGGCCGCCGGAGACCACGGCCCGTACCGAGTAGCGGCGGGCGACACGGCCGGCCAGCAGACCGGCCACCACCGCGCCGACGGCGGCGGGCAGTTCCGCGAGGCCGGCCTCCAGGGGGCGCCGGCCCTGGACCAGCTGCAGGTACTGGGAGAGGAAGAAGACCAGTCCGGACATGCCGAGGACGGTCAGCATGTCGGCCAGTACGGCTCCGCTGAAGCCGCGCCGGCGGAACAGACGCATGTCCAGCAGCGGCGTGGGGAGCGTGAGCTGGCGGCGGACGAAGCCGTGGAGCGCGGCGGCACCGAACATGCCTGCCGCCAGCGGCTCCCAGGTCGGACCGTGGCTCGCGAGTTCCTTGACCGCGTAGACGACGGCGATCATGCCGACCAGGGACAGCGCCACGCTGATCAGGTCCCAGGGGCCCGGGTTCGGGTTCCTGGACTCGGGCAGCGTCTTCAGGCCGACGACGACGAGCACGATCATCACGGGCAGGTTGATGAGGAAGACCGAGCCCCACCAGAAGTGCTCCAGCAGGAAGCCGCCGGCGATGGGACCCACGGCCGTACCGGCGGAGGCCGTCGCGCCCCAGATGCCCACCGCGAGGCTGCGCTCGCGCGGGTCGTGGAAGAGGTTGCGGATGAGGGCGAGGGTCGCGGGCATGAGGGTCGCGCCGGCCACGCCGAGCAGGGCGCGGGCCGCGATCATCATCTCCGGTGTCGTGGCGTAGGCGTTGAGGACCGATATGAGTCCGAAGGCCGTGGCGCCGAGGAGCAGGATCCGCTTGCGGCCGATGCGGTCGCCGAGGCTGCCCATCGAGACGAGCAGACCGGCGATCACGAAGGAGTAGACGTCGCCGATCCAGAGCAGCTGGGTGCCGGAGGGCTCGAGATCCTCGCTGATGTAGGGCGTCGCCAGGCCGAGGACGGTCGCGTCGACGGCCACCAGCAGCACGGCGAGCACGAGGACGGCGAGCGCGAGCCAGCGGCCGGGGCGCTTCACCGCCTCGGACGTGGTCGCCGGCAGGGTGCTGGTCATGATTCCTCTCTCTGTGGTGCTTGCTGTGGTGTGTGATGCCTCAGTGCGCCGCCGAGCAGCAGCTCGACGATCATGTGGCTGAAGTCCTTGCGGGCGACCCGGCCCTCCGTGACCGCCCAGGCGCCGGAGGCCAGCAGGCCGTAGAGCGCCTCGGTGAGCCAGGCCGGGGTGAGGTCGATGCGGAACTCGCCGCTCGACTGGCCGCGCCGGAACAGGGTCGCGATGCGGTCGTCGATCCGGGTCCAGCCCTCGTGCTGCTCCTCGCCCTCGAACAGCTGGTTCTCGGTGTAGAGGAAGGCGAGCAGTCCGGCGGCCGGTTCGATCTCCTCGACGAGCCGTCGTACGGCGTCCCGCGCCGGGTCCTCGTCCAGCCGGGCCGCGTCCAGGGCGGCCTCGCACTCCGCGATGCCGAGCGCCTCCAGCGCGCGGACCAGCGCGTCGCGGCCCGCGAAGTGCCGGTGCAGGGTCGCGCGGCTGATCCCGGCGGCCTTGGCGACCTCGTCCATGGTCGCGGTGGATCGGCGGGTGAGCAGCGCGGCGGCGCTGCGCAGGACGTGGTCACGATCGACAGCCATGAGACAAGATTAGCCCATGTGAGACATCAATGTCTCATCCAGGGCGCGTATGGCTCACTTCTGCTGGTGGGAGCCGGGTTCCCGCCCGGTTCGGTGCCGGTCAGTGCCAGGGCAGGCGGCCGCGCTGGTCCCAGTACGCCTGCGGGTCCTCCGTCAGCGCGGCCAGCCGGGCCAGCTGGTCCTCGTCCAGGTCGACGACCGCCGCGTGCAGGTTGGAGGCGAGCTGGGCGGTCGTCGCGGCGCCGGAGAGGACGACGCCGGCCCAGGGCTGCCGCAGGATCAGCGCGAGGGCGACGGCGTCGCAGCCGAGCCCGGCCTCCGCCGCCACCGCCTTCAGGGCGTCCGGTGCGTACGGGTCGGCGAGGCGTCCGTTGGCCATGCCCTCCTTCACGATCACCGTGAGGCCGGCGTCGTGGGCCTCGGCGAGGGCGGGGCCGGCCGAGGTCTCCAGGGCGTTGTACGTCGACTGGACGGTACGGAAGAGGGGCTCGCCCTCGACGGTCACGGCGAGGGCGGCCCGGATCGCCTCGGCCTGGGCGGGTCCGCTGGTGGAGAAGCCGACGGTGAGGCCCCCGGCGGCCGCCTCCGCCAGCCTGCCGTGGAGTTCCTTGTCGGTGAGGGCCGGGCTGTCCGGGGTCACGGAGTGGATCTGGTAGAGGTCGAGCCGGTCACCGAGCAGCTCGGCGGTCTCGGCGCGCTGCCGCTCGTAGGTCCGCACGCTGTGGTCCTTGACCTCGTGCCGCTCGGCGTCGGTGGTCCAGTCGGCGGTGTAGGTGTAGCCCCACTTGCTGCCCACGACGATGTCGTCGATGTCGGAGCGGACCTTCAGCCAGTCCGCGAGGAACTCCTCGGAGCGGCCGTAGGAGCGGGCCACGTCGAAGTAGCGGACGCCCTGGGCGTAGGCGGCGTCGAGGAGTTCGTGGGTGCGGGCGCGGAGGGCGTCGACGCCCCGGTCGGTGCCGAGGTCCTGGTCGCGCCCGAGGTTGATGTAGCCGGGGCGGCCGACGGCGGCGAGGCCCAGTCCGAGGTGGCAGGTGGGGGTGGTCGCCGAGGCCAGTCGGGCGAAGGGCATCGCGGGCTCCGTTCGGTCGGCTCCTTGAGGCTGTCCCCAACCTAACCCGCCCGCCGGGGACGAAACGTGAGCCCGCCCCCAGGGACAGGCCCTAGACGAGGTCCGCCGGCCTGGTGTCCGCCAGCACGTTCCGCACGTACGCCGTGTAGCGCTCGAACAGCTCGGGTTGGGCCGTCCGGGCGATGTCGAGCACCGGCGCGTCGGCTCTCCGTACGCCTGCCAGGTAGTGCGAGGTACGGCAGCGACCCGTTTCGGCGCCGGGATCGACGAGGGACACGTAGCAGGTGGGCAGTTGCCGGGTGAAGCGCACCGCCATCCGCCCGGGGTGGCCCTCGGCCTCGAAGTCGCGGGCCACCCGCAACAGCTGGCGGGCCGAGTCGGCCGCCCGCACCGGCAGGTCGGGCTCACCGATGCTCCGGGCGTACTCGGCCATCAGGCTCGAGTCGGGATCGGCCACGATGTAGGTGATCTGCACGCCCCGGGCCAGCAGCTCGCGCACCGGAGCGGTGAAGTCCCGCTCGGGACGCGAGACGAACAGGCTCGTCAGACTGCGCAGCGCGATGCCGACCTCGATGATCTCCGCACGCGCCCCGTCGAGGAACTGGGCCTTCTCGGAAGGAGAGGGCCGGCCCTGGGCATGGACGGTCAGGCCGCGGCCGCCGGCTCCGGCGGCCATTCGCGCGTCGATGACGTGCCCCATCTCCTCCAGGAACCGCTGCCGTTCGGCATCCCGCAGGAAGAAGTCGTAATAGAAGGGCACGGCGACGCCCGCTGCCGCGAACAGGGCCAGCTCGTTGAGCATCGCCCACCCGAAGCCGTCACGGCCGTTGGACACGAGCGCCAGGCTCAGCCCCGCGAGCAGGACGCAGAGTGCGAGCGCGGCACGGAACCGGCTCAGCAGCCGACGGCTTCCCGGTGCGGTGTCCTCCATGGTTTCCCCCCGCCTCCCTGTCTGCCCGGGGAGGCGGGGGTTCACGCACCCGGCGGTTACCGCTTCTTGGCGTCCGCCCACGCGTGCTGCGCCGCCACGTCCGTCTTGACCTCCGCCAGCTGGACGGCCACCGCGCTGGGTGCCGTACCTCCCCGGCCGTCGCGCGAGGCCAGGGCGCCCGGGACGTTGAGGACGGTCCGCACCTCGGGAGTCAGATGGGCGGAGATCTTCGCGAACTGCTCGTCGGTCAGCTCGTCCAGCTCCTTGCCCTCGGCCTCGGCGGCCTTCACGCACTCGCCGGCCACCTCGTGCGCCACCCGGAACGGCACGCCCTGCTTGACCAGCCACTCGGCGATGTCGGTGGCGAGGGAGAAGCCGGCCGGGGCCAGTTCCTCCATGCGCTCGCGGTGGACGGTGAGCGTGGCGATCATGCCGGTGAAGGCGGGCAGCAGGACCTCGAGCTGGTCGCAGGAGTCGAAGACCGGCTCCTTGTCCTCCTGGAGGTCGCGGTTGTAGGCGAGGGGCAGGGCCTTGAGGGTGGCCATGAGACCGGTGAGGTTGCCGATGAGACGGCCGCTCTTGCCCCGCGCCAGCTCCGCGATGTCCGGGTTCTTCTTCTGCGGCATGATCGACGAGCCGGTGGAGAACGCGTCGTGCAGGGTCACGAAGGAGAACTCCTTCGTGTTCCAGATGATGATCTCCTCGGAGATCCGGGAGAGGTTCACCCCGATCATCGCGGTGACGAAGGCGAACTCGGCGACGAAGTCGCGGGAGGCCGTGCCGTCGATGGAGTTGCCGACGCTGCCGTGCTCGAAGCCGAGGTCCGCGGCGACGGCCTCCGGGTCCAGGCCGAGGGAGGAACCGGCCAGGGCGCCGGAGCCGTACGGGGAGACCGCCGTGCGCTCGTCCCACTGGCGCAGCCGCTCGGCGTCCCGGGAGAGGGACTGGACGTGCGCGAGGACGTGGTGGGCGAAGAGGACCGGCTGGGCGTGCTGGAGGTGGGTGCGGCCGGGCATCGCCACGTCCGGGTGGGCCTCCGCCAGGCCGATCAGGGCGTCCTGCAGCTCGGCGATCAGGCCGCCGATGATCCGCGCGTGGTCGCGCAGGTACATGCGGAAGAGGGTGGCGACCTGGTCGTTGCGGGAGCGGCCCGCCCGCAGCTTGCCGCCGAGGTCGGGGCCGAGGCGCTCCAGCAGACCCCGCTCCAGCGCGGTGTGGACGTCCTCGTCGGCGATCGTGCCCACGAAGGAGCCGTCGGCCACGTCCGCCTCGAGCCGGTCGAGCCCGGCGGTCATCCGGGTCAGCTCGTCCTCGGTGAGCAGGCCCGCCTTGTGCAGCACGCGCGCGTGGGCACGCGAACCGGCGATGTCGTAGGGCGCCAGCCGCCAGTCGAAGTGGACGGACGCGGACAGCTTGGCCAGGGCCTCGGCGGGACCGTCGGCGAAACGACCGCCCCAGAGCCGGACGTCACCGCTGTTGCTGCTCACTTGCGTTGCTCCTCACCGCTGCACTCAACGTCACACGTTCATGCATGAGTATGCAGAGCTATGCATGATTCGTCAATTCAGAGGGGCGGGGCGGCGACGGGGGTCGCCGTCCCAGAAGAGTCCTGAAGAGATTTTGAAGCCTCCTTGAACAACGGCAACCGCTTTCCCGTACTTACCGCTGAACGCCGGCGCCGCGTTTGTAAACCCACTCCTGACCCAAGTGAGGCATCCGCATGTCCAGGGCTCTTCCGAAGTACAACAAGCGTCGCGTCGCGATCATCGGCGGCGCCGCCGCCGTGGCTCTGACCGGTGCGGTCGTCGTGAACACGGCCCTTGCCGGGGAGTCGTCCAAGAGCGGCACGACCAACGCCAACACGCTGGCCAGCCCCGGCACGATCTCCTGCCCGGACGTCACCTCGCAGCTCCCGGCGATCCCGGCCTCCGCGCAGGCCGAGGTCGACCGCAATCTCGCCCTCCTCCAGACGCAGATCGACGAGGCCAACCAGCGGCTGATCGACACCGTGGGCCAGGGCGGGCCGAACTTCGTGCAGAACGCGATCCTCGGCCCCCTGGAGAACAAGCGGATCGCCACGCTCAACCGCATCGAGACCGCCATCGGCCGCGCGGCCGAGAAGCCCGAGGGCCTCGAGGCGGCCGCGCCCTGCGAGCTGAACGCGGGCGGCGTGGCGGACACCGGCGAGGAGGCCGGTGCGGAGGCGGGCGCCGAGGACGAGGCGGACGCCGGAGCCGAGGCGGGCGCCGAAGCCACGGAGACCCCCGCCGAAGGCGCCGAGGACGGCGCGGCGGAGACGGGCGAGGACGCGGGTGCCGAGGCGGGCGCCGCGGGCACGATCACCTGCCCGGACGTCGCCTCGCAGCTCCCCGAGATCCCCGCGACCGCGCAGGCCGAGGTCGACCGCAACCTCACCCTCCTCCAGACGCAGATCGACGAGGCCAACACGCGTCTGCAGAACACCGTCGGCCAGGGCGGCCCGAACTTCGTGCAGAACGCGATCCTCGGCCCGCTGGCGGGCAAGCGCGTGTCGACGATCGACCGCATCGCCATCTCCATCGGCCGCGCCGGCACCAAGCCGCAGGGTCTGGAGGCCCTGGCCACCTGCACGTTGAACCAGTGACGTGACAGGTGCGGTGGCCGCCCCGAGGAAGCACCGGCCGGGGCGGCCGCTGCCGTGTGCGCGTATTTCCTCAGACGCGCGAAAAACTTTCCCGGATAATCGTTAGACATGGGAAAGACTTATGAGCGCATCGACGGCAGGCTCCGTACGTTCATCGAGGAGCAGCCCCTCTTCTTCACCGCGACCGCGCCCCTGTCCGGCGACGGCACGGTCAACCTCTCCCCCAAGGGCCTCAAGGGTTCGTTCGCCGTGCTCGACGAACACACCGTGGCCTATCTCGACTTCGCCGGCTCCAACGCGGAGACCATCGCGCATCTGCGCGAGAACGGCCGGATCACGCTGATGTGGTGCGCGTTCCAGGGTCCGCCGAACATCGTGCGGGTGCACGGCCGCGGCGAGCCCGTCTTCCGCGACGACCCCCGCTTCACCGCCCTTCTGGCCCGCTTCCCCGGCTTCGATCCCACCCCGCACGGACTGCGCGCGATCATCGTCGTGCACGCCGAACTCGTCCGGGACACCTGCGGATACGCGGTGCCCTTCATGACGTACGACGAGGACCGCTCGCTGCACGCCCAGCGCTTCGGGCGCGAGGACGACGTGTCGCTGGACGCGTACTTCACGAAGAAGGAACACGTGGCGACCAGCATCGACGGCCTGCCGGGGCTGCCGCTGCCGTTGCCGCCGTCCGTGGCCTGAGCACCTGATCACGGGCAGGGGCGTCCGGTCACCGACTTCCCATCGGACTCGACGGGAAGCTGAACACTCGGCGGTCGAGCCACGTACCTGTGGGCGATGGGTCAAGTCCCCACGGAGGAACAGTGACCACCACGATCGCAGGCGGACGTGCCGCCCGCCGCCAGACGATGCGCCGCATCCGCCCGCGCCGATCCCCGGCCGTCCCGTTGTTGCTCGCCGTATGGGCGGGCGCGGCGGGCGTGCTGTGGCTGTGGTGGGCGAACACCCCGGCCATCTCGGACAACAACGGCAGGATCCTCCAGGCGGGACGGATCACCGGTCTGCTCGCCGGCTATCTGATGGCGCTCGTGGTCCTCCAGATGGCGCGGGTGCCCGCGCTGGAGCGGC
Organism: Streptomyces sp. NPDC041784; assembly: GCF_055591025.1. Classification (NCBI taxonomy): domain Bacteria; kingdom Bacillati; phylum Actinomycetota; class Actinomycetes; order Kitasatosporales; family Streptomycetaceae; genus Streptomyces; species Streptomyces sp. NPDC041784. The sequence continues at coordinate 220,589 of NZ_JBVJAB010000008.1, forward strand.
GGGTCGGTTCCGACCGGGTCGCCCGCTGGCACGCCATGTCCGGACGCTACACGCTCTGTCTGACCTTCGCGCACGTCTTCCTCATCATGTGGGGATACGCGCTCCAGGCCGGCAAGTCGCTCGGAGACATCGTCCAGCAGACGATCGACTCCGTGAACCAGCTGCCCGACATGGGCAAGGCGGCGATCGGCACCGGTCTGCTGCTGGTCATCGGGCTGGTGTCGATCGGCCCGGTCCGGCGCCGGATACCGTACGACACCTGGTACCACGTGCACCTGATGACGTACGCGGCGGTGTACCTGACGTTCTGGCACCAGATCACCACCGGCAACGAGTTCGCGGTGGAGCCGAGCGCGAAGACCTTCTGGTACGCGCTCTACGGCTCGGTCACCGCGGTCGTGATCTGGTACCGCGTCCTGACCCCGATCCGGCTGAACCTGCGCCACCGTCTGTACGTCGAGGCGGTCATCGAGGAGACGCCCGGCATCGTGTCGGTGCTGATCGGCGGCCGCAAGCTGCACCGGATCGGCGCGGAGGCCGGGCAGTTCTTCCGGTGGCGGTTCCTGGCGCCGGGGATGCGCTTCAGCTCCCACCCGTACTCGCTGTCGGCGAACCCCCGCCCCGAGCTGCTGCGGATCACGGTCAAGGCGATCGGCGACCACACCGCGGCGCTGCGCGAACTGCGGCCCGGCACGAAGGTGTGGGCCGAGGGTCCCTACGGCGCGATGACCGCGTCCCGGCGCAGCCGCGGCAAGGTGCTGCTGGTGGCCGGCGGTGTGGGCATCACCCCGATGCGGACGCTGTTCGAGACGCTGCCGGGCTCGCCCGGTGACATCACGCTCCTCTACCGGGCCAACAGCACCCAGGACCTGGCGCTGTGGGACGAGCTGGCGAAGATCGCCGACGAGCGCGGGGCACGGCTGATGTACGCGGTCAACAGCCCCGACGGGGAGCGGCCCGACATCTCGGCGGAGTCCCTCCAGCGCAAGATCCCCGACATCGACGACCACGACGTCTTCATGTGCGGGCCGAACGGCTTCGCCCAGGGCGTGTACGAGGCACTGCGCGGCGCCGGGGTACCGGCCCGCCGCATCCATCACGAGTCGTTCGAGATGTGAGCGACGGGAACACCACGGCAACCCCCAAGCCATCAGCGGGAATCAGGAGTTCTGGAAAAGATGAGGAAGAGCCACCCCCTTCGGCGCGTCATGCTCGCCACCGCCGCGACCGTGTCCGGGATCGTGCTGCTGCTGACGTTGAAGCCGGGATCCGACCCGGACTCGCAGGCGGCGGGCGCGGCACAGCAGGGCGCCGCCCAGGCCGGTGCCGCGGCTGCCGCGTCGGGCACCTACACCGGTGACGCGGTGGACACCCAGTACGGGGCCGTCCAGGTGCGGGTCACCCTCGCCGCCGGCAAGATCACCCAGGCGGAGGCGGTCCAGCAGCCCAAGGGCGGCCAGAGCGACCAGATCAACGCGAACGCCGTCCCCAAGCTCAACCAGGCCGCGGTCGCCGCGAACGGGTCCAACATCGACACGGTGTCCGGCGCGACCTACACCACCGAGGGCTACAAGAAGTCCCTCCAGTCCGCGATCGACAAGGCGAACGCCGGCGCGGGCGCCTCCCAGGGGTCCGGCCAGGCCGCCCCGGTCACCGGTGTCTTCACCGGCGACGCGGCGGACACCCAGTACGGGGCGATCCAGGTCCGGATCACCGTCAAGGACAACCAGATCACCAAGTCGGAGACGGTCCAGCAGCCCAAGGGCGGCCAGAGCGACCAGATCACCGGCAACGCCGTCCCCAAGCTCAACCAGGACGTCGTCACCAAGCAGAGCCCGGCCATCGACACGGTGTCCGGCGCGACCTACACCAGCGAGGGCTACAAGAAGTCCCTCCAGTCCGCCATCGACAAGGCGAACGCCAGCGCCGGGTCCGCCCAGGAGGCCGGGGGCCAGGCGTCGCAGTCGCCGGAGGCCGGGGCGCAGGACCCGGGGTCGCAGGACGCCGGGTCGCAGGACTCCGGCGGCGGGAGCGCCCAGGCGTCGGGCACCTTCACGGGTGAGACCGTCCAGACGGACTACGGCCCCGTCCAGGTCCGGATCACCGTCGCCAACGGCAAGATCACCAAGGCGGAGGCGCTCCAGCAGCCCAAGGGCGGGCAGAGCGACCAGATCAACGGCAACGCCGTGCCCAAGCTGAACCAGGCGGCCGTGGCGGCCGGCAGCGCGGACATCGACGCGGTGTCCGGGGCGACGTACACCAGCGGCGGGTACAAGGAATCCCTCCAGTCGGCGCTGGACCAGGCCGGTGCCTGAGACGGTGGCCGAGTCGGCAGCAGCTCCCGCCGCGGTGCGTCACGCGGAGGAGGTCATGGGGACCGTCTTCTCCTTCGACGTCCGCGGCGGGGACCCCGCGGCGGTGCGCGCGGCGCTGGACGAGGCGGTCGCCTCCCTGCACCGGGTCAACGAGGTGTTCAGCACGTACCGCGAGGACAGCCAGGTCTCCCGGATGCAGCGCGGCGAGCTGACCGTCGAGCAGTGCGATCCCGAGGTGGCCGAGGTGCTGGAACTGGGCGCCGAGGCGGAGCGGTCGAGCGACGGCTGGTTCAGCATGCGCTACGAGGGCCGCCTGGACCCGACCGGGATCGTCAAGGGCTGGGCGGCGGAGCGCGCGGCGCGGCTGATCGGCGGCGTGGCCGGGGTGAGCGGGGTCAGCGTCAACGGCGGCGGCGATGTGCAGCTGCTGGGCGTGCCCGGTCCGGAGCGGCCGTGGCGCGTCGGGGTGTCGGATCCGTTGCGGCCCGGCGGGCTGGCGGCGGTGGTGTCGGCGGCGGGCGCGGACGAGCTGGCGGTCGCCACGTCCGGTACGGCGGAGCGGGGTGCGCACATCGTGGATCCCCGCACGGGGCGCTCCGCGGTGACGGACCTGGTCGCCGTGACCGTGGTGACACCGCGGCTGACCTGGGCGGACTGCTGGGCCACGGCCGCGTTCGCGATGGGGTCGCGGGAGGCGCTGGCCTGGCTGGAGTCCCTGCCGGACGTGGAGGCGCTGCTGATCACGGCGGGCGACGAGGTGCGGTGCACGGGCGGGCTGGCCAGAAGGCTGGGCTGAGCCGGGGCCGGGCAGGGGTGGGTCGCTCAGCCCGGCGCTGCCGGGGTGCCGCCGCGCCCACCCGTGCGGCACGACGGCCCGCGGATCGCGAGCGGTGGCTGAGCAGCACCTGTGGCCGCAACGCCCCGGGGGCGCGGGGAACTGTGCGACCAGCCCCCACGCACCCGCGGTCGGCACACCACCCCGACCACCCCTCTCAGTGGCCGTTCTGAGCCAACCGCAGCAGGTGGTCGGCCAACGCCTGCCCCCCCGTAGGCTCACGGCTGATCAGCAGCAACGTGTCGTCACCGGCGATCGTCCCGAGGATGTCGTGCAGCTCGGCCTGGTCGATGGCCGAGGCGAGGAACTGGGCCGCACCCGGCGGAGTGCGCAGCACCACGAGGTTGGCCGAGGCCTCCGCGGAGATCAGCAGCTCCTGGGAGAGCCGCCGCATCCGCTCCTCCTTCGCCGACTCGCCCAGCGGAGCGCGGGGGGTCCGGAAACCCCCCTCACTCGGCACCGCGTAGATCAGGTCGCCGTCGTTGTTGCGGATCTTCACCGCGTTCAGCTCGTCCAGGTCCCGCGACAGCGTCGCCTGCGTCACGCTCAGCCCGTCGTCGGCGAGCAGCTTCGCCAGCTGGCTCTGCGAGCGCACCGGCTGCCGGTTGAGGATGTCCACGATCCGGCGGTGCCGGGCGGTGCGGGTCTGCGGCACGGCGGGCCCGTTGGCCCCCGGCTGCTCATGGTCCTGCGCCTGGCTCATCGTCGTCTCATTCCCCGGATCGTCCGTCCCCGCCCACTGCCTGGAGGATGCCGGGCAGCGCCCCGAGGAACGCCTCCACCGCGTCATCGTCGAGGTTCAGCGGCGGCATCAGCCGGACGACGTCGGGGGCGGGCGCGTTCACGAGGAATCCGGCCTCCTGAGCCGCCTGCTGCACCTGGGGCGCGAGCGGCTCGGTGAGCACGATACCCAGGAGAAGGCCCGCTCCCCGGACATAATCGATCAACGGGTGACCGAGACCCTCGATTCCGTCCCGCAACTTCTCGCTCTGCCGCTTGACATTCTCCAGCAACCCGTCGTTCTCGATGGTGTCGAGAACGGCGAGGCCGGCGGCGCAGGCGACCGGGTTGCCGCCGAAGGTCGTGCCGTGGTGGCCGGGCCGCAGCAGGTCGGCGGCCCGCCCGAAGGCGACGGTCGCGCCGAGCGGCAGCCCGCCGCCGAGGCCCTTGGCCAGGGTCACGACATCGGGCAGGACGCCCTCGTGGGCCTGGTACTCGAACCACTGCCCGGTCCGGCCGACGCCGGTCTGCACCTCGTCGAGGACCAGCAGCGATCCGGTGGCGGCGGTGATCGCCCGGGCCGCCTTCAGATAGCCCGCCGGGGGCACGACGACGCCGTTCTCGCCCTGGATCGGCTCGATGACGACGAGGGCCGTCTCCTCGGTGACCGCGGCGGCCAGCGCCTGCGCGTCGCCGTAGGGGACATGCGTGACGTCCCCGGGCAGCGGCAGGAACGGCTCCTGCTTGGCCGGCTGACCGGTGAGCGCCAGCGCTCCCATGGTGCGGCCGTGGAAGCCGCCCTGGGTGGCCACCATGTGGGTCCGCCCGGTGAGCCGGCCGATCTTGAAGGCGCCCTCGTTGGCCTCGGCGCCGGAGTTGCAGAAGTAGACCTTGCCGTCCCGGCCGAAGTGGCGCAGGAGCCGTTCGGCGAGGGCGACGGGCGGTTCGGCGATGAACAGGTTGGAGACATGGCCGAGGGACGCGATCTGGGTGCTGACGGCCGCCACGATCGCCGGGTGGGCGTGTCCGAGCGCGTTGACCGCGATGCCGCCGACGAAGTCGAGGTACTCCGTGCCGTCGGCGTCCCAGAGCCGGGCGCCCTCGCCGCGGACGAGCGGGATCCTCGGGGTGCCGTAGTTGTTCATGAGCGAGCCCTGCCACCGCTCGGTCAGTTCCTGGTTGCTCATGACGACTCCCCCTCTTTCTCGTCTTTCTCGTCGGACACGGCCTCGTCGGCCACGACCATCGTGCCGATGCCCTCGTCGGTGAAGATCTCCAGCAGGATCGAGTGCTGGACCCGCCCGTCGATGACCCGGGCGGTGGTGACGCCGCCGCGCACGGCGTGCAGACAGCCCTCCATCTTCGGGACCATGCCGGCGCTCAGCTCCGGCAGCAGCTTCTCCAGCTGGGAGGCGGTGAGGCGGCTGATCACCTCGTCGCTGTTCGGCCAGTCCTCGTAGAGGCCCTCGACGTCGGTGAGGACCATGAGGGTCTCGGCACCCAGCGCGGCAGCCAGTGCCGCAGCCGCCGTATCAGCATTGACGTTGTAGACATGTCCGTCGTCCTCGGAGCGGGCGATCGACGAGACGACCGGGATGCGGCCGTCGGCGAGCAGGGCCTCGATCGCGCCCGTGTCGATCGCGGTGATCTCGCCCACCCGTCCGATGTCGACCAATTCGCCGTCGATCTCGGGCTGGTGCTTGGTGGCGGTGATGGTGTGCGCGTCCTCGCCGGTCAGTCCGACGGCGAGCGGCCCGTGTTGGTTGAGCAGTCCGACCAGCTCGCGCTGGACCTGCCCGGCGAGCACCATCCGTACGACGTCCATGGCGTCCTCGGTGGTGACGCGCAGGCCGGCCTTGAACTCGCTGACGATGCCGGCCCGGTCGAGGGCGGCGCTGATCTGCGGGCCGCCGCCGTGCACGACGACCGGCTTGAGGCCGGCGTGGTGCAGGAAGACGACGTCCTGGGCGAAGGCGGCCTTCAGCTCCTCGTCGATCATGGCGTTGCCGCCGAACTTGATGACGACGGTCTTGCCGTTGTGCCGGACCAGCCAGGGCAGCGCCTCGATGAGGATCTGGGCCTTGGGAAGGGCGGTGTGCTTCCGCGCGGGTGTGTTGCTCATGACGAGTAGGCGCTGTTCTCGTGGACGTAGTCGGCGGTCAGGTCGTTGGTCCAGATCGTGGCCGACTCGGTGCCCGCGGCCAGGTCGGCGACGATGTGCACCTCGCGGTAGCGCATGTCGACCTTGTCGCGGTCCTCGCCGACTCCTCCGTTCTTGCAGACCCAGACGCCGTTGATGGCGACGTTGAGCCGGTCCGGCTCGAAGGCGGCCCCGGTGGTGCCGATCGCGGAGAGCACCCGGCCCCAGTTGGGGTCCTCGCCGTGGATGGCGCACTTGAGGAGGTTGTTGCGGGCGACGGAGCGGCCCACCTCGACGGCGTCGTCCTCGGTCGCGGCGTTGATCACCTCGACCTTGATGTCCTTGCTGGCGCCCTCGGCGTCCCGGATCAGCTGCTGGCCGAGGTCGTCGCAGACGGCCCGTACGGCGGCCGCGAACTCCTCGTACTCCGGGGTGACCCCGGCGGCGCCGGAGGCGAGCAGGAGCACGGTGTCGTTGGTGGACATGCAGCCGTCTGAGTCGACCCGGTCGAAGGTCACCTTGGTGGCGGCGCGCAGCGCCTTGTCCAGGACCGCGCCGTCGAGGTCGGCGTCGGTGGTGAGCACGACGAGCATGGTGGCGAGGCCGGGGGCGAGCATGCCGGCGCCCTTGGCCATGCCGCCGACCGTCCAGCCGTCGCCCTGGACCACGGACGTCTTGTGGACGGTGTCGGTGGTCTTGATGGCGATGGCGGCCTTCTCGCCGCCGTGCTCGCTCAGCGCGGCCGCGGCGGTCTCGACGCCCGGCAGCAGCTTGTCCATGGGCAGCAGCACACCGATGAGGCCGGTGGAGCAGACGGCGACCTCGATGGCGCCGCGGCCGAGGACCTCGGCGACCTTCTCGGCGGTCGCGTGGGTGTCCTGGAAGCCCTTCGGTCCCGTACAGGCGTTGGCGCCGCCGGAGTTGAGGACGACGGCGGAGACCTGGCCGCTCTTGAGGACCTGCTCGGACCACTGGACCGGCGCGGCCTTCACGCGGTTGGAGGTGAAGACGCCCGCGGCGGCGCGGCGCGGACCGGTGTTGACCACGAGGGCCAGGTCCGGGTTGCCGTTCTCCTTGATCCCGGCGGCGATGCCCGCCGCCGTGAATCCCTTGGCTGCCGTGACGCTCACGGTGCGACTCCGATCGTGGGAAGACCCAGCTCCTCGGGGAGTCCGAGGGCGATGTTCATGCTCTGGACGGCACCGCCCGCGGTGCCCTTGGTCAGATTGTCGATGGCGCTGATGACGATGATCCGGCCGACCGACTCGTCGTACGCGACCTGCACCTGAACGGTGTTGGAACCGTGGACGGAGGCCGTGGCGGGCCACTGCCCCTCGGGGAGCAGCCGGACGAACGGCTCGTCGGCGTAGGCCTTCTCGTAGGCGGCGCGCAGGGACTCGGCCGTGACTCCCGGCTTCGCGGCGGCGCTGCACGTGGCGAGGATCCCGCGGGGCATCGGCGCCAGGGTCGGCGTGAAGGAGACCGCGACCCGCTCCCCCGCCGCCGCGCTGAGGTTCTGGATCATCTCGGGCGTGTGCCGGTGGCCGCCGCCGACGCCGTACGGCGACATGGAGCCCATGACCTCCGAGCCCAGCAGATGAGGCTTGGGCGCCTTGCCGGCGCCGGAGGTGCCGGAGGCGGCGACGATCACGGCCTCGTGCTCGGCCAGTCCCGCCGCGTACGCCGGGTAGAGCGCGAGGGAGACGGCCGTGGGGTAGCAGCCGGGGACCGCGATGCGCTTGGACCCCTCCAGCGCGGTGCGGCCGCCCGGCAGTTCGGGGAGCCCGTAGGGCCAGGTCCCGGCGTGCGGCGAGCCGTAGAACCGCTCCCAGTCGGCCGGGTCCTTCAGCCGGAAGTCGGCGCCCATGTCGACGACGAGGACGTCCGGGCCGAGCTGTTCGGCGACGGCGGCGGACTGGCCGTGCGGGAGGGCGAGGAAGACGACGTCGTGTCCGGAGAGCGCCTCGGCGGTGGTCTCCTGAAGGACGCGGTCGGCCAGCGGGAACAGGTGCGGCTGGAGCGGGCCCAGCTTCTGGCCGGCGTTGGAATGGCCGGTCAGCGCGCCGATCTCGACCTCGGGGTGCGCGAGGAGCAGGCGCAGCACCTCGCCGCCCGCGTACCCGCTCGCTCCGGCCACTGCCGCACGTACCGCCATGGTCTCCTCCTTCTGGACGGCATGACTATACGTTTCCCTGCACGTTTATGCAATCTCTTCATAGTTGGCGGATGAGCACGCTGGGACCGAGCACCCGGTGATGCAGCAGAGGGCGGCGTTTCACTGCGGCTCCTGGCGGCGCCATCGCCCTCGGCCACCCCCTCGGCACCTCTGGAGCCCGCCTCACCGTCACCGTCGCCCACCAGCTCGCCCACCGGCACCGTTGGCGTTGCCGAAATACACGTCGCCTATGGCGGCCGGGTCCAACTCGGGGATGTGACCCAGGCCGTCATCCAGGGCTACCGGGCGATCGCGCTCGGAGACGCGAGCGTCATCGTGGTGGGCGGGGTGGAGTCCATGACCCGCGCGCCCTACGTGCTGCCCAAGTCCGACCGGCCCCTTCCCGGCCGAATCGGCGGGGCGATGGACCTGGTCCACGGCGCCCGCCAAGTGATCGTGGTGATGACCCACACCGCGCGGACGCCACCCTGCCCATGCGCGAGGGCGAGAGCGGTACCCCCCTCCTCTTCCAGGGCCAGGTGCGCAGCGCCGACGGCACCCCGCTGCCCGGCGCCCTGGTCGACATCTGGCAGGCCGACGCCGATGGCCTGTACGCGCAGTTCGCGCCGGGCCTACCGGAATGGCGACCGCGACGAGGGCGTCCGGCCGGGCGCCTCGCTGGAGGCGATGGCCAAGCTCAAGCCGTCCTTCCGCACCGAGAACGGCACGATCCGGTCACCCGGCTGGTGGCCGATCGGGAGCAGGTGATGACCGTGCAGCGGGCCGACGAGGTCGTGCGTGCCGCGCGTGCAGCCCGGCACTGGCGGTGTCAGCGTGGCGCGGACGCACGGCGGCGCCCGGCGCTGATCCGGATGCGAGACCGGGTCGCCCTTGCGTTGCGGGATGGTGACGGGGACGATCTCGGCGTCGAACAGGCCCTGTCGCTGAGCTGCGGCGGCCTTGCGGTGGCTGTGCAGGGCGAACTCGTCCTGCTGCTCGCGGCTGATCTTGTGCTTGTCGGCGATGAGCTCGGCGGACTCGCCCAGGGGGATGGTCCACTGCGGGTCCATCCTCGGGTTGACCATGCGCCAGCCGAGGGGGGTGGAGTACAGCTCGGCGTGCCAGCTGGCACGCGTGGCGCCCCGCCCACCTCCACCTGAAGGTCAGCGCACCCGGCAGCGCGTCGTCCACCAGTGCGAGGGCCTGGGCGTCGATGTGGTGATGGGCAACCAGATCGACGGCCAGATCGGCACTCTTTGGCCTGGAAGCGGCTCGGCGAGCAGGTCGTCGGTCATGTCGAGGAAGTTGGACCTGATCGGCAGGATCGACCCCGAGCCCGAGGTTCTGGCCCGCGTCGGCCGGGCGACCCGTGGCCGCCTTCTCCGTCGCGAGCGCCGACCGCCGCTTCGAGCCCGCCCGGTTCGCGCCGGCTCTGCGACGCGTTCGCCTCCGACTGGTACCACGTCAACATCTCGCACGCCAGACGTGCGGACGGTCGCCCGGATAGCGCACGAAGTCCCCGGCCGACACCTGACCCTTCCACCAGCTCGAAGGAGAGGGCGACAGCTGATTCCTCGCCCGGGCGCAGCACAGCCCCGGACAGCCACCAGACAGGTATGACGACGCAAGCTTCGGTGCCCTTCCCAGGGGCACCGAAGCTTGCGCCGTGCAAAAGGTCAGACGCGTCCGACCGTCATGTGCAGGTCAGGGCTGAAGGACCAGCCTGATCGGATTGCCTTCCTTGGTGTGCAAGCGCTGCACGGCCACGTTCGCCTGCTCCAGGGGCAGCACCTCCGTGACGGAAGCGGAGAAGTCGAGGCGCCCGCCTGCCACCAGGTCCACGAGCCGCAGCACCGAGTCGAGTTCCGTGCCGAAGTGCCCCCTGACCTGGTGCTTCAGGTAGCTGAAGGTGGTGCTGTCGCTGAAGGCGAGGGGACGCCCGGACAGCCCGACCAGGACGAGGCGGCCCCCCGGCCCCAGAACGGTCAGCGCCTGCTCGTGCACCGCCGAGACACCGGCGAAGTCGAAGGCGGCGTTCAGTCCGCTGCCCTTGGTGATGTCGAGCACCTGCTCCCGGAAGGTGGGGTCGGCGGAGTCGACAACGAGGTCTGCCCCCATCCGCCGGGCGCGCTCACGCGCCGCCGGGGCCGGGTCGGCCGCCACGATCGGGAAGGCGCCGACAGCCCGCAGCAGCTGCACCGCGTGGATGCCCAGACCTCCGACCCCCCACACACCCGCTGCCTCGCCCGGCCGGATGTCCGCGGTGCGGACGATGGCGTCCCAAGGAGTCGACACGGCATCGGGGATGATCGCCGCCTGCTCGAACGGGATCGAGTCGGGCAAGGGGACGACGCCCCCCGCGCTCACCAGGGCGTACTCGGCCCACCCACCGTCGAAGTCGACCCCGCGCGTGTGCATCTGGCCGTCCTTGATGTCCCCGCCCTGCAGGACCACGCGCTGACCGACCTGGCAGGCGGTCACCTCGGGGCCCAGCTCGACGATGGTGCCGGAGACCTCGTGCCCGAGGGTGACGGTGTCACCCTTGAGGTGCGGCGGGAGGCCGAGGGTGCCGTCGATGAGGTGCACGTCGGACATGCACACCCCGGCCGCGGCTACCTTGATCAGCACCTGTCCCGGGCCCGGGACAGGCTTGGGAACATCCTCGACGGTCAGCGTGTGGGTGGGGAAGTGCAAGCGAGCAGCTCGCATGAGCTCCATGGAATGTTCTCCGTCGCAACAGTCGTCATTGTCTTTGCGGTGCCGGTTTCGAGCGCACGGCCGAGGACAGCACCCGGCGTCCGACCTCCAGCAGCAGCGTGCGCGCGTCGACGCCGTAACGCTCGGCCGCCACCTCGGCGTGGCGCAGGAAGGAGGAGTAGACGCCACCGTAGCCGAGGGTGAGCGTCTCGCGGTCGACCTGCACCGGGCGGTCCCGGAGCGGGCGCACCAGGTCGTGCATGTTCAGTGAGGAGGCCACGACACGGACCCGGGACCACCCGGGCTTCGGGCGAGGCTCCGGTACGTCGCGCAGCACCAGCCCTGACAGAGGGTCGATGGCGCTCTGGGAGATGGCGGTTGCGGCAAGCACGGGGCCACGTTCGCCCCGAGGGGGCGTCCGGCCATAGCGCGTGTGCCGCTGTGCAGCACACGTTCCGGCCTCCGTGTCCCACCCGCGCCTCGGACCACGGCACAGGGGCGGTACCGACCGGGTGGCAGCGGTGAGCCGCGTGACGACGACCACAGCCAGCAGGCGCAGGACAACGCAACGTCGCCGCGACGAGAGTCCGCGGCGACGTCATGACCGGGCAGCCGCGCTCGGCCCGCCTCGTGCCGGCGGATCAGTGCGGAGCGAATTGGTCACCAACGCGATCCGGTATGCCACGGAGCCGATCAGGCTTCGCCTCATCAAGGAACAGACCCTGATCTGCGAGGTCTCCGACGCCAGCAACACCAGCCCCCACCTGCGCCGCGCACGCGTCTTCGACGAGGGCGGTCGCGGCCCTTTCCTTGTCGCCGAGCTCACGCGACGATGGGGCACCCGCAACACCCTCACAGGCAAGACCATCTGGGCCGAACAGTCCATTCCCTGAGTTCAGGTCCGTTCAGTCTCCTCCCGGCTGAGATTTCTGTGATCTCAGCACGGCCTCGCTCCAGCCGCCCGCGGCAGCACCTCTACCGGCAACCTTCTGTTCGGTGAGCTGATCCACCTCGACGGCGATCGGCTGCAGTTTCCGGTCCAGCAAAGCGGAAAGGAAGCCGCGCAGCAGGTATTGCAGACGCAGTGAACCCGGGATGAACACCCGGCGCTGCCTTCGCTGGATGCCCCGCACGATGCGGTCGGCGGCCAGCGACACCGGGAAGGTCTTGCCGGCAGCCCCGGGCAGCCGCGCCCGCGTCCGGGCGAAGTCCGCGTGCTCGTGGTCGGCGTCGCGCACCATCGGCGTGTCGATGAACATCGGGTAGGCGACGCCTACGCCGACGCCGAGGTGAGCCACCTCGACCCGGAACACGTCCAGCAGAGCCTCCAGTCCCGCCTTGCTCGCCGCGTACATGCCCTCGCCGGGCGGGGCGAAGATCGATGCGGCCGAGGCCACGCCGAGTACGTACCCTCGGCTGGCGATGAGGTGGGGCAGGCATTCCCGGATGAACCGCCAGTTGCCGGTCACGTTGACGTCGAGCACCGTGGCGAGCACCGACGGATCGAGGTGCCGTGCCGTGCCCACCGGACCGATACCCGCATTGGACACGGCGACATCGATGGCCCCGAACTCCTCGACCACGGCTCGCACGGCGGCCTCGACCGACTCCGGGTCGGTGATGTCGCACCGAAGCGCGAGAGCCGTACCTCCCAGATCCCTTGCGGCCTGCCGAACCGCGTCACCGTCGATGTCCAGCAGCGCGACCCGGTGCGTGCGCGCCAACCGCCGCGTCACAGCGAGGCCGATTCCACTGGCCGCGCCCGTGATCACCGCCACAGGTTGGGCCATCCGTTGATCCTTGCCTGTCGGGTCCGCCATGGCCGGTCAGATCTTCCGCTCGTGCCCGCGCCAGAAGGGCTCGCGGATGTCCTTCTTGAGCACCTTCCCGTTGGCGCTGCGGGGTAGGGCGTCGACGAACACGATCTTCTTCGGTGTCTTGATGCCGCCGAGCTTCGGCCGGCAGAAGGCCACCAGCTCCTCCTCCGTCAGCTGCGCAGCGTCGTTCAGTTCGACCACGGCGGTGACCGCCTCGCCCCAGTCTGCGTGCGGGGTGCCGATCACGGCGCAGTCCTGCACTGCCGGATGCGTCCAGATGACCTGCTCCACCTCGCTCGGGTAGACATTGAAGCCACCCGAGATGATCATGTCCTTCTTGCGGTCGGTGATGTGCAGGAAGCCCTCGTGGTCGAGGTAGCCGACGTCGCCGGTGTGCAGCCACCCGTCGACGATGGTCTCCGCGGTCTTCTCCGGGGCGTTGTAGTACCCCTTCATCAACAAGTCGCCGCGCACGCAGATTTCGCCGGTCTCCCCGGTGGGCAGGATGGTGCCGTTCTCGTCGAGGATCTCGACGCGCACCAGCGGTGCGGGCCGCCCCGTCGCCGACAGCCTGGCGTCGTCGGCGATCTCACCGTTGCGGAAGTGCTCCTCGGGGCGCAGGAAGGCGATCGCCGTGGGGGCCTCCGCCTGACCGTACCCCTGGAACATCACCGGGCCGAAGACGTCGATCGCGCGACGCAGCTTCTCGGTGGACATGGGGGCCGCACCGTAGGTGAAGTACTTCAGCGAGGAGAAGTCCCGCTGCTCGATGCCCGGTATCTCCAGTATCCGGTAGATGACGGTGGGCGGCAGGTACAGCTCCGTGACGCGGTGCTTCTCCAGGAGGTCGAGCAGTTCGAGCGGGTCGGGGCGGTGCATCACCACGATCGTGCCGCCGCGGGCCGTGACCGGCAGCGTGAGGGTGCCCGCGGCGTGGGTCATCGGCGCGGCGACCAGGTTCACGATCGGCTCGTCCGAGGAGTACGGCGCGGCGAACATGTGGTGCAGTGCGCTGACGGTAAGGCTCCGGTGCGTGTTCATCGCACCCTTCGGCGCCCCGGTGGTCCCGCCGGTCGGCATGATCCCGGCCACCACGTCCGCATCCGGGATGTAGTCGGGAAGCTCGCTGGACGCTCCCTCGGTGAACGACTCGAGCAGAACCGCGTCCGCCGCCGACAGGGCTTGCGCGTCCCCGCTCAGCGCGATCACGGTCTTCAGTTGCTTCAGTTCTGGGCGGAGCTGCTCCACGACCGGCAGGAACTGCTCGTGGCAGAACAGCACCTCGCAGTCGAAGGTGTCCAGCATCCGCTGGATCTCCTCCTTGGGGTATGCGGGGTTGACCGGGACCCAGGCCATCCCCGCCCTCCACATGCCAAGAACACAGGCCCACGCGAGGGGATCGTTGGCGGCGAGAACCGCGCCCTTGGTCTCGGGCTCGATGCCACGTGCGAGCAAGGCGTTCCCCACGCGGCACGAAAGCTCACCGATCTCGGTGTAGGTGAACGTCTGCTCCCCCGAGATGAAGGCCACCCGGTCCGGGTAGGCGCGCCAGCCGCGGTCGAAGAAGTCGGTCACAGCCATGCTGGTGGTTCCTTATCTGTGGAGTCGACCCCGAGATGCGGGGATCGGTCGGTCGTACTGGTCTGTGGGACTGTCGCGCCCCGCGCCGTAGGGTGCGGCGTGCCGTGACGCGCCGCGGCCAAGTGCCCGCCGGGGCGCACGGGAACGGACGGTCCTGGCATGGCGAGGACCGTCCGGGCCCGGATGGCGGGAACCGACGAAGCCGGCGGTACCCGCCTGGTGCGGTCAGGACCCGATCCGTCCGCCCTTGTACAGCTGCGTGTTCAGGTAGCCGAACTTCATGTTGAGCAGATGGTTCTCGCCGTCCTCGATACGGGCCGCCCGGGCGTCGCGGAAGAGCTTCTCCATCGGGTACTCGCGGGTCAGTCCGTTGCCGCCGAACAGCTGCAGGGCCTCATCGGCCACCTCGAACGCGAGGTCGGTGCAGGTGACCTTGGTTCCGCCGGTGTAGTAGGGGTGCTTGGCCGGCGACAGCGCGGTGTACTCGGCGGCCCGCCGGGCCAGTGCGCGCATCGTCTCCACCTTGCGGGCCATGGCGCCGAGACGGCTCTGCACCATCTGGTGCTCGGCCAGCAGCGCGCCGCCCTGGCGGCGCTCGTGGACGTACTCCAGCGCGTACTCGAGGGCCGCCCGGGCCAGCCCCGTCATGAGCTCGCCCATCGCCACACCCGCCGTGGACCAGGTGGAGGCGTGGCCGTGCCAGTAGTCGTCGCCGAGTGAAACGGCGTACCGCACGGGGACCTTGACGTCGTCGAAGAACAGCTCACCCTGGGGCAGGGCCCGCTTGCCCAGCTTCTCCAACGGCTTGCCGTGGGTCACCCCGGGCAGGTCGAGGGGAACGACGACCTCGACGCCGTGCGGGTGGCCCTCGCTGTCGAAGTACCCATCGCCGTAGTCGGCGACGATGGACAGGATCGCGACCTGGGCGACCGGGCCGTTGGAGACCCAGGCGGAGCTCTGCCCGTTGATCACGATGTCGCCGCCGCTGATCTTCGCGGTCAGGTTGCCCTTGTTGCCCTGCGGGGCGAGGGCGTGGCGCTCGGCGGGGTAGAGCATCGTGCCGTCCGAACCGCGGTCCGGCTGGCTGGCGACCCAGGCGCCGATCTTGCCCGCCGTCAGCTCGACCAGTTCCTGGTTGCCGGCTCGCTTGGCCATCATGTTCGGGAAGGCGGCGGCCGCCAGCGAGACCGCGAGGCCCGCGTCACCCCAGCCGAACTCCTCGACGACGATCGCCTGGAGCTTGGCCAGCTCCTGCGGCGGCACGTCGTCCGAGGCCGCGTCGAACTCGATTCCCGACGCCGCGGCCGTCGCCATGAACTCCCAGTACGGAGAGCCCTGTGCGATCACTTCATCGGCGCTCAGCTTGTCGATGGCGATACCCGCCGGGCGCATCACCTCGCGCGCGAACTTGTGCATCGCCTGCTGGACGGCGCGCTCCTCCTCGCCGAGGATCTCGAAACCGCTCTGTTCCACGAACGGCAGCCCGGGCCGTACCGATGCCGCGCCCTTGCCTTGCTGTGTCATGACTGTGTCGTCCTCTTCGCGTTCCTGTGGGCGGCTGGCGCTACTGCGCGGCGGCGATCGCCGCGGGCAGGTCCCGTTCGTGCTCCAGGTCCTGCAGGCCGGTCATCAGCTGCAGGGCCTCCTTGGTGCCGGGAACCTCGAGCAGGTTCCGCAGCGCGGTGTTCTCCGCGGCGAAGCCGGCGAACTGGGCGTCGACCAGGGCGCCGTAGACGTCCTTGAACACCTCGTTCACCGCGGCGACCGTGCTCGCCGGGCGCTTGGCGATGTCGCGCGCCAGGGTGTCGGTGTAGGCGTTCAACTCCTCGCGCGGGAGCGCGCGGCTGACGATGCCGTAGGCCGCGGCCTCCTCACCGGTGAAGTCACGGGCCGAAAGGATCACCTCGCGGGCGCGGGCCGGGCCGATCTGCATCGCCAGTCGTGTCGTACCGCCGCCGGCGGGCAGGATGCCGCCGCTCGTCTCGGGCAGGGCGAACCGGCTCTCCGGCGTGGCGAACCGCAGGTCCGTCGCGAGCAGGAACTCCAGTCCGGCGCCGCGGCAGATCCCGTCGACCACGCTGATGGTCACCTGGGGCAGGTTCTGCCACATGGTCGTCAGGGCCTGCAGGGCGTTGATGTCGTCGTAGCGGCTCTGCGGAACCGACGGGTCGCTGTCCATCCGGAGGATGTCGCCCAGGTCGAAGTGGGCGATGAAGAACTCCGGGTTGGCGCTGCCGAAGACCACCACCGCCGTCTCCCGGTCGGTGACGAGTGACCCGCCGAGGTCGAAAAGTTCCCCGGCCATCTGGAAGGTCATCAGGTTGACCGGCGGATGGTTGAAGTCGACGTAGAGGATCCGGCCGTCACGCCGGACGTTGAGTGTCTGATAGGTCATCGCTGACTCCTCGGTTGGTGCAGGCGGACGGTCAGGGGCTGAGGATGGTGATCGCGGCGGCGGCTTCCTCGCCGGCGTACAGGCCGCCGCCGTTCTCCGCGAGGGCGATGCGGGCGTCGGGGACCTGGCGGGCTCCGCAGGTACCGCGGAGCTGGTGGACGAGCTCGTAGATCTGCGCGAGGCCGGAGGCGCCCATGGGGTGGCCCTTGGACTCCAGCCCTCCGGACGGGTTGACGGGAAGGCGGCCGCCGAGCCGGCTGGCGCCGGACTCCGCGAACTCACCGCCCGAACCGATCTCGCAGAACCCCACCAGCTCGGTCTGCAGGAGTTCACCGAACGCCGACGCATCGTGGACCTCTGCCACCGACACGTCCTCCGGCCCCACGCCTGCCTCCTCGTAGGCCTGCAGGGCGGCGAGCCGGGTGGCCGAGCGGTCCCAGGCCGACAGCGGGCGCACCGTTCCGGTGCCCAGCACCGCGGCCAGTACCCGGATCGGGTGCTGAGCGCCCAGCCGTCGCAGGCCTGCGGCGTTGCAGACGATGGCCGCCGCCGCGCCGTCGGTGAGCGGCGCACACATCGGAACCGTGAGCGGCCCCACGACGGGCCGGGCCGCGAGGATGTCCGCCGCCGACATCTCCTCGCGGAAGTGCGCGAGCGGGTTGTGCACCGCGTGCGCGTGGTTCTTCTCGGAGATGACCGCGAGCTGCTTCTGGGTCGTGCCGAAGGCGTCCATGTGCGCCTGGGCGAGTGCCGCGTAGTAGTCCATGAACACGCTGCGCGGCTTGCCGTCGTCGGGAAGCTCGCCGCCGAGTTCGGTCAGTAGGGCGCGCACGCCCTCGGGGTCCGAGACGTCCATGCCGCCGTCGAACACTCCGAGTGCCTTGCGCTTGTCGCCGATGCTCAGCTTCTCGGCGCCGACCGCGAGCACGACATCGGCCGCGCCGGAGCGCACATGCATGATCGCCTGGTGCAGCGCGGTGGCGCCGGTGGCGCACGCGTTCTCGACATTGACCACCGGGATGCGCTCGAAGCCCATCGAGCGCAGCGCCATCTGGCCGGCGACCACGACCTGCCCCTCGAGCACGTCCTGGCAGGTGTTGCCGAAGTACGCGGCCTGCACGGCGCCGAGCTCGGCACCGGCGTCGGCCAGCGCCTCGGTCACCGCTTCCCGGGTCAGGTCCTTGACCGAGGCCTCCGGCCGGACCCCGAACCGGGTCATGCCGACCCCGGCGACCCACACCTGTGAGCTGCTGGTCACGCCGCGCTCTCCTCGGTCACACGCGCCAGCCCGTACGCCTCCAGAGCCCCCATGAGCTCACGGTGTCCCACCAGCTGCGCGGGCGAGCGGAACCCGACCCCGTTGAAGGTGTTGCCCAGCAGCCGCATCGCGGCGTAGGCCTGGACCAGGCCGGTGATCTGGTATCCGGACGTGCCGTGGATGACCGCCCGTGCCGTGACGTTGTTGCCGCGGCCCGTGCACCAGTCGACCGAACGATTCACCTGCCGGTTCTCACGGGCCGGTGTATCCGGCGTCATGGTGGCAGCCACCTTGTCGAGCGCCGGGTAGAGCTCCTCCTCGGGCAGCCACTGGAAGAGGACCTTGAACATGCGCTCCGCTTCGCGTACCCGCTGGGGGATGTCACCCTTCTCGTTCTGCATCGCCACGAACATGCGGCAGGTGCGTACGCGGCGGTCGTCCCGGAAGAACACCGGCATGGCGGTGCCGCCCCAGTTCAGGCCGGGGACCACCAGGGTGGTGCCGGGCACGACCATGTCCTGCTGGACGATGCCGTCGTACTTCTTGAGGACGTTGTCTTCCAGGTAGTAGGCGTCCTTGCGGATCACGTCGAACATCGACTGCGTCGATCCGACCGTCGGGATGTTCCGGGTGTACTGGCCGATCTCAAGCGTGTCGATGCCGGGGGTCTCCAGGACGATGCGGGCGACGATGTCGGGAACCGCGTACTGCATGGAGACGGCGGTGGACACGGCAAGTCCGGCTGCTGCGTACTTCGGGCCCCACTCGTCCAGGACCGCGAGCTGGTGGGACTGCTCACCGGCGGTGTCGAGATAGTGACAGCCCGCGCGCAGCGCGGCCTCGAGTACTGCGGGCGCGTGCCGCAGGAAGGGGCCGACCGTGTTGCAGACGACCTTCCTGCCTTCGAAGAGCGCGGCCAGGGACTCGACGGAGCCGTCGACCTCGGCGATCTCGTAGTCGGCCGTCTCGATGCCCGGGACGGCGTTCATGATCTCCTGCAGCCTGGCCTTGTTCCGGCCGGCTGCCACGAACGGAATGCTGTACTCGCGCAGGTATTCGGCCACCAGGCGGCCGGTGTAGCCACTGGCTCCATAGATGACAACCGGTCGGCGATCGCTCACGGCTGCTTCCCTTCCGTGATGAGTCGAGGCGCTGGCGCCGCGGCTCTACGCTTTTTACGTTGCGGCAAACTCTGGGCAACATCCGGCCACCGTGCTTCCGTGAGAGCGCACTCCGGGTTCCGCATTCGTGCATCCCGCGCCCGACGGCTGGTCCGTCAGACGGCACGGGCGCTTGTCACGACCCGGCGGAACGGGTTTCACTCGATGCATACGCCGACGAAGGTGATGGCGCATGACAGCAGCCCTGACCTGGTCAACCCACGGGTCCCCACAAGATCACGTCCCGGACGCCTGGAGCAGCAAGATGTCCCAGCTGCACCTGGGCTGGGCACTGTCGTTCTCAGAGCCCGAACCCTTCGGCGTGTCAGTGCGGTACCGGAGGCTGGACCAGCTGACCGTCGGAGAACTCCGCTGCGGCCGAATCACCGGCCGACAGGCAGCCACGAGCGAGGGCCCGCTCGTGGGCGTCCTCGTGACCCTCTCCGGACGGCTGACGTGCCGGTACGTCGGCGGCAGCGAGGTCGAACTCGGTCCCGGCGACCTGCTGGTTTGGGACAGTGAACTGGCGCACGACTTCGAGGCCGTGGGGGACCACCGTGAGCTGTACCTGCTCCTGCCCCGCGAGCGGCTGCCCCAGGCGATTGCCGGAAGTGCCTCCCGCGCCGACGGTGTCGTTTCCGTGCGGCCAGGGTCAGGGCTCGCCTCGATCGCTGCCGCTCAGCTACAGGCCATCACGCGCGAGTTCGACCACCTGTCCGACACGGATCTGGCCATTGCCTCCCAGACCTTCTTCGACACCCTCGAAACGGCCCTCGTCCCCGCTCCGGAGCAGCCTGTTTCCAGCAGCGCCCGCGAGGCGCTGGTCATACGGACCCGCCGGTACATCGAGGATCACCTGGATGATCCGGACCTTTGCGCTTCCTCCATCGCCGCGGCGTTCGACATCTCCGTTCGCACGCTGCATCTCGCTCATGCCGGTACGGGCGCAACAGTGGGTCGCTGGGTCCGGGAGCGTCGCCTGAAGGCCTGCTACCGGGACCTCTCACGTGCGCATGGCGGCACGACGGTCACCGACGTTGCCTTCCGCTGGGGCTTCAACAACATGGGCCACTTCAGCACAGCCTTCAAGCAGGCATTCGGCGTGACACCCAGCAGCGTCCTGCTCCAGGGCCAGCACAGCTGGACCGGCACGGACAACGGCTGATTCCGAGGCACACCGCCCTGCCGAGGCGAGCCCAGTGGGTAGCAGGATTGCGTGCCCGGGGCCAGGCTGACGGTCGAGGCCTTCACGGCGACAGCCTCGAACATCGCTCTCAACTGGCCGTTCGCCGCCTCGAAACGCTGCTCCACCAAATTGTCCACGGCCTGGCGGTAGCAGTTCCTGGCGACGGTCAACCCGAGCCGGTCGAATTCGTGCTCCAGCGCTGTGATCTCGTCACTCAGCGGCGCGCGGGGCCCGTCGAGAGGCAGGAGACGCGCACCAAGCAGCCGCGACCTGGACCTGCCCCACATCTCCTCGGTGGTCTCGTACTCCGCGACAAGATCCAGGCCATCCGACCTGAGCGCCTCCCGCAGCTGCCAGAACGGGGTACCGGCAGGAACATCCCCCTCCTCGGCGGGCGCCGTCCGCTCCGCGACCAAGCGGACGAACTCGTAGAGCGCCTTACGGGATGCCAGATCGGCGTTTCCAACCCCGAACGTCCCGCGCCTACGGGATCGAGTTCACCAGGCGCTCGGCATCGCCGACGAGGAACCGGCTCGCCCCGTCACTCACTCACAGTGAGCATCCAAACCCATCATTGGCCAACTATGTCTCTCATGATTTGCCAACAAGGATTCTCCACCCGCTCCCGACCTGCGCGTCTCAGTCCATGATTCGCCAACTAGAGTTCTCGGTCACAGTTGCGACCGACATTTTTAGTTGGCGGATGAGCACGCTAGTTGGCGGATCTTGGTTCCGTGACGCTGTGTTGCGATCAGATCCGAAGAGTGGCCCCGCTGTGGGTCGGACAGTGCTGCTGTTGGCGTGTGAGTGAGGCAGCGAGGGCGAAGATCCCGTCGGACTCAAGTCATCTGGACCAGCTCGTCACGGCCTACGACGTGGTTGCCGGGGTGCGGGATCGGCTGCTGCTCGGGGACATTCCCGAGCGGCTCGATTCCGGCGTCCTCTACGTGTCCCCGCAGGTCACGACGGTGGTCCATCTGTGCTGCTGCGGGTGTGGCAGCAAGGTCGTGACCCCGCTCGGCCCCACTGACTGGCGCCTCACCTTCGACGGTGCGTCGGTCACGCTCAGCCCGTCCATCGGGAATTGGAGCTATCCCTGTCGATCGCTGGATCCGCGACAGCACGGTGCGCCGGGCCGAGCGGTGGACGCCGAAGCAGGTCGAAGCAGCACGAGCGCGGACCGGCCAGTCCGGGCAACGACGGTCCGCGTCGAAGAGCCGACCATCTACTGCTCGTCTCCTGCAGCGCGTGCTCCGATGGCTGAGGCCGTAAACCGGACCGCGGAGCGCACTCATCCGTCCGTGGCCGGGATGAACGTGCAGAGCCAGAAACGTCGGAGCCCGGGCCCGAGCGCTGTTCCGCCGGGTCCGGGCTCTCTGTCACGCACGTACGAGCCGGGCGATCGCCTGTGATGCCTCGCTGACCTTTGCCTGGGCTTGTTCGCTGCCCTCCACGATCGCCTCTGTGACGCAGCCGTTGAGGTGCTCCTCCAGCAACACCAGGGCGCAGGACTGGAGCGCGGCGTTGGTGGCGGCGACCTGGGTGAGGACGTTGATGCAGTACGCGTCCTCTTCGACCATGCGCTGCAGTCCTCGCACCTGGCCCTCGATCCGGCGCAGCCGTCGGAGTATGTCGTCCTGTTGGGCGTGGTGTCCGGGCACGGTGATCTCCCCTTCCTCGTCGGCGGCTCAGCGGTCGGCGGGCTGGAAGCCGCGCAGTCGCAGGCTGTTGCCGACCACGAACACCGAGGAGAAGGCCATGGCCGCGCCCGCGATCATCGGGTTGAGCAGGCCGGCGGCGGCCAGCGGCAGGGCGGCGACGTTGTAGGCGAAGGCCCAGAAGAGGTTGGACCTGATGGTGCCCAGCGTCTTACGGGAGAGGCGGATGGCGTCCGCCGCGACCCGCAGGTCGCCCCGCACCAACGTCAGGTCGCCCGCCTCGATCGCGGCGTCCGTCCCCGTTCCCATCGCCAGACCCAGGTCGGCCTGGGCCAGGGCGGCGGCGTCGTTGACGCCGTCGCCGACCATCGCGACCGAACGGCCTTCGTTCTGCAGGCGCTTGACGGCGTCGACCTTGTCCTGCGGCATGACCTCGGCGATGACGTGCTCGGGCGCGATGCCCACCTCCGCGGCGACGGCCTCGGCGACCGCCTTGTTGTCGCCGGTCAGCAGGATCGGGGTCAGGCCGAGGGCGCGCAGCCGCTTGATGGCCTCCGGGCTGGTCTCCTTGAGGGCGTCCGCGACTTCGAGCACCGCGCGGGCCTCGCCATCCCAGGCGACCGCGATGGCCGTACGCCCCGCCGCCTCGGCCTCGGCCTTGGCGCGCCGCAGCTCCTCCGGCAGGGCGATGACCCACTCGTCCAGCAGCTTCTCCCGGCCGACGAGGACCGCGTGGCCCGCGACGACGCCTTGGACGCCAAGCCCTGCGATGTTCGCGAAGTCTTCCGGGGTGGGCAGCGTGCCGACGCGAGCGGCGGCGCCGGAGGCGACGGCCTGGGCGATGGGGTGCTCGGAGGAGTGCTCCAGGGCGCCCGCCAGGCGCAGGACGTCGTCCTCGCTGGTGCCGTCGGCGGTGTGCACGGCGAGCAGGGTCATCTTGCCGGTGGTGACGGTGCCGGTCTTGTCCAGGACGATGGTGTCGACCTTGCGGGTGCTCTCCAGGACCTCGGGGCCCTTGATCAGGATGCCGAGCTGGGCGCCGCGCCCGGTGCCGACCATGAGGGCGGTCGGCGTGGCCAGGCCCAGGGCGCACGGGCAGGCGATGATCAGTACGGCGACTGCGGCGGTGAAGGCGGCGGTCAGTCCCGCGCCGTTGCCGAGCCAGAAGCCCAGGGTGCCGAGCGCCAGGGCGATCACTACAGGGACGAAGACCGCGGAGATCTTGTCGGCGAGCCGCTGGGCGGCGGCCTTGCCGTTCTGCGCGTCCTCCACCAAC
This sequence comes from Streptomyces sp. NPDC041784, assembly GCF_055591025.1. Classification (NCBI taxonomy): domain Bacteria; kingdom Bacillati; phylum Actinomycetota; class Actinomycetes; order Kitasatosporales; family Streptomycetaceae; genus Streptomyces; species Streptomyces sp. NPDC041784. Next base: position 243,782 of record NZ_JBVJAB010000008.1, read on the forward strand.
TTGGCCATGCGGGCGAGCTGGGTGTCGGCGCCGACACGGGTGGCCTCGACGACCAAGCGGCCGCCGGCGTTCAGTGTGGCGCCGGTCACGGCGTCCCCGGTGCCGACCTCGACCGGCACGGACTCGCCGGTGAGCATGGAGGCGTCGACGGCGGACGAGCCCTCGACCACGACGCCGTCGGTGGCGATCTTCTCGCCAGGCCGTACGAGGAACCGGTCGCCGACCTTCAGATCACCGACGGGGATGAGATCTTCGCGTCCGTCACGCAGTACGGTGACTTCCTTCGCGCCCAGCTCCAGCAGCGCCTTCAGCGCCGCTCCGGCCTTCCGCTTGGAGCGGGCCTCGAAGTACCGGCCGGCCAGGATGAAGGCGGTGACGCCGGCCGCGGCCTCCAGGTAGATGTTCCCGGCGCCGTCGGTGCGGGCGATGGTGAGTTCGAAGGGGTGGGTCATGCCAGGTGTTCCGGCAGTGCCGAAGAACAGCGCCCACAGGGACCAGAGGAACGCCGCTGACGTGCCGACGGATATGAGTGTGTCCATGGTGGCGGCGCCGTGCTTGGCGTTGGTCCAGGCGGCCTTGTGGAAGGGCCACGCGGCGTAGGTCACCACGGGTGCCGCCAGCGTGAGCGAGAGCCACTGCCAGTACTCGAACTGGAGCGCCGGGATCATGGCCATCGCGATGACGGGGATGGCGAGCGCGACCGCGGCGGTCAACCGCTGGCGCGGAGGCAGCAGTTCGTCGCTCTCGTCCTGTGAGGGGCCGCTGTCGGCGTCCGGCTCGGTGCGTATGGGTTCGGGCTCGCGTGCGGTGTAGCCGGTGGCCTCGACCGTGGCGATCAGGTCGGAGACAGCGACATCCTCGCGGAAGGTGACCTTGGCCTTCTCGGTGGCGTAGTTGACGGTGGCCTCGACCCCGTCCATGCGGTTGAGCTTCTTCTCGATCCGGGCGGCGCACGAAGCGCAGGTCATGCCGCCGATGGCGAGTTCTACCTCGGTGCCGGGCGTGGTGGTGGTCATGTCTGCTCCTCGGAGCTCACGGATGCGATCTGCACTGGGGAGGGGCGGGGCCGGTCGGGCATGGCGGCCCGCCGAGGCTTGTGGGTCAGGCGGCCACGCGGCCGGTGAAGTCGTATCCGGCCTCGTCGACCGTCTTGGCGATCAGCGCGTCGAGCGCCTCGTCGGGCTCGGCGGCGGTCGTCACGGTAACCAGGCCAGTGCCGATCTCGACGTCGACCGCGGTGACCTCGTCCAGGCCGCCCACCGCCTTGGCGACGACGCCTTGGCAGTGGGCACTGCCAACGCCCTCGACCTTGTAGGTGGTCTTGATCTCCGCGGTGGTGTGGCAGCTTCCGTCGGAGGTGCAGCAGTTCGACATGGGGGATCCTCCACAGCTGGTGACTTATACCCCTCGGGGGTATGGGCAAGGGCTCCAGATATACCCCCTGCCGGTATCTCCTCGCAAGGGGGATCAGACTTGACTTCATACCCCCTGGGGGTATGTTGAGCTGCATCGGTCGCACGCTGAGCGGCCGCGAGATGAGGAGCTGGCCATGAACACCGGACTGCGGATCACCGTCTTCGCCGCGGCGCTCGCCACGACCTTCGGCGCCGCCTATGGCGTGGGTGGCGCCGTCGACGTGATCTCGCCCGAGCCGGAGAGCGGCACCCACGGCGGCGCTGAAGGTCACGCCGCCGGGCAGGACGAGAAGGCGGCGGCCAGGCACGACGAGGCGAAGGGAGGGGGGTATGCGGCCATACCGCCGGGAGGCCTCGAGATCTCCAGGAACGGCTACACACTCGACCTGAAGACCCCGCGCGTCGAGGCCGGCAAGAAGACCGAGCTGCGCTTCGCCGTCGTACAGGACGGGACCGGTCGCAAGGTCACCGCGTACCAGCGCGAGCACGACAAGGAACTCCACCTGATCCTCGCCTCGCGCGACCTGACCGTTTACCGCCATCTGCACCCCGCCCGGGCCGCCGACGGCACCTGGTCCACCCCCGTGAACCTGCCCAAGGCCGGCGGCTACCGCGTCTTCGCCGACTTCAAGCCCAAGGGCGGCGAGGCACTCACCCTCGGTGCGGACCTCGCGGCGTCCGGAACGTACGAGCCCGCCGAACTGCCCGGGCGCAACACCACCGCGAGGATCGACGGGTACGAGGTGAAGCTCGACGGCGGCCTGACCCCCGGCAAGGCCAGTGAACTGACTCTGACGGTGGCAAGGGACGGCGAGCCGGTCCGGGACCTCCAGCCGTACCTGGGTGCCTACGGCCACCTGGTGGCTCTGCGCTCCGGTGACCTCGCCTACCTGCACGTCCACCCCAACGGCGAGCCCGGCGACGGCAAGACCCAGCCCGGCCCCGACGTCTCCTTCACGGCTACGGCGCCAAGCGCCAGCACGTACCGCCTGTTCCTGGACTTCCAGCACAAGGGCGAGGTGCGCACGGCAGCCTTCACGGTGAAGGCGGGCGGCGCGGTGGACGAGTCCGAGAAGCCCTCGCAGACCAAGCCCGCCGAGGAAGAGGCCGGACACGCGCACTGAGGCGCGCGGCCGAGGGGTCACCGTCGCTGTCGTGCCGGCGGTGCACATACGTGCAGACGCCGCCTCCGGAGTCGCCCGCATACTCGCCACAGCAAACAAGCCATTCGCCTGACGAGTTAACCGACGTTTCAGGACTGGTGGTCGATCGCTGCCGAGGAGCCGCTAGGATCACGGCATGGTTACGGCTTGGTCGCCTTGGCGCACAGTAAGGACCCGCCCCGATGCGGGTCCGTTGCTGCGCGTGCTGGCCTTGGCCGTACTCCTGTTCGGTGTCCTCGTGGCACATGGCGGGCACGTGGAGAGCGCCAAGGGACACCTCGCCACCAGCGCAATCGCCTCTGTCGCACTGTCGGCCGACGGCGTTCGCCACGCAGCCGTCGAGTCTGTGCCCCTGTTCGCTGTGGAAGCCGACGGTCACCATGGCGGTGATGAACCGTCGCATCCTGGCGAACAGTGTGTATCCGGTCAGCCTCAGCAGGGTTCTGCCCTGGTATCGCCCTGCTTTGCGGCGTCGGTTCGCGAATCAACCAGTGCCGATGAGGCCTCGACCATGCGCGTGCCTGTCGCAGGTGGGCCCATCGACGGGGCGCCACCAGCGGCTCTGAGAGCGGCCTCCGTAGTGCAGCAGGTCTAGGAGTACGGAGTACTCCAACCGGCCTGCCGGTGGTCACCGGTTCGGCTGGTAGCGCGCGACGAGCGTCGTATCCCGTGCTCATGATGGGCGTCACGTTCGTCGATGCTGTCCTGCCCCCACCCACTCTCTGCGCCTCACTCCGTCCTTGTCGGAGACGTGGCAGCAGCGCGGAGGACCTGTGCCGACACCTTCCCGTATGCCCGCGTACGCCCCATGGGCCCCAAGCGGCTCATTCCGGTGGCGCCGATTCGTCTCGGCGATCCGCGCCACCTTCGCGATGGCGCTCATGCTGTGCGCCGTCATTCACGGTGTGCCCGAGGAGACGCACGCGTCGGTGCCCGCGCCTGCCGCTTCTTCGGCGACGGCCGCGGGCGGGGAGCCTCATGGGCCCCACGGCCCCCACGAGGCCGAGGACTGTGCAGCGGACGCGATCGTCCGTACGGCAGCCCAGTCGACCGAAGATCTTCCCCTCGGCGTGATGGCCGTGGTCGTACTCGTCGCCGTGTCCCTGGCGATGGGGAGACCCCTCGTACGGCATGAATCGCGCAGACGTCGCAGGGCACGCGCCGGCCGCGTCGCGCTCGTCCGTACGTCGCGGTGGCGGATCTAGACCACTCGCTCGCAGCCGACCGACTCGTCGGCTGCCGCGCGCCCATGGCATGAACGCGGACCCGCGGTCCGCCCCAGTCGCCATGGCGCGCGAGATGAACCCGCACCCGTGCATTCATCGAGCGAGAGCGAAAACACAGACATGCAGTCATTGACCAAGGCCGCGGTCAACTCGGGCCAGGCCGCCCTGTCCGGGCTGGTGGGCAACACCCCGCTGCTGCGGGTGTCGGAGCCGCTGACCCCGGCCGGGCGCGGCTTCTGGGCGAAGCTTGAGGGGTTCAACCCCGGCGGCATCAAGGACCGTCCGGCGCTGCACATGGTGGAGCGGGCACGGGCCCGTGGCGACCTGCGGCCCGGCGGACGGATCATCGAGTCCACCAGCGGGACCCTGGGTCTCGGGCTGGCGCTGGCCGGGATGGTGTACGGCCATCCGGTCACCCTGGTCACCGACCCGGGGCTGGAGTTGTCCATGACCCGGCTGCTGACCGCGTACGGCGCCCAGGTCAACGTGGTCTCCGAGCCCCACCCGACCGGTGGATGGCAGCAGGCCCGCCGTGAGCGTGTGCAGCTGCTGATGGAGCAGCACCCCGGCTCCTGGTGCCCTGACCAGTACAACAACCCGGACAATGTCGCCGCCTACACCCCGCTGGCTCTCGAACTGGCCTCCGAGATGGGCCACATCGACGTGCTGGTGTGCAGCGTCGGCACCGGCGGCCACTCCGCGGGCGTCTCCCGGGTGCTGCGCCAGCTCTACCCGGAGCTGACCGTGGTCGGCGTGGACACGACGGGTTCGACGATCTTCGGCCAGCCCGCCAGGCCCCGGCTGATGCGCGGACTCGGCTCCAGCATCTACCCCCGCAACGTCGCCTACGAGAACTTCTCCGAGGTGCACTGGGTCGCCCCGCATGAGGCGGTGTGGACGTGCCGCCAACTGGCCGCCTCCCACTACGCCACCGGCGGATGGAGTGTCGGTGCGGTGGCGCTGGTGGCCGGCTGGCTGGCCCGGACGATGCCGGCGGACGCACGGATCGTCGCGATCTTCCCTGATGGCCCGCAGCGTTATCTGGGGACGGTCTACGACGACGACTACTGTGCCGCCCACGGCCTGCTGGACTCACCCCCGGCGCCCGAACCGGAGCTGATCGGCCGCTTGGACGAGAAGGAGGTCACCCGCTGGACCCGGTGCACAGCCGTGGTCGATCCCCTCATCCTGCAAGGCGCGGAACAAGACGTTGCCGACGTCGCTCCGGGTGTCGCGTCCGACTCCTTGGAGGAGGGCCGGTGAAGGGACTGCTCACGCAGGTTCGGTCGTACGAACGCAGCGTCCAGGTGTTGATGGTGAATCAGTTCACCATCAACCTCGGGTTCTACATGCTGATGCCCTACCTGGCCGCCCACCTCTCCGGCACCCTCGGCCTCGCCGGTTGGATCGTGGGGCTCGTTCTCGGTGTACGGAACTTCAGCCAACAGGGCATGTTCCTGGTCGGTGGGACGCTCGCCGACCGGCTCGGCTACAAGCCGATGATCGTCGCCGGGTGTGTGCTGCGTACCCTCGGATTCGCGACGCTCGGACTGGTCGACTCCCTGCCCGCGCTGCTCGCCGCGTCCGCTGCCACCGGGCTGGCCGGGGCGCTGTTCAACCCCGCCGTACGGGCGTACCTCGCGGCCGACGCGGGGGATCGCAGGGTTGAGGCGTTCGCCTTGTTCAACGTGTTCTACCAGGCCGGCATCCTGCTTGGCCCGCTGGTGGGCATGGTGCTGACCGGGGTGGACTTCCGCATCACCTGCCTGGTGTCGGCCGGGATCTTCGCGCTGCTGAGCGTCGTACAGATCCGTGCGCTGCCCGCGCGGCGGGCTGAGGACGCCAAGCGGCAGGGGACCGACGGCGGCCAGGGTGTGCTCGCCCAGTGGCGCGGCATCCTCGCCAACCGGCCGTTCCTGCTGTTCTCCGTTGCCATGATCGGCTCATACGTCCTGTCCTTCCAGGTCTACCTGGCGCTGCCGCTGGAGGTGCGCCGGCTGGGCGGCGACGGGGAGTTCGGCACGGCGGCGGTAGCGGTGCTCTTCGCGGTCTCCGGGCTGAGCACGATCCTCGGTCAGACGCGGGTGACGGCGTGGTGCAAGGCGCGGTACGAGCCCGGGCAGGCGCTCGTGCGCGGGCTGGCGGCCATGGGCCTGGCCTTTGTCCCTCTGCTGCTGGCCACCGCAGTGCCCGTACCGGAGTCCGGGATCGGGCTGTGGCTGCTTGCGGCGGTTCCGCCGACGCTCGCCGCGCTGCTGCTGGCCGTCGGCACGATGATCGCCTATCCGTTCGAGATGGACACCATCGTCCGCCTCTCCGGTGACCGCCGCGTCGCCACCCACTACGGGCTGTACAACACGATCTGCGGCATCGGCATCACCGTCGGAAACCTGGGCACGGGCGCCGCGCTCGACGCCGCCCGCGCGGCCGGGATGCCCGCGCTGCCGTGGATCACGCTGTTCGCGCTCGGCCTGGCGTGCGCGGCCGCCCTGTACGGCCTGCACCGCACCGGCCGCCTGGCGGCACCGCCCGCTTCCGAGCCGCTGCCCGCGACCGTCTGACCCACCGGCCCTCCGACCCGGGGTGGGGGGGGGGAAGGGGGGCCCCCCCCCCCGTGGGGGCCTCCTTCCGGAGGGTTCTGTGTCTGCCCCCGCCGCGCCTTTTTCCCACACCCACCAACTGTAACTCCTCCCCTCC
>NZ_JBVJAB010000008.1:250292-387576 GCF_055591025.1 Streptomyces sp. NPDC041784
GGGGCGGGGCTTCCCCCCCCCCCCCCCCCCCCCCCCTCCCCCCCCCCCCTTCCCCCCCCCCCCCCCCCCCCCCCCCCCCCCCCCCCCACCCCCCCCCCCCCCCCCCCCCCCCCCCCCCCCCCCCCCCCCGGGGGGGGCCCCCCCCCCCCCCCCCCCACCCCTGCTGGGCTGCCCTCTTCCAGGAGTTTTCGATGCCTGCCCGCGACGTGCCTTTCCCCAAGCCGACCGAGTTGCAGCTCCGCCCCTTCCGGGCCGTGCGCTACGACGCGGACCGTGTCGGCGACCCGTCCGACCTCCTCGCCCCGCCCTACGACGACCTTGACCCCGCCCGGACCCGTGAGCTCCGGCGCCACCCTCACCACGTGGCCCGACTGGTGTACACGGACACACCGCAGGGCGCCGCCCGCGAACTGGGGCGCTGGCTGCGGCGCGGCGTCCTCCGCCGGGACGAGCGGCCCGCCGTGTACGTCTACCAGCAACAGCGTGGCGCCCGAATCCTCCAACGCGGCCTGATCGGCGACCTGTTGCTGCCACGCCAGGCAGGACGGTTGCTGCCCCACGAAGACGTCTCGGCCCACGTGGTCCGGCAGCGCGCCGCCCACATGTCAGGGCTGCGCGCCCAACTGGAACCACTGCTGCTGGCCCACCGAGACACGGAGTCGACGACTGCGCAGCTCGTGGACCATGTCACCCGCCGTACGCCGGTCACCGTCGCCCGGATCGGAGAGATCACCCACAGCTTGTGGACCTGCGACGACGCGAGGGAACTCGCGCTCTTCACCAGTGGTCTGTCCGTCGGGCAGGCTCTCATCGCCGACGGCCACCACCGCCATGCCGCCGGCCTCCATCTGAGCGGAGACACGGCAGGCCCGTGGGGGAGCAGCCTCGCCTTGCTGGTCGACACCGCGAAGTATCCACTGCGGCTCTCCGCCATCCACCGCGTGCTGCCGGCGCTGGATCCGGACAAGGCGGCACTCGCCGCAGCCGAAGTGGCCCGGGTTCTGCCGCTCCCCGGAGGGCCGCGTCCGCCCGAGCCCGGCGAACTCATACTGGCCGGTGGGAGACAGGCGTGGACCATCACCGACCCCGACCCTCGGGCCCTGCGCGAAGCCCTGGCCGGTCATCCCAGCCAGTGGGCGCAACTCCCCGCTGCTGTGAGCGACCACCTGCTGCTCCGCCACGCCTGGTCCGTACCCGACCTGCCCGGTGCCGTGACGTATGTCCATGGCATCCGCCAGGCCATCGCGGCCGTGTCCGCACCCGGCAGCGGCAGCGCGCTCCTGCTGCCCGTGATCAGTGAGGACACGGTGTGGGAACTGGCCGGTGCCGGAGTGCTGTTGCCCCGGAAGTCCACTTCGTTCGGTCCCAAGCCGGTGGCCGGTCTGGCCATGCGGGTGCTGGGCCTGTCGTAGTACCGCTCCGCGGGCGTCGACGCGGATGGGCCGCTATCCGCCCTGTGGGCCGTAGTGATCCAGGAACATGTCGACGCCGCTGGTGATGAGACGATCCGTCAGCTCCTCGTCGATGTGCGTGCCGTAGGAACTGAAGACCATGTGGGGAAAGACCAGAAGCCCGTAGAACTGGATGATCGCCACCTGCAGGTCGGGGATCTCCAGGCGGCCTTGCTTGGAGAGGGCGCGCAGGGCGCTGGCGACCGCGGGGTGGTGGCTTTCGGTGCCGCGGTGTCGCCAGGCCTCGCCCAGTTCGGGGAAGCGGTGCAGTTCGGCGGCGACGAGGTTGCGCAGGGCGGTGACCTCGTGGTTGGTGCGGACGGCGTGGACCCAGGTGCGGGCCGCCTCTACGAGGGCGGTCCGCAGGTCCTCGGCCTCGGCCAGGCCTTCCAGCGCGGCCGACGACTCCCCGGCGAGCGGCTCGTCGAGTGCGCTCGTGATGACCGCCGTGAACAGGGCTTCCTTGCTGCCGAAGTGGTTGTAGACGGTCACCTTCGACACGCCTGCCTCGGCGGCGATGGTGTCCATTCCGACGCCGAAGCCCTCCCGTAGGAACAGCTCGCGGGCGGCCCGCACGATGGCCTGCCGCTTTTGCTCCGCGCGGGGACCGCTCGGCGGCTGTTTGACGCTCTCCACGCTCATGCCCCGACTTTAGCACTCACCTGAACTGTACGGTTGAGTTCATGTGAACTGAACGGTACGGTTCAAATGGGCGCGGTCGAGCGAGACCGTGCACGAGAAAGGGGACCTCGTGCCTTCGGTGACTCATCCGGTGACCGACTCACCGAAGACGGCCGACCCGCCGGTCCGGCGATGGCTCGCTCTTGCTGTCGTGAGCGTGAGCCTGTTGGTCGTCGGGCTGGACACCACCGTGCTGAACGTCGCCCTGCCCACGCTGGTCGGCGAACTCGGCGCTTCGACCAGCCAGTTGCAGTGGATCGTTGACAGCTATGCGCTGATGTCCGGCAGCCTGGTGCTGTTCTGCGGCAGCCTGGCGGACCGGCTCGGCCGCAAGTGGATCTTCATGTCCGGTCTGGCGCTGTTCACGGCGGCGTCCGTGGTCGCCGCGTACGCCGGGTCCGTCACCACGTTGGTGCTTGCGCGCGGAGCCATGGGCGTCGGCGAGGCGTTGATCATGCCGGCCACGCTCGCCGTCATCGGGAACGTCTTCCCGCGCGGTGCCGAACGCACGAAGGCGATCGGCATCTGGTCGGCGGCCGTCGGAGTCGGGACGGTGATCGGGCCGATGGTCGGCGGCCGGCTGCTGAGCCACTACTGGTGGGGATCGGTGTTCCTGATCAACCTCCCCATAGGCATCGCGGGCCTGGTCGCCGCGGCTCTTCTCGTGCCCAGTTCCCGCGCCCCCGAAAGCGGTCGGCTGGACCCAGCCGGGGCACTGCTGTCCGTCGTCGCCGTGGCAAGCGTGCTGTGGGCGGTCATCGAAGGACCCGACCGCGGCTGGACGAGTCCCGCCGTGCTGACCGCCTTCGTGGCGGGTGCCCTCCTGCTGACCGCCCTCGTCACCTGGCAGCGCCGGGCCGCGTCCCCGATGCTGCCGCTGCGGATCTTCCGTCACCGTGCGCTCGCGGCCGGTGACCTGCTGGTCCTGCTGGGCGCGTTCGCGCTGATCGGCACGCTGTTCGTCGCTGTGCAGCACTTCCAGTTCGTGCTCGGGTACAGCGCCGGGCAGACCGGGGTGCGCCTCGGCCCCGCCGCAGTCGCCCTGCTTGTCGCCGGACCACTGGCAGGCATCCTCGCGCCGCGCCTCGGCATGCGTACGGTTTCGGCCGTCGGACTCGCCCTGCTGTCCGCGTCCGCCGCAGTTCTCGCCACCACCGGGCCAACGGACGGCTACGGCCGGGCTCTTGTGGCGATGCTGCTGCTCGGCGCGGGCGCCGGATTCGTCATCACCGTCACCAGCGACGCCATCGTCGGCTCGCTGCCCGAAAAGGACCTCGGCGTGGGCTCGGCCACCAACAGCGCCGCCATCCAACTCGGCGCGGCGACCGGAGTCGCCGTCATGGGCAGCCTGCTGTCCGACCGCTACCGCAGCGGACTCGACGACCTCCCCGCTCCCGTTCCCGAGAGCCTCCTCGAGTCCGCCAAGGAGTCGCTGGGCACCGCGCTCGCCCTCGCCGAGCGACTGCCCGGCGAGGCCGGAACCGCCTTCGCCGAAGCCGCCCGCCACGCCTTCGTCGACGGCATGGGACCGGCGATGTTCGCGGGGGCCGGTGTCACCGCGGCGGGTGTGCTCCTCACCCTTCTCCTCGCGCCCTCCCGCCGCGCGGAGACCACCGGAACCACACACCAGAAGGACTCATGATGACCCACTCCGCAGCCGGTGCCCCGCACACGGCCGAACACGACCACCACCCGCCCGCCGATCCGCGCCGCTGGGCGGCACTCGCGCTGATCTGCCTCGCCCAGTTCATGCTGATCCTCGACGTCACCGTCGTGAACGTCGCCCTGCCCGACATGGCGGCCGACCTCGACCTCGGCCGGGAGACGCTGACCTGGGTGGTCACCGCCTACACCCTCTGCTTCGGCGGGCTGATGCTGCTCGGCGGCCGACTCGCCGACGCCCTCGGCGCCCGCCGCACCCTGCTGGCCGGGCTTGCCCTTTTCACCGCCGCCTCACTGGTCACCGGTCTGGCCGAGAACGCCCCGACGCTGCTCGGCGGCCGGATCGGCCAGGGCCTCGGCGCGGCCCTGCTGTCCCCGGCCGCGCTCTCCCTCGTCACCACGGCCTTCCACGGCGCCGAACGCAACAAGGCGCTCGGCGTCTGGGCGGCGATCGGCGGTACCGGCTCAGCGGCCGGCGTGCTGCTCGGGGGAGCCCTGACCGATGGCCCAGGCTGGGAGTGGGTGTTCTACATCAACGTACCGGTCGGGCTGATCCTGCTGATCGCCCTGCCCGCCTTCGTCCCGGCCCGTGCTCCACAGCCCGCACGACTCGACATCCCGGGCGCGCTGCTCGTCACCACGGGCACGGCCGCCCTGATCTACGGCCTGGTCAAGGCGGGGGACACAGGCTGGGTGGACGCCTCGACCCTCCTGCCGCTGGCCGGTGCGGTGCTCGCGTACGCGGCCTTTGCGGCAGTCGAACGGGCCAGCGGGGCCCCGCTGATGGACTTGCGGATGTTCACTCGGCGACCGGTGCTCGCCGGGGCCTTCCTGATGCTGATCGCCACGGCCCTGCTGATCGCGTTCTTCTTCCTCGGGTCCGTCTACCTCCAGCACGCCCGGGGCTTCAGCCCGCTCAGGACCGGGCTGATGTTCCTGCCCGTCGCCGTGGCCACCGCCATCGGCGCCCACCTCGCATCCCGGCTCGTCGGCCGGATCGGCAGCCGCCCGACCGCTGTCGGGGGCATGGTTGTCGCGGCCGTCGGAAGCATCCCGCTGACCCGACTGTCGGATACCGGCAGCGTGTACACCGGGCTCCTGCCGGGCTTCGTGATCGCCTCCCTCGGCATCGGCGCGGTCTTCGTCACCGCCACGACCACCGCGCTGGCCATGGTGGAGCACCGGGAGGCGGGGCTTGCTTCCGGGGTCGTCAACACCTTCCATGAGGTGGGTGGCTCGATCGGCGTCGCCGTCGTCTCCACCGTCGCGGCCTCCGGCTTCGAGCGAGGCGAGGTGGATGGCTTCGCCGACGCGTTCACGGTGTGTGCCGTGGCAGCCGCTGCCAGCGCCGTCGTCGCCTTGGGTCTCGTACCGCGTGGCAAACCGCAATCGACCGGCGGCCCGCACGTGCACTGACCCACGGCCACAAGGCTTGGCCGTTCCTCCGGTGCCGGGGGCCCCAGCGGTTGCACTTTGCTGCCAGCCCCCGGCCATCGGCGCCCCGACTCAGTGGGCGTGTCCGTCCTCCGCATGACCGGCTTCTTCCTCGCCTGCGCCGGTTCCGGTGCTTTCGGCGCTGGGTGAAGCCTCGGGCGCCGTCGTTCCGGCGTCCTCGGTGTGGCTGTCTTCCCGATGACCGTCGTCGGTCTCCGCCGTCTCCGTTTCGCCGGTGGTCTCCTCGCCATGGCTGTGACCCCCACCGCCGGACTCGGCGGCCATGTCGGCGGCGATACCGCGCAGCCCGACGAACGCGACCGCCGCGGTGACCAGCACCAGCAGCCCGGTCGGGCCGATGATGCTGCGCCAGCGCGCGGGGTCGTAGCGCAGCACGTACGCGACGAAGGACAGCGCCAGCCCGAACGGGATCAGCATCGCCGCCCGCTCGGGGAAGTCCTCGAAGTGCTGCATCCCGCCACTGAGCATGCCGATGCCGAACGACAGCGCCAGCGAGGCCAGCACGATCGTGACCACCTTCGGGGCGCTGGGCCGCTGCCGCTTCAGGACGAACTCGTTCAGCAGGGTCGCGCAGAGGAAGACACCCGCGCCGATCAGTGCGATCAGCGTGTACCGGTCCGGGTCCAGCGGATGGTGCACCACCGCACCACTGATCAGACCCGCCCCTACGAACGTCGTGGCGTACCCCAGATAGTCACCGATCACCGGCGTCCGCTTCTTCGCACGCCGACGCGCCCGGCGGCCACCGGTTGGGGGCGCGGTCTCGGACTCAGAGGTCTGGTTCCGACGGGGCTTGGGCTCCGAATCCGGGCTGGCCGGGGCCTGGGCGGGCTCGACATCCGGTTGGGCCTGGAGGTCCGACCGGACATGGACATGTGGTCCCTGCGGGCGTGCCGGGTGGGGCTGATAGGCGGGGTGCTGCTGGAACTGCTGCGGGTGCGGGTGCGGGTGAGGGGGGCGTGCCTCAGGCTGAGTGGGCATGCCGGCACGGTCGACGAGGTAGGGCTGGGTCACGAATCGAGGCCTTTCGCGGGTGGGCCGGGCACGCGACAGGGCATGCCGGCCCGCCGGGGGCGTGCGTGGCAGGGATGCGTCGGATCAGCGGCAGGAGTGCCGGGTTCTTCGCTCGCCGGACCTCGATGGTGCCGGTCTTCGGGCGGTGCCCCGTTTCGTCGTACGACGTCGTACGACAATGGCCACGGCCTGCGCGCCGTGTCGGCGGCCTAGATTCGCAGGACGGTCAGCTGCGCGATATCGACGCCTTGCCAATGCCTCGGACGTGGTGATCGCCACAGGCTGGGCCAAGCGGCCTGAATGCGCCGCCTGAGCTGCTGGAGCAAGGCGACGCGACGCCCATGGAGCCGCCGACCGCCGAACGCCAGCAGAGCGCAGCAGCCGATGACGGCAGCGCACAGGCCGAGTTCCGCCGCGTTCAAGGTGCCGTGATCGCCGTGCTCCTCAGACGCCATCGCGAGGGGCGGGACCGCTTCATCCTGTGCGGTCCGCTCTGGATGAACGGCGTGGGCGTGAGCGACGGTCCCGCGTTCGGGGCGTGTGTCGGCGCTGCCCGCGTGGGCGAGGAGATGCATCAGGCCGAGAGCGAGGAGCAGCAGGAGGAGCAGTCGACCGACCGTCCCTCGCCCTGCTCTTGCTCCGTTGCTCATGCGCTCCGTCATCTCGCCGTGGCGCCGACATGGCGCCCTCTCCGCTACCGTCGCGGTGCATCAGCGTACCGGTGGTCGACGAACGGGCGGCAAGCGGTGTGCGACCGGGTGGTGCCGAGCGGCCCGCGACGTACGGTTCGGCTCGGGTGGTCGCGAGGGATGCTGCCGGGCCTTGTGCTGCCGCTGGTGCTTCATCGCCGCACCCGTCGGCGGGGGGGGCTGCCGTTGACCTGTGACGTCGGTCTCGGCAGGACGGTTCAGCCGTCTTTGCCGTCCCCCACGGGCGAGTCGGCGAAGGCGGTTCCCATCCGCAGATTCCACCGCCCGGCCCGCCCAGTGAGCCACACGGCGCTCAGGGGCGGTACGTCGATGCGCCAGAACGACGTGGGAGGGGCGGCCAGCGCACGGATCACTGCGGCGCGCGCCACGGCCTGCTCGACCACGGCCGCCACCCGCCCGGCATCGGCTGGCAGCGCATCGAGCCAGTCGGCGACCCTGCGGCACACGTCGGCCACGGAGTCGCCGCCGTGCGGGGCGGCCTCCGGGTCGCTCAGCCAGGCGGTGAACGCGGCGGTGTTCGCGGTGGCGAGTTCCTCCGGTGTACGGCCGTACCAACTGCCCATGTCCACGTCCCGCAGGGAGGTTTCGGTGACGATGGCGTCCCAGCCGAGGGCCTCGGCGGTCTGCTGGCACCGCTGAGAGGGCGCGGCGTACTGGACGGTCGCTGCGGGCAGGGACCCGGCGGCCGCGCGTGCCTGCCGCAGTGCCCGCTCGTCGAGCGGGGTGTCGGCGAAGCGCACCTCGCGCCCCGTGGGCGCGGCGGCGCACAACAGCGTGAGCCGGATCGTCATGAGAGCCCCCTCGCCTGGATCCACTCCAGCCGACTCATCGTAGGTGGCGCACGCCATGTTGGCCGAATGCTGCCTCGCCCCTACCATCTGGGCGACAAGGATGACGGCGCTTCGGAAGTCCGGTGCAAGCCCGGCACGGTCGCGCCACTGTGTGCCGCAGGCTTCTGCTCCCAACGGGTGCGGAGGGATGGCGGCGAGTCAGACCCGATGCCGTCGTCAAGTGCTCCACACGAAACGGGACGCGTGTTCCCGAGGAGGTCTCGCCATGACGCAGTCCACTGCCGCCCCTGCCCCCGCCACCCTGCCCGCCGCAACACCCCTGCCCGTCCGGGCCATCCTGCCCTGGGCCGTGTTCTTCGGCTTCGTGATGCTCGTCCTGCTCTACTTCGTCGGCGCCGAGCAGGGTGCCTTCGCCGTCTTCTCCGGCGAGGGCGTCCACGAGTGGGTGCACGACGGCCGTCATCTGCTCGGCTTCCCCTGCCACTGACGGGGAGCGGATACCGATGAATTCCGCAATAGTGCGTGCCCTGTTGGTGCGCGGCATGCTCGCGGGCCTCGGCGCCGGCGTACTGGCCTTCGTCTTCGCGTACCTGGTCGGCGAAGGGCCGGTCGACGCGGCGATCGCCTTCGAGGAGTCGAGCTCCCACCATGCTGCAGGCGGGGAGGAACTGGTCAGCCGGTCGGTGCAGTCGACCGCGGGGCTGGCGACCGGCGTCCTCGTCTTCGGTGTGGCACTCGGAGGCATCGCCGCCCTCGCGTTCTGCTTCGCGCTGGGCCGGATCGGCCGGTTCGGCGCCCGGGCCACGGCCGCGCTGACCGCGCTCGCCGCGTTCCTCACCGTCTACTTGGTCCCCACCCTGAAGTACCCGGCGAACCCGCCCGCCGTCGGCGACCCCGACACCCTCGACCAGCGGACCGCCCTGTACTTCCTGATGATCGCGCTGAGCGTCCTGCTCGGCATCGCGGCCGTCCTGCTGGGCCGCCGCCTCGCCCCCGGCTGGGGCAACTGGAACGCCTCCGTAGCCGCCGCGCTGGCCTTCGTGGCGGCCGTGACGGTCGCGATGGTGTTCCTGCCGTCCGGGGACAACGTGCCCAACGGCTTCCCGGCCACGGACCTGTGGGAGTTCCGCATGGCCTCGGTCGGCGTCCAGGCCCTGCTCTGGGCGGCCTTCGGCCTGCTCTTCGGGTACCTCGCCGAGCGTGTCCTGGAGCCGAGGGCCACTGCCCCGGCCGGCCGGGGCGCGGAGCTGTCCGCACCGGCTGCCTGACGGACTCAGCGCCGCGTACAGCACTGCGGCTGGACCTGCCGGGGGCGCGCCCGGCAGGTCCAGCCGTCTTCGCAGGACCGAGGGGCGAAGCGGCCTCGGCCGCGACCGCGGCTTCAACCGACGTGACCGGAGCAGGTCAGCGAACCGTGGGTGCGTTGCCGCACGCGCAGGGCTTTCGAGCCGGGGCGGCTCCGGGCTCCGTGAGGCGGGTCCGCGGCCTGGAGAACGCCGCGGCCGTGAGCCTGGCGACGGGGGCCGACGCCCCGGCGACGCAACTCCGCCCGCCGTTCACCGGCTCTCGCCGCCGACGAGCTCGTAGCGGGCCTCGTCGACCGCGGCGGCGACGGCAGCGGGATCCAGCGGCTGCTCGCTGGTCACCTTGACCTTGCCCGACGGCAGATCCACCTTGCCCGTACTCGACTTCTGTCGGGCCCTCTCCCCGGTTTCCCGGTGGTCCTCGAGCTCGTGTGCGCCGTTCGGTACGACGGGCAGGCCGACCTTGGCCCCGTTGCCCGTAGCCCCAGCCCCGTAGCCCTGGAGGTCAGGTGGCACGGCGGCCGGTGTCGAGCCCGGCGCTTTCGCTGGTGGCGGGGGCGGCTGGGGCGCTGGCAGGTTGGTCGGCGGGCGACGGCTGCCGCGCCGGGAAGAAGCAGGGCGCCTACGCCCCAGCCAAGGACCTCGCCGACGACATCATCACCGCCCAGACCGCGGAGATCACCCAAATGCGGGAGATGCTCGGCACGAGCTGATCCCGGACACCTGGACCGCTGTACACGAGCCGAGGCGGCAACCGGAGCAGCGACTGCACCACCGGCACCGACGCCCACATGGAACGGCGCTGCCCGCGGCGCCACAGCGCCCTTCGGTGCGTCCGCAGCCTTTCACTCCCAGGTCGTGGCTGGCCAGGCAGAAGATCCACCGGACGACGTGTCTCGACGTCGACGAGCACCGGATGGGACTCAGGCCTCGCCCCGAGACCTGAGGGGCGGCACCCCAGTGCCAAGTCACTTAGTAGTATCGCGGAAGGTCGAGTACGGAGGGCAGGCTGAGTATGAGCGGGCGACTGCGCGCAGGTGGGGCCTTCGGGCACCTGCTGCTGGTCGTCGTGCTCTCGCTGGGCGTGTTCGCCATGCACACGATGGGCCACCCGGAAGAGTCGTCCGGGCACGGCATGAGCGGCACCATCCCCGCTGTGGCAAGTGCGTACCAGGACGGCATGGCCCGAGAGGCCGCAGCCGCTGAGGCCCTGGCCCAGACCGAGGCGATGGCCGAGCACGGGACCGCGGCGTCGGGAGCCACACTGCCGGTGCACGAGATGCCGAGCGGCACGGACGTGATGTCCGTGTGTGTAGCGGTGCTCACCGTGTGGCTGCTCGGGCTGTTCCTGCGTGCGGCGGTGGCCGCTCGGCCGGAGCGGTTGACCGCCCTTCTCGCTCGATCGATGGCTCAGGCGCGCCCCAGCATTCCGCCGCCAAGACCGCTCCTCTCTCGGTTGTCAGTTCTGCGGATATAGGCCGACCCGTCGCGCGGCCCATTCAGTGCTGCCCGCGCAGACGCGTATGCCCCCACACAGACAGAACTGACCACAAGAGGTATTCGCACATGACTGCCGACAAGCACGCCCAGAGCCGTCGCCTCCGCCGCCGTCTCACGATGGTGGGCGCCATCACGGCGGGCGGGCTGCTCCTCGCCGCCTGCGGCGGGGACGACATGGAGGGCATGGACCACGGGAGCGGCAGCTCCGCTTCCGCCACGTCCAGCCAGACGGCGGGTGACAACCCGGCGCCCGGCGCGTTCAGCGACGCGGACGTCACGTTCGCGCAGATGATGATCCCGCACCACGAGCAGGCCCTGGAGATGGCCGAGCTCGCGGACGGCCGGGCCTCCGACGCGGAGATCAAGACCCTGGCCGCGGACATCGAGAAGGCCCAGGATCCCGAGATCCAGACCATGAAGTCCTGGCTGAAGGCCTGGGGCAAGCCGGAGTCCGCCGAGGAGGGCATGCCCGGCATGGACCACGGATCCGGCGGCATGGACCACGGGTCTGGGATGTCCGGAATGATGTCCGACGAGGACATGCAGAAGCTTGAGGCCGCCAAGGGCACCGAGTTCGACCGGATGTTCGCGGAGATGATGATCGAGCACCACAAGGGCGCGATCACCATGGCGGAGGACGAGCAGAAGAACGGTCGTAACGCCACGGCCAAGAAGCTCGCCACCGATGTCGTGAAGACCCAGTCCGCCGAGGTCGAGAAGTTCGAGAAGATCCTCGACCGGCTCTGATCCGCATCACCCACTGACCGCCCAGGGCTCCGAGGCACGCACCCGAGGAGCCCGGGCGGTCAGGTCCCTGTGCCGGCTGACCGCGACGGCGGTCGTCGCTCCCGTGCACCCGTACGCACCCCGAGGAATCATGAACAAGCGCCCCGCCGTAGTGGCAGCAACTGCCCTGGCTCTCACCCTCACCCTGGCCGCATGCTCCGACAGCGGAGACAGTGCAGAGTCGACCGGCTCGTCCGCCGCTTCCGGGACGACCGTGAGCCACATCCACGGTCTCGGACTGGACCCGGCCGACCAGCGTCTCTACGTCGCCACCCACGAAGGCGTCTACACGCCCGACGCAAAGAGGGAGCCCGAGCTGGTGGGCGACAGCAAGGACGACTTCATGGGCTTCACCGTGGCCGGTGACAAGACGTTCTACGCCAGCGGCCACCCGACCTTCGGCGGCAACAAGGGGCTCATCAGGAGCACCGACGGGGGCAAGACCTGGAAGTCCCTGTCCTTGTCCGGCGAGTCCGACTTCCACGCCCTGGACTTCGCCCACGGCACCGTCTACGGCTACGACTCCACCAACGGCCTGGTGCGCACGACCAAGGACGGCGTCTCGTGGAAGGACGGGGCGCGGCTCGAAGCCATGGACATCGCAGTCAGCCCCACAGACCCTGGCGTCATCCTGGCCACCACGGCCGAGGGCGTCGCCCGCAGCAGCGACGGCGGCAAAACCTTCGCCCGGGGGAAGGAGCCGGTGATGGCCTTCCTGTCCTGGACCGCGAAGGACGGCCTCTACGGCATCGACACCTCTGGCGGCCTGAACCGCGGTACGGATGGCGGCACCACGTGGAAGAAGGTCGCCACCGTGCCGGGTGGCCGGCCGCAGGCGCTTACGGCTGTCGGCGCAGAACATGTCCTTGCCGCCACTCAGACCGGGGTGTTCGAGTCGAAGGACGGCGGCAAGACGTTCAAGAAGCGCCTGGCTGTTACGTTGAGTGGCGGCCACTGACCCGCGACGGGCGGTCAGGCGGCCATCATGACGAGCATGGCGCACATCGTGCCGCCCATGCCGATGTGTGCCGTCAGGGCCGCGGCCGGTGACGTACCCGGCGGGCGACGGCGGCTCCGGTTGCCCGCTGCCGCGTGTGCCCGGCGCCTGTCGCCCCCCAGCCGGGTCTTGTCCCAGACGGAGATGGCCAGGGACGCGGCGAACACCACGATTGCGTCGGGCAGGGCGAGGAGCCGTCGCGCCCAGCGGCCCTTGCCCGCGCTGCGGCCCGCACCCGCTCGCCGGTCGGTGCCGCGGAGCCGCGCCCACACGGACGCGACGATCGAGAGCAGGAAGTACACGGCGAGCGCGATCAGGACGACACGCCACAGAGAAGCGGAGTCTCCCGACGCGGCGCTGTGGGCGGCGCCGGTCGTCATGTCGTGGGCGGACATCCCCGAGGAGTGATCCATGCCCTCCATCCCGGCGGCCATGCCCGCCGTCTCCGCGATGTCGGTCGTTCCGGCGGATCCGTGTCCATGTCCGTGACCCATGCCGGCCATCGAGTGCCCGCCAAGAGCGAGGACCGGATCGGAGTGGGTGCCCGGCATGGCGAGCGTCATGATCACCATGGCGGCACTGCCAATGATGTGATGCGCCCAACGGCGGCCGTGTCGCCAGCCATGCAGCCGAGCGTGGCGTACGGACAGGGCCACACCGCCGAGACCGACGACGGTGAACGCCGCCACCCACCACAGGCTGTGGTCCCCGAAACTGGCCGCGGTCGCGGGCAGGAACATCGCGGCCATACCTCCGGCCATGAGGAGGTCGCCTCCGGCCGCAAACCGGGCCTCTCTGCTGTCGGCGGCAGCCAGCCGAGCCGTGCTCACGACGGCCACGAGCACGGCGATCGCCGCCAGCGTCCAGTTCAGGGCCGGACTTCCCATCGCTGCCCTCCGCATTGACCTGCCGTCGACAGCTCCTCGCTCCGTGGGCGCGTCGACTTCCGTCGTCCTCTGGCTGTTATCTACGGATGTCCTTAGTACGTAGTGGTGCCAAGAGGTGTTCAGCAGAAGGGGGTTCTTGCCCCGAGGGCGTCAGTTCCTTGGAGGGCGGACGCCGGCCAGGGTGACCATGACCAAGCGCCGCACAGCGGCCTCGGACGGCAGGGTTCGTGCCGCCGCCAGGGCGCTGAGGCAGTAGCGGGTGAGTTCGGCGGGCGGGATGTCGTCCCTGACATCGCCCGCCTGTGCTGCCTCGGTCAGCAGGTCCCGGACCATGTGGTGAAGGTGCTGGTGCGCGTGGGCCAGGTGGTCGCCGCTGTCCTGGTGCAGGAAGGCGCCCAGGTCCGTGTCGTGATGGCCGTGGGATCCGTGGGTGATGAGGGCGTAGGCCTCCAGCACCGCTTCGAGGCGCGCACGCGCCCCGTCGGTCCGGTCCCGGACTTCAGCCAGTTGGGCGAGATGGCCGCCGATCTCGCGTGCGTGCCAGGCGTGCAGGATCGCTTCGACGTCCCGGAAGTACTTGTAGAGCGTGGCCCGCCCGATGCCGACCTTCTCGGCGATCTGAGACATCGTCACCGACAGCGGGCCGTTCTCGGCCGCCAGGGCGGCGGTGCTGTCCAGGATGGCGTCGCGCACGTCGCGTCGGTGCGCCTCGATCGTCTCGTTCCACAGCTTTGGCACGCAGAAAGCGTACGTGACGACGATGAAGAAACACTATGGTTTGACAGTGACAAAGTGTATCGATAAAGCTGGGGTCGCTCGAAGGGCATGACGCCCAGGCGTAGGTGAGACAAGGAGAACCCCTCATGGTGGATCCGCCGCAGGAGCCGGGCACTCGCGACAGGACCAGCGGGGTTCCCGGCCGGACTCCAGTCGCGGGGATGCCGCGCTGGGTGAAGGTGTCCGGGCTCGTCGTGTTGATCCTGGCGGTGCTCGTCGCGGTGATGCTGCTGGTTCATGGGCCTGGTGGCCACGGCCCGGGCCGCCACTTCGGGGGGCAGGCTCCGCTTGTCGGTGTGACCGCAGGCACCGGACCGGCAGCAGGCGGCGGCGTCGGATGACCATGCCCCCTCGTCTGCGCAAGCTGGCCCTCATCGTGCACATCACCTCCTCGGTCGGCTGGCTCGGCGCGGTCGTCGCCTTTCTAGCCCTGGCGGTGATCGGCATGACCAGCCGGGATCCAGAAACGGTGCGTGGGGTCTATCTCGTGATGGAGCCAGCCGCCTGGTACACCCTCCTTCCTTTCGCCCTCGCCGCCCTGCTCACCGGCATCGTTCAGTCCCTGGGCACGTCCTGGGGCCTCTTCCGCCACTACTGGGTCCTGTTCAAGCTCCTGATCAATGTGGTCGCCACCGTCGTGTTGCCGATCTACATGGGGACCTTCAAGGCCATGGCGGAGAGGGCAGCCGACCCGGGGGCCGAGTTGTCGTCAGTGCGCAACTTCTCTCCCGTGCTGCACTCCGTGCTTGCGCTGCTCGTGCTGCTGCTGGCCATGATCCTTGCGGTGTACAAGCCGCGAGGTGTCACTCCGTACGGGCAACGGAAGCAGCAGGCGGAGCGTGAGAGTCGCAGCGCGTCGGGCGCTGCGTCCATCTCTCAGGCGTGAGCGCACCCGGACGCTACCGCTCACGGGCTCCACTGCTCTGGGTCACGGAATCGCGCGGAGGCGGCGCTTACCCCCTCCGGGTATAGTGGCGGCACTCGTCTCACCGGGAACTCAGAGGGAAACGATGACAGCACGGGGAGTCTGGGCCCCGCGGACTTGCGCCTCACAGGGCATCGTCCGCTGGGCTCGTGCCGCCGTCATCGCTCTGCTCGTGGCGCTCGCGGTATTGATTCACCACGAGACGGCCGCCACGGCGATCAGCCCGGACTCCTCGTCCGCCGGTCATGTGATGAGGCCGGGCATGGTGATGGACGGCGGCGATGCCGCACCGGCAACGGCGGCCACCAGGCACGGGCACCACAGCACCTCCGGCCAGGCCACCCAACAGACGAAGGTTGCCGGGCCGGCGATGAGCAATGCCGATTCTCCGCCCTGCTCCGGCATGGCGATGCAGCACTGCTCGACCGCGAGTCTTGAGGTGGTGAAGCTCGCACCACCGGTACAGACCCCGGGGCGGTGGAGTCTCGCCGTGCCCGCGGCCGTCGGCGCGGGGCCGAAGGCCGAAGGGACCGTCGACCGAGCGCCCCCGGATCTGTCTGTCCTCTCCCAGCTGCGCATTTAGGCCGTGCCCAGCGGCTTCCTCGTGCCGTCTCATGCCGAGGAGCCGTCCCAGCACGTCCACTTCCCCTGCGCATCCTGAGATCGAGGACACCCATGAACAGCACCAACCGCCGCTCCGTACTGCTCGCCGGGCTCGGCGTTGCGGGCGCGGGCGCGCTCGCCGCCTGCAGCGGCGGCTCCAACGCAACACCCACCCTGGTCAACCCCTCCGGCTCGGCGGTCGCCGCGACCGAGAAGAAGCGGAAGGGCACCGGCAGGACGCAACAGGTGACCCTGACGGCCGCGCCCGCCATGCTCGACCTCGGCGGCGGGCTCATGGCCAAGAGCTGGGCCTTCAGCGGCCAGGCGCCGGGCAAGGGCATCCGCCTGTCCGTCGGCGACACCCTGGCCGCCGAACTCTCCAACCAGCTGCCGGACAAGACCACGACGTCCATTCACTGGCACGGCATCGCCATGCGCAACGACATGGACGGCGTGCCGCCGGTGACCCAGCAGGCCGTACGCGCGGGTGCCAACCTCACCTACCGCTTCATCGCCGACGCCCCCGGCACGTACTTCTTCCATCCCCACGTCGGCGTCCAGCTCGACCGGGGCCTGTATGCGCCACTGGTCGTCGAGGACCCGAAGGAACCGCTGGCGTACGACGACGAGTGGGTCGTCGTCCTGGACGACTGGGTCGACGGAGTCACCGGCACCCCCGAGGAGGTCCTCGCCGAATTGCGGCAGGGCATGGGCGGCATGGACATGGGCGATCACTCCAGCTCTGGCTCCAGCTCCAGCGGCCACGAGGGCCACGGCATGGGCGGCATGGAGGGCATGGACATGGAGGAGAGCTCCTCGTCCCCCTCCCCGACGGCCGGCGGGATGTCGATGAAGTTCATGCTGATGGGCGCCGAGAGCGAACTGCTCGGCGGCGACGCCGGCGATGTGAGGTATCCGTACCACCTGGTCAACGGCCGGGTCCCCGCCGACCCAGACGTCTACCAGGGCAAGCCCGGCCGACGGGTCCGGCTGCGCGTCATCAACGCGGGCGGCGACACGGCGTACCGGCTGGCGCTCGGAGGCCACAAGCTGACCATCACCCACACCGACGGGTACCCCGTAGAGCACGAGCAGGTAGACGCCCTGCTGATCGGCATGGGGGAGCGGTACGACGTGCTGATCACCCTCGGCGACGGTGTCTTCCCGCTCGTCGCGCTGGCCGAGGGCAAGAACGCCACCGGCCTGGCCCTCATTCGTACGGGATCCGGCAGCGCGCCGCAGAAGACCGTCCGTCCCACGGAGCTCAACGGCAGGATTCTGACCGCGTCCCAGCTACGCGCGGCCGACGATGTCCGCCTGCCGTCCAGGAAGGTGGACCGCGTACACCGTGTCGAGCTGACCGGCGGCATGGACAAGTACGACTGGGCCATCAACGGCAAGGCCTTCGCCATGGACGATCCGGCCGCCAATCCGCTCACGATCGAGGATGGACAGCGGGTCCGGTTGGACTTCGTCAACACCACGGAGATGTGGCACCCGATGCACCTGCACGGGCACACCTACCAGCTCGGCAACAGCGGCCCGCGCAAGGACACCGCCATCGTCCTGCCCAAGAAGAAGCTGTCCGTCATCTTCGACGCCGACAATCCCGGTCAGTGGATGCTGCACTGCCACAACGCATTTCACGGAGAGGTCGGCATGATGGCGCTGGTCGCGTACCAGAGCTGACGAGTAGATCGTCACCGCTGTGCTCGGCCCGGGGCCGGCCTCGTCCGGCCGGCCCCGGCGCCTCGGGTGCCGACGCGTCGTTCAGGGCCGCGTGGCGGCGAAGTATGGCAGTGAGTCGAGGTTGATGATCTCGATGTTCTTGCCGGTGCGCAGGGCGTGTACGGCCTTGCCGTGGCCTTTTTGACTGGATTTATCCGATGGGGGACACACAGGCGAACATCAGCGGAAGCACCGGTACCACCGCTGCTGCGGCGGCCACCGTTCCACGGAGCGCGACGTGCGGTCGTCGCTGCGGGATGAGCACCCGCCGCATGCGGGCCACCGCGCTCGGGCCGTTCACCGCGAATGCGCCTGCTGGGGCGTCTTTGGCCGCTGCCATCGCGTACAGGGCCGTGGCCAGCTCCTCGCGGGACTGGCGGCGCAGGGCCCGGTCGTCGGCGATCATCTCCAGGAGCAGCCGAGCAGCGCAGGCGCCGCGTTCACGACTCGGCCTGCCGACCCACTGCGCGCAATGCCTTGCGCAGGGCACCGATCTCGTCGGAATCCATCTGCTGGACGAAGTGAGCGAGGGCCACCGGACGGTCCGCACTCGCGCCGAGGGCCTCCTCCATGAGCGCTGCCGCGTACTCCTCCCGGCTGCGGACCGGCGTGTACACCCAGGCCCGGCCCTGCTTGCTGCGCAGCA
This sequence comes from Streptomyces sp. NPDC041784, assembly GCF_055591025.1. Classification (NCBI taxonomy): domain Bacteria; kingdom Bacillati; phylum Actinomycetota; class Actinomycetes; order Kitasatosporales; family Streptomycetaceae; genus Streptomyces; species Streptomyces sp. NPDC041784. Next base: position 268,210 of record NZ_JBVJAB010000008.1, read on the forward strand.
GCCAGCCCTTGTCATACCTAACCTCCAGCGCGCGGGCAAACACCCGACCCCCACCCGGCGCACACGGGTGAGCCCGCCGCACGAGCCGGAACGGCTGTGGGCGGGGCTCTCGGTCGACCGTCCCCCGGGGGCGCGTCAGCGCACGGCGGCCGGGTGCTCGCGTGACCGGGCGGGCACCGGTGGTGCGGGAAGGCCCACGGCACGCCGTCGGCGGACGCCCGTGAAGGTCCCCAGCAGGATCAGGGCCAGGAGCGAGACGCCCCCGACCGCCGAGCCGAGCTTGAGGCCCGGCGGACGGAAGGTGCAGGTGACCCTCGTCGAGGAGCCGTCGAGCGGGACGGCGATCAGCCCGTGGTACTCGCCGGCCGGGCGGGCGGGAGCGTCGCCCGTGGCGCAGCGCCAGCCGGCGATACGGGGTGCCGCGAGGACGGCGGTGCCGGTGCTGCCCGCGGGCAGCTCGGCCCGGACGGTGCCGTCGGAGACGCTCACCTCGGTGGCGCCGGTGTCCTTCAGGCGTCCGACGACCGTGCGCAGCCGCGCGGTGTCCAGGCAGCCGACCGCGCCCCGCGGGACGGTGCCCGTGCGGTCCGGGGACAGTTCGATCCGCAGCCGGCCGGAGACCGGGACGGTGCCGAGCCGCTGCATGGCGGCGATCCGCCGGACGGGGTAGTCGGCCCGGAACCGCCCGGTCGGACCGTCGGCGGCGTCCCCGGCGAGCCGCGCGGTGCCCGAGAAGTGCGGCGCCCACAGGTACACCTCGCGGCCGGCCGGGCAGGCGGCGGTGATCGTCGGCGTCCGCCCGGCGGCGCCGGGACCGGGGGTGCCGATCCTGAGGCCCGGACGGCTGTCGTCACTGGCGTGCGGGGCCGTCCCGGCGGCGGTGCGCACCGTGATGCGGGGCACGGCGTAGACCCGGGTGCCCAGGAGCAGTTCCTGGTTGCGGTACGGCGACGGGCCGAAGGCGGAGACGCCCGTGCGCGGGCCGGCCGGCCGCACCGTCACCAGGGGCGGCACGTCCTGACGGGACACCGTCACCCCGCTGCCGTCCTGCGGGAACCAGTTCTGGTGCGGGTCGGGCGGCGAGTGCACCCGCGCGCCGACGGAGAAGACGGCGTCCGTGACGGCGTTGTCCAGGCTCTGGAGGTTGCGGCCCCGCGAGGTCCAGCCGCCCCCGAGGGCGGTGATCAGGGAGCTGAGGACGTCGGAGGTGTGGCTGCTGTAGTACTGGGCGCCCTGACCGCCCACCAGCAGCGGGTCGTTGCCGACGGTCTGCTCCCGGCCCGGGTCGGTGCGGTACCGGGGCCAGCCGTCGGCGTCGGCGACCGCCCGCGCCTGCTGCTCCTGTCGGGTGCCCCAGGGCGCGTAGTCGTCCATGTGCCCGAACCGCAGCCGGGTGGCCACGGCCGAGGTGGCGGTGGCCTCGCCGAGCTGGGTGGCGAGGAGCAGCGCCACGGCGAGCACGGCCGGCCCGGTGCGGCGCCCGCCGGCCGCCGCGCGCCCGAGCAGGAGCAGCCCGCACAGCGCGCCCACGACCGCGACCAGCAGCACCGGCCAGGCGAAGGAGCGCACCACACCGCTGCCGCTCGCGTCGGCGGCGATCAGCGCGAGCAGTCCGCCCGCCGCGCCGAGCGCGCGCCGGCCGGGCGGGCCGTACGACAGCGCGTGCCAGGCGGCGATCACCAGCAGCCCGCACACGACGAAGGCCTCGCGGTACCCACTGCCCTGCGGTGTGGTGAAGGCGTGCCAGGCCAGCTGGGTCGGCGCCCACTGCATCGACAGCACGGCCACGAGCACCAGGAGCGTCCACCCCGCGCGCACCCGCCCGGGGACCGCCCGGTGGAACGGCAGGGCGAGGGCGAGCAGCAGAGCCGTGGTGCCCACGTAGAGGGCCGGTGTGCTGAAGCTGTACGAGGTCGGCAGCAGCCGGCCCAGCACGTCCTGCGTCGCCGCGGGCACGAACCCCTGGAACCGGCCCGGGGATGCGTGCTCGCTGCCGAAGTAGACGACCGTCACCAGCGGTGCGGCCAGTCCCACGCCGAGGACGACGGTCACCGCGCCCCGGGCCGCCGCCGCGAGGGCCTGCCGGCGCGGGAGCCTGGCGAGGAACAGCCGGAGCAGCAGCACCGGAGCGGCGCCGAGGGTGGCCATGTAGCCCGTGTAGAAGTTGGCGGTCCAGGCGGCCGTCACGACCAGCACGCCGAGGACCCGGTGGCGTCCGGCGAGCACCCATTCGCCGGCCAGGCAGAGCAGCGGCAGGGCGATGAGGCCGTCGAGCCACATGACGTTGTACGAGGCGTCGGCCACGCTCCAGCCGCACAGGGCGTACGAGGCACCGAGCAGGCCCGCCGCCCACCAGCGGCCGGGACGCAGGGCGAGCAGCAGGCAGGCCATGGCCGCGCCGGCGCACGCCGTCTTGAGCAGGGTGATCGTGTACACCGCGAGATCGATCTCGTCGCGCGGGAACAGCGCCACCAGCAGGGCGAAGGGGCTGGTGACGTACGTGCCGAGGTCGGGCAGGAAACTGGCGCCGAACCCGGACTGCCAGTTGACGAGGAGTCCCCCGTCGGCCCTGCCGTGGAGCAGGTCCCACAGGTGCGCGTGGTACGGCACGTACTGGTTGCCCAGGTCGTTGACGCTGCGGGTGCGCGGTCCGAAGGGGTAGCTGCGGGCGATGGCGTCGGCGGCGCAGAGCGCCGTGACGGTGAGGAACGCCGCGAGCAGGGCCGCGGCGCGTCCCGGTCTGACCGGGTCGGGTAACCGGAGCCGCTCCGGCAGGGATCCGGGTATCACGCCCTGTCCCTGTCCGGTCGTGGACGTGCGTCACTTGTCGGCCGCGCCAGCACCTGTCACTCCCCCGCGCCTGGTCGAGTCGCCGACTTAGACGGGCGGTGTTCCGGGTTGGTTGTGCGCCGCCGGGAAGTGGTGCAAGCGCTTCCGAATGGGGAGAGCGGACGCCCCCGGCGAGGGCGTCCGCTCGGTCCGGCCGCCTACCTCTGCCTGATCCGCAGGAAGGTGACCGAGTGGGCCGGGAAGGTGTACGTGAACCGGTCGGCGACCCCGGTGAAGGTGGAGGTCTCCGGCGCGACCGGGGTCTGCGTCTGCGAGTTGACCGCGTTCGGCGCGGCGGCCAGCGTGGTCACCCGGGCCTTCGGGGCGACCCTGGCGCCGCCGAGGTCGATCGACGTACGGGCGTCCGACGACTGGGCGTTGACGACCTTGACGATCAGGTCACCGGTCCGCTTGTCCTTGGTGACGACCTGGCGGAAGGGCTCGGCCGGCTTGTCGTCGGTGAAGCCACCCCACTCCTGGCCGTCGAGGTAGAGGGTGACCTGGCGGCCCCGCACCTTGATGTCGATGTCGTAGGCGCGGCCCGTCTCGATGCTCCCTGCCTTGGAGATCAGCGTCGATTTCCCGCCGTCCACGGCCTGCTCGACGGCGGAGGTGGTGTTGTTCCAGCCGCCCAGGTTCCACCAGTAGTAATTGCCGGTGTCCTTGACGCCGAAGGCGACGAGGAAGCCCTCCTTGCCGGACTTCTTGGTGGCCTTCACATGCAGGTCGTAGTCGTGCCAGTCGACGTCACCGGCCGAGACCATGGTGTTCTCGGCGGCCCCGTCCGACTGCACGTACTGGCCGTCCTGGAGCGACCAGCTGCCGCCCCCGGTGTGCGTCCACCGCGAGGCGTCGCCCGAGAAGTCGTCGCTCAGCAGGGTGCCGCCGTCCGCGTCCGTGACCTTCACGTCGTCGTATGCCGCCGTGGTCGCCCAGGTGGACAGGCCGACGGCGCCGCTGATCGGGCCCTGCACCGAGGGGGTTCCGGTGGCCGTCGAGGGCACCACGCGGTCGCCGACGTTGGTCATGAACAGCTTCTGGACCTCGTAGTTGGCCGAGTTCCAGGAGGCGTGGTTGTTGAACCACACCAGGTCCGGGCTCCACTGGACGTAGTCCTCGTTGGCGAACAGCGGTGCGTAGGAGGCGAGTTTCACGACGTCCGCGTTGCGCTCCAGGCCGGTCATGAAGGCGGCCTCGGCGAGGCCGTTCTTGAAGGCGTTGCCCCAGGAGGCGTACTCGCCGAGGAAGACCTCGGGTCCGGAGCGGTCGTAGGAGTCGTAGCGGTCGTTGTTCTGCAGGAACCACTGGGGGCTGTTGTAGTAGTGCTCGTCGACCATGGCGACGCCGGCGTCCCGGTTGAGCTGCCAGGCCGTGTCGAAGGTCGAACCGGAGTCGTCCGGGCCGGAGTTGGAGATCACGGTGATGCCGGGGTACCGCGCCTCGATCGCGGCGCGGAACTCCTTGAAGCGGGCGAAGAACTCGTTCGGGAGGTTCTCCTCGTTGCCGACCTCGATGTGGGTGAGGTGGAAGGGCTCGGGGTGGCCCATCCGGGCGCGCTTCTTGCCCCAGGTCGAGGTCACGGGCCCGTTGGCGAACTCGATCAGGTCGAGGGTGTCCTGGATGTGCCGCTCGAGCAGCGCCTCGTCGACGACGGCCTTGTTCTGGCCGCAGCCGGTGACCAGGGCCGGGACGACGGGCAGCGGCATGGCGCCGATGTCCTCGGCGAGGCGGAAGTACTCGTAGTAGCCGAGGCCGTACGACTGGTTGTAGCCCCAGAAGTTGGCGTTGGTCGCGCGCTCCTCGACCGGGCCGATGGTGTCCTTCCACTGGTAGGAGCGGGCGCGCTGCCAGCCGGAGGCCTCGCTGTAGTCCTGCATGGAGCCGGTGTTGACCAGGCAGCCGCCCGGGAAGCGGACGAACCCGGGGCGCAGGGCGGCGATCTTCTCGGCGAGGTCCTTGCGCAGGCCGTTGGGCTCACCGCGGTAGGTGTCGCGCGGGAACAGGGACACCATGTCGAGCGCGGCCGCGGCGGAGGAGCCGACGGTCAGCCGGCCGTCGCTGCTGGTGCGGCCGGCGGTGAAGGCCGCCCGGTACTTCGCCCAGCCGCCGGTGCGCACGGCCACCCGGCGGGCGGTGGCGAGCGTGCCGTCGGCGTCCTGCAGGGACACGGTCAGGGTGGTGCCGCTCTCGGCGCGGGCCCACACCGAGAAGTCGTACTTCTTGCCCTGCTCGACCCGGACGCCGGTGTTGTAGCCGGCGTTGGTGACGGACGAACCGGCGTCCAGGGAGAGGTAGGTGCGGTTGCGGTCGTTGAGCCGGCCGTCGTCGTTCACGGCGTTCGCCGAGCCGGAGACCGTCCAGGAGGTCAGCGGGGTGTAGGACCGGTTGTCGGCGGTGGAGTACTCGAAGGACCGGTTCTGCACGAGCTCGGCGTACAGACCGCCGTCGGCGGCCCGGTTGATGTCCTCGAAGAAGACGCCGTACATCGTGTCGTCGATCTTCGCGCCCTTGGCGGCGGGGTCGACGGTGAGGGTGTAGTCGGTGACGTCGGCGGCCTGGGCGGGGGCGGGTACGAGGCCGGCCGCTAACAGGAAAGCGCTTGCTCCGAGGCCGAGCCTCAGTCGGTTGCGGGTGGTGCGTGACATGGACACTCCGCGGCTCTGGGGATCTGTTCGAAATGCCGGACAATGGTCAACACTTCGAACGGCAAGATAAGGACGGGGCATGAGCGCGTCAATGGGGCGGGCACGTATCGTCGGGGCATGGATGCGCTGGTACCCGTCGTCGTGCTCGGCGGCTTCGCCGTGACTCTGGGGCTCCTCACCTGCCTCGCGCGGCTGATCCGCCGCCGGGGCGGCGCGGGCATGAGCGGGGCGCTGGCCGCCTACGAGGAGGCGTTCCGCGCCACCGGCCACGCCTCGTACCACGAGATCCGGGCCCAGGCCGAGCGCAAGGCGCCCACCGACTCCCCGGACGGCCCGCGCCGGCGCCGGAGGCCGGCGTGACGGGGGGCGCGTACTGGCCCGTCCGGGACGTCCTGGCCCATCTGGCCGGGAGCTGGCGCGTGGAGCGCGCGGTGCGCGACCTGGCGGGCGGCGGCGAGGGACACTTCCGCGGTACCACCGTGTTCAGCCCGCTGGACGGCGGGGGGCTGCTGCACACGGAGTCCGGCACGTTCACCTGGCAGGGCGTCCCGCGCCCCGCCGAGCGCACCCTGCGCTTCCTGCCGGGGCCGGTGCCCGGGACGGCGGACGTACGCTTCGCCGACGGCCGGCCCTTCCACGGCCTGGACCTGACGAGCGGGCGGCACGTGGCCGACCACCCCTGCTCCGCCGACCTCTACCGGGGCGAGTTCACCGTCGTGGACGCGGACCACTGGCGGACGGTCTGGCGGGTGGGCGGCCCGGCCAAGGACCTGCTGCTGACCACGGACTACGCGCGCGTGGCCTGAGTCGCCACCCCGTCGAACCGCAGGTTCCAGCGGCCGCCCCGGCCGGTGACGGTGGTCGTCGACAGCGGACGCACATCGATGTTCCAGTACGTCGACGGCGGCGCCTTGAGCGCGTAGACCAGGGCCGCGCGGATCACGCTCGGCTCGGCCACGGCGACGATCCGGCCGTCGCCCACCGGGCGGGTGTCCAGCCAGCCGCCCACCCGGGTGACGAAGTCCAGCAGCGACTCCCCGCCGTGCGGGGTGGCCAGGGGATCGGCCAGCCAGGCGTCCACGGCCTCCGGCTCGCGGGCCATCGCCTCGCCGAGGGTGAAGCCGCGCCAGCGGCCCATGTCGCAGTCGCGCAGGGCCGGCTGGACGAGCGGGGCGTATCCGAGGGCGTCGCCGGTGGCGCGGCTGCGTGGGGTCGGTGAGCAGTAGCGCAGCTCGGCGGCCGCGAGCGGTATCAGCTCGCCTGCCGCGCACTGCACCTCGTCCCAGCCCGACTGGTCCAGCGGCCGGTCGTCCTCGAAGCGTTCCGCGAGCAGCGGGGAGCTGCGTGCGGCGGCGACGAATGTGACCCGAAGTGGCATGCGGCGATGGTGGGCCGAGCAACTGCGCAGGTCAAGAGGTGTCGGCCGGCCCGCACAGGAATTCTTACCGACGGGTCAGGAAGTGCCGGACAAGTCCTGCGAAAACGAGCCCCTCACGCCATGCCGAGCTTGGCGAAGATCAGCGCCATCCACTGGTCCGGCTTCTCCAGCGGCTCGAATCCCGCCTTCTCGTACACCCCGTGCGCGTCGTGCGTGGCGAGCAGGATCCGGCGCAGCCCGTGCGGCCGCAGGTGGTCGCGTACGGCGCCGGCGAGCGCGGTGCCGAGGCCCTTGCCCCGCGCCGCCGGGTCCACGTACACATCGCACAGCCAGGCGAAGGTCGCGAGGTCGGTGACCACACGGGCGTAGGCGACCTGCTCGCCCGAGCCCACCGCGTACACGCCGAAGTTCAGCGACCCGGCGATCGCCCGGTCCTGCTTCTCGCGCTCCCGCCCGATCGCCCAGTACGCGTCGGTGGACAGCCAATGGTGCACGCGCGCGGCGTCGATGCGGGCGGGGTCGGCGGAGATCTCGTAGCCCTCGGCGAGGGACGGGGCGTCGTTGCCGGCACCGGTCACCGTGGCGTTCACGGCGTCGTTCGGTGCACCGTTCACGGTGTCGTTCATGGCCTTCATGGCGGGATCCTCACAGCCGGGCGGTCAGCGCGTCGAACGGTTTCCGGGGAGCGCCTCGTCGCAGGCCGCCCGCAGCCGTCGTACCCCTTCGGCGATCTCCTCCGGGCCGGCGACCGCCGCGAAGCTCAGCCGGACGTGGGCGGCGGGGGGTTCGGCGCTGAAGTACGGGCGGCCGGGGGTCAGGGCGACGCCGGCGCGCAGGGCGGCGGCGGTGAACGCGGGCTCTTCGGTGCCGTCGGGCAGCCGCAGCCAGAGGTGGTAGCCGCCGGACGGGATGTGCGGGAGGGCGAGTTCGGGCAGGTGCAGGGCGAGCGCGGCGGTCATCGTGTCCCGCCGGGCCCGCAGTGCGGCGGCGACGGCCCGCAGATGACGGGGCCAGGCGGGCGAGCCGACGAGTTCCAGGGCCGCCTCCTGGAGCGGGCGGGGCACGAAGAAGGTGTCGACGACCTGGATGGCCCGCAGCCGTTCCAGCGCCGGTCCGCGCGCGGCCAGGGCACAGACCCGGAAGCTGGGCGAGGTCGCCTTGGTGAGCGAGCCGACGTGGACGACGACTCCGTCGGGGTCGTCGGCGGCGAGCGGGCGCGGCAGCGGTCCCGCGTCCTCGTGCGCGAGGCGCCGGACGAAGTCGTCCTCGACGACGAACGCGCCGGCCTCCCGCGCGATGCGCAACACCTCGGCGCGCCGGCCGGGGGCGAGCACGGCACCGGTCGGGTTCTGGAACAGCGGCTGACAGACGAGGACCCGGGCGCCGGTGGCCCGGAAGGCGTCGGCGAGCAGCTCCGGGCGCACCCCGTCCGGGTCGACCGGCACCGGCACCGGGCGCAGCCCCGCGGACCGGGCGATGGCCAGCATGCCGGGGTAGGTGGGCGACTCGACGAGCACCGGCGCGCCGGGCGGGGCGAGGGCGCGCAGCGCGGTGGTGAGCGCCGCCTGGCCGCCCGCGGCGACCAGCACCTCGGCCGCCGTCACCCCGCCGCCGATGGTGCGCGCGAACCACTCGCGCAGCTCCGGCAGGCCCTCCATCGGCGGCCGGCCCCACGCGCCGGGCCGCCGTCCGGCCCGGGCCAGCGCGGCGGACATGGCGCGCTCCGGCTGGAGCGAGGGGTGCAGATAGCCGCCGTTGAACTCGATCACGCCGGGCGGCGGGGCGGCCAGCGAGACCGTGACGCCGGAGGCGTCCACCGAGCGCGGGACGAGGTCGGCGGCGCCGTCCGCGCTGAGCGCGACCTCCTGCCAGGAGGTGTCGCCCGTCGACGGTGTCGCGGGGCGCGGCCGGGCCCGGAAGGCGCCGGCGCCGGGGCGGGTCACCACCAGCCCCTCGGCGGCCAGCTGCGCCAGCGCCCGCGAGACGGTCACGGGGCTCACCCGGAACCGTTCGACCAGGGCCCGGCTGGATGGGAGCTTTCCACCTGGCGAGTAGCGGTCAAGCTCTCGCCGCAGCTGGTTCGCCAGGTCACCGACACTGCTACGCTCGTGCATGAAGATACAGAGTAGCGCTACTGTCCGGCCCGCGATAGCGGTGACCACTCCGCGCACGGTGGGCCTGGGCACCCTCCAGGCCGCCCTCGGGGTGGTCGCCTTCTCCCTCACCTTCCCCGCCACCGCCTGGGGCCTGGAGGGCTTCGGCCCCTGGTCGCTGGTCGCCGTGCGCTGTGTCCTGGCGGGGCTGATCGCGGGCGGATGCCTGCTCGCCCTCCGGGTGCCGGCGCCCGCCCGGCGGCACTGGCCGGGGCTCGCCGTGGTGGCCGCCGGGGTGGTCGTCGGCTTCCCGCTGCTCAGCACCCTGGCGCTGGAGACGTCTACCACGGCGCACGCCGCCGTGGTCGTCGGCCTGCTCCCGCTGACCACCGCGCTGCTGTCCGCCCTGCGGGTCGGCACCCGCCCCTCGCGCACCTTCTGGGCGGCGGCCCTGGCCGGCGCGGCCGCCGTGGCGGCGTTCACGGTGCAGCAGAGCGGCGGCTCCCTCACCACCGCCGACCTGTATCTGTTCGGGGCGCTGCTGGTGTGCGCGGCCGGCTACACCGAGGGCGGCCGGCTGGCCCGGGTGATGCCGGGCTGGCAGGTGATCGGCTGGGCGCTGGTGCTGTGCCTGCCGCTGAGCGTGCCGGCCGCCGCCCTGGCCATGACGTACGAGCCGGTGCTCCTCACCGCGCACAGCGTGGCGGGGCTGCTGTGGGTCGCGGCGGGCTCGCAGTTCCTCGGCCTGGTCGTCTGGTACCGGGGCATGGCCGCCATCGGCATCCCGAAGGCCAGCCAGTTGCAGTTGGCGCAGCCCCTGCTCACACTGGTGTGGTCGGTGCTGCTGCTGGGCGAGCACCTCACGCCCGCCGCTCCGCTGACCGCGGCGGCCGTGCTGTTCTGCATCGCCGTCACGCAGCGTGCGCGCGGCTAGGGCCTGTCCGGCGGATCAAGTCGGAGGAATGCGGCGGCGCCTGATCGGCGCACGAGAGGCATGGTGCGTCCAACTGCAAGGCGGAGGAGGGCGTCGACGCGGAGCGTCGGCAACCGACGACAACGCCGCAGGTGGGCGTGCCAGGCCCCGCGTCTCCGGCCTGATCCGCCGGGCAGGCCCTAGACTCGACACCACGGACCAACGCTCCCCGTACGGTGAGGAGGCCCCACAGATGCGTGCAACCGCGGGCGACCAGTTTGTCCAGCACGGCAGGGTGGTCGGCCAACACGACAAGGTCGGCGAGATCGTCGAAGTACTGGGCCAGGACGGCAACCCGCCGTACCGCGTCCGCTTCCAGGACGGGCACGAGGGACTGTGCTCCCCCGGCCCCGACACCGAGATCCGCCACCGGACCACGACCGAAAAACCGCGTTAGGGCCTGTCCGACGGATCAGGTCGGTCAGCTCGGGGGCTTCGCCGGCTGCTGGTAGTGGTCGGCGACGACCCGGGTCATGGCCCCGAGCCGGTCGGCCGTCACGTCCTTGGCGGCGAAGAAGACATGCCCGCGCGCCTGCGGGTGCTTCTTCGCGAGGGCCAGGTGCCGGGTCAGCTCGGCCGGGTCCTGCCAGGCCGCGGCCTGCCCCGCGGCGCCCGCCCGGTAGAGGGCCTCGCCGAGGTACAGCCGGGTGCGGCTGCCCTTGGCGACCTCCGCCCACCAGGGCACGAGCTTGGCGTAGTCGGCGGCGGGGTTGCCGATGTGCCAGTACAGCTGCGGGACGATGTAGTCGATCCAGCCCTCCTTCACCCACTTGCGGGTGTCGGCGTGGATGTCGTCGTACGACTGGAGCGCCTTCGTGTCCGAGCCGCGGGAGTCGGTGGAGGCGTTGCGCCACACCCCGAAGGGGCTGATCCCGAACTGGGTGGCGGGCCGTACGGCTTTGATCCGGGCGGCCGTCTCCAGCACCAGCTTGTCGATGTTGTCGCGCCGCCAGGCGGCCCGGTTGGGGAAGGCACCGCCGTGGGCGTCGTAGGCCGCTTCGTCGTCGAAGGTCTGGCCGGCCACCGGGTACGGGTAGAAGTAGTCGTCGAAGTGCACGGCGTCGACCGGGTACTTCCGCACCGCGTCCAGCATCGCGTCCTGGACGAACGCGCGGACCTGCGGCAGCCCGGGGTTGTAGTAGAGCTTCCCGCCGTACTCCACCACCCAGTCGGGGTGCTTGCGCGCCGGATGGGAGGCGACGAGCCGGGTGCGGTCGGTGTGCGTGGCGACGCGGTACGGGTTGAACCAGGCGTGCAGCTGGAGGCCCCGGGCGTGCGCCTCCGCGACGGCCGTGCCCAGCGGGTCCCAGCCCGGCGCCTTGCCCTGGGTCCCGGTGAGGACCTGCGACCAGGGTTCGTGCGGCGAGGGCCACAGCGCGTCGGCCGTGGGCCGCACCTGGAAGACCACCGTGTTGAGCCGGTGGCGGACCGCCACGTCGAGCCAGGCGATCAGCTCCGCGCGCTGCGCTGCGGCGGTCAGCCCGGTGCGCGAGGGCCAGTCGCGGTTGCTCACCGTGGCCAGCCACAGGCCGCGCATCTCGCCGACCCCCCGGCGCCCGTCCTTGCGGGGAGCGGCCGTCGCGCCCGTCGTCATGAACGCCGACAGCGCGGCCAGCGCGAAGGCCCGGCGGGTCAGTCGCCCCATCACACACCTCCATCACACCGTGGATCCGCATGGTCACGGATCGTCTCCGCGCACAGCATGCACCCACCCCGACGATCGATCATCGATACTTGCTAGTAACGTGCACGATCGGAGCAGGCGGGCCGGGACCCGGCGGACCTGCCCCGGCATCGATGCGTCAGCGCCAGTGAAGGGGACGATGTGACGGGCATCCCAGCGGGAGACATCTCACGCGTCGGAGTGGTGGGCTGCGGCCAGATGGGGGCGGGCATCGCCGAGGTCTGCGCGCGCGCCGGACTCGACGTCAAGGTCGCCGAGACCACCGGCGAGGCCCTGGAGATCGGCCGCACCCGGCTGTTCAACTCCCTGGCCAAGGCCGCCGAGCGCGGCAAGATCAGCGAGGCGGAGCGTGACGCGACGCTGGCGCACCTCAGCTTCACCACGGACCTCGGCGAGTTCGCCGACCGCGACCTCGTCATCGAGGCCGTCGTGGAGAACGAGCAGGTCAAGACCGAGATCTTCCAGGTCCTCGACCAGGTGGTGACCCGCCCGGACGCGATCCTCGCCTCCAACACCTCCTCCATCCCGCTGGTGAAGCTGGCGGTCGCCACCTCGCGGCCCGACCAGGTCGTCGGCATCCACTTCTTCAACCCGGCACCGGTGCAGCGGCTCGTCGAGCTGATCCCGGCGCTGACCACCTCCGAGGGCACGCTCGGCCGGGCCCAGCTCTTCGCCGAGAAGGTGCTGGGCAAGCACGCGATCCGCGCCCAGGACCGCTCCGGCTTCGTGGTGAACGCGCTGCTGATCCCCTACCTGCTCTCCGCGATCCGGATGTTCGAGACGGGCATCGCCAGCCGCGAGGACATCGACAACGGCATGGAGATGGGCTGCGCCCACCCGATGGGCCCGCTGAAGCTCTCCGACCTGATCGGCCTGGATACGGTCGCCTCGGTGGCCGCCTCGATGTACGACGAGTACAAGGAGCCGCTGTACGCCGCTCCCCCGCTGCTCCAGCGCATGGTGGACGCGGGCCGGCTGGGCCGCAAGACCGGGTCGGGCTTCTACACGTACTGATGACCCACGGTGTTCGGTACGGGCCCGGCACTCTTCGGAGTGCCGGGCCCGTTCGTTTCACACACCGTGTGCACACCGGGCACGCATATGCCGCGCGCACACGCTCCCCACCGGCCCACCAGGCGAGTTGACTCACCACGCACATGCAGGGATGTGAGACGACTACGGAAAGGAGCGGACACGTGACCGCCGATCCCGAGCATCCCGTCGTCCATGGAGAACTCGCAGAGTTACGTCGCCGGCTCGACGTGGCGTACGCCCGCGTCGAGGGCGGGCTGGCCCTGATCACTCATCGCACCGAGGAGACCGCCAAGGAGCTGGACGAGCTGAACACCCGCATGGTCTCGCTGGAACACGCACGCTGGCCGCTCCCTTCGCTCGCGGCACTCACGGCCCTCGGCGCACTGGTCGTGACGGTCTGGCAGGCGCTGGCCCACTGACCGTCGACTCGCCCTAGGCGAGCCTGAGATGGTGCAACAGCATTAACGCGGCCGCCATGTTGGCGGCCGGGACCTCCCCCCGGGCGACCATGTCCGGGACCAGCTTGAGAGGGACCCACTCCCGGCGGTCCGACTCGAAGTCGTCCACGGGGTGTCCCACGTACTCGCCCTCGTCCGCCCAGTAGATGTGGTGGACGGCGTCGGTGAGACCGTTGGACGGTTCCACGCTCATGAGGTGGTGCAGGGGCCCCGGTCGCCAGCCGGTCTCCTCCTCGAGTTCCCGGGCGGCCGCGCCGGCGAGGTCCTCGCCGTCCTCGACGACGCCCGCCGCGAGTTCCCAGCCCCAGCTGTCGGTGATGAACCGGTGGCGCCACAGGAGCAGGACCTCGTTCGCCTCGTTGACGACCGTGGCGACGGCGACGGGCCGCAGCCGTATGAGGAAGTGGTCCAGATGGCGGCCGTCGGGCAGCTCCACATCGGCCAGGTTGACGCTGAACCAGCGGTTTTCATACACAGTTTGTTCGTTCTGTTTCGTCCACTGCACGGTTCTGCCACCTTCCGTTGAGTAAGTGGCAATATCGCAGCAGGGACTGTGCCTCGCCGGTGTTCGGGTTCCCGCTCCCCGCGGTTCTACAGCGGTACGCGCAGCGCTCCGTCGATGAGTTCGGCGGCCTCGGCCGTGCCGGCGCAGCCGCTGCGCACGAGGTGTTCGCGCACCGCCCGGAGTCTGTCGCGCAGCCGCTGGGACTCCATTCCCCGGGCCTGTTCGGCCATCCGCACGGCGGTGACCACCGCCTTGTCCGCATGCCCCAGGCGCAGTTCGATCGTGCTGAGCATGGCGAGCCGGTGCACCCGGCCCCGGTCGTGCGCCGGATTGTCGACCGCGGCCAGGGCGTGCTCGGCGGCCGCGCCGATCTCCCCGAGGCTGAGCAGCGCCTCCGCCACCTGCACGTTGACCAGACCGGGCTGGACATAGCCGGTCTCGTCGGGCTCGTGCCCCCGCCGGATGCGTTCGGCGGCCGTCTCCGCCCGCCGGATGCAGGACAGCGCGCTCGTGCCGTCGCCGAGGTGGGCGTACGCCTTGGCCTGCATCGCGTACAGATCGGAGGCGAGCGCCGGGGTGATGTGCCGGCCGGCGGTCCGCAGCGCGGCCTCCGCGAAGGCGACGGCCTGCCGGTACTCCCTCATGAACAGCGACTGGTTGACGAGCAGTGCGATCACATACGCCCCGAGTCCCCGGTCCCCGCTGGCCTTCGCCAGCCGCAGCGCCTGGTGGAAGTAGCGCTGGGCGAGGCCGTGCGCGTCGGAGTCGTACGCGCAGATGCCCGCGACGGCCACCAACCCGCCCGTGGCGCGGTGCAGCTGACGCCCCGTCTCGTCGGTGTAGCTGCCGCGCAGGAGCGGCGCCGCCTCGGCGTTGAGGAAGCCGACGATCCGGCTGCGGGTCGCTATGCCGCCGGCCTTGCGGTACATCTGCTCGTAGTGGGTGCGGGCGGCGCGCAGCGTCTCGATGTCGGCCGAGGTCACCCGGTGCCGGCCGCCGCGGGAGACGTCCACGTCCTCCGGCGGGTTCTCCCACTCCCAGACGGGCATCACGGCGGGCGTCCCGGTCACGGCGGGCGCGCCCAGGAGGTGCGGGCGCTGCTGTTCGTCCGAGCGCCACAGGGCGGTGGCCCGCTCGACGAAGCCGGACAGGGAGGTGCCGTGCGGCGCGGACGGCTCGCCCGGCACGCCGAGCCCGATGTCGTCGAGGGTGACTGGCCGGTGCAGCCGCCCCGCGAGGACCTCGCAGATCAGATCGGGCACCTGGCCGCGCGGCCGTTGGCCCTTCAGCCACCGGGCGACCGCGGTGTGCTCGTAACGCAGTGCGAGTCCGCGGGCCCGTCCGGCCTGGTTGACGTGGGCGGCGAGGCCCGCGTGCGAGACGCCCGCCTCGTCCAGGATCGCGTCGAGCAGAGTGTTGGGCTGCATTGGGTGCCCCCCGGTGCCTCGGTGCCGCCAGATTAGTGGGTCCGTCTTCACACGGGGTGTGAACGGAGTGCGCGTATCCGCGCTGTGCGCGCGCTGTCGCTGAGCGTTTCCAGCCGGTTGACTGAAATGCCTCGCAAGAGGTTCGCCGGGCCGTCGGCTCCCCCTCATAAAGCGACGGCCCGGCGGTACGACGACCATGACTAGGGATGCCGTGTCGGCTGCCGGTGCGCCGTGGCCGGTCGCGCCCGCGCGCCCAGGGCGTTGCACTCGCGCCCGTTCTGGAGCACCAGCAGAGAGACGTCGTCCGTCGGTCTGCCCGCCGTGTGCCGTAGGAGTGCGGCCAGGACCGTGCGCAGGATCTGCTGGGCCGAGACCGGCTGGTTGGGTACGGCCTTCGCCAGGGCCGTCGGCAGCGGGAAGAAGCGGCCCCGGGCGTCCCGGGCGTCCTCCGCGCCGTCCGTGAAGAGGACCAGGGACTCGCCGCGCAGGAGCGGGCCGCAGGGCGTGGCGGGCAGTTCGCGCGGCAGCGGGAACGGGCCGAGCGGCGGCAGCGGGTCCGCCCTCGACAACGGCTCCACCCGCGGTCCGCTCAGCAGATACGGCCACGGGTGTCCGCAGTTCAGGGCACGCACCCCGCCGTCCCGGCCGATCTCCAGCAGCAGGACGGTGACGAACTCCTCGGCGACCGGGGAGTCCGGGGTCCGGCCGCTCGCCGGGTGTTCGTCGCGGGCGCGTTCGCGCAGATGGCGGGCGAGGGCACGCTCCAGTCGGCGCAGGACCAGCCCGAGGTCGGCCTCGTCGTGCGCGGCCTCGCGGAAACTGCCGAGGACGGCGGCGACGGTGCTCAGGGCGGGCAGCCCGTGCCCCCGCACATCACCCATCACCACCCGTACGCCGTGCTCGGTGGCGATGACCTCGTACAGATCGCCCCCGACGGTGGCGCCGTGGTCGGCGGAGAGCTGGGCGACGGCCACGTTCAGTCCGTCGACGCGCGGCGGAAGCGGCCGCAGCAGCACGCTCTGGGCGGCCCCGGCGATCCGGCGGACCTGTTTCAGCTCGCGCAGCAGGGTCCGCCGTACGTGGAGGATCAGCCCGGTGCCGACGGCGAAGAAGACGGCGCTGGTGACGATCCTGGCGCCGAGCCCGTCCTGCTGGGCCAGCGGACAGGTCAGCTTGTAGGTGATCGCCAGGGCGCCCCAGGCCGTGGGCAGGCCCAGCGAGAGGGCTCGGCGCAGCGGTCGCCTGATGCCGAACATGGTCGTCTGGCCCCCCATCCAGGCCCGCACAACGCGGAATCGGACCGGCCCCGAAAGGCCGGTCCGATTCTGTCGAGCTCATGGCCCAGGAGGACCAGTTCGCCCGGGATTGTCACCCGGATGAGTGAAGTGCCCCCAGGGCGCGGGGCGGTGACCTCAGCCCCGCAGGACCGCTCCCGTCCGCTCGCCCGCGAGGGCGACCGCCGCGTCCCGGGCCGCGGACGCCTCGTCGACCGTCAGTGTCCGGTCCCCGGCGCGGAAGCGCAGGGCGTAGGCGAGGGACTTCCGGCCCTCACCCAGCTGGTCGTCGTTGACGTACACGTCGAAGAGCCGGATGCCCTCCAGCAGTTCACCCGCGCCCTCGCGCAGCGCGGCCTCGACGTCGGCGTGCGGGACGAACTTCTCGACCACGAGGGCGACGTCCTGCGTGGCGACGGGGAAGGTGGAGATGCCCGGCGCCTGCGGGGTGTCGTCGCCGACCGCCTCCAGGACGTCGAGGTTCAGCTCCATCGCGCAGGTACGGGCGGGCAGGCCGAGCGCCTTCACGACGCGCGGGTGCAGCTCGCCCGCGTGGCCGACGACCCGCTCGGTGCCGTCGGCGACGACCACGAACTCGGCACAGCGGCCCGGGTGCCACGGCCCGTACTGGCCCTGGCGGACGATCAGCTCGGCCCCGGCCTCCCGTGCGACCTCGCGACCCGCCTCGACGGCGTCGGCCCAGTCGGCCGGACGGCCCTTGCCCCACCAGCCGGCCTGCTCGCGGGCGCCCGCGAGGACGACGGCGACATGGCGCGGCTGCTCGGGCAGCACCGCGTCGAGCGCGGCCAGCTCCTCGTCGGTCGGGCGGCGGTCGACCGGCAGATGACCGGCGACACCGGCCCCCTCGCGCGGGTGGAAGACCAGCCCGGTCTCGAAGAGCGCCAGGTCGTGCGAGCCCCGGCCGTCGTTGCGCCGCAGCGCGCCGAGCAGGCCCGGCAGCAGCGACGTACGGAGCGCGGGCTCCTCGTCGTTGAGCGGGTTGGTCAGCCTGACGACACGGCGGGCCGGGTCGTCGGCGGCCAGGCCGAGCTGGTCGAAGACGCCCTCGCCGATGAACGGGTAGTTCGGCGCCTCGACGTAACCGGCCCCGGCCAGGGCGCGGCCGACGCGGCGGTGCAGGCGCTGGCGGTGGGTGAGGCCACGGCCCGAGGGGGGCTTGGGCAGCGTGGAGGGCAGGTTCTCGTAGCCCTCCAGGCGGATGACCTCCTCCGCCAGGTCGTTGATCTCGGCGAGGTCGGGCCGCCAGGACGGGACCGTGACGATCAGCTCGTCCTGACCGTAGACGTCGCAGCCGATCTCCTGGAGGCGGCGCACGACGGTCTCGCGGCCGTAGCCGACGCCCGCGACCTTGTCGGGGTGGTTCGCCGGGACGGTGATGGTGTGCGGGCCGGACGGGGTGGTGACCTCGGTGACGCCCGCCTCGGCCGTGCCGCCGGCCAGGAGCACCAGCAGGTCGACCGTGCGCTGTGCGGCGGCCGCGGCGGCGGCCGGGTCGACGCCGCGCTCGAAGCGGCGGGAGGCCTCGGAGGACAGCTTGTGCCGGCGGGCCGTGCGCGCGATGGCCACCGCGTCGAAGTGGGCGGCCTCGATGACCACGTCGGTCGTGGAGCTCTCCACGTTGTCGTGGTCGGCGATCTCGGTGTTCGCGCCGCCCATGACACCCGCGAGCCCGATCGGGCCGCGGTCGTCGGTGATCACCAGGTCCTCGGCGTGCAGCGTGCGGGTCACCCCGTCGAGGGTGACGATCTGCTCGCCCTCCCCGGCCCGGCGGACGCCGATGGTGCCCTGGACCAGCGAGCGGTCGTAGGCGTGCAGCGGCTGGCCCAGCTCCATCATCACGTAGTTGGTGACGTCGACGGCGAGCGAGATCGGCCGCATGCCGACCTTCTGGAGCCGGCGCTTCAGCCAGATCGGGGAGCGGGCCTCGGGGCTCAGACCGATGACGGTGCGGGCCGTGAAGCGGTCGCAGCCGAGCGGGTCGGAGACCTGCACCGGGTAGCCGAACGCGTTCGGCGCCGGTACGTCGATCAGGGCGGGGTCGCGCAGCGGCAGCCCGTAGCCGATGGCGGCCTCGCGGGCGACGCCGCGAATGGACAGGCAGTCGCCGCGGTTGGCGGTGACGGCGATGTCCAGGACCTCGTCGACCAGCTCCAGCAGCTCGATGGCGTCCTTGCCGACCTCGGTCTCCGGCGGCAGCACGATGATGCCCTCGGTGCCGTCGTCGCCCATGCCCAGCTCGTCGCTGGAGCAGATCATGCCGTGGGAGGTCCTGCCGTACGTCTTGCGGGCGGCGATCGCGAAGCCGCCGGGCAGGACGGCGCCCGGGAGGACGACGACGACCTTGTCGCCGACGGCGAAGTTGCGGGCGCCGCAGACGATCTCCTGGGGCTCACCGGTGCCGTTGGCGGTGCCGACGTCGACGGTGCAGAAGCGGATCGGCTTCTTGAAGCCCTCCAGCTCCTCGATGGTCAGCACCTGACCCACGACAAGCGGGCCCTTGAGGTCGGCGCCGAGCTGCTCGACGGTCTCGACCTCGAGGCCGGCCGACACCAGCTTGGCCTGCACGTCACGGCCGGTCTCGGTGGCCGGCAGGTCGACGTACTCCCGCAGCCAGGAAAGCGGGACCCGCATCAGATCTCCATCCCGAACGGCCGAGTGAACCGGACGTCACCCTCGACCATGTCTCGCATGTCTTCGACGTTGTGGCGGAACATCAGCATCCGCTCGATGCCGAACCCGAAGGCGAACCCGCTGTACTTCTCCGGGTCGACGCCGCAGGCGGCCAGCACCTTGGGGTTGACCATGCCGCAGCCGCCCAGCTCGATCCAGCCCTCGCTGGAGCAGGTGCGGCAGGGGCGGTCGGGGTTGCCGACGGACTCGCCGCGGCAGACGTAGCACACCATGTCCATCTCGGCGGACGGCTCGGTGAACGGGAAGAAGTTCGGCCGCAGCCGCGTCTTCATGCCCTCGCCGAACAGCGACTGGACCATGTGGTCCAGGGTGCCCTTGAGGTCGGCCATGGTCAGGCCCTCGTCCACGGCGAGCAGCTCGACCTGGTGGAAGACCGGGGTGTGCGTGGCGTCCAGCTCGTCGGTGCGGTACACCCGGCCGGGGCAGATCACGTACACCGGCAGCTCGCGCCCCATCAGGGAGCGGATCTGGACGGGCGAGGTGTGGGTGCGCAGGACGACGCCGGACTCGGTGCCGCCTTCGGGCCCCTGCACGAAGAACGTGTCGGCCTCGCCGCGGGCCGGGTGGTCCGGGCCGATGTTGAGGGCGTCGAAGTTGAACCACTCGGCCTCGACCTGGGGGCCCTCGGCGACCTCGTAGCCCATGGCCACGAAGACGTCCTCGATGCGCTCCGAGAGCGTGGTGAGCGGGTGGCGGGCGCCGGCCGGTAGCCGGTCGTAGGGCAGCGTGACGTCCACCGCCTCCTCGACCAGCACCCGGGCGTCCCGCTCGGCCTCCAGCTCCTCCTGGCGGCCGGCGAGGGCCTTGTTCACCGCGCCGCGGGCCTGGCCGACCAGCTTGCCGGCGGCCGCCTTGGCATGCGGGGGCAGGGCGCCGATCTCGCGGTTGGCCAGCGCCAGCGGCGAGGTGCCGCCGGTGTGGGCGACCTTGGCCTCCTGGAGCGCGTCGAGGGAGTCCGCGGCGGCGAAGGCGGCGAGCGCCTCGTCCCGCATGCGCTCGATCTCTTCCGGTTTCAACGCCTCGACCTCGACAGGGTCGTACGACTTATTCGGTGCCGACATCTCTTCCCGTGCTTCCGATTGGCTGGCTGAAGGTCCCCGTGACCGGCTCGTGGGTCTGTCGTGCGTGGGACACAAAGGTGCCAAAGGCCGAGTCTAACGGGGTGAGGGTGTGCGAACGCGCCCGCGGGCTGCTCAGGCCTCTCTCCGATGCTCAGGAGAGGTAGGCCGGGGCCGCCACGGGCAACGTAAATCGAAACTCGGCGCCGCCGCCGGGGGCGCGGCCGACCGTGATGGTGCCGCCGTGGGCCTCGACGATGCCCTTGACGATGTACAGCCCGAGGCCCGTGCCGCCGCGCTTGCTGCCCCGCCAGAAGCGGGTGAAGACGCGGTTCATGGACTCCTCCGGGATGCCGGCGCCCTCGTCGCTCACGGTGACCGAGGTTCCGGCGTCCTCCCCTTCGCGGGGGGACGCCGAGGGCGTGACGTCAATCGTGACGGTTCCCTCGCCGTGGCGCACGGCATTTTCGATGAGGTTGCTGAGGACCTGGTCCACCTTGTCGGGGTCGGCCCACAGGGCGGGCAGCGGCTGCTCGATCCGCAGCAAGAACCGGTCGGCGGGCTGCCCGGCGGCGACGTAGGCCTGGATGTGCCGTCCGACGGCGGCGCCTATGTCGACCGGCTGGCGCCGCACCTCCAGCCGTCCGGAGTCGATCCGGGAGATGTCGAGCAGCTCGGCGATGAGCCGGGTGACCCGGTCGGCGTCGGCGTCGACGGTCTCCAGCATCAGGCGCTTCTGGTCGTCGGTGAACCGTTCCCACTTGGCGAGCAGGGTGGCGGTGAAACCCTTGACGGAGGTGAGCGGCGAGCGCAGTTCGTGCGCGACGGTGGCGATCAGCTCGGCGTGGCTGCGCTCGGTGCGGCGCCGGGCCTCGGTGTCCCGCAGGGAGACGACGACCCGCCGGACCGGCCCGGTGGGTTCGGTCCGGATGTAACGCACCGAGACGAGGACCTCCCGGCCGCCGGGCAGCAGCAGGTTCCGCTCGGGCTGGCCGATCCGGATGGCGAGGCCGCCGTAGGGGTCGGTCAGCTGCCACCAGCGGCGCCCTTCCAGGTCCTCTAACGGCAGGGCCTTCTCCAGCCGCCGCCCGAGGGCCTCCTCGGCGGGTACGGCGGTGATGCGCGCGGCGGCGGCGTTGAAGCAGACGACGTGTCCGTGCTCGTCGGCGACGACGAGCCCGTCGGGCAGGTCGTCGGGGTCGATGCCGAGTTCGGCGAGGTCACCGGCCGGTCGGGCCGCTCCCGGTGCGCTGCTCGTGCCGACACTCATCCCCGTACTCCACCTCCCATGCTCCCGGAAGAGGCCCCCGAGCACGTCACCCTACTAGCTCTCGGTGACGGAGCGGCACCCTCCGGAGGCGCGCTGTGCACGGGCCGATGCGTAGAGACATACGGCGGCGGCGGTCGCCAGGTTCAGGCTCTCGGCCTTTCCGTGGATCGGGACGCGGACGACGGCGTCGGCGAGGGCGCGGGTCTCCTCCGGCAGGCCCCAGGCCTCGTTCCCGAAGACCCACGCGGTGGGCCCGCCCATGGTGCCCTTGTCCAGCTCGTCGTCGAGGTCGTCCTCGCCCGCGCCGTCGGCGGCGAGGATCCGCACCCCGGCGTTCCTCAGCCCGGCCACGGCCTGCTCGACGGGTACCCCGACGGCGACCGGCAGATGGAACAGCGAGCCGACGGAGGCGCGCACGGCCTTCGGGTTGTACAGATCCACGGAGGCGTCGGTCAGGACGACGGCCTCGGCACCGGCGGCGTCGGCGCAGCGCAGGACGGTGCCGGCGTTCCCGGGGTCGCGCACATGGGCCAGCACGGCGACCAGCCGGGGCCGGGCGGCGAGGATGTCCTCGAAGGGCGTGTCGAGGAACCGGCAGACACCCACGAGGCCCTGCGGGGTGACGGTGGTCGAGATGTCCTCGATCACGGACTCGTCGGCGAGGTGGACCCGGGCGCCGGCGTCGCGCGCCTCGCCGAGGATGTCGGCGTACCGCTCCGCGGCCTCGACGGTCGTGAACAGCTCCACGAGCGTGTCCCCGCCGAACGCCGCCGCCTCCCGCACGGCCTGCGGCCCCTCGGCGAGGAACAGCCGGTCCTTCCCCCGGAAGTTCCGCCGGGCGAGCCGCCGCGCGGCGGCGACGCGGGGGGAGCGGGGGGAGATGAGGTCGGGGGCGGCGGGGGCCATGTTCTGGTTCACCTTCGATATCTGGGGACGACTGCAGCCCCCTAGGGGCGCGGAGAACTGCGCGATCAGCCCCGACGGCCGGCACCCGAACGGACGGCCTCAGCGGGCATCAGCAGCAAAGGACCCGCAGGCTGAAACCTGCGGGTCCTTCAGTCACGTCGGCCAAGGCCAGCGCAGCGTCACGCGGCCTTCGGCGCGTTGACGTCCGCCGGCAGCGCCTTCTGCGCGACCTCGACGAGCGCGGCGAACGCGCCCGCGTCGTTCACGGCCAGCTCGGCGAGGATCTTGCGGTCGACCTCGACGTTCGCGGCCTTCAGACCCTGGATGAGGCGGTTGTACGTCATGCCGTTCTGGCGGGCCGCAGCGTTGATGCGCTGGATCCACAGCTGACGGAAGTCGCCCTTGCGCTTCTTGCGGTCGTTGTAGTTGTAGACCAGCGAGTGGGTGACCTGCTCCTTGGCCTTGCGGTACAGGCGCGAACGCTGACCGCGGTAGCCGGAGGCCGCCTCGAGGATCGCCCGGCGCTTCTTGTGGGCGTTGACTGCCCGCTTGACGCGTGCCACTTGTTAACTCCTTGTAGCGGGGCCGTGGTTGGACTCACACGGCCCGAAATCGATTGGGTCCCGGTTACGGCGTACGGCGCTCGGGGCGAGCGCCGCGTACGTCACTTGCCGAGAAGCTTCTTGATCTTCGCGGCGTCGCCCGGGGCCATCTCGGCGTTGCCGGTGAGGCGACGCGTCACACGGGACGACTTGTGCTCGAGCAGGTGGCGCTTGCCGGCACGCTCACGGAGCACCTTGCCGGAGCCGGTGATCTTGAAGCGCTTGCTGGCACCGCTGTGCGACTTGTTCTTCGGCATAGCGCCGTTATCTCCTCGTCGGTGGCGCTCCGGTGCCCGGTCGTGAAACCGGGCACGGGTTGGAGCGTCGCTCTTGTATCGGTTACATCCAGGGGACTTGCGTCCCTCGGAGTCACGCCTCGGCGGAAGCCTCGGCAGGGGCCTCGGCGTCGTCCGCCTCGGCGTTGACGGCGTCGGCGTCCGCGGCGTTCTGCGAGCGGCCGGGGTTGGCCTTCGCCTCGGCCTTGCGGGCCTCCTGCGCCTGACGGGCCTCGGCCATCGCCTCGGTCTTCTTCTTGTGCGGACCGAGAACCATGATCATGTTTCGGCCGTCCTGCTTCGGGTTCGACTCGACGAACCCGAGGTCCTGGACGTCCTCCGCGAGACGCTGCAGCAGTCGGTAGCCCAGTTCGGGACGGGACTGCTCACGACCGCGGAACATGATCGTGATCTTGACCTTGTCGCCCTGCTTGAGGAACCGGACGACGTGACCCTTCTTGGTGTCATAGTCGTGCGGGTCGATCTTCGGCCGGAGCTTCATCTCCTTGATGACCGTGTGCGCCTGGTTCTTACGCGCCTCACGGGCCTTCATGGCCGACTCGTACTTGAACTTCCCGTAGTCCATGAGCTTGCAGACCGGCGGGCGGGCGTTCGCCGCGACCTCGACCAGGTCCAGGTCGTACTCCTGCGCAAGCTCCAGTGCCTTGGCCAGGGGGACGATGCCCACCTGCTCGCCACTGGGACCGACAAGTCGCACCTCGGGAACGCGAATCCGGTCGTTGATGCGGGGCTCGGCGCTGATGGATCCTCCTTGGTAGCACCACGCGGCAGTCTGGCGGACGGCCGCGTAACGTCTGTGTCGTTAGACCTATAACCACGCCGAAGCACAAAAAAATGCCCCGAACGATCACATGCGGGGCTCCAAGCACTACCGGAGCACCGTCGCGAGGATCGCGGGGCGCACTACCGGGCGACTCCATCGTCCGTACGGAACGATGGCGGCCGCCTGACCGGGGTGACCCGCCGCCCTGGGGGTGGTCGGGTGGGAGTTCGGAGCCTCCACTTGTGGGCCGGGCCCGCCTGCTGAGGGGCACGCGTGTCCGACCGGTCGTTACACGAGATTAGCAGCCCGCGCCAGGAAGGGCGAATCGAGCCTCGGTACGGAGGCCCGGCGGGCCTGCGCCTATCGTGTGGGGCATGAGTGAGACCTCCCCCGCCGGCTCCGCCGACTCCCCCGACGCGCCCGACTTCGACGAGATGACCCGCGACATCGCCGAGGTCCCCGCGGTCGAGGTGATCGTGACGGTCGCCGTCAACCTGATGAGCGCCGCCGCCGTGAAGCTCGGGCTGACGGAGGAGGGCGACAAGTACAAGGACCTGGACGAGGCCCGCAAGCTGGTCACCGCCCTCGCCGGGCTGCTGGACGCGAGCACGACCGAGATCAGTTCCTTCCACGCGGCGCCGCTGCGCGACGGCCTGAAGTCGCTCCAGCTGGCGTTCCGCGAGGCGTCCCTCGTCCCGGACGAGCCGGGCCAGGGCCCGGGAGAGAAGTACACCGGACCCCTCTACGGCTAGATCCGGCCAGTTACGACTGGTTCCGGCTGGATCCGGTTCATCCGCGCACGTACAGGGGCTCGCCCGGAGGCGTCGTCCCGGCCGGCAGCAGTGCCAGGTCGAGGCCGCGCACCAGGCGGGCCCTCAGTGTCTCGTCCGCGGCCAGGCGCCGGGCGACGGCCCGGGCCGCCTCGGCGGGGGCGGCGGCCGGGTCGAGGACGAGCGCGAGGGTGCCGTCGGCCTGTCCGGGGCCGAGGTGGGCGCTGACCACGGCGGACTCGGCGGCCACGGCGGCCCGTACCGCCTCCCGCACCGCCGGATCGGCGAGCGGATCCGCCGTCGTACGTCCCTCGGCGAGCGCGCGCAGCGCCGGCCCCGTCAGTTCGAAGGCCACCGGCCCGGCCAGGTCGAGGACGACCGTGTCCGCCTTCTCGTGCGCGGCGGCCTGGAGCGCCTGGTGCAGGGGTACGGCGACGGGGCGCGCCGCCGGGTCCCAGCGGGCGAGGGAGTCGGTGGAGGTGAACGCCGGCAGCGCGGTGCGGGCGCCCGCCTTCAGGGTGGGGACGGCCATGTCGCTGGTCTTCTCGCGGCGCAGCCCGTTCTCGTCCTCCTCGACCTCGCCGAGCACGGCCACCACGGGGACCAGCAGCCGGGCGCCCTTCAGCGCCTCAAGGACCGGGCCCACGGCGGTGCGGTCCTCGGCCCAGGCGGCGAGCGCGGCGCTCAGCCGGGGGTCGGCGGAGCCGTCGTCGTCGGAGTAGCCGGGGTCGGGAATGTTCTTGTTCGCCACGGTCACCGACCCTATCGGGGGGATGCTGCTGGACTTGTGCGGGGCCGGTAACCCGGCGGACACGGGATTCACAGGATTCTCAGACATCGCTGACGCGGCTCTAACGTCCGTCTAACGGACCGCACAGTCAGTGCCCCCACCATCACGGGCATGGAGTCTTCCAGAGCACGTCGAGCCCGCCGCGCTCGTCCGTCCCGGCGCCGTCCGCTCCTCTCCACCGCGCTCGCGGCCGTCGCCGTCCTGGGCGCCACGGCGGGCGGGACCGTCTATGTGAAGGCACAGGCGCACTCCGGCGGGGAGGCCGTATCGTCGTCCGGCGCGGCACCCTCGGTGTCCGCGTCGGAGTCGGCGGACGGGGAGGTGTCGGTGGACGGCGTGGCGGTACCCGAGGTGGACCACGACGCGCTGCTGGCCG
Source organism: Streptomyces sp. NPDC041784 (assembly GCF_055591025.1). NCBI lineage: Bacteria > Bacillati > Actinomycetota > Actinomycetes > Kitasatosporales > Streptomycetaceae > Streptomyces > Streptomyces sp. NPDC041784. The sequence goes on from NZ_JBVJAB010000008.1 coordinate 294,054, forward strand.
AGGCGATGACGTCGGTGACCGTGACCGGCGACGCGGACGTGTCCGTGGCCGTGCTCGCCCTGGACTCCGGGGACGGCACCACGTACGGCGCCACGTACGGCGACACCTCCTTCGACACCGCGAGCATCGTGAAGGTCGACATCCTGGCGGCGCTGCTGCTCCAGGCGCAGGACGCGGGCCGGCAGCTCACCGCGGCCGAGAAGACGTACGCCACCGCGATGATCGAGAACAGCGACAACGACTCGGCGTCGGTGCTGTGGCGGTCCATCGGCAAGGCGGCGGGTCTGGACGCGGCGAACGAGCGGTTCGGGCTGACGGCCACCGAGGGCGGCGACGACATGCTGTGGGGGCTGACCCAGACCACGGCCGCCGATCAGCTCGTCCTGCTCCGGCAGGTCTTCGGGGAGGACTCGGAGCTGAGCGAGGCCTCGCGGTCGTACGTCCAGGGGCTGATGGGGCGGATAGCCGCCGGGCAGCGGTGGGGGGTCTCGGCGGCCGCCGACGGCTCCTCGTGGGAGCTGAAGAACGGCTGGCTGGCGCGGAGCACGACCGGGCTGTGGGACGTCAACAGCGTCGGGCGGGTGACCTCGGGCGGTCGCGGCTTCCTGGTGGCCGTGCTGTCGAACGGCAGCACCACGCAGGCGGACGGCATCACGCTGGTGGAGGCGGCGGCACGGGCGGCGGTCACGGCGATGGCCGAGGCGGACACCGACGGCGACACCGACGCCGGCGCGTAGGCCTCGTAGCTCTCGTAGGCCTCGTAGCCTCCGGGACTCAGTAGCTGTCGTACCGCTCGCGGCGGGCGCGCCACACGACGACCGCCGCGGCCAGGAGCACCATCCCGGCCGCGCCCGCGACGGGCGCCGCCCAGCCGGCCGTGTCGTCGTCGGGGCTGGGGGCGTCGGGGCCGGACCCGAAGTACTCCTTGTCGTAGGGCACGGCCTTGATGCCCTGGGGCTTCAGGTCGGCGGCGGCCCTGATCGCGGCGGCCGGGTCGATGAAGCCGAAGCCGCGGGAGTCGTCGCGGCCGCTCTCGGGGGAGTTGCGGGCGGTGTCCTCCAGGAGCTTCTTGATCTGCGCCGGGGTCAGTCCCGGGCGGGCGCCCTTGACCAGCGCCACGGCCGCCGAGACGAACGCGGAGGCCGCGCTCGTCCCCCACCCTTGGTAGTACTTGTGGTCCGGGTCGGCGATGACGACGTCGACTCCGGGGGCGCTGACCGTGGCGTACCAGCGGCGGGTGGAGAACGACGCGCGGGTGCCGTAGCGGTCGACGGCGGTGGCGGCGATGACGCCCGGGTAGGCGGCCGGGTAGGAGATGTGGTCGCCCTTCTCGCCGCCGTTGCCGGCCGAGGCGACGACGACCGCCCCCTTCTTCAGCGCGTACTGCACGGCCTCGTCCTCCGCCGGTTCCGGGTGGGCGGAGGCGGAGTCGTCGCCGAGGGAGAGGTTGATGACGTCGGCGCCCTGGTCGGCGGCCCAGCGGATGCCCTCGGCGAGGGCGTTGCCGCGGGTGCTGCGGGCCTTGGCGCGCTGCGGGTCGCCGTCCTCCAGGATCACCCGGACGGGCAGGATCTTGGCCTCCGGGGCGATGCCCAGGACGCCGTCGCCGTTCGCGTAGCCGTGTCCGTGGCCGGCGATGATGCTGGCCATGGCCGTCCCGTGGCGGGCCCAGGAGCGGTCGCCCTCCTTCGCGCCGAAGCCGACCATGTCCTTGCCGGTGAGGACGTTGCCGTCGAGGTCGGGGTGGTCGGCCTCGACGCCGGTGTCCAGGACGGCCACCGTGATGCCCTTGCCCTTGGTGGTCTGCCAGGCCTCCTGGGTGTGCAGGGCGTCGAGCGCCCACTGCTGACCGCGTATGCCGTCGGCGTACGCGGGGGTGGCGGGCAGCAGGGCGACGGAGCCGGCGAGCAGGCAGCAGAGGATCCCGGCCCGGCGGGTGGTCGTACGACGGCTCATGAGGGCTGCTCCGAGGGCGGCGTGACGGCGGTCTTGCGCAGGCTGCGCTCGATGCGGTCGGCGAGGCCCTGGGCCTCGTTGCCGAGGCCGGCCTGGGCGGGGGCCGTGGTGGCGCCGGACGCGGTGGCCTCGGGGGCGGGCTGGGGGGTGCCGACGGTACGGCCGTCGACCCAGCCGGACACGGTGTAGACGACGACCGGGGCATCGGTGAGGACGGAGATCGTCCAGGAGGCGCGCTGTTCGTCGCCGAAGGCGGCCGCGGCGGTGCCCTTGGCGGCGTACGGCCGGGGCATCAGGTCGGTGCGCTCGGCGAGGCCTTCCTTGGTGAAGCGGGTGTCGAGCGTGCGCATCGCGGTGGCGTCGGCGGTGGTGAAGAGCAGGCCGACGGTGGTGACGTAGCTCTGGGTGGCGTCGGTGTAGGTGGCGCGCAGGAGCCGCTGGCAGCCGACCGGGGCGAGTGCCTTGAGCAGCAGCGGGTCGAAGGCGTCGGCGCAGCCGCTGTCCGGGGCGACGGCGATCCGCGTCCAGGTGCGGTCGGCTCCGCCGGGTCCGGCGCCCTGCCCGTCGACGGTGGGCGGGAAGAGCTGATCGACGGGAACGTTGTGCCACAGGCCGCCGGCGGTGGTGTACGAGGTCCGCTCGGCCGCGTCCGCGGAGTCCCCGGCGAGCCAGCTCCCGGTGACGGCACCACCGATCAGCCCGAGTCCCAGCACGACGCAGGCGGCCGCCACGACGACGCGCCTGCGCCGCCCCGTGGCGTGGCCCGGCTCCCCGAACCCTTCCGGCTCGGCGAACGACACCACGGGCCGGGTGGCCCCGGGGGCACCGCCGGGCGCCATCGGAGCGCTCCACGAGAGCGCGGGGTCGGGCCCGGCGGCTCCGCCCTCACCCGCGAGGGGCGCGGCGGCAGGCCGCGGCGGCACCCCGGGCACGGGCGGCACCGGCACGACGAAGTCAGGATGCCGAACCGGCGCCCCGGGACTCCAGGCCGGTGGGGAGTCGAGATCGGGGGCCGTGGGCGTGGCGGTGGGGATGGGGGGCGTGGTGGGAGGGGGGGTCGGGGGGTTCGCGGGGGGTGGGGTGGGGGTGGCGGTGCCGCCGGGGGTGAAGCGCCCGCCCGAAGCGGCACCGCCGGCAGGAGCGGGACGCCGGCCGGAGGAAACGTCACGGCCGGACTCAGGACGCTGACCGGGGACGGCGCCGTTGCCGGGGGCAGGGCGACGGCCCGGGGCGGTCGTGTCGCCAGAGGCCGGCGGACGGCTGCCGGGAACCGCACCGGATCCCGGGACGGGACGATGGCCAGAGGCAACACCGTTACCGGAAGCCGAAGGGCTGCCGGGAATCCCACCACCGTCCGTAGCAGAGCGCCGGCCGGAAGTCGCCCCGTCGGCGGACGCGGAACGCGGCGCCGAGGGGGTGCCGCTGCCGGTGGCGGGTGTGGAGGGCCGGGCCGGGTCGCGGTGGGTGGTGCTGGGCGGCGGGACCCACCCGCGCGGCAAGGGGGTCCAGGCGCTGTCGGCGGTCGGGGGAAGGTCGGGGGTATCGGGGCGCGCGTCGCCCCGGTCCCGGTCGGTGGGGCGGGGGGCCGCAGCGCCGGCGGAGTCGGCGGCGCCGGAGCCGTCGGCGGCAGCCGAGCCGGTGCCCTCGCGACCGCCTGGGCCGGTGAATCGGGCGCCGTCCGTGCCCGTGCCCCGGGAGCCGCCCCTGCCGGTCGGCTCGGAACCGTCCGGGCCCGTGGAACGGTTCGTGTTCCAGCCGGGGCGGCGGAAGTCGTGGAGGCCCGCCGGGCGTGTGCCGCCGCCTGCGGGAGTGGCTCCGCCCGCCGGGCGCGCGCCGCCGGCGCCGGTGGGACTGGCGTTGCCCGCCGGGCGCGTGCCGCCGGTGCTCGCGGGGTCGGCGTCGCCGGAGCGGGGGGTCGTGGCGTCCAGGCGGGCGGGGCGTGTGACGCCCGAGGCGGAGGAGCGCGGCGCGGCCGAGCCGTCCGGGCGGGACGGCCAGGGGTCGCTCGGCGCGGGTGTGCGGGGCTCGTCGCTCGGCGCTGTGCCGCCGGGGTGGGCCGGCTGCGACGGCATGCCGGGGAAGCCCGCCGATGCGGGGGGCGGGGTGTCCGGGAAGCGGGCCGATGCGGGGGGTGGCGGGGGCGGGGTGGTCATGGCGTCCGGGTGCTGGGGAGAGGACGGCGCCCGCAGGTTCGGGAACCGGGGCGCGGTGCGGGGGGTCGGGTCGGCCGTGGAGCCCGGCCGTCCCGCGTCCCGGGGGGCGTCTTCACCGGAGACCGGGACCCCGAAGGCCGACCAGGACGCATCCTCACCGGAGACACCCTCGTCCGGCACCGTCGGCGGCTGGGCGGGGCGAGGCGGGACATCGGGGCGTGGGGGGATGGAGGCGCGGCGTGCTTCCGTGCTCAATGCACCCCCCGTTTCCTCGTGCCCGGGCCGTCGTTCTCGTACGCGGGCCGACGTGCGTGTGCCCGGCGGCCCGGTGCGGACGTCGTGGTCCGTCCCTGGGCACGCATACCCGCACGGGCGGACCGGCATCCCGGGCGCGGCTTCCCGGCCGGAGCCGTCGTCCGTGCGTGCGCGTCACTCTACGGCTTGTTCCTGGGCGAACGGGAACCAGTCCCCGCACCCCCGGGGCATCTGCCCGGATCGTCCCCCTACCCTGCGGTAATCCGGTCTGGCAGGCTTCGTTCATGACTGCGCGCGCCGCCGACCGGGCCCGGTACGACCGGGCCACCGAGCACCTCGACGCCCCTCTCGCGATCGTCGATCTGGAGGCTTTCGACGCCAATGCCGTCGACCTCGTCCGCCGGGCCGGCGGGAAGCCGATCCGGGTGGCCAGCAAGTCCGTGCGCTGCCGGACCCTGCTGGAACGCGTCCTGGCGAAGGACGGCTTCGCGGGCATCATGTCCTTCACCCTCGCCGAATCCCTCTGGCTCGCGCGGTCCGGGTTCGACGACATCCTGCTCGCCTACCCCTCGGCCGACCGCTCCGGCTTCGCCGAGCTGGCCGCGGACCCCAAGCTCGCCGAGGCCGTCACCGTCATGGTGGACGACGTCTCCCAGCTCGACCTGATCGACGCGTCGCGCGCCGGCGGGACCGAAGTGGTCCGCGTCTGCCTGGAGCTGGACACCGCGCTGAAACTGCTCGGCGGCCGGGTGCGGGTCGGCGCCCGCCGCTCCCCGCTGCACTCGCCGTCCCAAGTGGCCGATCTCGCCCGCGCGGTGACCCGCCGTCAGGGATTCAAGGTGGTCGGGATCATGGCGTACGAGGGCCATATCGCGGGGGTCGGCGACTCCCTCGCGGGGCGGCCGCTGCGCTCCCGCGCGATCCGGCTGATGCAGACCACGGCCCGCCGTGAGCTGGCGGAGCGCCGCGCCGCGGTGGTGCGCGCGGTGCGGGCCGTCGTACCGGATCTGGAGTACGTCAACGGCGGCGGCACCGGCAGCGTGGAGAGCACGGCCGCCGAGACGGCGGTCACGGAGATCGCCGCGGGGTCCGGACTGTACGTGCCGCGGCTGTTCGACAACTACACGTCGTTCAGCGGCCGGCCGGCCGCCCTGTTCGCCCAGCCCGTGGTCCGACGGCCGGGAGTCGGGGTCGTGACCGTCCTGGGCGGCGGCTACCCGGCCTCCGGTGCCGCGGGGGCGGACCGGCTGCCGGTGCCGTACCTGCCGGAGGGGCTGCGCTACGACCCCCAGGAGGGCCCCGGCGAGGTGCAGACCCCGCTGCTCGGCTCCCCCGCCGACGATCTGCTGATCGGCGACAAGGTGTGGTTCCGGCACGCGAAGGCCGGTGAGCTGTGCGAGCGGTTCGAGATGCTGCACCTCGTCGAGGGGGACACGGTCACGGCGACCGTGCCCACCTACCGGGGCGAGGGACACACCTTCCTGTGACGCCCAGGACCTGTCCGGCCGATCAAGTCACAGGAAAGCGACGGTGCCTCGGCATGATCGGCCGGACAGGTCCTAGAGGGGTGTGACGTACGCCCCCGCGATCCCGCCGTCCACCAGGAAGTCGCTCGCGTTGACGAAGGAGGAGTCGTCGCTCGCCAGGAAGGCCACGGCGGCGGCGATCTCCTCCGCCTCGGCGAACCGGCCGAGCGGGATGTGGACCAGACGGCGGGCGGCCCGCTCCGGGTCCTTGGCGAACAACTCCTGGAGCAGCGGGGTGTTGACCGGGCCGGGGCAGAGGGCGTTCACGCGGATTCCCTCCCGGGCGAACTGCACGCCCAGCTCGCGGGACATCGCCAGCACGCCGCCCTTGGACGCCGTGTACGAGATCTGCGAGGTCGCCGCGCCCATCCGCGCCACGAAGGACGCCGTGTTGATGATGGAGCCCTTGCCCTGGCGCCGCATGTAGGGGATGGCGGCCTTGCAGCACAGGTAGACGGAGGTCAGGTTGACCTCCTGGACGCGCTTCCAGGCCTCCAGGCCCGTCTCCAGGATGGAGTCGTCGTCGGGCGGGGAGATGCCCGCGTTGTTGAAGGCGATGTCGACGCTGCCGTAGGTGTCGTACGCCGCCTTGAACAGCGCCTCGACCTGCTCGGGGTCGGTGACGTCGACCTTCACGAAGATCCCGCCGACCTCCTCGGCGGCCGCCTTGCCGCGCGCCTCGTCGACGTCGCCGCAGACGACGTGCGCGCCCTCGGAGGCGAGCCGGCGTGCGGTGGCGAGGCCGATGCCGCTGCCGGCTCCGGTGATGACGGCCGTGCGGCCGACGAGGCGTCGGCAGATGTTCTCTGCGGGCGATTCGGTCACTGTGCGGGGCCCTCCGTGCTGATGAAGACGTTCTTGGTTTCGGTGAAGGCGGTCAGGGCGTCCGGGCCCAGCTCACGGCCGACCCCGGACTGCTTGTAGCCGCCGAAGGGGGTCCAGTAGCGGACGCTGGAGTGGGAGTTGACGGACAGGTTCCCGGCGCGCACGGCCTGCGAGACGCGCAGGGCGCGGCCGACGTCCCGGGTCCAGATGGACCCGGAGAGGCCGTAGGGGGTGTCGTTGGCGAGCCGGATCGCGTCCGCCTCGTCGGTGAACGGGAGCAGGACGGCGACGGGTCCGAAGATCTCCTCGCGGGCGGCGGCGGAGTCGGGCGCGGCGCCGGTGAGGACGGTCGGCGGGAACCAGAAGCCGGGGCCCTCGGGGGCCGTTCCGCGCAGCGCCGAGGTGTCCTGCGGCACGAACGACCGTACGCGGTCCACCTGCTGACGGGAGATCAGCGGACCCATCTGCGTGGCCTCGTCGGCCGGGTCGCCGACCACGACGGCGGACAGCTCCCGGGCGAGGTGGTCGGCCACCTCGTCGTACACGGACTCCTGGACGAGGATGCGGGTGCGGGCGCAGCAGTCCTGGCCGGAGTTGTCGAGGAACGAGAACGGGTCGACGGCGGCCTTCAGGTCGGCGTCGGCGAAGACGATGTTCGGGCTCTTGCCGCCGAGTTCGAGGGTGACGGGCTTGACCTGGCGGGCGCAGCGCTCCATGACCTCGCGGCCGGTGCGGGTGGAGCCGGTGAACACGATCTTCGCCACGGCGGGGTGGTCGACGAGCGCGCGGCCGGCGACCGCGCCGTAGCCGGGCAGGACCTGGAAGAGACCCTCGGGCAGCCCGGCCTCCAGGCCGAGTTCGGCGAGCCGCAAGGCCGTCAGCGGGGTGGTCTCGGCGGGCTTGAGGACGACGGCGTTGCCGGCGGCGAGCGCCGGGAAGGAGCCCCAGGCGGCGATGGGCAGCGGGAAGTTCCAGGGGGCGATCACACCGACGACGCCGAGCGGCTCGTGGAAGGTGACGTCCCAGCCGCCGGGGACGGGGATCTGCCGGCCCAGCAGCCGTTCGACGCCACCGGCCGCGTAGAGCAGCAGGTCACGGGCGTTGCCGGCTTCCCAGCGGGCGTTGCCGAGGAGGTGGCCGGCCTCGCGGACCTCGAGCCGCGCCAGTTCCTCGACATGGGTGTCGACGGTGTCGGCGAAGCGGCGCAGCAGCCGGGCCCGGTCGGCGGGGGCGGTGGCCGCCCAAGCCGTCTGGGCGGCGCTCGCGCGGGCGACCGCGCGGTCCACGTCGGCCGCGTCGGCGGCCGGGACGGTGGCGACGACCTCCTCGGTGGCGGGGTTGAGAACGATCAGCTCGTGCGGGTGCTGGTCGGACACGGCAGGACCTTTGACCTTTCAGAGACGTTCGAAGGAGCGGCGCAGCTCCCAGTCGGTGACCGCGGCGTCGAAGGCCTCCAGCTCGACGCGTGCCATGTTGCGGTAGTGCGCGACGACCTCCTCGCCGAAGGCGGCGAGGGCCACCGGGCTGGCCGACCAGAGCTCGGCGGCCTCGCGCAGGGTGGTGGGGACGTGCGCGTAGTCGGCGGCGTAGGCGTTGCCGGGGCAGGCCTCGGGCAGCTCCAGCTTCCGCTCGATGCCGTACAGGCCCGCGGCGATCAGACCGGCCACCGCGAGGTGCGGGTTGACGTCGCCGCCGGGGAGCCGGTTCTCGAAGCGCAGGGAGCGGCCATGGCCCACGACCCGCAGGGCGCAGGTGCGGTTGTCGTGGCCCCAGGCGACGGCGGTGGGGGCGAAGGAGCCGGGCTGGAACCGCTTGTAGGAGTTGATGTTGGGGGCGTAGAGGAGGGAGAAGTCGCGCAGGGCGGCGAGCTGTCCGGCGAGAAAGTGCCGCATGAGGTCGGACATTCCGCCGTCCTCGGCGGCCATGGCGTTACGGCCGTCCGCGTCCGCCAGCGACAGGTGGATGTGGCAGGAGTTGCCCTCGCGCTCGTTGTACTTCGCCATGAAGGTGAGCGAGACGCCCTCCTGGGCGGCGATCTCCTTCGCGCCGGTCTTGTAGATCGCGTGCTGGTCGCAGGTGACGAGGGCCTCGTCGTAGCGGAAGGCGATCTCGTGCTGGCCGGGGTTGCACTCGCCCTTGGCGGACTCGACGGTGAGGCCGGCGGCGGCCATCTCGTTGCGGATCCGGCGCAGCAGCGGCTCGACCCGTCCGGTGCCGAGGATCGAGTAGTCGACGTTGTACTGGTTGACGGGGGTGAGCCCCCGGTAGTGCGCGTCCCAGGCGGCCTCGTAGGTGTCCTTGAAGACGATGAACTCCAGCTCGGTGCCGACCTGGGCGGTCAGGCCGTGCTCGGCGAGGCGCTCCAGCTGGCGGCGGAGGATCTGGCGGGGGGCGGCGACCACGGGCGAGCCGTCGTTCCAGCCGAGGTCGGCGATCAGCAGGGCGGTGCCGGCGTTCCAGGGGACGCGGCGCAGGGTGGTCAGGTCGGGGTGCATGGCGAAGTCGCCGTAGCCCCGCTCCCAGGACGACATGGCGTAGCCGTCGACGGTGTTCATCTCGGTGTCGACGGCGAGGAGGTAGTTGCAGCCCTCGGTGCCGTGGTGGAGGACCTCGTCGAGGAAGAAGCGGGCGGCGAACCGCTTTCCCTGCAGTCGCCCTTGCATGTCGGGGAAGGCCAGGACGACAGTGTCGATCTCACCGCTCGCGACGAGGGCGTGCAGTTCCTCGACACTGAGCGGGGCTGTGCGGTCTGCCACGGGAGGGCCTCCTCAGGCTTCCTCGGCTTCTGTCGCCTCTTTGGCTCGGGCGGCCGGAGCCATAAGGTATTGCGGAGAACCATTGCTTGGGAAGGGGGCACGGCCAGATGTCGGTGGACGCGGGCGACGCACCGGACGACCGGTTGACGCCGGTGCTGCGGCCGGTGCGGGCCGGGAACGGCTTCGAGGAGGCGCTGGAGCAGATCCTCCAGGTGGTACGGCTGGGTCTGGTGCCGGGGGGCGAGCGGCTGCCGGCCGAGCGGGATCTGGCGGAGCGGCTCGGGATCAGCCGGGTGACCCTGCGCGAGGTGCTGAAGGTGCTCCAGGACCAGGGGCTGGTGGAGTCCCGGCGGGGCCGGTACGGCGGAACGTTCGTGCTGCCGCGCACGGACGCGGGCGGCGAGGACGAGCTGCGGCGCCGGATCGCCGAGGTCGACATCGAGGACGTGCTGCGGTTCCGGGAGGTGCTGGAGGTCGGTGCGGCGGGGCTGTGCGCGGCGCACGGGCTGACCGGCGAGCGGGCGGACCGGCTGCGCGAGGCGCTCGCCCGGACCGAGGACGCGCCGCTGGCCGACTACCGCCGCCGGGACACCCTGCTCCACCTCACCCTGGCGGAGCTGTGCGGCTCGCCGTCGCTGACGGCGCAGTACGCGGCGGTCCGGGCGACGGTGAACGACCTGCTCGACTGCATCCCGCTGCTCGTGCGCAACCTGGAGCACTCGCAGCGCCAGCACACCGCGCTGGTGGAGGCGGTGCTGGACGGGGACGCGGACGGGGCGCGGGAGATGATGCGGGAGCACTGCGCGGGGACGGCGGCCCTGCTCAGGGGCTTCCTGACATGAAAAGGTATGGATACAGTCCATTGAACGGACGACGTCGGCGGAGCGGGCGGGAGGGCGGATGACGAACGGCGGACGGCCGCTGATCGGCGTCAGCACGTATCTGGAGGCCGGGGCGCGCTGGGGCGTGTGGGAGCTGGACGCCGCGCTGCTGCCGGCCGGCTATCCCCGGCTGGTGCAGCGGGCGGGCGGCCTGGCGGCGATGCTCCCGCCGGACGCGCCGGACCACGCCGCGGCCACGGTCGCCCGGCTGGACGGCCTGGTCGTCGCGGGCGGACCCGACGTGGAGCCGGTGCACTACGGCGCGGAGCGCGACCCGCGCACCGGCCCGCCGGCCCGGGAGCGGGACGCGTGGGAACTGGCGCTGATCGACGCGGCGCTGGCGGCGGACGTCCCGCTGCTCGGCATCTGCCGGGGGATGCAGCTGCTGAACGTCGCGCTCGGCGGCACGCTGACCCAGCACATGGACGGGCACGCGGAGGTCGTCGGCGTCTTCGGCCACCACCCGGTCAAGCCGGTCCCCGGCACGCTGTACGCCGGTGTCGTCCCGGAGGAGAGCGCCGTACCGACCTATCACCACCAGGCGGTGGACCGCCTCGGCTCGGGCCTTCTCGTGTCGGCCCACGCGGCGGACGGCACCGTCGAGGCGATCGAACTGCCGACCGCTGCGTGGGTACTGGGTGTGCAGTGGCATCCGGAGATGGGGGACGACGTGCGGGTGATGGAGGCACTGGTGCGCGCGGCCACACCCGTGGGCAGAGGCGGGGGCCAGGGCCTGGGCCTGGGCCTGGGCTAGCCCCGGGTCAGCGACAGCAGTTCCCGCGCCGGCCCCGTCGGCCGGTGTCCCGTCGGCCAGACCGCGCGCAGGTCGCGGGCCAGGGCCACGCCCTGCACCGGTATGGCGACCAGGCGGCGCAGCGCCAGTTCCTCCCCCACCGCGAGTTCGCTCAGGACGGCCGGGCCGGCTCCGCTCACCGCGGCCGCCTTCACCGCGGTCGTCGAGGACAGCTCGATCAGCGGCCGGGCCAGGCCCCCCAGCGCGGTGTCCAGGACCTGGCGGGTGCCGGAGCCCTTCTCGCGGAGGATCAGCGGGGTCGACGCCAGCTCGGACGCGGACAGGGCGCGCCGGCGGCGGGCCCAGGCGTGCCCGGGGGCGACCACCACGACCAGGTGGTCGTGGGCGATGACCGCCGAGTCCAGCCCGCCGGGCACCGTCAGCCCCTCCACGAACCCCAGGTCCGCCTCCCCGGACAGCAGCCGCTCGGCCACCCCCGCCGAGTTGCCGGCGTGCAGCGAGACCGCCGTGTCCGGGCGCTGCGCGCGCAGCGCCAGCAGCCAGCCCGGCAGCAGGTACTCCGCGATCGTCATGCTCGCCGCCACCCTGAGCCGGGAGTCCCGCCGGTCCCGCAGCGCCTGCGCCCCCGCGTCGAACGCCTCCGCCGCCTCGACGATCCGCCGCGCCCAGTCGGTCACCAGCGCACCGGCGTCCGTGAGCCGCGACCCGCGCGGCGAGCGGTCGACGAGGGCCACGCCCAGCTGGCGTTCCATGGAGCGGATCCGGCTGCTCGCGGCGGGCTGGGTGATGCCCAGCTCCCGCGCGGCCGCGCCGAGGCTGCCCAGCCGGGCCACGGCCAGCAGCAACTCCAGCGCCCCGAGGTCCGGGACCCGGTGCGCGATGGAACCGACGACCCCGGGCTGTTCCTCCGCACTCCCCATAAGGCCAGTTTATGCCCCCATAGAGACATCCTCCCTGGTCGCGGACGCGCGCCCGCGCGACCGTGGAGCCATGGTCACCGCAGCCCAGCCCCTGTCCGTGCGCCCGCGCCCGCGGGCCGCAGCCGTCCGCCACCTCGGCCCGAACTGGTACGCCACGGTCATGGGCACCGCGATCGTCGCCACCGCGGGGGCCGCGCTCCCCTTCCCGGTCCCGGGGCTGCGCCCGCTCTGCACGGCCGTCTGGGCCCTCTCCCTCGCCCTGCTGGTGACTCTGCTGACCGCCCGGGCCCTGCACTGGCGCCACCACCGCGACCAGGCCCGCGCCCACCTGCTCGACCCGGCGACGGCGCCCTTCTACGGCTGTCTGGCGATGGCGCTGCTGGCCGTGGGCGGCGGTGCCCTCGCCGTCGGCCGGGACTGGATCGGCACGCGGGCCGCGGTGGCGCTCGACGCCGTGCTGTTCACCGCCGGTACGGCCGTGGCGCTCACGGCCGCCGTGGCCGTGCCGTACCTCATGGCCGTACGCCATCGGGTGGCGGCCGCTCAGGCGACGCCCGTGTGGCTGCTGCCGCTCGTCGCGCCCATGGTGTCGGCGGCCGTCGGGCCGCCGCTGGTGCCGTATCTGCCGGCCGGGCAGGCCCGCGAGACGCTGCTGCTCGCGTGCTTCGCGCTGTTCGGGCTGAGTCTGCTCGCGACGCTGCTGATGCTGCCGGTGGTCTTCGCCCGGCTGGTGACCGGCGGGCCGCTGCCGCTGGTCCTCACCCCGAGCCTGTTCCTCGTGCTCGGTCCGCTCGGGCAGTCCACCACCGCCGCCGGGAAGTTCGCGGAGGTCGCGCCGGGGGTCGTGCCCGGCGCGGACGGGCGCGCCTTCGCGGTGTTCGCCGTGCTGTACGGGGTGCCCGTGATGGGGTTCGCGCTGCTGTGGGCGTGCCTGGCCACCGCCCATGTGGTGCGCGCCCGGCGGCACGGCATGGGCTTCGCGATGACCTGGTGGGCGTTCACCTTCCCGGTGGGCACCTGTGTCACCGGCGCGGCCGCTCTGGCCCGGCACACCGGGCTGGTGGCCTACGGCGTCCTGGCCGGTGTGCTGTACGCCGTCCTGGTGGGCGCCTGGATCGTGGTCGGTGCGCACACCGTGCGCGGGCTGGTCAGCGGTGAGCTGCTCGCAGGGCCTCGCCCAGCACCCGTGGCGCCTCGGCGAGCGACGGTCCGTACCACGTCAGGTGCCGTCCGCTGACGAGCGCGCAGGACAGGCCGGGGAAGGCCTCGGGGCCGTCGTCGGCGGTGAAGCGGTAGGGCTCGTCGGGCAGGACCACGAGGTCGGGTGCGGCGGCCCGGAGCTCCTCCAGGGGGATCCTGGGGTAGCGCTCCTCGTGGCCCGTGTACAGGTGGTCGACGCCCAGCCGGGCGAGCACGTCCCCGGCGAAGGTGTCCCGGCCCAGCACCATCCAGGGGCGGCGCCAGACGGGGACGACGGCCGTGGCGCGGGCGCCGGGCGGCCCGGCCTTCGCCCAGGTCTCCTCCGCCTCGTCCAGCCAGCGCGGTCTCGACGGCGCCCCGCACGCCGTCAGCACCCGCGTCAGCTCCGTGAAGGCCTGCGGGACGTCGCGCACCTCGGTCACCAGCACCGTGGCGCCCGTGGCCCGCAGGGCGGCCAGGTCCGGCTCCCGGTTCTCCTCCTCGTTGGCGATCACGAGGTCCGGGGCGAGGGCGGCGATCCGTTCGACGTCCGGGTTCTTGGTGCCGCCGATCCGGGTGACCCCGAGGTCCGCCGGACGGGTGCACCAGTCGGTGGCGCCGACCAGGACGCCCGGCACCGACACGGCGACCGCCTCGGTGAGCGACGGCACCAGGGAGACGACCCGCACTACCGCTTCCGGTCCCGGACCGCCTCGATGTGCTCCGCGACCGCGACGACGACCACCCGGGTGTCCGGCTCGGTGGCGCGCCAGCGGTGGCGGACACCGCCGGTGAGATACAGGGTGTCGCCCCGGCCCAGCCGGTAGGCGCGGCCCTCCGCCTCGATCTCCACGGCGCCGTCGGCGACGTACATCAGCTGGTCGTTGCGGTACTGGAATTCACGGCCCGCGTCCTGCTCGCCGGTGAACTCCGAGGCGTGCATCTGGTGGTGACCGCGCACCAGGGAACGGGAGCGCGGCTCCGGGCCGGGCTCGGTGATCTCGGCGCGGACGACGTCGACGCTGCACGCCGGGTCGGCGGCGGCGAGGAGTTCCACGGCGGTGGTGCGCAGGGCGTCGGCGAGCTTCTCCAGGGAGCCGGTGGAGGGCCGCGCCCGGTCGTTCTCGATCTGGCTCAGGAACGGGACCGACAGGCCGCTGCGCTCGGCCACGACGGCGAGGGTGAGCTCCAGGGAACGGCGGCGCCGCCGTACGGCCGCGCCCACGCGCAGGGGCTGTTCTTTGTGGTCGCCCATCGCTCCGGCTCCCTCCTTCGCTCGTCGTCCGCTCGTCGTCCCGGCTCTCGCGCGGCGCTCTCGCGCGCCCGGCTCCGGGCGCCCGTCCTCTGATGAGTTCTCTGCACCCTACGCATGTTCGGCAAACCGTTTCATGTGCCCGTCACATCGAGGACACACCGGGTGACGCACGACCCCACAGATCGCGCCAGTCGATCAGCCCCCTGACCCGGCGGGCAGGGGTCCACGCCCCTCTCTTCCGGTTCAATGCGCGGACGGCCGCGAGTGTTCCCGCTCGTGACCGTCCGCGCAAGGACTCCGGCCGGGGTGAGGACGTAGCTCTGCGTGGTTGGCCGGATCCTTGCCGTGGTGACGGCATGAGGGGCGGGCACCGGCGCACGCCCTCGGACGTGTGCCGGTGCCCGCCCCTCGACAGGCGGTCACGGGGCTGTCAGGTCACCCGGCCGCCTGGCTCTTCTCCCCCGAATCGGCCACCGGTACCCACTTCTCGACGAGACCGGGGTGTTCCTTCAGCCAGGTACGGACCGCGTCCTGCTCGTGGCCCTTGCCGGCCTTCTGGATCCGCGCCTCCAGGCCGGTGAGCTGCTCCTCGGTCATGGAGAAGTCCTTCAGCCAGGCGCCGACCTCGGGGTGGTCGGCGGCGAGGTCCTCGCGGGCGATGGTGTGCACGCCGTCGCCCGCGCCCCAGGCGCCCTGGGGGTCCTTCAGCTTCTTCAGGTCGTACTCGCTGTACGCCCAGTGCGGCGACCAGAGGGTGACGACGATCGGCTCCTTCTTGGCGTACGCGCGCTCGAGTTCGGCGAGCATCGCGGGGGTGGAGCCGTCGACGACCTTGTAGTCGCCGTCGAGGCCGTACTGCTCGAGGACCTTGTCCTTGAGCAGGCCCGTCATTCCGGCGCTGGGCTCGATGCCGGTGATCCGGCCGCCGAACTCGGAGGCATGGGCCTTCAGGTCCGCCAGCGAGTTCACGTCCTTCACGTACGAGGGGACGGTCAGCTCCAGGGAGGTGGGGCCGTACCACTTGCCGAGGTCGGCCAGCTGATCGCCGTACTTCTTCCAGTACTCGGCGTGGGTGGTGGGCAGCCAGGAGTCGGTCTGGAAGTCGATCTGGCCGGTGGCGAGGCCCGTGTAGAGGGGGCCCGCGGCGTACTGGGTGGTCTTCACCTCGAAGCCGCGCTTCTCGAGCAGTTCCTTCCACAGGAACGTGGAGGCGATGCCCTCGTCCCAGGGGATGTAGCCGATGCTGATCTCCTCGCCCTTGCCGACGTCCGTGGCGGAGGCCTCGGCGGTGCCGGAGCTCGAGCCGAAGACGCCCATGCCGCCGGCGACGAGCGCGAGGACGACCACGCCGACCACGGCCACGGCCGCGCGGGGACGGTAGGTCCACACCGTCGGACGGGCCTTCGCGGCGGCACGGCGGCCGAGCGGGGAGATCCGGGTGCCGAGGGCGCCGGTCATCCGGTCCAGGTAGATGGCGAGGACGACGATGCCGAGTCCCGCCTCGAAGCCGAGGCCGATGTCGAGCTGACCGATGGCCTCGTTGACGGAGCCGCCGAGACCGCCGGTGCCGACCATGCCGGCGATGACGACCATCGACAGGCCGAGCATGATGACCTGGTTGACGCCCGCCATGATCGTCGGCAGGGCGAGCGGCAGCTGGACCCGCAGGAGGGTGTCGCGGGGGGGCGTACCGAACGCCTCGGCCGCCTCGACCAGCTCGGCGTCGACCTGGCGGATGCCGAGTTCGGTCATGCGCACGCCCGGGGCGAGGGCGAAGATCAGGGTGGCGACGACACCGGCGGGCACGCCCATGCCGAAGAACAGGATCGCCGGGATCAGCAGGACCATCGACGGCATCGTCTGGAGCAGGTCCAGGACGGGGCGCAGGATCGTGCCGACGGTCCGGGAGCGGGCGGCCCAGATGCCCAGCGGGACGGAGATCGCCAGGGCGATCACCGTGGCGACGAGCACCAGCGACAGGGTGGACATCGCCTCCTCCCACAGGTCGAGGGAGTCGATGAGCGCGAACCCGGCGAAACCGAGCACACCGGCGACCAGGCCGCGCAGCCACCAGGCGAGCACGGCGAGGATGCCCGCGAGCAGCAGCGGCTCGGGGGCGGTGAGGACGGCGTCGAGGCCGTCGTACATGCCTTCGACGATCGTCTTGATCGCGTCGAAGAGCCAGGACATGTGGGTGACGAGCCAGTCGACGCCGGAGTCGACCCAGTCGCCGAGTCGGAGCCTAGGCACGGGCCACCTCCTTGTCGTCGGTGCGCGGACTGTCGCAGCGGGTCTCCGTCGCCCGCTCGTCGCCGAGGAAGCCGACCAGGCGCCGGCGGGGGACGACGCCGACGAGGGCACGGCCGGCGTCGAGGACGGCGACCGGGTGCGGCACGCGGGCGCTGAGCGCGCACAGCGCGGTGAACGGGGTGTCGGGGGTGGCGGTCTCGCAGCCGCAGTCGGCCTCGTCGCCGCGGACGTCGGTGTCCATGACGGCCGAGGCGGTCAGGACACGGGAGCGGTCGACGTCCTGGATGAAGGAGGCGACGTACTCGTTCTCGGGGCGCAGCAGGATGTCCTCGGCGGTGCCGGTCTGCACGATGCGGCCGTCGCGCATGACGGCGATGCGGTCGCCCAGGCGCATGGCCTCGTTGAGGTCGTGGGTGATGAAGACGATGGTCTTCTTCAGGGTCTGCTGGAGCGTCAGGAGCTGGTCCTGCATGTCACGGCGGATCAGCGGGTCCAGCGCGCTGAAGGATTCGTCCATCAGGAGCAGGTCGGCGTCGGTGGCGAGGGCGCGGGCGAGGCCCACGCGCTGCTGCATGCCGCCGGACAGCTCGTCCGGCCAGGACTTCTCCCAGCCGGCCAGGCCGCACAGCCGCAGCGCCTCGGCGGCGCGTTCCTCGCGTTCGGGGCGGGGGACGCCCTGGACGGCGAGGCCGTAGGCGGCGTTGTCGAGGACGCTGCGGTGCGGGAAGAGCGCGAAGTGCTGGAAGACCATGCTGATCTTCCGCGCGCGGACCTCGCGCAGGGCACGGCCGGTGAGGGCGGTGAGGTCCTGGCCGTCGAAGAGGACGCGTCCGGCGGTCGGCTCCAGCAGCCCGTTGAGCATGCGCAGCAGGGTGGACTTCCCGGAGCCGGACAGGCCCATGACGACGAAGATCTGGCCGGGGTCCACGGTGAAGGAGGCGTCGATGACGGCGGCGGTGGTGCCGTCGGCGCGCAGCTCCTCCCGGTCGGCGCCGCCGCGGAGCCGTTCGACCGCCTCTTCCTCTCGTCTGCCGAACACCTTGAAGAGATGTTCGGCCTCAAGCCTGGATGACACACGTACCTCATCGTTCGGGGACAGGACAGGAGCGGTGTCGGCTTGTGCTGATGCAAAAGCGAACGGTTGAACGTGCAACCCGGCACCGCTCCGACGCCGCGCCTGCCCTGGTCCGATGGGGTCAAACGTACGAGTGGTCCGCCTCACAAAAGGTTTGGGCGGAGATTCGCGCGTGCCACGGGAGTGAATACCGACCGGTCACATGGGCGGCCGTGCGGCATGATGCGAGCGTGACCGGACGACTGATGCTCCTCGACACCGCCTCGCTCTACTTCCGCGCCTACTTCGGCGTCCCGGACTCGGTGAAGGCACCGGACGGCACGCCCGTGAACGCCGTGCGCGGTCTGCTGGAGTTCATCGACCGCCTGGTCAAGGACCACCAGCCCGACGAGCTGGTGGCCTGCATGGACGCCGACTGGCGCCCGAAGTGGCGGGTCGACCTGATCCCCTCCTACAAGGCGCACCGGGTCGCCGAGGAGCGCGCGGCCGGCCCGGACGAGGAGGAGGTGCCGGACACGCTCTCGCCGCAGGTGCCGGTCATCGAGGCCGTCCTGGACGCGCTGGGCATCGCGCGGGTGGGCGTCGCCGGGTACGAGGCGGACGACGTGATCGGCACGTTCACCGCGCGGGCGCGCGGCCCGGTCGACATCGTCACCGGCGACCGCGACCTCTACCAGCTGGTGGACGACGCGCGCGGGGTGCGGGTGCTGTACCCGCTGAAGGGAGTCGGCACCCTCCAGCTGACGGACGAGGCCTGGCTGCGTGAGAAGTACGGCGTCGACGGGCGCGGTTACGCGGATCTGGCGCTGCTGCGCGGCGATCCGAGCGACGGCCTGCCGGGCGTGCCCGGGATCGGTGAGAAGACCGCGGCGAAGCTGCTGGCCGAGTTCGGCGACCTGGCCGGGATCATGGCGGCGGTCGACGACCCGAAGGCGAGGCTCACGCCGTCGCAGCGCAAGCGGCTCGACGAGGCCCGGCCCTATGTCGCCGTGGCGCCGACGGTGGTCCGGGTGGCCGACGACGTGCCGCTGCCGGACGTGGAGACCGCGCTGCCGCGTTCGCCGCGCGACGGGGCGACACTGGAGGGGCTGGCGGAGCGCTGGGGACTCGGCGGATCGTTGCAGCGGCTGCTGACCACACTGGGCGCGTAAGCATTGCTCTCGCACAGGGGAATGACATGCGCCATGGCGGAAAGTCATCCTCGGCGAATGAGGTGAATCAACCTCTCGGAGGGGGAGCATCACCGGGGGGAGGGATGCTAACTTAGGTAAACCTAACCATACCCACATGGGAGGCCGTTATGGCAGAGCGCCCGGCACGGAAGCCGCGGACACCCCATTCCGCGCAGGTCGTCCGCACGGAACGGCTGACCCCGCACATGCAGCGTGTGGTGCTCGGCGGTGACGGCCTGGCCGATTTCGCGGTGGGCACCTGCACCGACCACTACGTCAAGCTGCTCTTCGGCCCCGAGGGTGTGACCTACCCGGAGCCCTTCGACCTGGAGCGGATCCGCGCGGAGTTCCCGCGTGAGCAGTGGCCCGTGACCCGGACGTACACCGTGCGCCACTGGAACGCCGAACACCACGAGCTGACCCTGGACTTCGTCATCCACGGCGACGAGGGACTGGCGGGACCATGGGCGGTGCGCGTCCAGCCGGGCGAGACCGTGCGCTTCATGGGCCCCGGCGGCGCCTACGCGCCCGACACGGCCGCCGACTGGCATCTCCTCGCCGGCGACGAGAGCGCCCTGCCGGCTATCGCGGCCGCCCTGGAGGCGCTGCCGTCCGGTGCCGTGGCGCACGCCTTCATCGAGGTCGCGGGCCCCGAGGAGGAGCAGAAGGTCGACTCCGACGTGGAGGTCACCTGGCTGCACCGCGGCGAACGGCCCGTCGGCGAGAGCCTCGTCGAGGCCGTCCGCGCGCTGGAGTTCCCCGCGGGCCGCGTCCACGCCTTCGTGCACGGCGAGGCCGCGGCCGTGAAGGATCTGCGCCGGATGCTGCGCGTCGAGCTCCAGATCCCCCGCGAGGACCTGTCGATCTCCGGCTACTGGCGGCTCGGCCACAACGAGGACGGCTGGCAGGCCTCGAAGCGGGAGTGGAACGCGCGCGTGGAGCAGGAGCAGGAGGGCGCGGCGCCGGCCGCCTAGCCCGGACGGAAGCGGCCCGCACGCGTGGCGCGGGCCGCCGGTCGGACCGTACGCGCTACGGCGATCCGGCCGGCCGAACCGAACGCGCTCCACCGATCGGGCCGCCGGTGTGGACCGGACGCGCTACACCGACCTCTGGTACGACCGGAACGTACGGATCGACAGCCACACCGCTGCCACCGCCAGCGCGAGCAGCGCTCCGCCGCGGCCGAGCACCGCGCCCCGGTCGGGGTCCGCGGACAGTGCCGAACGGCCCGCGACCATCGCCCAGTTCAGCGGATTGACATCGGCGACGTGCCGCATCCACGACGGCATCTGGGCCGGCGCCATGAAGGCGGAGGACAGAAACGTCAGCGGCAGCAGCAGGAACGTGTTGATGCCGATGATCGACTCCCGCTCCCGCACCAGCATCCCGAGCGCGTTGGACAGCGCCCCGAACACCGTGCCCAGCAGCACCGAGGCGACGACCAGGACCAGGACACCGGTGACACCGCCCGGGTAGTCCGCGCCGCCCAGCAGCCCGAGCAGCACGATGACCACCGACTGCAGCGCCGTGACGATGCCGTTGTGCACGACGTTGCCGTTCATCAGCGCGGCCCGGCTCGCCGGGGTGGTCAGGAAACGGTTGAGCGTGCCGCGCTGGATCTCCTCCAACGTGCCCATGCCCGCCCACATGTTGGAGCCGAGCGCGCTCATCACGACCACGCCCGGCACCAGGTAGTCGAGGTAGGAGGCCGTGCCGAAGCCGCCCAGCTCGACGACGTTCCTGAACAACGCGCCGAACAGGAACAGCCAGATAACCGGCTGGATCAGCGTGATCACCGCGTAGGCGGGCTGGCGGGCGAACACCATCAACTGACGCTGGGTCATGTACCAGGTCTGGGTGACGGCGGTACTCATCGCGCACCTCCGGCCAGGACGAGGGAGTCGGTCCCGGTGCCGGTGTCTGCCTCCGCGTACCTGCGGCCCGCGTACCTGAGATACACGTCGTCGAGCGAGGGCCGGGCGACGGTCGCGGTGGCGACGGCGGCCCCGGCCCGCTCCAGCGCGCCGAGCAGCGCGGGTACGGCGGCCGCCCCGTCGTCGGCGCGGACGCTCACCCGGTGCCCTTCGCAGAGCACCTCGCGCACGCCCGGCAGGCCGCCGAGGGCGCCGTCGAGCAGCGCGCGCCCCGTCTCGCCGAGCGGGGTGCGCAGTTCCACGTGCACGGCGTCGCCGCGGAGTTCGCCCTTGAGGGAGTCGGGGGTGCCGGTGACCACGACCCGGCCGCGGTCGACGATGGCGACGCGTTCGGCGAGCCGGTCGGCCTCCTCCAGGTAGTGCGTGGTGAGCAGGATGGTGAGGCCGTCCTCGCCGGCCAGCCGGCCGATCTCGTCCCACATCGCGGTGCGGGCCTCGGGGTCCAGACCGGTGGTGGGCTCGTCGAGGAAGAGCACCTCGGGCCGGTGCACCAGCCCCAGCGCGACGTCGAGGCGGCGCCGCATCCCGCCGGAGTAGCCCTTGACCGGGCGCCGGGCGGCCTCGGTGAGCGTGAAGCGCTCCAGCAGCTCGCCCACCCGCCGGTCGAGGTCGGTGCCCCTCATGCCGTACAGCCGGCCCTGGAGGCGGAGGTTCTCCCGGCCGGTGGCCACCGGGTCGGCGCCGGAGTTCTGGGCGACCACGCCGATCGCGCGGCGCACCCGGTCCGGATGGCGCAGCACGTCGTGACCGGCGACGGTGGCCGAGCCGGAGTCTGGGCGGGCCAGGGTGGTGAGGATCTTGACGGTGGTGGACTTGCCGGCGCCGTTGGGGCCGAGGAGCCCGAAGACGGTGCCGGCCTCGACGGTGACGTCCATGCCGTCGAGGGCGGTGACGCCGCCGGGGTAGGTCTTGATCAGCTGTCGCGCCTCGACCGCGGGCGCGTGGTGCGTAGTCGTCACGGTACTGCTCTCCTGTGTGAGCGGATATGACTGCTGATCCGCCGGGAGAGCACCGGGCTATCCTGGGTGTGCCGCACCTCGATCGCCCGGAGCTGCCTCACGGCGGATTCGGTTCGGGGTTCGGGACCCCGGCGGACTGCTGCAACAGCCCTGCCGGGGTCCTTCTCATCAGCTGAACTCGGCCGGCAGCTCCCCTGTCTCGTGGAACCGCCGCCACTCCTCCACGCCGGGCAGCGAGCCCTTGCGGATCTCGTCGAGGAAGCCGCCGACCCACTCGGCCTGCGCCTCGACCATGTGCAGCTGGTACTCGACCTCGACGAGGAAGAGCCTCGGTACCGACTCGGACACCTTCTCCAGCGCGCCCCGGCCGCTCGCCAGCTGCACCTCGAGCGAGCTGAGCCGTGTCTCCAGCAAGCCGACCACCTCGTCAGGCGGCAGCGCCGCCATCAGCGAAAGGGCCGTCTCGAAGATCGGGTACTCCTTCGCCGGGATGGCGATCAGGTCGGACAGCCACTCGGCCATCTCCTCACGCCCGGCCTCGGTGAGCCCGTAGACCGTGCGCTCGGGGCGGTTGCCCCGGCGCTCCACACCGGTCACCTCGATGAAGCCGTGCTTCTCGAGGTTCTGCACGACGGTGTAGAGCGAGCCGTAGTTCGTCTTCGTACTGGTGTCCTTGCCCTGGGTGCGCAGGGTCTGGGCGATCTCGTACGGATGCATCGGCTTCTGCAGGAGCGTCGTCAGCACGGCCAGCGCCAACGGGTTGCTGAGCTTGCGGCGCTTCCTCGCCACGGTGACCACCACCTCGCATCCGAATATCCGTAGCCGAACATATCGCGATCACCTTGGACGGGTCAATACACACGACATATCGCGATCTGGTGAATCGGCGCGATCGAGCGAATCCCTTGGCGGCGTGAGGACTTGGGCCCGCCCCCGACACGGCGGCGTGACGCGCACGAAACAGGCCGTCCCTAATTTCTGTCGCCCGACAGGAATTCGCGCCCAAGGCAGGTGCCGCCGTGACGACCACCTCTCCCGCCGACGTACATCCCGACCCACCGCACGCCCCCGACCCCGACGACGGCTCCCTCGCCGAGTTCGGCTACCGCCAGGAACTGCACCGCAGCCTGGGCCGGTACGCCTCGTTCGCCGCCGGGTTCTCCTTCATCTCCGTCCTGACCACCGTCTTCCAGTTCTTCGCCTTCGGGTACGCCTTCGGCGGCCCCGTCTTCTTCTGGGCCTGGCCGGTGGTGCTGGCCGGGCAGTTGCTGGTCGCCGCGTGCTTCGCGGAACTGGCGGCGCGCTATCCGATCTCGGGCGCGATCTACCAGTGGTCGTCACGGCTGTCGACGCCGGCCTTCGGCTGGTTCGCGGGCTGGATCATGGTGATCGGGCAGATCGTGGTGGTCGCCGCGGCCGCCCTGGCGCTCCAGATGGTGCTGCCCGCGATCTGGTCCGGTTTCCAGCTGATCGGCACCGACCCCGCGCCCACCTCACCGGACGGCGCGGCCAACGCGGCGCTGCTCGGCGTGGTCCTGCTGGCCCTGACGACCCTGGTGAACGTCCTCGACAACCGGGTGATGTCCGTGATCAACCGGGTCGGGGTGACCGCCGAGATCATCGGCGCGGTGCTCATCGTCGTGCTACTGCTCACCCACTCCGAGCGCACGCCGACCATCACCTTCCACACCGAAGGGGCCGCGCAGAACGGCCTGTTCGGGGCGCTGCTCGTCGGTTCCTTCACCGCCGCCTACGTGATGATCGGCTTCGACAGCGCGGGCGAGATGAGCGAGGAGACGCACCATCCGCGCCGTACCGCGCCCCGTACGATCCTCACCGCGCTCGGCGCGGCCGGGCTCCTCGGCGGCCTGATCGTCCTGGGCGGACTGCTCGCCGCCCCCAGCCTCACCGACGGACGCCTCGGCGTCGACGGGCTCTCCTACGTCCTCACCAGCAGCCTCGGCGACGGCGTCGGCAAGGCACTCCTCGTGGACGTGGTGGTCGCCATCACGGTGGCCACGCTCGCCATCCAGACGGCGGCCTGCCGGATGCTGTTCTCCATGGCCCGCGACGGCCAGTTGCCCTTCTCGGCCCGCCTCGCGCGCGTGAACTCCCGTACCGGCATGCCGAGCGCGCCCGCCCTGGTCGTCGGCGTCCTCGCCGCCGCCCTGCTGCTGCTCAACTTCGCCTCGCCGGACGCCTTCCTTGCCATCGGCACCACCTGCATCGTGATGCTGTACCTGGCGTACGCGATGGTCACCGGGCCGCTGCTGGTGCGCCGGCTGCGCGGCGGGTTCTCCTCGGCCGGCCGGGACGAGACCGGCGCCCCGCTGTTCTCCCTGGGCCGCTGGGGCGTCCCCGTCAACGCCCTCGCCCTGGTCTACGGCCTCCTGATGGCCGTCAACCTGGCCTGGCCCCGGGCGGCGGTGTACGACCCGACGGGCGGGCACTGGTACTTCCAGTGGTTCACCGTGCTGTTCCTGGGCGCGACGGTGGCGGCGGGGGTGGGCTTCCGGGCCTACCGGCGGCGGACGGCGCCGACGGCCGTACCGGAGACGGCTGCCGCGGCCACGACCGCGACACCGTAGCCGTGGCGGCAGGGCTGCCCCACGCGCGTGTGGGGCTCAGTCGCCCTGTACGCGCGCGTGCAGGTGCATGTCGTGCCAGCCGTCCGGGTGGAGGTTGGCGCTGCGCTTGGTGCCCTCCAGGGTGAAGCCGGCCTTGGCGGCGACCCGGCAGGAGGCGGTGTTGGCGCTGGCGTGCAGCAGCTCCAGGCGGTGGAAGCCGATCGCGTCGAAGGCCCAGCGGGTGAGGGCGGTCGTGGCACGGGCCGCGACGCCCCGCCCGCGGGCCGCCGCCGTGGTCCAGTAGGCGACCTCGGCCACGCCCTCGCTCAGCAGGATGCAGCGCAGCGCCACCCGCCCGAGCAGCCGGTCGGTCTCGGCGTCGACGACGGCCCAATGGGCGTCGCGCTCGGCGTCCCAGGTCGCACCCCACTGCTCTATCCACCCGGCGGCCTCCGCCTCGGAGTCGCAGGACCTGAGGTGCCACTGGTGCATCAGCGGGTCCTGGAACGCGGCGTGGACGGCGGGGGCGTCCGTGGCCCGCCAGGGGCGCAGGACCAGCCCGTCGCCGGTGGGGAGCACGGGCTGCGGGGCTCCGGAGAGGGATCCCGCGGGCAGGACGAGACCGGTCGTGAAAGGCATGATCCGCATCCTGCCAACGCTCCTCGGGCCGTCCAACGGGTTTTCCTGTCCCCTGGGCCGGATCTGGAGCCCCCGTAGGCCTGATCCCGAGCCCCGTAGGCTTGATCCCGATGAGACGCCGTACCCCTCCCCCGCCCTCCCCCCTCCCGCAGCGCGACGGGATCGACGCGGTACGGGTGCGGCTGCCGGGCGAGGGGCACTGGGCCACCGTGCGCGAGCATCTGGTGGAGCGGCTGAGCGGGGCCGGGCCCGGCGTCGTCGACGGGATGCTGCGGGCCGGGCTGATCGTCGGGGCCGACGGGACGCCGGTGGCGCCGGACGCGGCGTACGTGCCCGGGATGTTCGTCTGGTTCCACCGGGAGCTGCCCGCCGAGGTGCCGGTGCCGTTCCCGCTGGAGGTGGTGCACCGCGACGCGCACATCGTCGTCGTCGACAAGCCGCACTTCCTGGCCACCACCCCGCGCGGCAGCCATGTCACCGAGACCGCGCTGGCACGGCTGCGGCGGGAGCTGGGCATCCCCACCCTCGGTGCCGCGCACCGCCTGGACCGGCTCACCGCCGGGCTGGTGCTGTTCACGGTGCGGCCGCAGGAGCGCGGCGCGTACCAGACGCTCTTCCGCGACCGGCGGGTGCGCAAGGTGTACGAGGCCGTCGCCCCGTACGACGCCTCGCGGGCGTGGCCGGCGACGGTGCGCAGCCGGATCGTGAAGGAGCGCGGGACGCCGGCCGCGTACGAGGTACCGGGCGAGCCGAACGCGGTCAGCCGGATCGAGCCCGTCGAACACAGGGCGGACGGGCTGGCCCGCTACCGGCTGGTGCCGGAGACCGGGCAGACCCACCAGCTCCGGGTGCACATGACCGCGCTGGGCGTGCCGATCCTCGGCGACCCGCTCTACCCCGAGGTGACCGCCCCCGTGCCGCCCGGCGACTTCCGGCGCCCGCTGCAACTGCTCGCGCGGGAGCTGGAGTTCACCGATCCGGTCACGGGGGCGGAGCACCGGCTGCGGAGCGGCCGGGTCCTCGACGCGTGGGCGTCGTACGACCGGTGGGCCGCGGGCGGCTGACCGCGGCCCACCGGGCCCGCCACCGCCCGCCGCCCACCCGGGCCGGTCAGTACCCGCGCCACCAGGCCAGGAACCGCTGCCACGCGTTCGGCCTGCGGGCCGGCTGCGCGGCCGTTTGCGCGGCCGTTTGCGCGGCCGGCTGCGGTGCCGGCTCGGGCCGGGGCGCGACCTGCGGCTCCGGGGCGGGCGGGGCCGGCTTCGGGTCGATGAGCAGCGGACGGACCACGCGCTGCGGCGGCACCGCGGCGCTGGGCCGGAGCGTGACGTCCTGCTGGGGCCTGGGCTCGAAGTGCACCGGCAGGGCCACCAGGTGCCGGGAGGCGATGGAGGTCGTCCAGCGCAGCTCGTCCTCGTCGCAGTCGAGCTGGATGTCCGGCAGCCGGGTCAGCAGGGCGTCCACGCCGACGTCGGCGATGGCGCGGCCGATGTCCTGGCCCGGGCACTCGTGCGGACCGCTGCCGAAGGCGAGGTGCGAGCGGTTGCCCCGCATGTGGGCGGAGAGGTCGGGACGCACCCGCGGGTCGACGTTGCCGGGGGCGGGCGCGAAGAACAGGCCGTCGCCCTTGCGGATGCGCTGCCCGCCCAGCTCGGTGTCCTGCTTGGCGAAGTAGCCGAGGACCGTGCTGAACGGCGGTTCGTCCCACAGGGACTGCTCGACCGCCTCCGGCACCGTCATCTCGCCGCCGTTGAGCTGGGCGAGGAAACGCGGGTCGGTGAGGACCATGCGCAGCACATTGGACAGCAGGTTGACCGTGGCCTCGTAGGCGGCGAAGAGCACCAGGCGCAGATGCTCGCGGACCTCGTCGTCGGTGAGCCCCGCCGGGTGGGCGATGAGGTGACTGGCGAAGTCCTCGTCGGGCTGGGCGCGGCGGCGGCTGGTGAGCCTGCTCAGCGCGCCCACGACGTACTCGTGGCTGGCGAGGGCGGTCTCGCTGCCCTTGAGCGCGTCCCGGGCGGCGGCGACCATCCGGTCGTTGTACTCGTCGGGCATGCCGAGGATCTGGCACAGCACCGCCATGGGGAGGTGTTCGGCGAACTGGCCGACCAGCTCCGCGCGGCCCTGCTCGCAGAAGCGGTTGACGAGGGCCTGTGTGGCCCGGTGGATGTACCGGCGGGTGCTGCGGTCGTCGATGGTCACCATGGCGGAGGTGACCGCGCCGCGCAGCCGCTTGTGCTCGTCGCCCTCGGCGTGTGCGCAGATGGGCTGCCAGGCGATGTGCGGCATGAGCGGGTGGTCGGGCCTGACCCTGCCGTCCTGCTGCGGGGCCCAGACGCGGGTGTCCTTGGTGAACTGCGAGGGCGTGCGCGTCAGCTGGAGGTTCTCGGCGTGACCGAGGACCATCCACATCGGCAGGTCGTCGTGGATCAGGACCGGGGCCACGGGGCCGTACTGCTCGCGGAGCTGCTCGTACAGCTCGCCCAGGTCCTGCGCGCCGGGGCCGTAGAGCCGGGTCAGTCCGCCGGGGCCGAGGCTGTGCGCGGGGCAGCCGGGCGGCGGGTCGACGGCGAGGTCGTGCGGACCGCTGGTGGTGGGGTGTTCAGGCGTCACAGGGGTCGCTCCGAAACTTTCTGGATCCGGTGTCGGGGGTGTACGGGGAGTGCGGGGTGTACGGGGAGTGCGGGGTGTACGGAGGGTGCGGGGGCGTGCGGGGAGGTGGGAAAGGCGAAGGAAGTTCAGGTGCGGCTGTTGCTCAGACGCGGTTGTTGCTCAGCGCCAGGGCGTGCAGGAAGCGCATCAGGGTCATGAGGACGTCACGGCTGGAGGCCCGGCGGCGGGCGTCGCACTCGATGATCGGGATCTCCGGGGCCAGGTCGAGCGCGGAGCGCAGGTCCTCGACCGGATAGCGGGGCCCGTCGGGGAAGTTGTTGACGGCGACCACGAAGGGCACGCCGCCCTCCTCGAGCCGGCCCATGACCTCGAAGCTGACCTCCAGGCGGCGGGTGTCGACCAGGACGACCGCGCCCAGCGCGCCCTCGAAGAGGCCCTCCCACAGGAACCAGAAGCGTTCCTGGCCCGGGGTGCCGAAGAGGTAGAGGACGACCTCTTCGGTGATGCGGATCCGGCCGAAGTCCATGGCCACGGTGGTGGCGGTCTTGGTCTCGGAGCCGTAGTCGTCGTCGACCCCGATGCCGGCCTGGGTCATGGTCTCCTCGGTGGTCAGCGGTTTGATCTCGCTGACGGAGCCGACCATGGTGGTCTTGCCGACGCCGAAGCCTCCCACGATGACGATCTTGGCCGCGGCCGTGGTGGTGTGCGGCAGCTGGTCCTCGGAGCGTGGGCCGGGGATCGTGTCAGAGGCGTTGAAGTCCATGCATCACCGCTTCGAGAAGTGAACGGTCGGGGAGCTGCTGCCGGACGATCGGGGCGCGTGCCTGCACGAGTTCCGCCGCCAGCATCTCGGTGAGCAGCACCGTCACCACGCTGAACGGCAGGCTGAGGTAGGCCGACACCTCGGCCACCGCCAGCGGGGCGCCGCACATCCGCAGCACCGCCGTCTGTTCGGGGCTCGCGGACGAGGGCGCCTCGGCACACGCCACGATTAAGGTCACCAGGTCGAGGGGCGCGCGCTCGCCGTCGGCCCCCGTGATGACGTAGAGCCGCTCCGGGTTCTTGCCGTCCCCCTCCTGCTCGGACGGGGCGGACGGGTCGAGCTGCTCGGGCAGATCGGGCAGATCGGGCCGTGGGGCCGGTTCGGGCCGCGCGGACGGTACGGGGAGGGGTTGTCGCCGACGGCGTTGCGGAGGCGTCATACGGTCTGCCCGTTGCGCCGGGGCGGACTGGTCAGATGGGCGCCGATCCGCACGACGAGGTCGCGCATCATGCCGCTCATCCGGCCGGCCTCGCAGCGCACGTCGGCGAGGACGGCGAGATAGGCGTTGGCGCCGGCGGACATCAGGTAGAAGTAGCCGCCGTTCAGCTCGATCATGACGAGGTTCATCTCGCCGTCGCTGGAGTGGATCTCCTGGGCGACGGCGCCGGCCAGGCTCTGCAGGCCGGCACAGGCGGCGGCGACGCGGTCGGCGGCGTCGGGGTCACCGGCGTAGCGGGCGATGCGCAGTCCGTCGGCCGAGAGCACGACGATCATCTCGATGCCCGGAACGCCGTCGTAGAGCTCCTTGAGCAGCCAGTCGAAGTTTTGGCGCTGCTGGATCACGTGAGGTCCCCTTCATCGTCGGCCTCGGTCTTGGCCTTGTCTTCGATCAGGTGCAGGTAGGCGGTGGGGTTGCGGGTGAAGTCGGTCGGGTGCACACCGGGTGGGGCCTCCTTCTTCAGGCCCTCCCAGAACGCCTCGAACGCCAGTCCCGGCTCGGGCTTCTTCTTCTCGGGCGCGGGCTCCGGCTCGGGCCGGGCGAACGGGTCCGGCTCGCCCGCGCGTTCGGCGGCCTGCGCGGCGTACGCCTCGCGGTAGCGCTGGGTGATGGAGATCGTCGACTTGCTGCGGCGCTGCGGCAGCCCCTGCTCGGTCCACTCGGTGACCTCGGGGACGTCGTCGTGCAGCGAGAGGTTGGCCGGGATCTTCGGGTTGGTGGGGCGGCGCTTCTTGGGCGGGCGCTTGGGGCCTTCCAGGGCGCCCAGGTCGATCTGGGGGACGGCGGTGGCGCCGATGCCGTGCGCGAAGCCGGGGGCGGGGTCGGAGGTCATCATCTCGCTGGGCACGATGAGGACGGCCCGGACGCCGCCGTACGCCGACGTACGCAGCGAGACCTGCAGGTTGAACGACGTGCACAGCCGGCCGACGACCGCGAGGCCGAGGCGCGGGGCACCGCCGATGTCCTGGATGTCGACGCCGCGCATGGCCTCTTCCAGCATCTTCTCGGCCTTGAGGCGGGCCTCCTCGCTGAGGCTGACGCCGGCGTCCTCGATCTCGATCGCGATGCCGGTCTGCACTTCGACGGCGTTGACGTGCACCTTGGTCTGCGGCGGGGAGAAGCGGGTGGAGTTGTCCATGAGTTCGGCGAGCGCGTGGATGAGCGGCTCGACCGAGAGCCCGCGGATGTTGACCTTGGCGATGGAGTCCAGCTGGATGCGCCGGTACTCCAGGATCCGGGACATGGCGCCGCGCAGCACGCTGTACAGCGGGACCGGCTGCGGCCAGCTGCGCCCGGGGCGGCCGCCGCCGAGCACGCCGATGGAGTCGGCGAGGCGGCCGATCAGCGAGGTGCCGTGGTCGATGCGCAGCAGGTCGTCGAAGACCTCGGGGTTGCGGCCGTGGTCCTCCTCCATCTCCCGCAGTTCCGCGGACTGCTGGTGGACGATCGCCTGGACGCGGCGGGCGACGCTGACGAAGGCACGCTGGGAGGAGTCGCGCAGGGCGTCCTCGTGGTCGACGATGTCGAGGATCTTCTTGACCACCGCACGCTGGGCGTCGTCGAGTTCACGGAAGAACGGATCACGCTCGTTCAGGTGCAGCATCACCTCCCTGGGGGAACTTCCGCCGCGCAGCCAGGTCACGGCGGTGGGCACGTAGTCCTGGGCGATGCGGCGGTTCTCCTCCTGGTGGGCGGCGACGCGCCGTTCCAGGTAGGCGACGCGCTGCTCCTGCCGGGCGCGCTGTTCGCCCAGCCGCCGGCCCTGGCGCAGCGCCTGGGCCCCCGCCGCGGTCACCAGAAGGGTGGCGACGGCTCCGCAGACGCCGACGGCGAGCCGGGCGTGCGCCGCCACCAGGGCGACGGCGGCTCCGGTCGCCGCGGCCGTCAGTATCGCCGGCATCACCATCAAGCGCGCCAGGGGAAGTTCTCGGCGACCGGGTGGGGACTGAACTCTCGCCATGTGGGCACCCTCTGTAGGGATCTGTCGGCATCTTCGGAGTATTTGGGAACAAGCGCACGAATACAGCGCAACTCGGTGCGCCGCGGGCGAGCTTAGTCCGACCGGATCATCGCTGTGTCATATTCAGCAACCGCCTGAAACCGACCGTATGAGTGGAGTAACCTCGGCCCCATTTGCACGCAAAGGAATCGTTCGCACACACCGAGTGACGACGTACGGGCGTACGGAAGCGGCTCACCGGGACGGGTGAGCCGCTCCGGTCGGAGGGTGTTCAGACCCCCTCAGGGGTGTTCGGGCCCCGGTGCACAGGGGGCGCCGGCGGCGCAGGGGCGCAGGGGCGCAGGGGGCGTTCAGGCCCCCGCGATCCGCAGCGCCGCGTCGGCGGTGGCGCGGGCGAACTCCGCGACGGAACGTTCCGGATCGGAGCGGTGGACGAGGATGACGCCCTCGATCAGCCCGAAGACGAGATCGGTCCGCAGATCCAGCTCACCCTTGGCGAGCGCCCCGCCCACCGCCGTCGCGGCGATCAACTGCCGGTAGCCATCCTTGAGTTCGGCGCGTACGGCATGGAAGCCGGCGAACCGCTCGGTGCGCACCTCGGGCAGCAGATAGAGCCCGCCGAGGTTGTGCGGTCCGGCGCACAGCAGCTCCACATCGGTGCGGCACAGCTCCCACAACCGGCCCTCGGCAGGCCGGGCGTCGTCGGCGAGCAGGGCACGGGCGCAGGCCAGCGAGGGCGTGACCGTGGACTCCAGGAGCTGGGCGAGCAGCTCCTCCTTGCCGGACACGTAGTGGTACATGGACGCCTGGCGCATGCCCGCCCGCTCGGCGACGGCCCGGGTGGTGGTGGCCGCGTAGCCGCGGGTGGTGAACAACTCCGCGGCGGCGGCGAGCAGTTCGGCACGCGGTTCGAGGCCGCTGTCCGGCCGCTGCGCGGCCCGCGGTCTGCCCACTCGACGTCCGCTGCTCGTCCCCATGCGTTCGATCCTCGCACACCGCACCCGACGGCGATCTTCGGCGAGCCCGGTGACGAGCCCGGTGAGAAGTCGGTAACGGCCCCGCAATCCGAGGGCAACGGCGCCGACCCGCCCCGCGCCTAATTTCTGTCGGGCGACAGAAATAGCCGACGACCCGGAGGAGAAGAGGTCCCGCGATGGCGACAGCGACCACCTACGGAGCACGCGCCCACGCCCGGGCCCAGGAGGGCACCCGGGCCGAGGCAATGCCCGTCGTCCCGGCGGCGGACTGGCCGGCCCCACCCTGCGAGGCGGACCGCCTGGTGTGGGCGGAGACGGTGGCGGGCGGCAACTACACCCACCGGGTCCTCGCCCGCGGCACCGAGCTGCGCCTGACCGACCTGAGCGGCGACGCCTGCGCCCACCTGCTGCTGTACGTCGACGGCCGCCCCTGGGAGCGGCTGAACGTCGCCGACACGGTCAAGGTCCAGTGGAACGCCTACCTCGGCGAGGGCGTCCTGCTCCTCTCCGACCAGGGCCGGGTGCTGGCCTCGGTGGTCGCCGACAGCTCCGGCCGGCACGACGCGCTGTGCGGCACCTCCACCCTGGTCCGCAACACCGGCCGCTACGGCGACGGCAGCCCGCAGGGCCCCTCCCCCGCCGGGCGCGAGCTGTTCAAGCTGGCCGCCGCCAAGAACGGCCTCGCACCCCGCGACCTGCCGCCCTCGCTCTCCTTCTTCCAGGGCGTGGAGATCCGCGACGACGGCTCCCTCGACTTCACCGGCTCGGCCGGCCCGGGCGGCAGCGTCACCCTGCGCGCCGAACAGGACCTCACGGTCCTGATCGCCAACGTGCCGCACCCGGCCGACCCCCGCCCCGCGTACGTCAGCACCCCGCTGGAGGTGCTCGCCTGGCGCGCGGCGCCCATCCGGCCCGGCGACCCGCTGTGGGACGCCACTCCCGAGGGCCGCCGCGCCTTCCTCAACACCGCCGAATTCCTCACCGCGAGGGGGCTCGCATGAGCACGCAGACCGTGGTCCCGGCCCGCGCCGCCTGGTCGGCCGTCGTCCACGAGGGCGAGACGCTCACCATCACCGACCTGCACGGCAACCAGGCCGTCGACTTCCTCGTGTACGACGCCCACGACACGTCCGTGCGCTACAGCGCGCCCGACACGATCCACGCCCAGGGCGGCATCTTCCTCACCACGGGCAGTGTGCTGATGTCCAACGAGCACACCCCACTGATGACGGTGACCGCCGACGCCGTCGGCCGGCACGACACCGTCGGCGGCGCCTGCTCCAAGGAGTCCAACACCCTGCGCTACGGCCACCACACCTTCGCGCAGCACGCGTGCGTGGACAACTTCCTGGCCGAGGGCGCCAGGCACGGCCTGGGCAAGCGGGACCTGGTCTCCAACATCAACTGGTACATGAACGTGCCCGTCGAGAAGGACGGCACCCTCGGCATCGTCGACGGCCTCTCCGCCCCCGGCCTCGCCCTCACCCTGCGCGCCGAACGGGACGTCCTCGTCCTGGTCTCCAACTGCCCGCAGATCAACAACCCGTGCAACGGCTTCGAGCCGACGGCGGTGGAGATGACGATCACCGCGGCACCGGTCACCGGGGCGGACGCATGACCTTCGACACCGTGCTGGTCGCCAACCGGGGCGAGATCGCCGTCCGGATCATCCGCACCGCCCGTGACCTGGGCCTGCGCACGGTCGCCGTGTACTCCGACCCCGACCGCTCGGCACCCCACGTCCGGCTCGCCGACGAGGCGGTACGGCTCGGCCCGGCGCCCGCGAAGGAGTCGTACCTCGACGCCGACCTGGTGCTGCGGGCCGCCAAGGACACCGGGGCGGGCGCGATCCACCCGGGCTACGGCTTCCTCTCGGAGGACGCGGCCTTCGCCCGCCGCTGCGCGGACGCCGGGATCGTGTTCGTCGGCCCGACGCCCGAGCAGCTGGAGCTGTTCGGCGCCAAGCACACGGCCCGGGCGGCGGCGAAGGCGGCCGGGGTCCCCCTGGCACCGGGGACGGGCCTGCTGGCGTCCCTCCCCGAAGCACTGGAGAAAGCCCAGGTCATCGGCTACCCGGTGATGCTCAAGGCGACCGGCGGGGGCGGCGGCATCGGCATGGCGGCCTGCCGGTCGGCCGAGGAACTCACCGACGCCTGGGAGCGGGTGCAGCGCGTCGCCGCCGCCTCCTTCTCCGCGAAGTCCGCATCGGGTCTCTTCCTGGAACGGCTCGTCGAGCACGCCCGCCATGTCGAGGTGCAGGTCTTCGGCGACGGCGAGGGCGGGGTCGTCACCTTCGGCGACCGCGACTGCTCGCTCCAGCGCCGCAACCAGAAGGTCCTGGAGGAGGCACCGGCCCCCGGCCTGCCCGACCGCGTCCGCGCCCAACTGGCGCGGTCCGCCCGCGATCTGTGCGCCTCCGTCGGCTACCGCTCCGCCGGCACCGTCGAGTTCGTGTACGACGCCGTCCGCGAGGAGGCCTGCTTCCTGGAGGTCAACACCCGGCTCCAGGTGGAACATCCGGTCACCGAGGAGATCTACGGCGTCGACCTGGTCGCCTGGATGCTGCGGCTGGCACGCGGCGAGCGGGACATCGTACGCGACCCGGGCCGGCCGCGCGGACACGCCGTCGAGGCCCGGATCTACGCCGAGGACCCCAGCCGCGACCACCGTCCCAGCACGGGCCTGCTGACCCGGGTCGAGTTCCCGGGCGGGGTGCGCGTCGACGGCTGGGTGGAGACCGGCACCGAGGTGACCACGTCGTACGACCCGATGCTCGCCAAGGTCGTCGCGTACGGCCCGGACCGGGACCATGCGCTGCGGCGCCTCGACGAGGCGCTGGCCCGGACCCGGATCGACGGCATCGAGACGAACCTGGGGCTGGTGCGGGCGGCGCTCGCGGACGCCCGGTTCGTGACGGCGGCCCACTCGACGGCGACCCTCGCCGAGGTGTGCGATCCGACCCCGCGCATCGAGGTGGTCTCCGGCGGCACGCTGACCACCGTGCAGGACTGGCCCGGCCGGACCGGCCACTGGCAGGTCGGGGTCCCGCCGTCCGGCCCGATGGACGACCGCTCCTTCCGCCTGGGCAACCGGGCGCTGGGCAACCCCGAGGGCGCCCCCGGCCTCGAAAGCACGCTCCAGGGGCCCTCGTTGAGGTTCACCCACCCCACGACCGTGTGCGTGACCGGCGCCCCGGCCCCCGTCACGGTCGACGGCGCGCCGGTCGCCCAGTGGGAGCCGGTGACCGTGCCGGCCGGAGCCCTGCTGACGGTCGGCGCACCCGGCGAGCACGGCTTGCGGACGTACGTCCTGTTCGCGGGCGGCCTGGACGTCCCCGCCTTCCTGGGCAGCGCGAGCACCTTCACCCTGGGCCGGTTCGGCGGGCACGGCGGACGGGCGCTGCGGACGGGGGACGTCCTGCACGGCGGTACGGTCGCCGAGGGCACACGGATCACGGACCGCCCCTCCTTCGCGTCCGTCTGGCACCTCGGGGCCGTCGAAGGCCCGCACGCCGCACCGGACTTCTTCACCGAGGACGACATCCGCGAGTTCTACGCCGCCGAGTGGAAGGTCCACTTCAACTCGGCCCGCACCGGGGTGCGCCTGGTCGGGCCCAAGCCGCGCTGGGCGCGCACCGACGGCGGCGAGGCGGGGCTGCACCCGTCAAACATCCACGACACCCCGTACTCCGTCGGCGCCGTCGACTACACCGGCGACATGCCGGTGCTGCTCGGCCCCGACGGCCCCTCGCTCGGCGGGTTCGTCTGCCCGGCGACCGTGCTCAGCTCCGAGCGCTGGAAGCTGGGCCAGCTGCGCCCCGGCGACACGGTCCGCTTCCGGCCGGTCGACGTGAGCGGCAGCCCGCGCCCGGACATCGTGGACGGCGGCGTACTGGCCCGGGACGGCGATGTCACCTTCCGCCGCAGCGGTGACGACAACCTGCTCGTCGAGTTCGGCCCGATGCAGCTGGACCTGGCGCTGCGGATGCGCGTCCACGCCCTGATGGAGACGGTGGCCCAGGCCGAGGTGGCGGGGGTCACGGACCTCACGCCGGGCATCCGCTCCCTCCAGATCCGGACGGACCCGCACCGCCTCTCCCAGCGTGCCCTGCTCACCGCCGTACGGCGGATGGTGGCGGCCCTGCCGCCCACGGACGAGCTGGTGGTCCCCTCCCGCACCGTGCATCTCCCCCTCTCCTGGGACGACCCGGCGACCCGCGAGGCGATCGCCCGCTACATGGCGGGCGTCCGCGACGACGCCCCCTGGTGCCCGTGGAACATCGAGTTCATCCGCCGCGTCAACGGCCTGGAGGCGGTCGCGGACGTCTACGACACCGTCTTCGCGGCGGAGTACCTGGTCCTGGGCCTCGGCGACGTCTACCTGGGCGCCCCGGTGGCCACCCCGCTCGACCCCCGCCACCGGCTGGTCACCACCAAGTACAACCCGGCGCGCACCTGGACGGCCGAGAACTCCGTCGGCATCGGCGGCGCCTACCTCTGCGTCTACGGCATGGAGGGCCCTGGCGGCTACCAGTTCGTGGGCCGCACGACCCAGGTGTGGTCGGCGTGGCAGCAGCGCGGCGCGTTCGAGCCGGGCTCGCCCTGGCTGCTGCGCTTCTTCGACCGGATCCGCTGGTACCCGGTCGACGCGGACGAACTCCTCGACCTGCGGGCCGACATCACGTCCGGGCGTTTCGTGCCGCGGATCGAGGAGGGCACCTTCTCGCTGGCGGAGTACCGCTCCTTCCTGGCCGAACACGCGGATTCCATCGCGGAGTTCAGGTCCCGGCAGCGGACCGCGTTCGCCGCGGAGCGGGACGCGTGGGAGGCGGCGGGGGAGTTCGCGCGCGCCGAGGCGGCGACGGCACCGGCCGCTCCCCCGGCCGACATAACGATCCCGGCGGGCGGACGGCTGGTCGAGGCCGAGTTCGCCGCCTCCGTGTGGCAGCTGAACGTGGCGCCGGGGGACACGGTCACGGCGGGGCAGCCGCTGCTCGCGCTGGAGGCGATGAAGATGGAGTCCAGGGTGCACGCGCCGATGACCGGCGTGGTGACGGAGATCCTGGCCAGGCCGGGCGACCAGGTGGAGGCGGGGACGGCGCTGGTCGTCCTGGCCCCGGCCGCGAACTGAGAGAGGAACAGGACATGTCCACCACGCTCACCCGGGTACGCGCCGCCTACGCGCGCATCGACGCCGTCGACCGCCCGGAGATCTGGATCGACCTGCGCCCGCGGGAGGAGGTCGAGGCGGAGGCCCGCTCGATCGACGAACGCGTGGCTCGGGGCGAGCACCTGCCGCTCGCCGGCCGGCTGCTGGCCGTCAAGGGCAACATCGACGTGGCGGGCCTGCCCACGACGGCGGGCTGCCCGGCGTACGCCTACGAGCCTCTCGAGGACGCCCCGGTGGTCGCCGGGCTGCGGGCGGCGGGCGCCCTGCCGCTGGGCACGACGAACCTGGACCAGTTCGCGACGGGCCTGGTGGGCACCCGTTCCCCGTACGGCGCGGTCCGGGGCGCCCACGACCCGGCCAGGATCAGCGGCGGCTCCAGCTCCGGTTCGGCCGTCGCCGTGGCCCTGGGCATCGTCGACCTCGCGCTCGGCACGGACACGGCCGGTTCGGGCCGCGTCCCGGCCGCCCTCAACGGCATCGTCGGCCTGAAGCCCACCCGGGGCCTGGTCCCGACGCGGGGCGTGGTCCCGGCCTGCGCGTCCCTGGACTGTGTGACCGTGTTCGCCCGCACCCTCCCGGAGGCGGAGCGGGCCCTGGCCCACATGGTCGCAGGCCCGGTCCCGTCCCTTCCCAGGCGCCCCGGTGGCCCCTGGCGCATCGCGATCCCGCCGCTGGAACAGCTCGGCGAGCTGGACGAGGGCTGGGCGCAGGCCTACGAGGCGGCGGTACGGCAGCTGGTGTCGGCCGGGGCCGAGATCCGCCCTCTCGACCTGACCCCGTTCACCGAGGCGGCGGCGATGCTGTACGAGGGTGCGTTCGTGGCCGAGCGGTACACAGCGGTGGGGAGCTTTGTCGACAAGTTGATCGAGAAGGGCGGCGACGGCCTCGATCCGACGGTCGCCGACATCCTCACCCGCGCCCGCGACATCCCGGCCCACCGGCTCTTCGCCGACCAGGACCGACTGGCCGCCCTGCGCACCCGCGCTCTGGCGGAACTCGCCGACGCCGACGCCTTGTTGCTGCCCACCACCCCCGGGCATCCCACCCTCGCCGAGGTCGCCGCCGACCCGCTGGGCGCCAACGCCCGCCTGGGCCGCTTCACCAACTCCACGAACCTCTTCGACCTGGCCGCGGTGGCCGCCCCGGCCGGCGAGGTGAACGGCCTGCCGTTCGGCGTGATGCTGATCGGTCCGGCGTTCACGGACGAGCGGCTGGCCCGGATCGCCGGGTCGCTCCGCCCGGAGACCCGACTGGCGGTGGTGGGCGCGCATCTGTCCGGCCAGCCGCTGAATCCTCAGCTCCTGGCCTTGGGCGCGGTAAGGGACCGTACGACGACAACGGCCGCCGTGTACCGCCTGCACGCCTTGCGGACGATCCCGCCGAAGCCGGGCCTGGAGCATGTGGGAGAGGGAGGCGCGGAAATCGAGGCCGAGATCTGGCGCCTCCCGGCAGAAGGCCTGGGCAGCCTGCTGTCGTCCCTCCCCCGCCCGATGACCCTGGGCAGCGTGGAGCTGGCGGACGGCAGCCGGGTTCCCGGCTTCCTGTGCGAGCCGGACGCCCTGGCGGACGCCGAGGACATCACGGCTCACGGCGGCTGGCGCTCCTATCTGACATATCTGAACGAGCGCTGAGGTGCCGCGGTCGTCCCGCGCCCACCCGCCGGCAGGTCACCCCACCGACGAATAGGCGACAACCCCCCGCAGCACCTGATCAACCGCCTTGCGCGCGGCCTTCGCCACGGTCGATCCCTCGACATGCGCCGCCGCGGAGATCTGCCCGAGCACGTCGATCACCTGCTTGCACCACCGCACGAAGTCCCCCGCCGGCATCTCCGCCTCGCGCAGCACCTCGTCGAGCCCCTTCCCGGAAGCCCACATGTACACGGCCCAGGCGAAGCCGAGATCGGGCTCACGCTGCCCCACCCCCTCCGTCTGACTGATCCGGAAGTCCTCCTCGAGGGCATCGAGCCGCCCCCAGATCCGGACCATCTCCCCGAGCGCGGCCTTGGCCTTGCCGGAGGGCAGCTTCGGCGCCATCGCGTCGTCCCCGACCCGTGCCTCGTACACCAGCGCGGAGACACAGGCGGCCAGCTCGGCAGGGGCAAGCCCCTCCCAGACCCCGGCCCGCAGACATTCACTCGCGAGCAGGTCGAGTTCGCCGTAGAGCCGCGCCAGCCGCTTGCCGTGCTCGGTGACCTCGTCGCCGCGCAGATAGTCCAGCTCGGTCAGCAGCGCGACGATCCGGTCGAACGTGCGGGCGATCGTATTGGTCCGCCCCTCGATGCGCCGCTCCAGCTGCGAGGTGTCCCGCAGCAGCCGGTGGTAGCGCTCGGCCCAACGCGCGTGGTCCTCCCGCTCGTCACAGCCGTGGCAGGGGTGGGCGCGCAGGGCGGTCCGCAGCCGGGCGATCTCGCGGTCGTCGGCGGCCTGGGACCGCTTCTTGCGGGCCCGCTCCGGCGGAATGTGCCCGGCCTTGGTCCGCAGCGCGGACGCGAGGTCGCGGCGGGACTGCGGGGAACGCGGGTTGAAGGACTTCGGGATCCGCATCCGCTCCAGCGCCTCGACCGGCACCGGGAAGTCCATCGACGCCAGCCGCTTCACCTGGCGTTCGGCCGTCAGCACCAGCGGGCGCGGCCCGTCGTGCGCCTCGAAGCCGCGGTGCCCGTTGGCACGGCCGGCCGGGAGACCGGGGTCCAGCACCAGGGCCAGACCCGCGTACTTGCCCGTCGGCACATGGATGACGTCGCCCGGCTTCAGCTTCTCCAGCGCCACCGCGGCCTCGGCGCGCCGCTGGGCCGCGCCCTGGCGGGCCAGGTCGGTCTCGCGGTCCTTCAGCTCGCGGCGCAGGCGCGCGTACTCCTCGAAGTCGCCGAGGTGGCAGGTCATGGAGGCCTTGTAGCCCTCCAGTCCCTCCTCGTTGCGCTGCACCTGGCGGGAGATCCCGACGACCGACCGGTCCGCCTGGAACTGCGCGAACGAGGTCTCCAGCAGCTCGCGCGAGCGGTGCCGGCCGAACTGATCGACCAGGTTGACCGCCATGTTGTACGACGGCTTGAAGCTGGAGCGCAGTGGGTACGTGCGCGTGCCCGCGAGTCCGGCGAGGTGGTCGGGGTTCATGGCGCGCTGCCACAGCACGACGGCATGGCCCTCGACGTCGATCCCGCGCCGGCCCGCGCGCCCGGTCAGCTGGGTGTACTCGCCGGGGGTGATGTCGGCGTGCTGTTCGCCGTTCCACTTGACGAGTTTCTCCAGCACCACGGACCGCGCGGGCATGTTGATGCCCAGTGCGAGGGTCTCGGTGGCGAACACGGCCTTGACCAGGCCCCGCACGAACAGCTCCTCGACGACCTCCTTGAAGGTCGGCAGCATGCCCGCGTGGTGGGCGGCGATACCGCGCTCCAGGCCCTCCAGCCACTCGTAGTAGCCGAGGACGTGCAGGTCCTCGTGGGGGATGGCGGCGGTGCGCTCCTCGACGAGCGCCCGGACCTGCGCCCGCGCCTCCTCGTCGTTGAGCCGCAGCCCGGCGTAGAGGCACTGCTGGACGGCGGCCTCGCAGGCGGCGCGGCTGAAGATGAAGGTGATGGCGGGCAGCAGGCCCTCGGCGTCGAGCCGCTCGATGACCTCGGGACGTCCGGGTGTCCACACCCGGGACCGCTGCCGGCGCTCGCGCTCCCGGTCGGCCTCGCGCATGTTCGTGCGGCCGCGTCTGCGGTCCTGGTACGAGGGCCGGCTGGCCTCCATCCGGGCCAGCCGGGCCAGGTCGGGGTTGACGGCTCTGCGGTGTCCCTCGCCCTCCTCGAAGAGGTCGTACATCCGCCGTCCGGCGAGCACGTGCTGGAACAGCGGCACGGGCCGGTGCTCGGAGACGATCACCTCGGTGTCGCCGCGGACGGTGTCCAGCCAGTCGCCGAACTCCTCGGCGTTGGACACGGTCGCGGAGAGGGAGACCAGGGTGACCGACTCGGGAAGGTGGATGATCACCTCTTCCCACACCGCGCCCCGGAAGCGGTCGGAGAGGTAGTGCACCTCGTCCATCACCACGTATCCGAGGCCGAGGAGGGTCTGCGAGCCGGCGTACAGCATGTTCCGCAGCACCTCGGTGGTCATCACGACCACCGGGGCGTCGGAGTTGACGCTGTTGTCGCCGGTGAGCAGGCCGACCTTCTCGGTGCCGTAGCGACGGCACAGGTCGGAGTACTTCTGGTTCGACAGCGCCTTGATGGGTGTCGTGTAGAAGCACTTCTTGCCCTGCTGGAGGGCGAGGTGGACGGCGAACTCGCCCACGATCGTCTTGCCCGAGCCGGTGGGGGCGGCCACCAGGACGCCCTTGCCCGCCTCGAGTGCCTGACAGGCCTCGATCTGGAAGGGGTCGAGACCGAAGTCGTACATCTCGCGGAAGGACGCGAGTGCGGTGGCCTGCTCGGCGGCACGCCTGCGCGCCGCCGCGTACCGCTCGGCCGGTGAGAGGTCCTCTGTCATCGTGCATTCGAGCGTACCGGGCCCCACTGACAACAGGACGATCATTATCCGGATCGACTGCCGCGACGAGCTGTCCCTGCCCCGGGCCTCCACCGAGTAAGCGCTTTCGTCCGGCGCCCAAACTCCTTGACATCTCAAACGGATCCCCATGGAAAGATCACTGTCCGACAAGCACGGAAGCCTGACCAGCGCCGCAGCGGCCGTGGCCGTGACCGCGGTGGGAGCCGTCGTGCTGACGCCCGGCTCCGCCGTGGCCGCCGCCGCGACGAAGTGCGGCGCCGTGCAGAAGAACGAGTGGGACACCATCGGTCCCGACCTCGACCTCGCCGTGAAGCTCTGCGTGACCCGCACGGCCGGCAACGACTACCACGCCTACGCCGACATCTCCTGGAACGACGGCGGCGGTGGCGTGAGCGCCGGCATGGAGGACCTCGTCCTGAACCTCCGGCTGGAGCGGAACGACACGGACCACCGCAACCAGGACTTCAACATCAACGGAACGATCAAGGTCAAGGAGTCCGGCTCCACCCGGGTCAACGGCTCCGCCTTCCACAGCGCCACCACCGGCGGCTGGACCGCCGACGGAACTGTGAAGTGGGACATCCAGAACGACGGCGGAGACGGTGCGGGCGGCGGCAGCTGGTCCCTGGGCGGCTCGCCCAGCATCTGACGGCCGAAGCCGGGGCACCCCGGAAAAGTCGGCGCAGCCCGGAAAGCCGCGCACCCGGAAAAGCCTGCGCGGCCCGGAAACGGAAGGCGGCCCGTCGCTCCTGCGACGGGCCGCTTCTCGCTGTGTGCCGGCCGGGTGCGGGCCCGGTTCCGGCATCGGGTGCGGGCTCAGGTCACGTCGTCGTACCCGTTGACCCGGTCCGTGGTCGCCTG
This sequence comes from Streptomyces sp. NPDC041784, assembly GCF_055591025.1. Classification (NCBI taxonomy): domain Bacteria; kingdom Bacillati; phylum Actinomycetota; class Actinomycetes; order Kitasatosporales; family Streptomycetaceae; genus Streptomyces; species Streptomyces sp. NPDC041784. The sequence goes on from NZ_JBVJAB010000008.1 coordinate 336,451, forward strand.
CTCGGGCAGTACACGGCTGGCGCTGACCGTCTCGACCTCGCCGATGTCGTCAGGCGTGAGGTCCAGGTCCGACGCCTCGTCGTCCGACGGTCCCTCGGCGTCGCGGCGGGCCCGGCGGCGGTCGTTGAGAAGCGCGATGGCCGACGCGCCGAAGTACATGATCCAGATCGGACCGGCCAGGGCCAGCATGGAGATGGGGTCGGTGCTGGGCGTGGCGATCGCCGCGAAGACGGTGATGCCCATGATCATGCCGCGCCACCAGCCGGCCATCCGCTTACCCGTGATGACGCCGCCGAAGTTCAGCATGACCAGGAGCAGCGGCAGCTCGAAGGAGAGGCCGAAGACGAGGATCATCCGCATGATCAGCTGGAGGAGGTCGTCGAGGGGCAGCTGGTTGTCGCTGCCGATGATGGAGAACTCCAGCATCACCGACGCCATCTTGGGCAGCGACCAGTAGGCGAAGTACGCGCCCATGAGGAACAGGGGGAAGCCGGCGGCCACGAAGGCGAGGGAGTACTTCTTCTCGCTCCGGTGCAGGCCGGGCGCCACGAAGGCCCACAGCTGGTACAGCCACACCGGCGTCGCGAGCACCACGCCCGACGCCAGGGAGACCGTCAGGGCGAGCGTGAACGGGCTCAGCAGACCGTTCTGCACGATGCGCGCGCACTGGGTCTCTTCGGTGCCCTTCGCCAGCTCGGCGAAGCTGTACGGGCATCCCACCGCGTCCAGGATGGGATCGGTGAAGAACTGGATGATGTCCTTGTAGAAGAAGGCGGCGAGGACCGTCGTCACGACGATCGCCAACAGGCTCTTCACCAGCCGGTTGCGCAGCTCACGAAGATGCTCCGCGAGGGGCATCCGCCCCTCGGGGTCCTTCTCCTGATTGCGGGCAGACTTGAGCAACCCACGTTCCCATCTCGTGCGGCGGGCCGGAGGTCACCGGCCCTGCGTCAGCGCTTGGTCGTGTCCGTCGGCTCGGTGACCGGGCGGGAGCTGGTCACGTCGCCGGGGGCGGCCTGGATGGTGCGCTGCGAGGGAGCCTGCTCACCGGGGTTCGGCGGGCCGGCCGGGGTGGTGGTGCTGCTGCCCTCTTCCTTCATCGCCTTGGCCTCGCTCTTGAGGATGCGCGCGGACTTGCCGAGCGAGCGGGCCATGTCCGGAAGCTTCTTCGCGCCGAACAGCAGGATGATGACGACGAGGATGAGAATGATCTCGGGGGCGCCGAGCCTTCCGAACATAAGTCTTTACCTTCTCACCGAGGCGGCTGGGTGGGGGTGCTGTCCGACCGGTCGGACATGTGTCCGAACGGTCGTGTTGGCAGCGATCGTAACGCTCAGGGGTAAACGAGAGGCAATCCCCGTGCGTACTCCCGGTCCGCGGTCCGGGCCTCGTTCTCCGGGCCGCGATCAGCAGCGTACCTGTCCCCACCACCGGCGCGGGAGGGCGAAGTGGCCCAAAACGCATTCCGCGCAGGACTCACAGGACCGCCACAGCGGCAGGAGAGGCCCACCACAGCCGTGGTCACAGGCTCCCCACAAGCACCTTCACCCCGCTGCGCGCACCGCCGCCGTCACAGGGTGTCCGCCACTGGGCACCGCCACTGTCACAGGGTGTCCGCGGCCCGGGCCGCGCTCACGGCCGCCCGTTCCAGGTCCTCCGCGGCCCGGTTGATGCGCCGGGCCGACTCCGTGACCTGCTGCCCCAGGCGCCGCGCCTCCAGGAAGACCCGGACGGCGAACACCGCGAGGACGGCGAGACCCAGAAAACCCACGGCAACGGCGAACATCGGCCAGAACATGAGCCGAGCCTAGACCGTGCTACGGCGTGTGCAGGCGCAGGGTCCTGACCCCGCCGCCGCTGAGCAGCTCGACGATCCGCTCGCCGGCCGGCTTGCGGACGGCCGCGCCGCAGTCGGGGCAGGTGAAGGAGTAGAACGTGGTGCGGCTGGTGGCGCCGATGGCCAGGCGCAGGGCGCTCGCGGCAAGCTCGAAGCGGCCCCGGCAGTCCGGGCAGCCCGCCCTGAACGTCACCGGGGCCACGCTCCTCATGCCCGCGAACGCCGAGGCCACCGAGATGCCCCGTACACCGGACGTCACCGACTCGCTCAAAGCTCCTGCTCCCGCCCGTCGATCCGACTGCCCTGCCGCCCGCCGTCCGAGGACCGCGGCCCTTCGGCCGCGTCCCGCTCCCCCGCCGCCTCGATCCCGTCGTACGCCGCCAGCGCCTCGCGGGCGGCCCGGCGGGCGCTGTCGGCGAGGTCCGGCGGCGAGACGATCCGGCCGTCGCGGCCGAGCCGCAGGGCCAGGCGCCTGAGCGAGGCCGGTTCGGGCGTGCGCAGAGTGATACGGAGCCCGCCGTCGGGAAGTTCATCGGCGCTGTCGTGCGGGTAGTACTCGGCGACCCAGCGACCGCCCGGACCGACCTCGACCACGACCTCCGGGTCCTCGGCGGCCGGCTGCACCAGCGCCTCCGACAGGTCCCGCAGCTCGATCTCGGGCGGCGCGGAGGGCTCGTCGAGGATCCTGATCTCGGCGACGCGGTCCAGCCGGAAGGTGCGCCGGGCCTCGGAGCGGCGGCACCAGGCCTCCACGTACGTGTGGCCGACGCTGACCAGCCGGATGGGGTCGATCTCGCGCTCGCTCAGCTCGTCGCGGGCGGGCGAGTAGTAGCGGATCCACAGGCGGCGGCGCTCGGAGATCGCCCGGTCCACGTCGGCGAAGACCCCGCCCTCGGACTCGAAGGTCACCGAGAGGCGGGAGCTGGCGCCGGCCACCTCGCCGGCGGCGGTCTCCACCTTGGCGGTCGCCCGCAGCAGCGCCTGGCGGTCGCCCTCGCGCAGGCCCGGCAGCGTCGCCACCGCCCGCGCGGCCACCAGCAGCGCGGTCGCCTCGTCGGCGGCCAGCCGCAGCGGCTCGGCGGCCTCCGCGCCCAGCGCCGCCGGGTTGTGCCACCAGATGCGCTCGCCGTCGGTGTCGATGTCCAGCAGATCGCCGCCGCGGAAGCTGGTGCCGCACATGGGCAGCACGTCGAGGTCCGAGACCAGCTCGTCCTCGGTGATGCCGAAGGCGCGTGCCACGTCCTCGATCCGCGCGCCGGGGCGCTCCCTGAGATACGTCACCAGGGAGAGCATCCGCCGGGTCTGGTCGATCGCGTTCGCCGGCCTGACCGGTTTGCCTGCCACTGTGTTGCTCGCTCCCCCTCAGCCCTTGGCCACGGCCCGTAGCCGGTCCACGACGTCCGCCCGCAGCTCGGCGGGCTCCAGGACCACCACGTCCGGCCCGAACTCCACCAGCCAGGCGTCCAGCCCGTGTCCGTACGGAATCTCCAACTCGACCCAGCCGTCGCCCAGTTCCCGCACCGCGGTCGCCTTCGCCCGCAAGGGGTAACCGGCGTCCGCGCGCAGCCGGATCAGCGCGCTGCGGTCGGCGGTCTCCCCCGCCCAGCTGGCCACGGTCTCGCGGACCGTGACGACATCGGGGACCGGCACGGTGAAACTCGTCCCGCGCGAGCGCACCTTGCCGGTGATCCGCGACAGCCGGAAGACCCGCTCGGCGCCCCGGTCGCGGTCGAAGCCCGCCAGGTACCAGTGGCCGCGCCAGCACTCCAGCGCCCAGGGCTCCACATGCCGGGGCTCGGGGTGCGCGGCGTTGGCCTTGCGGTAGTCGAAGACGACCGGACGGCGGTCGCGGCAGGCCAGCATCAGCGGCTCGAAGGCCGCCTCGTGCACGGGGATCCGGGGCTCCAGCGCACCGTGCGCCTCGTACGGGTCGACGTCCTCGGGCAGGCCGGCCGCCCGCAGCTTCTGCAAGGCTCCGCTGGCCGCGCCCGCGAGCCGGGCCTGCTGCCACACCTTGGCGGCCAGTCCGAGCGCGGCCGCCTCCTCGGCGTCGAGGGTGATGGGCGGAAGGCGGTTGCTGTCACGGCGGGCGAGGTAGCCGATCTCGCCGTCGAGGCTCTCCACGGTCTCAATGACCAGGCCCAGCTCGCGCAGATCGTCCTTGTCGCGCTCGAACATCCGGTTGAAGGAGTCGTCCGACCCTGCTTCGAGGTAGGCCTCGATGGACTCGCGCAGCTCCCGCTTGCTCAGCGGCCTGCGCGTCCCGAGCAGGCACAGCGCGAGGTTCATCAGCCGCTCCGCCTTGGCAATGGCCATCGACGCCCTTCGCCTCCCCTATGGTGCTTACGATCGACGACCGTACCCCTCCGCGGTGCCCGGGCAAAAGCCGAGGGCCCATGCCCGGACAGGCATGGGCCCCAGGTGATCGCGACCGGTCGTACGACGATCAGACCTTGATCAGGTCCACGACGAAGATCAGCGTCTCGCCGGGCTTGATCGCCGGGGTGGGGCTGTGGTCGCCGTAGGCGAGGTGGGCCGGAATGGTCAGCTGGCGGCGCCCGCCGACCTTCATGCCCTGCACACCCTGGTCCCAGCCCTTGATGACCCGGCCACCGCCCAGCGGGAAGGTGAACGGCGTGCCGCGGTTCCAGCTCGCGTCGAACTCCTCACCCGTGCTGAAGGCGACACCCACGTAGTGGACGGTGACGTTCTGCCCGGCCTGCGCGACGGCGCCTTCGCCCTCCCAGATGTCCTTGATCTCGAGGTCCGCCGGGGGCTCGCCGCCGGGGAAGTCGATCTCGGGCTTGTCGATGCTCACGTCTTGCGCTCCTGCTCCGTCGGAAGGACAACACCACAGTCTTACACCTCGCGGGGCGTCACATCTTCGCGAGGATGTCGACCGTGAACACCATCGTGGAGTCCTTCTCGATACCGCTGCCACTCGGCGGGCTGTCGCCGTAGCCCAGCGACGGCGGAATCACGATGACGACCCGGCTGCCGACCTTCTTGCCCGTCAGGCCCTGACCCCAGCCCTTGACGACCTGCTGGAGCGAGAACGACGTCAGCGCGTTACGGCTGTAGGTGGAGTCGAACTCCTTGCCGGTGTCCCAGACGACGCCCTTGTACTGCACGAGCACGCTGTTGTCCGCCGCGACCTCCGCGCCGTCGCCCTCGATGACGTAGTTCGCCACGAGCTTGGCCGGCGGGTCGGTCTCGGGGATCTCGATGGAGGGGGCCTTGCCGTCGGTGTTCGTACCGACCTTGGGCAGCTTGGCGTCGTCCTGCGGGACGTCCTCGCCCTTGGCGGAGCTCTTGGAGTTGAACGTGGCCAGGAGGTCCACGACGAACACCAGCGTGTCGGTGCCCTTGATACCCGCCTGCGCATTCCCCTCCTTGCCGTAACCCCAGGTCGGCGGGACGGAGAACTGCACGCGGCTGCCGGTCTTCTTGCCCGTCAGCGCGTACCGCCAGCCGTCGATGATGCTGCCCTGGGCGAGCTGGATCACCAGCGGCGTCTTACGGTCGTAGGAGTTGTCGAAGACCTTCGCCGTGGCCCAGATCTGACCGAGGTAGTCGGCCTGGATGTAGTCGTTCTCCGCGACCGTGGTGCCGCCGCCGGCGATCACCGTCTTCACCGCGAGCTGGTCGGACGGCTCACCGCTGCCCTTGGCGACCGTCGGCTTCTCGTCGAACTTCTCGCCCGCCGTGATGGCCGGCAGCGGACCGTCGACAATCTTGGGCGCGGGCGCGGCGGAGGTGTCCGAGGCCGAGGGCGACGCCTCCTCGCTCGCCGTGCTCGAGTCGGACTTCTCGTCACCGCATCCGGCGAGTGTGACCAGTCCTGCGGGTACGGCGGCAAGGATGAGTGAGCGTCGGCGCACGGTGGGGGCCTCGTAATCGGTCGATCTTGTTGATGGCGTGCGCGCAACTCTACGGCGTGAGAAGGGCGCCGTACGGAAAACGTACGGCGCCCGCGTTGCGTTCCGGGATTCACCGGAACGAATTGCTCACATTCCGGCGATCAGCTTCTCCACCCGGTCGTCGACCGACCGGAACGGGTCCTTGCACAACACGGTGCGCTGTGCCTGGTCGTTGAGCTTCAGGTGGACCCAGTCCACCGTGAAGTCCCGGCGCTGTTCCTGGGCCCGGCGGATGAAGTCGCCGCGCAGCCGCGCCCGAGTGGTCTGCGGCGGAACCGACTTGCCCTCGAAGATCTTCAAGTCGTTGCAGATCCGCGTCGCTTGACCCTTGCGCTCCAGCAGGTAGTACAGACCACGACGACGGTGGATGTCGTGGTAGGCGAGGTCTATCTGCGCCACGCGCGGATGCGACATGGTCATGTTGTGCTTGGCCCGGTACCGCTCGATGAGCTTGTACTTCATCACCCAGTCGATCTCGGTGCCGATCCGGTCGAGGTCCTCGGCCTCGATCGCGTCCAGCGTGCGGCCCCACAGCTCCAGGACCTGCTCCACGGTGCCGGTACGGATACCCCGGCGCTCACAGAAGTCCACGGCCTTCTCGTAGTACTCGCGCTGCACCTCCAGCGCGGAGGCCTCGCGGCCGCTGGCCAGGCGCACCTTGCGCCGGCCGGTGATGTCATGGCTGACCTCGCGGATCGCCCGGATCGGGTTCTCCAGGGTCAGGTCGCGCATCACCGTGCCCGCCTCGATCATGCGCAGCACCAGGTCGGTCGCACCGACCTTGAGCAGCATGGTCGTCTCGGACATGTTCGAGTCGCCCACGATGACGTGGAGACGGCGGTAGCGCTCGGCGTCCGCGTGCGGCTCGTCGCGGGTGTTGATGATGGGCCGGGAACGGGTCGTCGCCGAGGAGACGCCCTCCCAGATGTGCTCCGCCCGCTGGCTGACGCAGAAGACGGCCCCGCGAGGCGTCTGGAGCACCTTGCCCGCGCCGCACAGCAGCTGCCGGGTCACCAGGAACGGGATGAGGATGTCCGCGAGCCGGGAGAACTCCCCGTGCCGGGCCACCAGGTAGTTCTCGTGGCAACCGTAGGAGTTGCCCGCCGAGTCGGTGTTGTTCTTGAAGAGGTAGACGTCGCCCGCGATTCCCTCCTCATGCAGGCGTCGTTCCGCGTCCACCAGGAGTCCTTCGAGAATGCGCTCGCCGGCCTTGTCGTGGGTGACCAGTTCGGTCACGTTGTCACATTCCGGTGTCGCGTATTCCGGATGTGATCCCACGTCGAGATAGAGGCGGGCGCCGTTTCGCAGAAAGACATTGCTGCTTCGGCCCCATGACACGACACGGCGGAAGAGGTACCGCGCCACCTCGTCAGGCGACAGGCGGCGCTGTCCCCTGAACGTGCACGTGACGCCGTACTCGTTCTCCAGCCCGAAAATGCGGCGGTCCATGACTGAACATTACGCCCGATCCCCTGAACTGAAACGGGGTTCGGCGGCACGGTTTGGATCATTTTCCGATGAAGCCGCAACCACCGCACTCCCGACGGGAGCTGCCAGTACCCGCCCCGTGACCAGCAAAACCAGCAACGACACGGCACCCGCGGCCCCCGGCACCGCGAACCCCCACAAGGCCCCGCCCGCCTCGACGACCGGGCCCGCCAGACCGGTTCCGACCGACGCCCCGACCGTGAACATCGTCACCAGCCAGGAGAACGCCTCCGTCACTGTGCCACGCGGCGCGTGCCGGTCCACGATGACGAACGCGCAGGCCAGCACCGGCGCGAGGAACACCCCGGCGAGCACCGCCAGCGCCACCATGGCGACCGCGCCCGGCATCAGCGTCAACGGCAGATAACACACCGCCAGAAACGCCACCAGCACCCGCAGTCGCCGCTCCGGCGCACCGCTCCACCGCCGCGCCCCGTACCCCACACCCCCGAGCAGCGCGCCCAGACCCAGCGCGGCCATCAGCCAGCCGTACACCACGTCACCACCATGGTCGTCCGCGTACGGCACCGCGGCCACCGTGATCGAGCCCATCGCGATGCCGACGAACAGCAGCGCACCCAGCAGCACCAGCAGCCCGGGCGAGCGCAGGGCCCCGAGCCAGTGCGCCTCGCGCGGCGCGGAGCGCCACGCGCGCGAGGGGGCCGACACGACCACCGAGAGCGCCCCCAGCACACCCACCGCGTTCAGCACCAGCAGCGCCGCCTGCTCCGACCACAGCGCCACGCACAGCGTCACCAGCAGCGGCCCCACGGTGAACATGATCTCCTGCGCTACGGCGTCCATGGCGTACGCCGTATGCACCTGATCCTCACGGCGCAGCACCGACGGCCACAGGGCCCGCAGACCGCCCTCCAGCGGCGGGGTGAAGAACCCTGCCGCCACCACGGCCGCGTACGCGAGCGGGAGCGGATCGATGCCGGTGAAGGCGAACAGGGCCATCGCCAGGGCGGAGGCGAGCGCGGCGGGCAGCTGGACGCGCGGCTGCCCGTACAGGTCGACCAGCCGCCCCAGCAACGGCTGGCCGACCGCGTTGGCGACGCCGTACACGGCCACCAGCGCGCCACCGAGGCTGTAGGTGCCGCCCTCGGCCCGCACGAACAGCATCACCGCGATGGCGGACGTCGCGTTCGGCAGCCGGCCCACCAGCGTGCCGGTCAGCAGCCGGGCGGCGTGCCGCGCCTTCAGGATCTCCCCGTACCCCGCGAATCCGCCGGCCACCGGCCTGCCTCCGTCGGCTCGCCCGGGACGGCGACCCGACCCGGGGTTTTACGTATAACGTCTCTTGTCATACGTACCATGTGCGCTGTCCCCCAGTCCAGACGAAGGAGCAGGCTCGCGGTGGCACGAGGCAGCACCCGCCCCACCAGCCGAGACGTCGCCCAGGCCGCAGGCGTCTCACAGGCCGCCGTCTCCCTGGTACTCGGCGACAAATGGCGCGGCCGCGTCTCCGAAACAACCGCACAACGCGTACGCGACGCCGCACGCGACCTCGGCTACCGGCCCAACCTCGCCGCCCGCAACCTCCGCCTCGGCCGCACCCGCACCGTCCTGCTCGTCGTCCCGGCCCTGACCACCGAATTCTTCGCCGGCGTCTACACCGGCGCCGCCCGCGTCGCCGCCGACCACGGCTTCGGCGTCGTGCTCTACCCCTCCCCCGAAGGCATCGGCCCCGCCCGCGACCCCTTCGCCTCCGCACAGGCCGCCCTCGACGGCGTCATCGCCTCCTCCATGGCCGCCGACGCGCTCACCGCCATCCGCGGCGACCAACTACCCCTCGTGATGCTCGACAGCGACCCCTCGGGCAGCCTCGGCGCCGCCACCGTCAACCTCGACATCACCGACGGCGTCCGCCAGGTCACCGACCACCTGCTCGGCCTCGGCCACCGCCACTTCCTCCACCTCGCCGCCGACGTACCCTCCTGGACCTTTGACGTACGCGCGCGCGAGCTGGCCCTCCGGCTCGACGCCGTGCCGGGCACATCCCTGCGCACCGCACCCGCCCCGATCTCCATCGACGGCGCTCTGCGCGCCGCGGAAACCGCCCTCAGCACCCCCGGCCCCCGCCCCACCGCCATCGTCTGCGACGACGACAAACTCGCCGCCGGCGCCTACAAGGCCCTGCGCCGCCTCGGCCTGCGCGTCCCCGACGACCTCTCCGTCACCGGCCTCGACGACCTCGCCCTCGCCACCGCCCTCGACCCGGAACTGACCACCGTACGACTGGACGCCGAACTCTTCGGCGAACGCGGCATGCAAGCCCTCCTCGCCGTCCTGGAGGGCCGTGTCCCCGACGGCGGGGACATTCCCGTCCAACTCGTCGTACGCGGCTCCACGGCCCCACCAGGCCGCTCCTGAAACGCCCTGTGCCCCGGCCGAACGAACGGCCGGGGCACAGCAGGGCGAAACGGGGGAGGAATCACTCCTCGTCGGAACTCTCCGCCTCCGCGGCCGCACCGCCCGCCGCCAGCAGCCGTGACAGCTGCGGACCGACGATCCGCCTGAACTTCCGCGACTGCGGACGCGTACGGTCCAGCACCGCCACCTCCAGCCGCTCCGCGGGAATCTCCCGCTGCGTGCCATTGGTGTCCCGCGACAGAGCCTGCACCGCCAGCTTCAACGCCTCGGCCAGCGTCATGCCGTCCTGATGGCGCTGATCCAGATAACTGCTGATCTGCTCCGCATTACCACCGACCGCGACCGAACCGTGCTCGTCCACGATCGAACCGTCGTGCGGCAACCGATAGATCTGATCACCGTCCGGCGTGGCACCCACCTCGGCCACCACCAGCTCCACCTCGTACGGCTTCTCACCCGCCGAGGAGAAGATCGTGCCCAACGTCTGCGCGTACACGTTGGCCAGACCACGAGCCGTCACGTCGTCCCGGTCATAGGTGTAACCACGCAGATCCGCGTACCGGACACCACCGATCCGAAGATTCTCGTACTCGTTGTACTTACCGGCGGCCGCGAAACCGATCCGGTCGTAGATCTCACTGAACTTGTGCAACGCACGGGACGGGTTCTCGCCGACGAAGACGATGCCGTCGGCGTACTGGAGCACGACCAGACTGCGGCCACGGGCAATACCCTTGCGCGCGTACTCCGCGCGATCGGCCATCGCCTGCTGAGGTGAGACATAGAACGGCGTCGACACCGGCTATCCATCCCTTTCTGTCGAAGTCACTGGATCACCTGGGACAAGAACAGGGCCCGCCCACTACAGCAGGGCGGCCCGCGGGCCGTCCGGCTGCTCCAGGCGGCGCTCGAGGATGGAACGGGCGATCTCTGAGGACTCCTCCTCCGTCAGCCTGCGGAAACCGTCCTCGGTGATCACGGTGACGATCGGGTAGATCCGGCGGGCGACATCGGGACCACCGGTCGCCGAGTCGTCATCGGCCGCGTCGTAGAGAGCCTGCACCACCAGCATGGTGGCCTCGGCCTCCGACAGGTCGCCACGGAACAGCTTCTTCATCGCACCACGCGCGAAAACCGAGCCCGAACCCGTCGCGGCGAAATTGTGCTCCTCCGAACGGCCACCCGTGACGTCGTACGAGAAGATCCGGCCCTTGCCACGATCCACGTCGAACCCGGCGAACAACGGCACGACCGCCAGACCCTGCATGGCCATGCCCAGATTGGACCGGATCATCGTCGACAACCGGTTCGCCTTGCCCTCCAGCGAGAGCTGCGCCCCCTCGACCTTCTCGAAGTGCTCCAGCTCCAGCTGGAACAGCTTCACCATCTCGACGGCGAGACCCGCGGTGCCGGCGATACCGACGGCCGAGTACTCGTCCGCCGGGAACACCTTCTCGATGTCCCGCTGCGCGATCACATTGCCCATGGTGGCCCGCCGGTCACCGGCGAGAACCACACCGCCCGGGAACGTGACCCCCACGATGGTCGTCCCGTGCGGCGCCTCGATCACGCCCTGCATGGGGGGCAGCTGCCGGTTGCCGGGCAGCATCTCGGGCTGGTGCTCGGAGAGAAAGTCCATGAAGGAGGACGACCCAGGCGTCAGGAAGGCAGCTGGTAGACGCCCGGTGCTACGAGTGTTGGCTTCCACGAAGTTCCCTCCAGGTAGGCAGCTGCCCGACGAACAGCGTCGGGATCATCTCCCAACTTGCCGATGGCCGAATTGCAGTTGAAGCACAGTACGCCACGGACCCTACCCGTCTCGTGGCAATGATCCACATGTACGGCAGGAGCTTTCAGGCAGATCACGCAGAGCCCCATCTGAGAGGCGACCATCGCGTCACGCTCGGCTTCGGTGAGGCCGTAGTTGCGCTTCAGGTGACCCGCACGCCCTTTTGTTGCTCGACATGCCTTGCAGCTCGTGGAGAGTCCGTCGGAAGCCGTTGCATTGCGGTGCCACTCACTGTGCGGCTTGATCTCCTCACAGCTGCGACAGAATTTGTGGCCCGGGAGTGTCTCTGTGCGTGGCCGGACGTTCTTCCCTTTTGCCAGTTGCCGGGCCTGATGATAGGCCGCCCAGCACCCCCGACAGTAGGCCTGCAGCCCATCACGAGTCGCCCTGTTAGCAGCGAAGGCTGCCCGCGGTTTGGACTCCCCGCACCGCGAGCAACGCTTCACACTCTCTTCATTCTTCACCCGAGAGCCCCCCGAAGCCTTGGATTCGAAGGCTACTCGCCGCCCTTCTGAACGAAACTTCGAACGAAGTCCTCGGCATTCTCCTCGAGGACATCGTCAATCTCGTCCAGCACGGAGTCCACGTCATCGCTCAGCTTCTCGTGGCGCTCCTTGAGGTCCTCGGAGCCCTGCGCTTCCGCCGCCTGCTCCTCGACCTCCTCGGTGGAGCGCGTGGCCTTCTGCTGCCCGCCGCCGGTGTCCTTGGTCGCCATAACCTTCACCCCGCTCAGTTCGCCCGACATGGTCGACAGGTCGGCATTCCTGCCGATCGGTGGTGATCAGACCCTACAAGGAGGGTCCGACATCGGCCCCGTAGTTGTTCCAACGTACGAGAGCCATCTCGATGATTCCCTCGCGGCGGGGTTTCCACCCCGTTCGCAAGGCCGCGTCCGCGGGCCCGCTCAGCCGCCCGACAGGACCCTGACCAGGTCTTCTGCCGTGCGGCAGCGGTCCAGCAGCTCCTTGACGTGATTTCGCGTTCCGCGAAGCGGTTCGAGGGTTGGGACGCGCTGGAGGCTGTCGCGGCCGGGCAGGTCGAAGATCACCGAGTCCCAGGAGGCCGCGGCGACGTCGTCGGCGTACTGCTCCAGGCAGCGGCCGCGGAAGTACGCGCGGGTGTCCTCCGGGGGCTTCGACTTCGCCCGCTCGACCTCCGGCTCGTCCAGGAGCCGCTTCATCCGCCCGCGGGCCGCGAGGCGGTTGTAGAGGCCCTTGTCGGCCCGTACGTCGGCGTACTGGAGGTCGACGAGGTGCAGGCGCGCGGCGTCCCAGTCGAGGCCGTCACGGCGCCGGTAGCCCTCCATCAGTTCGCGTTTGGCGACCCAGTCCAGTTCGCCGGCGAGGCTCATGTGGTCGTTCTCGAGGCGGGTGAGGGTGTCCTCCCAGCGGGCGAGGACGTCCTTGGTCTGGTCGTCGGCGTCGGCGCCGAAGCGCTCCTCCACGTATTTGCGCGAGAGTTCGTAGTACTCCATCTGGAGCTGGACCGCGGTGAGTGTGCGGCCGCTGCGGAGCGTGACCAGTCGCTTGAGGGTCGGGTCGTGGGAGACCTGGTGGAGGGTGCGTACGGGCTGGTCGACGGCCAGGTCCACAGCGATGAAGCCGTCCTCGATCATGGAGAGGACGAGGGCCGTGGTGCCGAGCTTGAGGTAGGTGGAGATCTCGGAGAGGTTCGCGTCGCCGATGATCACGTGGAGGCGGCGGTACTTCTCCGCGTCGGCGTGGGGTTCGTCCCGGGTGTTGATGATCGGGCGCTTCAGCGTGGTCTCCAGTCCGACCTCGACCTCGAAGTAGTCGGCGCGCTGGCTGAGCTGGAAGCCGTGTTCGTGGCCGTCCTGGCCGATGCCGACGCGGCCGGCGCCGGCGAAGACCTGGCGGGAGACGAAGAAGGGGGTCAGGTGGCGCACGATGTCCGAGAAGGCGGTCTCCCGCTTCATCAGGTAGTTCTCGTGCGTGCCGTAGGAGGCGCCCTTGTTGTCGGTGTTGTTCTTGTAGAGGTGGATCGGCTGGGCCCCGGGGAGCTGGGCGGCGCGTTCGGCCGCTTCGGCCATGATCCGCTCGCCGGCCTTGTCCCAGAGGACGGCGTCGCGGGGGTTGGTGACCTCGGGGGAGCTGTATTCGGGGTGGGCGTGGTCGACGTAGAGGCGGGCGCCGTTGGTGAGGATCACGTTGGCGAGGCCGATGTCCTCGTCGGTGAGCTGGCTGGCGTCGGCGGCCTCGCGGGCGAGGTCGAAGCCTCGCGCGTCCCGTAGCGGGTTCTCCTCCTCGAAGTCCCAGCGGGCCCGGCGGGCCCGGTGCATCGCCGCGGCGTAGGCGTTGACGATCTGGGACGAGGTGAGCATGGCATTGGCATTGGGGTGGCCGGGGACGGAGATCCCGTACTCCGTCTCGATGCCCATTACTCGCCGTACGGTCATGCGGCCCTCCTTGCCCGGCGGCACCCTCGGTCGTGGGCGCCGCTCAGATACCGGTGGTGCTCCGGTGCGTGTGCGGTGCCCGTCCCCGCACTGCGCGACCCGGCGGTACGGAAGAGCCTAGAACGCCTCTGCGCTGGTGGGGAGATCATTTGCGTCATTGCCTTGCTCCAGACGTGGCCTGAAAAACAGGCGGCTGCGGGTACCCGGAGAGGGCACCCGCAGCCGCCCCTGTTTTTACAGGTACTGTCCGGTGTTCGCCACCGTGTCGATGGAGCGTCCGGTGTCCGCGCCCTGCTTTCCGGTGATGAGCGTACGGATGTAGACGATCCGTTCGCCCTTCTTTCCGGAGATGCGGGCCCAGTCGTCGGGGTTGGTGGTGTTGGGCAGGTCCTCGTTCTCCTTGAACTCGTCCACGCATGCCTGGAGGAGGTGGGAGACGCGGAGGCCCTTCTGGTTCTTCTCGAGGAAGTCCTTGATCGCCATTTTCTTGGCGCGGCCCACGATGTTCTCGATCATGGCGCCGGAGTTGAAGTCCTTGAAGTAGAGGACTTCCTTGTCGCCGTTGGCGTAGGTGACTTCCAGGAAGCGGTTTTCCTCGGATTCGGCGTACATGTGTTCCACTGCCGTCTGGATCATGCTCTGGACGGTGGTGGTCTTGTCGTTGCCGTGTTCGCCGACGTCGTCGGAGTGCAGCGGGAGGCGTTCGGTGAGGTACTTGCCGAAGATGTCCTTCGCGGCCTCGGCGTCCGGGCGCTCGATCTTGATCTTCACGTCGAGGCGGCCGGGGCGCAGGATGGCCGGGTCGATCATGTCCTCGCGGTTGGAGGCGCCGATCACGACCACGTTCTGGAGGCCTTCCACGCCGTCGATCTCGGCGAGCAGCTGGGGGACGATGGTGTTCTCCACGTCCGAGCTGACGCCGGAGCCGCGGGTGCGGAAGAGGGATTCCATCTCGTCGAAGAAGACGATGACGGGGGTGCCCTCGCTGGCCTTCTCGCGGGCACGCTGGAAGACGAGGCGGATCTGCCGCTCGGTCTCGCCGACGTACTTGTTGAGGAGCTCGGGGCCCTTGATGTTGAGGAAGAAGCTCTTGCCGGTGGCCTGGCCGGTGACCTCGGCGACCTTTTTGGCCAGTGAGTTGGCGACGGCCTTGGCGATGAGTGTCTTGCCGCATCCGGGGGGGCCGTAGAGCAGGACGCCCTTGGGGGGGCGCAGTTCGTGCTCCTTGAAGAGGTCGGGGTACAGGTAGGGGAGCTCGACCGCGTCGCGGATGGCCTCGATCTGGCCGCCGAGGCCGCCGATCTGTTCGTAGCCGATGTCCGGGACCTCTTCGAGGACGAGTTCCTCGACCTCGCTCTTGGGAACGATCTCGTAGACGTAGCCGGAGCGGGGTTCGAGCAGGAGGGCGTCGCCGGGGCGGATGGTGACGTCCAGCAGCGGCTCGGCGAGCCTGACCACCCGTTCCTCGTCGGTGTGCCCGATGACCAGGGCGCGCTCGCCGTCCTCGAGGATCTCCTTGAGGGTGACGATGTCCCCGACCCGCTCGTACTCCATGGCCTCGACCACGTTGAGCGCTTCGTTGAGCATGACTTCCTGGCCGCGTCGGAGCTCGTCGAGCTCGACGCCGGGGCTGACGTTCACGCGGAGTTTGCGGCCTCCGGTGAAGATGTCGGCCGTGCCGTCCTCGTTCGCCGCGAGGAAGACACCGAAGCCGGCCGGTGGCTGAGCGAGCCGGTCGACTTCCTCCTTGAGGGCCACGATCTGGTCGCGGGCCTCACGGAGCGTGTTCGCGAGTCGCTCGTTCTGGGCGGACACGCCGGCCAGGTTGGTCTGCAGTTCGACGATCCGCTCTTCGAGAATCCTCGTGTGCCGCGGAGAGTCGGCGAGCTTGCGTCGCAGGACGGCGATCTCCTGCTCAAGGTAGGCGATCTGCCCGGCGGGGTCATCGGACCCTCGTCCCGGGCGGATGCCGCGGTTCATGTCGTCGTCGTGGGCTGCCACGGTCCTCACCTCCTCCAAGGGGAGCTGGACGCTTCCAGACCCTACCTGGGTGGGTGTCGATTGAAACCCCTAGATCACAAAGACTGTCGAGGTGTGTCCGATCTTCACCCTTGCGCTCTCCCTCACGCCAGGGGAATACCCACCGAACATGATTGGAAAGCGGCCGAGGGTAGGGTCGAAGTGTTCAACACCCGTCAGAGCCTGCATCGTTCCCGTGCGGCTCGGCACTAAACGGCAGGAGAGATGGGCGTGCAGCAGGAGGCCGAAGTCGGCGGCGAGGCGCTGGAGGTCTGGATCGACCAGGATCTCTGTACCGGCGACGGCATCTGTGCGCAGTACGCGCCGGAGGTGTTCGAGCTGGACATCGACGGTCTGGCGTACGTGAAGAGCGCGGACGACGAGTTGCTGCAGGACAAGGGGGCAACGGCTCCGGTGCCGTTGCCGCTGTTGACGGACGTGGTGGACTCGGCCCGGGAGTGTCCGGGCGACTGCATTCACGTGCGTCGGGTTTCGGACAGGGTCGAGGTCTACGGTCCCGACGCGGAGTGAGCGTGCCGGTACGGCCTGTCACGGTTGTCTGATTTCTCACAACCGGGTGTGGCCTGAATCAGACGCTGTGGGCACCGGCGGGTGTCGAGCGGACGAACATGTTGTCCTTCCACTGCCACTTGGCGGTCTCCTTGACGTCGGGGCAGCAACTGGGCACGTCCGCCGACGAGTAGCCGAGGAGTGTCGCGAGGACGGCTCCGTCGGTGACGGTGAGGCTCGTGACGGTGGTGCGTTCCTTCGGGTCGACGAGGGTGGCCACCACGCGCGCGTGGGTGCTTCCGGCACTCTGGGTGAGCACGTACACGGCGTCGGGCGGGGTGCCCATGGGGGCGTCGCAGTGGACCGCGGCGACCGTTTCGGGTGTGCCGTCGCCGTCCAGGTCGCCGCTCGCCTTCCGCATGACCAGTTCCTTGACCGGGCCGCACTCGATCGGGAAGTCGATTCCCGTGGTGGCGGGGGCGGTGGTGGTCACCGGCCGGGGGCCCGGGGTGGCGGGCTGTGCGGCCGTCGCCGCTCTCGGCTGGAGGAGCGAGGAGAGGACCACGACGCCGGCCACGGCGGTGGCGGTGGCGACCCAGTGGATCGGCCGGGTGTGGGTGTGGGCCAGTTCCGGTACGGCGGACTGCTGCACTAGGAGCGTCTCCTGGGGTGGCTGTGCCGGTGGGGGCGGGGTGGCCAGCATCGTGCCATACGTCACAGGGAGGCGGAACGGCGGGGTGCGGGATATCGGACGTCGAGGCGTGGTCCGGGGGTCGGCTCCAACACGAGGGCGCCGTGGCCGAGTTCCCGGGTGTTGCGGGAACTCGGCCACGGCGCCCTGTCGTTGAGGGGTACGGGCCCGTGGTCAGCGGCCGCTGCCGCCGTCGGCGTTGGGGCCGGCGTAGTCGTCGCCGTAGGCGCCCTTGGCGGGGCGGCGGCGACGCATGGGCGGCTCGACGCCGTCCGCGAGGCGGCGGGCGGTGAGGAGGAAGCCGGTGTGGCCGATCATGCGGTGGTCCGGGCGGACGGCCAGGCCCTCGATGTGCCAGTTGCGGATCATCGTCTCCCAGGCGGTCGGCTCGTTGAAGCAGCCGATCTCGCGGATGGACTCGACGGTCCGGGCGAGCTGGGTGGTGGTCGCGACGTAGCAGCAGAGGATGCCGCCGGGGACGAGCGCCTTGGACACGGCCTCCAGGCACTCCCAGGGGGCGAGCATGTCGAGGATGACGCGGTCCACGTCGGTGTCGGACAGGTTGTCCTGGAGGTCGCCGACGGTGAGCTGCCAGGCGGGGTGCGGGCCGCCGAAGTAGCGCTCCACGTTCTGCTGGGCGATCTCGGCGAAGTCCTCGCGGCGCTCGTAGGAGTGCAGCATGCCCTCGTCGCCGATGGCGCGCAGCAGGAAGCTGCTGAGCGAGCCGGAGCCGACGCCGGCTTCGACGACGCGCGCGCCGGGGAAGATGTCGGCGAAGGCGAGGATCTGTCCCGCGTCCTTCGGGTAGACGACGGCTGCCCCGCGGGGCATGGACAGGACGTAGTCGGGGAGCAGGGGGCGCAGCGCGAGGTAGGCGACGTTCCCGGTGGTGCGGACAACGCTGCCCTCGGGAGCACCGATCAGTTCGTCGTGCGGGAAGGAACCCTTGTGGGTGTGGAAGTTCTTCCCGGCCTCGAGTGTGAACGTGTAGTGGCGGCCCTTGGGGTCGGTCAGCTGAACCTGGTCCCCGACCTTGAAGGGCCCGCGCCTGCGGGCGGCACCGGTCGGTTCGGACATGTGAACAGCCTACCGGCGTTTGGCGGGGCCGCCGACCACCGTTGCGGGAGGGCGGTGCTCAGTTGGGGCGGGCCATGGCCTTGACGAAGGCGCGCTCGACGTCGGCGGCGGACAGGACGCCGTAGATCTCGCCGGTCTCCTCGACGACCAGGTACTCGGTGGCGGGGGTGGCGCGCAGGACGTCGAGGAGGTCTTCGCCGGCGAGTTCGGCGGAGACGCGCATGCCGTCGGTGAGGTCCTGGGCGAGGCCGCTGACGGCGACCCAGGGGCGGCGGTGTTCGGGGACGCCGACGATGGCGGCCTCGCGGACCAGAGAGAGCGGTTCGCCGTGGGCGTCGACGACGACGAGGGCGCGGGCTCCGGCGTCGTTGGCGCGGCGCAGGGCCTCGGAGAGCGGGGTGTCGGTCTCGACGGGGACCGCGCGGCGGGTCAGGGTGCGGGCGCGCAGTTCGGGGAGGTGCTCGCGCAGGCGGGCCATGCGCAGGCTGTTGCCGGCGCCGGTCCAGATGATCGCGGCGAGGATGGCGGCGAGCAGGGCGTCGGTGACGGTGTCCATGCCGACGCTGTCCTCGGCGCTGGAGCCGAGGGCGCCGGACTGGGTGAGCAGCGGCAGGCCGATCAGCACGGAGACCGCGAGGGCGCGGCCGACCCAGGCGGCGGCGATGGTGCCGCTCATGGGCTTGCCGGTGATCTTCCAGACGACGGCGCGGAGCATGCGGCCGCCGTCGAGGGGGAGGCCGGGCAGGAGGTTGAAGATCGCCACGATGAGGTTGGAGATCATCAGGCCGGCCAGCAGGACGCCGGGGACGGTGCCGGGCTCGACGGGCTGCATGGCGACGTAGAAGACGCCGGCGAGCACGAGGGAGAGCAGGGGGCCGACGAAGGCCAGCCAGAACTCGCGGCCCGGGGTCTCGGCCTCCTTCTCGATCTCGGAGACGCCGCCGAAGAACTGGAGCTGGATGCGGCGGACCGGGAGTTTGAAGCGGAGGGCGGCGATGGTGTGGGCGAGTTCGTGGATGAGTACGGAGGCGTAGAAGGCGACGGCGAAGAAGAGGGAGACCAGGTAGCGGGCGGCGCCCAGTTCGGGCAGCACGCGGTCCAGCTGGCCGCCGAAGACCCAGGTGATGAGCGCGGCGACGAGGAACCAGCTGGGCGCGACGTAGACGGGGACGCCGAAGGGCCGTCCCATCAGCAGGCCGCCGCGGGGCTGCTCCGGGGGGCGCTGGGGCGGGCGGCCCTTGGTGAGGGAGGGGCCGTCGCCGCCCTGGCCGCCGCCGGAAGGAGCGCCGCCGGAGGCGCCGTGCTCGTCGTGGGTGTCGGCGTGGGCGCGGGTGTGGTCGGTGGCGGGTCCGGGGGGCGCGGCCGGGGGCTCGTCGGTGCCGGGGGTCGCGGGGGCGGTGCAGGACAGCTCGGGCGTGGACGGTGTCTCGGGCGTGGACGGTGTCTCAGGCGTGGACGGTGTCTCGGGCGTCGGCGTGGGCGTCCGACCCGTACCACCGGGCTCGTCGGACGGCGCCGGTGCGGGGGCGTCCGAGGCCTGCGCCGGGGGCGTGGGCCCGTCGGTGTCGGGGTGGCCGTCCGTGGCCGTCTCGGCCCCGGAGCCGTCCGTGGCCCCGGCCGGGGCGTGCTCGTCGGCAGGCTGGGGGTCGGGGCTGGCCGTGGCCGGGGGTGTCGGTGTCGCGGGGTGCTCGGCCGACTCTTCGCTGTCCGGCCGCGGCCGCCCGCTCCCGCCGCTTTCCACCACGATGTCCCCTCGTTCGAAGCGTCTCCCGCTCCTGCCGGGCGGAAGGGTCTGTGACCGATGGTATGCGGCCGTCGGGACACGTTCCGCCCCGGCACCCCCTGTGTTTCCCGGGTCGTCGTGCCCATGCCCGGCCGGGACTGGGTGACTGTCAGTGGCGGGCCGTATGGTCTGGAGCATGGAGAGCAGCAGCGAGGGCGTCGCCGGGGCGGGCGACGAGGGCGGTGTGGTGGCCGGACAGGTGCCGGAGCCCGTGGTGGGGCAGGTGCCGGAGCCGGTGGCGGAGCAGGTGTCCGTGCCGGAGGCCAGGACGCCCGTGGCCATAGCGCCCACGTCGCTCTCACCGTCGCGGGCGGGCGACTTCATGCAGTGCCCGCTGCTGTACCGGTTCCGGGTCATCGACCGGCTGCCGGAGAAGCCGAGCCCCGCGGCGACCAAGGGCACGCTGGTGCACGCGGTCCTGGAGCGTCTCTTCGACGCCCCGGCCGCCGAGCGCACCGCGCCCCGGGCCAAGTCGCTGATCCCCGTCCAGTGGGACCGGCTGCGGGAGACGCGGCCGGAGGTGGTGGAGCTGTTCGCCGACGATCCGGAGGGCGAGCGGCTGGCAGGCTGGCTGGCGGAGGCGGAGCAGCTGGTCGAGCGCTGGTTCACGCTGGAGGATCCGACGCGGCTGGAGCCCGCCGAGCGGGAGCTGTTCGTGGAGACGGAGCTGGAGTCGGGGCTGCGGCTGCGCGGGATCATCGACCGGGTCGACGTGGCGCCCACCGGTGAGGTGCGGATCGTCGACTACAAGACGGGCAAGGCGCCCCGGGCGGAGTACGCCGACGGTGCGCTGTTCCAGATGAAGTTCTACGCCCTGGTGGTGTGGCGGCTGAAGCAGGTGATCCCGCGCCGGCTCCAGCTCGTCTATCTCGGCAGCGGTGACGTCCTGACGTACGACCCCGATCCGGCCGATCTTGAGCGGGTCGAGCGCAGGCTGCTCGCGCTGTGGGAGGCGATCCGGGAGGCGACGGAGACCGGGGACTGGCGGCCGCGGCGGACGAAGCTGTGCGGTTGGTGTGATCATCAGGCGCACTGTCCGGAGTTCGGCGGTACTCCCCCGCCGTATCCGCTGGCGGTGAGGGCGGCGGAGTCGGAGGCCGGTACGCAGGGCAGAATGGGGCCGGACTAGCGAAGGAGACTTACGTGGCCATCCGCGTCCTACTGGTCGACGACCAGCCGCTGCTGCGCACGGGCTTCCGGATGATTCTGGAGGCCGAGCAGGACATCGCGGTCGTCGGTGAGGCCGGAGACGGCCTGCAGGCTCTCGACCAGGTGCGGGCGCTTCAGCCCGATGTGGTGCTCATGGACATCCGTATGCCCCGGATGGACGGGGTCGAGGCGACCCGGCAGATCTCCGGGCCGGGGCGGGACGGACCGGCGAAGGTGCTGGTGCTGACCACCTTCGATCTCGACGAGTACGTGGTGGAGGCGCTGCGGGCCGGGGCGAGTGGCTTCCTGCTGAAGGACGCGCCGGCGAACGAACTGGTGCAGGCGATCCGGGTGGTGGCGTCCGGCGAGGCCATGCTGGCGCCGAGCATCACGCGCCGGCTGCTGGACAAGTACGCGACGCATCTGCCGTCGGGCGACGAGCCGGTGCCGAACACCCTGCACACGCTCACCGACCGTGAGGTGGAGGTGCTGAAGCTGGTGGCGCGGGGGTTGTCGAACGCGGAGATCGCCGCCGATCTGTTCGTCAGTGAGACCACCGTCAAGACGCATGTGGGGCATGTGCTGACCAAGCTGGGGCTGCGTGACCGGGTGCAGGCCGCGGTGTACGCGTACGAGAGCGGTCTGGTGCGCCCCGGCGCGCAGTGACGCGTGTCTTGGCGCGTGGCCTCGGCGTGCGGTGGCGCGTGCTGGAACGGCGCAGGGCGCCCCTTCCTCGTGAAGGGGCGCCCTGCGGCGTTCGGGCTCGGCCGGGGCCGGGGCCCGGGCCGGGTTCGCGGGTCTGGGTCAGCCCTTGCTGAGTTCCCAGAAGCGGAACACCGTCGAGGCGTCCAGGCAGTTCTCCAGGCCGTAGACGTTCTCGCCGACGACCGCGTACTGCTTGGCCTGCCAGAGGGGCAGCAGGGGCAGTTCCTCGGCGACGGTGTCCTGGAGTTCGGCGTAGTCCGCGTCGGTGGAGGAGCGGTCGCTCTGGGCCGCGGTGCGCGGGATGAGGGAGCCGGTGATCTTGCTGTTGGTGTAGTTGTTGTCCAGCACGTTGCCCTTGCCGAAGAAGGGCGCGGTGAAGTTGTCGGCGTCGGGGAAGTCCGGCACCCAGCCCTTCACGTACACGCCGTACTTGCCGTCGGCGATGTCCTTCTCGTACTGGTCGAAGGCGACGGACTTGACCTTGGCGTCGAACAGGCCGCTGGCGTTGAGCTGGTCGGCGATGGCCTCGAGTTCCTGGTCGGTGGCCGGGCCGTAGCGGGACGGGGTGGACCAGAGGGTGAGGTCGACCTTGCCGCTGATGCCCTCGTCCTTGAGCGCGGCGGCGGCCTTGGCCTGGGAGGGGCGGGCGCCGTAGCGGTCGAAGAAGGCGGTGTTGTGGCCCGCGATCCCGGCCGGGATGATCGAGTAGAGCGGGTCGGCCGTGCCCTCGTAGACGTTCTTGATGAGGGCCTCGCGGTCGACCAGGTAGGCGATGGCCTGGCGGACGCCGAGCTTTCCGGCGACGGGGTCGTCCATGTTGAAGACGAGGTGCTGGACCTCGGCGCTGCTGCCCTCGACGGCCTCGACCGCCGTGTCGGTGCTCTTGTCGATGTCGGCGATGTCGCCGGCGGTGAGGCCGCGGTAGGCGATGTCGATCTCGTTGTCGAGGAGGGCCTGCTTGAGGGCCTTCTGGTCGCCGCCGAAGAACTTGACGGTGACGCCGTCGTTCTGAGCCTCGTCGGCGGAGCCCTTGTAGTGCTCGTTGACGGTGAACACGGCCTCGTCGTCGCCGAAGGACTCCAGCTTGTAGGGGCCGGAGCCGACGGCGCCGCCGTCCTCGCGCAGGCCGTCGGCGTCGTACTCCTTGCTGTCGACGATGGAGCCGGCGCCGGAGGCGATCTTGCTGGGGAAGGTGGCGTCCGGGACCTTCAGCCGGAAGACGACGGTGCTGTCGTCCGGTGTCTCGACCTTGTCCAGCATGGGGAACATGATCGCGGGGCCGGAGTCGTCGTTGATCTTCAGCATGCGGTCGAAGGAGAACTTGACGTCCTTCGAGGTGAGCGCGTCACCGTTGCTGAACTTCAGTCCGTCCTTGAGCGTGCACTGGTACACCTTGGTCGCGGTGTCCGTGAAGGAGCACTCCTGGGCCGCGTCGGGCTCGGGTTCGGTGCCGCCCTTGGGGAAGCTCAGCAGCGACTGGAAGACGTTGTTGAACAACATCCAGGATCCGGGATCGTAGCCGGAGGCCGGATCCGTGGCGAGGATGTCGTCCGACATTCCGAGCACCACGGCGGAGCCGTCGCCGCCCGAGCCCCCGGTCTGGGTGCCGCAGCCGGTCAACAGGCCGGAGGCCAGCCCCGCCACGATAGGCAGGACTGGCCACTGGTTACGCATGTTCACGAAGTACCTTTGTCGTCGGATCCCGTCATACCGGGGCCACCGTCCCGGGCCCTGGCCGCGAAAAACGTATCACCAGACGATAAGTGCGATTCAGTTGCTCACGCCGCGGCCGAGTTCCCACAGCTGAAGGGTCGCGGAGGAGTTCAGCGCGTAGGCCGTGCCCGTGATGTCGGTGCTGGCGGCCACGTACTGCTTGCCCTGCCACAGCGGCAGCACCGGGACGTCGTCGGCGACGATGTCCTGGATCTCGGTCAGGCTCTTGCCGGCGCTGAGGCGGTCGGCCTCGCGGCGGGACTGCGGGATCAGGTTGTTGATGATGTCGCTGTTGGCGTAGGGGGACTTGAGGAAGTTGTCCTTGTCGAGGAACGGCGCGACGAAGTTGTCGGCGTCCGGGAAGTCGGGGAACCAGCCCATGCCGTAGACGGCGTACTGGCCCTTGCGCTCTGCCGGGACGAAGCTCTCCCAGGCGGTGCCCTTGACGCTGACGTCGAACAGGCCGCTGTCGTTCAGCTGCTTCTGGAGCAGCTCGAACTCCTTCTTGGTGGCCGGACCGTAGTGGTCGGTCGTGTAGTTCAGCGTCAGCTTGACCGGCGTGGTGATGTCCGCCTCGGTCAGCAGGGCCTTCGCCTTGGCGACGCTCGGGTCGCCGTAGGTGTTGAAGAACGAGTTGGAGTGGCCCGTGAGGGAGGCCGGGACCAGCGAGTAGAGCGACTCGGCCTGGGAGCCGTAGACCTCGGAGACCAGGTGGTCGCGGTCGATGACCTGGGCCATCGCCTGGCGCACGGCCTTCGACTTCACCTCGGTGGCCTTGGTGTTGAAGGCGA
Source organism: Streptomyces sp. NPDC041784 (assembly GCF_055591025.1). Taxonomy (NCBI): domain Bacteria; kingdom Bacillati; phylum Actinomycetota; class Actinomycetes; order Kitasatosporales; family Streptomycetaceae; genus Streptomyces; species Streptomyces sp. NPDC041784. Next base: position 360,715 of record NZ_JBVJAB010000008.1, read on the forward strand.
GGTAGCGGATCTCGAGGCCGCCGATCTCCACCAGGTCGATGTCGCTGTCGGCCGCGGCGTCGGAGAGCTTCTGGATCTGCTCCGGCGACATGGTGCGGGTCATCAGGTCGATGTCGCCCTTTTCGAGGGCGGTGCCCATGTCGTCGGCGTCCTCGTAGGACACCATGTCGACCTCGTCGTTCTTCACCTCGAGCGTCCCCTTGTAGTTGGGGTTCTTGGTGAGCACGGCCTTGGTCATCTCGTCGCCGTCGGTGTCGGCCTTGAGGGTGTAGGGCCCGGAGCCGTCGACCGAGAAGCCCTCGCGCAGCTTGTCCTTCTCGTAGTCGTCGGGGTTGACGATGCCGGCGACCGGGGTCGACAGCTTGAACGGGAAGGTGGCGTCGGCGGTCTTGAGGTGGAAGATGACTTCGTTGTCACCCTGCGTCTCGACGGTGTCGATCGTGGACAGCAGGGCGAAGACGCCGGAGTCGGCCTTGATGGCCAGGGCGCGGTCGATGGAGAACTTGACGTCCTCGGCGGTGATCGCGTCGCCGTTGGAGAACTTCAGGCCGTCGCGGAGCTTGCAGGCGTAGCGCTCGTTGCCGCTGTCGGTGAAACCGCAGGACTGGGCCGCCTCGGGGACGGGCTCGCCCTCGCCCTTGGGCTGGATCATCAGGGTCTGCACGGTCTGGCGCAGGATGTTCCAGGTGCCGACGTCGTAGGAGTAGGCGGGGTCGAGCGGCGCGGGGGCGTCCTTGGTGGCGGTGAACCGGTCGGTGGTGCCCACGACGATGGCGTCGCCGCCGCCGCTGCCGCTGTCGGCCCCGCCGCAGGCGGCGAGCACGGGCGCGAGCAGACCCACCACGGCCGGCAGCACCAAAGTCTTGCGGTTCATGCTCGAGTTTCTCCAGAGCTGTCGGTCCGTGTACCCAGCATGCAAGGTTGTCGCGGCGGATCACGGGCATAGGGGTGATGTTCCGCGAAGAGATTAGTCCGGACCGACACGAGGGTTCGCCGCCACCGGAGTTGAAAAGCCATCACGCAGCGAAACCGTATGCGAACGCATTGAAAAACCGTCAGCGGAACGATCCGCGCAGCTGTCCATCAATCGGGACACAAGGGCGCGCCTGAACGCCGGGAACGGGGCGTCCGCGCACAGGCCCGACCCCCTGTCGACCCCGCCTGACGTGGGGAACGTCACACCGTCAACAATCTACGCGCGTCCGAGATTGAACCGTTACCGAAGATCGGAATTCCACCGTGCGCACATCCGCCGAATTCACTTGCTAACGGCGGCGCACGCTGGGTGAACGCCTATCGCATTTCCGTCATCGGCCGATCACCAATGATCGCGGGCGTGATCATCGGAGCGGCATGAGGCCGCGGAGAAATGCCAGGTCGACCGCTTCGAGCGAGGGCACGACGGTGCGCCGGGCGCCCGCCGGGATCGGGGCCACGGAGGGCACCGCGACGACATGGCAGCCCGCCGCCTCCGCCGCGGCGACCCCGGTGGCGGTGTCCTCGACGACGGCGCACCGGGCCGGGTCCACGCCCAGTCCGGCGGCCGCGAACAGGTACGGGTCGGGGTACGGCTTGGTGCGCACGACCTCGTCCCCGGCCACCGTCAGGGCGAAGTACTGGGGGCCGAGCGAGGCGAGAACCCGGTCGATGATGCGCCGGTGCGAGGCGGAGACGAGGGCCGTGGGCACCTCGTACTCGGCCAGCTCGGCGAGCAGCCGGGCGGCTCCCGGCATCAGGGGCAAGGCGCGGGTGATGCGGTCCTCGAAGCCCTCGTTGAGCAGGACGGACAGTTCGGCGAGGGTGATGTCGGCCCCGGTGGCCTCGATCAGGAACCCGGCGCTGCGGCTCATCGGACCGCCGACCACGACATGGCGCCAGGAGTCGTCGAGGGAGTGGCCGAGTCCGGCGAAGATCTCCACCTCGACGTCCCACCAGAAGCCCTCGGTGTCGACGAGGGTGCCGTCCATGTCGAGGAGCACGGCCTGGAGGGCCGAGCCCTCGGCCGTGCGGGTTACTGGCGCGGGAACCGTGCTGGTCATCCACGTACCTCCTGTGAGGGACGAGCAGGCCGGTTCCCGCGGGGGAACCGGCCTGCTGTGGACCGACCAGTGTACGACTTATCGGATCAGTGTGCCGAGTGAGACACGCCGCACCGCACGGTCACCGTGCGTTGAAGTACTTCGCCTCGGGGTGGTGGATCACGATGGCGTCCGTGGACTGCTCGGGGTGCAGCTGGAACTCCTCGGACAGGTGGACGCCGATCCGCTCGGGCTGGAGCAGCTCGGCGATCTTGGCGCGGTCCTCCAGGTCGGGGCAGGCGCCGTAGCCGAGGGAGAAGCGGGCACCGCGGTACTTCAGGGCGAACATGTCCTCGATCTCGGCGGGGTCCTCGCCGGCGAAGCCGAGTTCGGAGCGCACGCGCGCGTGCCAGTACTCGGCGAGCGCCTCCGCGAGCTGCACGGACAGGCCGTGCAGCTCGAGGTAGTCGCGGTAGGAGTCGGAGGCGAAGAGCTTCGCGGTCTCCTCGCCGATGCGGGAGCCGACGGTGACGACCTGGAGGCCGACGACATCGGTCTCGCCCGACTCCTGCGGGCGGAAGAAGTCCGCGAGGCAGAGCCGGCGGCCGCGGCGCTGGCGCGGGAAGGTGAAGCGGGTGCGTTCGTTGCCGTGCTCGTCCAGCAGGATCAGGTCGTCGTCCTTGGACACGCACGGGAAGTAGCCGTAGACCACGGCGGCTTCCAGGAGGTTCTCGGTCTGGAGCTTGTCCAGCAGGCCGCGCAGGCGCGGGCGGCCCTCGGTCTCGACGAGTTCCTCGTACGTCGGTCCGTCGCCGGTGCGGGCCTGCTTCAGGCCCCACTGGCCCTTGAACAGCGCGCCCTCGTCCAGCCAGGTGGCGTACTCCTTGAGCTGGATGCCCTTGATGACGCGGGTGCCCCAGAAGGGGGGCTCGGGGAGGGGGTTGTCGATGGCGACGTCGGAGCGGACGTGGCCCTCCTCCGGGTGCTCCTCGACCTCCACGGCGGCGGCGCTCGCCCGGACCCGGCGCTGCTTCAGCTCGGGCAGCTTGGCGCCGGGCACGCCCCGCTTGACGCCGATGAGGGCGTCCATCAGGCGCAGGCCCTCGAAGGCGTCGCGGGCGTAGCGGACCTCGCCCTCGTAGATCTCGTGCAGGTCCTGCTCGACGTAGGCGCGGGTGAGGGCGGCGCCGCCGAGGATCACCGGGTAGTCGGCGGCGAGGCCGCGCTGGTTCAGCTCCTCCAGGTTCTCCTTCATGATCACCGTGGACTTGACCAGGAGCCCCGACATGCCGATGACGTCGGCGCGGTGCTCCTCGGCGGCGTCGAGGATCGCGGAGACCGGCTGCTTGATGCCGAGGTTGACGACGTTGTAGCCGTTGTTGGACAGGATGATGTCGACGAGGTTCTTGCCGATGTCGTGGACGTCGCCGCGCACGGTCGCCAGGACGATGGTGCCCTTGCCCTCGGCGTCGGACTTCTCCATGTGCGGTTCGAGGTGGGCGACGGCGGTCTTCATGACCTCGGCGGACTGCAGGACGAACGGCAGCTGCATCTGGCCGGAGCCGAACAGCTCGCCGACGACCTTCATGCCGTCCAGGAGGGTCTCGTTGACGATGTCGAGGGCCGGCCGGGTCTCGAGGGCCTGGTCGAGGTCGGCCTCCAGGCCGTTGCGCTCGCCGTCGATGATGCGGCGCTTGAGGCGCTCCTCCAGCGGCAGGGCGGCCAGTTCCTCGGCCTTGCCGGCCTTGAGGGACTTGGCGGTGGCGCCCTCGAAGAGCTGCATGAGCTTCTGGAGGGGGTCGTAGCCCTCGGCGCGGCGGTCGTGGATGAGGTCGAGGGCGGTCTGGACCTCCTCCTCGCTGAAGCGGGCGATCGGCAGGATCTTCGAGGCGTGGACGATCGCGGAGTCCAGGCCCGCCTTGACGCACTCGTCGAGGAAGACGGAGTTCAGCAGGATGCGGGCGGCGGGGTTGAGACCGAAGGAGATGTTCGACAGGCCCAGGGTGGTCTGGACGTCGGGGTGGCGGCGCTTGAGCTCGCGGATGGCCTCGATGGTGGCGACGCCGTCGCCCCGGGACTCCTCCTGACCGGTGCAGATGGTGAAGGTCAGGGTGTCGATGAGGATGTCCTCCTCGCGGATGCCCCAGTTCCCGGTGAGGTCGTCGATCAGCCGTTCGGCGATCTCGACCTTCTTCTCGGGGGTGCGGGCCTGGCCCTCCTCGTCGATGGTGAGGGCGATCAGGGCGGCGCCGTGCTCCTGGGCCAGCCGGGTGACCTTGGCGAAGCGGGACTCGGGGCCGTCGCCGTCCTCGTAGTTCACGGAGTTGATCACCGCGCGGCCGCCGAGCTTCTCCAGGCCCGCCCGGATGACCTCGACCTCGGTGGAGTCGAGGACGATCGGCAGGGTGGAGGCGGTGGCGAAGCGGCCGGCCAGTTCCTCCATGTCGGCGACGCCGTCGCGGCCGACGTAGTCCACGCAGAGGTCGAGCAGGTGCGCGCCCTCGCGGATCTGGTCGCGGGCCATCTCGACGCAGTCGTCCCAGCGGCCGTCCAGCATGGCCTCGCGGAACTTCTTGGAGCCGTTGGCGTTGGTGCGCTCACCGATCGCGAGGTACGAGGTGTCCTGGCGGAAGGGGACCGTCTGGTAGAGGGAGGCGGCGCCCGGCTCCGGGCGGGGGCTGCGCTCGGCCGGGGTGAGGTCGCGGACCCGCTCGACGACCTGGCGCAGGTGCTCGGGGGTGGTGCCGCAGCAGCCGCCGACCAGGGACAGTCCGTAGTCGCGGACGAAGTTCTCCTGGGCGTCGGCCAGCTCCGGCGCGGACAGCGGGTAGCTGGCGCCGTCCTTGCCGAGCACCGGCAGGCCCGCGTTCGGCATACAGGCGAGCGGGATGCGGGCGTTGCGGGCCAGGTAGCGTAGGTGCTCGCTCATCTCGGCGGGGCCGGTGGCGCAGTTCATACCGATCATGTCGATGCCGAGCGGCTCCAGGGCCGTCAGGGCGGCGCCGATCTCGGAGCCCAGCAGCATGGTGCCGGTGGTCTCGACGGTCACGGAGACGATCAGCGGCACGTCCAGACCGGCGGCGTCGCGGGCGCGGTGGGCGCCGAGCACGGCGGCCTTGGTCTGGAGCAGGTCCTGGGTGGTCTCGACGATCAGCGCGTCGGCGCCGCCGGCGATGAGGCCCTCGGCGTTCTGCTGGTAGGCGTCGCGCAGGGTGCCGTAGGCGACGTGGCCCAGGGTGGGCAGCTTGGTGCCGGGGCCGATGGAACCGAGGACCCAGCGGCCGCGGCCGTCGCGGGCCGCGAAGGCGTCGGCGGTCTCGCGGGCGATACGGGCACCGGCCTCGGACAGCTCGTACACCCGCTCGGGGATGTCGTACTCGGCCATCGCGGCGAAGTTCGCGCCGAAGGTGTTGGTCTCGACGCAGTCCACGCCCGCGGCGAAGTACTCCTCGTGCACGGAGCGGACGATGTCGGGCCGGGTGACGTTGAGGATCTCGTTGCAGCCCTCGAGGTTCTGGAAGTCCTCGAGCGTGGGGTCCTGGGCCTGGAGCATGGTGCCCATGGCTCCGTCGGCCACCACCACTCGGGTGGCCAGGGCCTCTCGTAGCGCGGACACACGGGTCCGGCTGTCGGCGGAAGGGGTCGGCGGCACAGAGGCCATGGATGGGCTCCCTCGAATGCGACGGCTGTCGGCTTTGCGTCACCTCAGGATGCGGGCGGAACGGCTTCCCGAGGAGTGCGCACGCCGTCAGGGTAGCCGGGTCGGGGGCCGTATGGTCAGGGCGTCCAGGGGACGGACATGGATGTCGCCCGGCCACCGGCGGGACACGAGCAGGTCTCTCCCGGGTTCCTCCCGGGAGACGAGAGGCGTAACAGGTGTCGACCGACCATTGGCGAGAGGTCGACATGGACCGGTAGTGTTCGACATTGCCGAACGACGTTTATTGACATCCGTCGTGGACGGTCGAAGGGGACGGAGGCAGGACGGCGATGGCACGGAACATCCAGTCGGTCGAACGGGCGGCCGCGATGCTGCGGCTGCTCGCGGGCGGCGAGCGGCGGCTGGGCCTGTCGGACATCGCCTCGTCGCTGGGCCTGGCCAAGGGCACCGCGCATGGCATCCTGCGCACCCTCCAGCTGGAGGGCTTCGTCGAGCAGGACGAGCCGTCCGGGCGCTACCAGCTGGGCGCCGAGCTGCTGCGCCTGGGCACCACCTATCTCGACGTGCACGAGCTGCGCGCGCGGGCCCTGGTGTGGACGGACGACCTGGCCCGCTCCAGCGGGGAGAGCGTCCATCTGGGGGTGCTGCACCAGCAGGGCGTGCTGATCGTGCACCACGTGTTCCGGCCCGACGACAGCCGGCAGGTCCTGGAGATCGGGGCCATGCAGCCGCTGCACTCCACGGCCCTGGGCAAGGTCCTCTCCGCCTACGACCCGGTCGCGCACAGCGAGGCGCTGGAGGCCGACCGCAAGGCCTTCACGGACCGCACGGTGTGCGAGCTGGAGGATTTCGAGCACCTCCTCGACCTCACGCGCGCGCGTGGGTACGCGGCGGACGTGGAGGAGACCTGGGAGGGCGTGGCGTCCATCGCCGCACCCATCCACGACCGGCGGCGGATGCCGGTCGGCGCGGTCGGCATCACCGGCGCCGTCGAGCGGCTGGCCCGGGACGGCGAGCTGCGCCCCGAGCTGATCGCGGCGGTGCGGGACTGCGCCCGCGCGGTGTCGCGGGACCTGGGCGCCGGGCGCTTCTGACGGGCCGAGGGCTCCGGGAACGCCCGAGAGACCCGTACGGGAACGTCTGAGAGACACGTACGGAAACGCCTGAGAAGCGCGTACGGGAACATCTGGGAATCACGTCAGAGCACACCGGAAGGCCGTACGGCGTTCCGGTGTTCGCCATACCCTCAAAACGCCCCACAATGGAACATTTACGGTGAGAGTGGCGCTCACCATCCGAAGGTCACCGGAAGACCGATAGCCCACAGCGATCAATAACGATCGCGCTTTCGATAACCGGACTCTTGACGCACACGTAACCCCGGAGCAAGACTCCCGTCCATCGGTCGGCATTGTCGAACACCTACCGGCAATACGCGCTAGAGTGTGGCAACGCCATGGGCCGGCAATCGCTCTCACCCCCGAGGGCAAGCTCGAACCTCCGGAGGGACCCGGGGTTCGGTCCCCTGGACGAAGGACAAAGGAGTCGCGGGTGTCCAGCTCCGACATCTTCATCGGCGAGACCATCGGTACCGCCATACTCATCCTGCTCGGCGGTGGCGTCTGCGCCGCCGTGACGCTGAAGGCCTCCAAGGCCCGCAACGCCGGCTGGCTGGCCATCACCTTCGGGTGGGGTTTCGCCGTACTGACGGCCGTCTACACCTCGGCCCCGCTCTCGGGCGCCCACCTCAACCCGGCCGTGACGCTCGCGCTCGCGATCAAGGACGACGACTGGAGCAACGTTCCGGTCTACTTCGCGGGCCAGCTCCTCGGTGCCGCGATCGGCGCGACGCTGGTCTGGGTCGCCTACTACGGCCAGTTCCACGCGCACCTCACCGACAAGGAGATCGTCGGTGGCCCCGGGGCGCAGGCCACCACGGCCAAGGCCGTCGAGGCCCAGGAGCAGGGGGCCGGCCCGGTGCTGGGCGTCTTCTCCACCGGTCCGGAGATCCGGGTCGTCTGGCAGAACCTCGCCACGGAGATCATCGGCACCGTCGTGCTGGTGCTCGCCGTGCTCACCCAGGGCCTGAACGACAAGGGCAACGGCCTCGGCAACCTGGGCGCCCTGATCACGGCGCTCGTGGTCGTCTCGATCGGTCTGTCCCTCGGCGGTCCGACCGGGTACGCGATCAACCCCGCCCGTGACCTCGGTCCGCGCATCGTGCACGCCCTCCTGCCCCTGCCCAACAAGGGTGGCTCCGACTGGGGCTACGCCTGGATCCCGGTGGTCGGTCCGCTGATCGGCGGCGCCATCGCGGCAGGCATCTACAACGTCGCCTTTGCTTAAGAGCACCACGTGCACGAAGAGCACGAAGAGCATGCTGAGCAAGAACGCCCACGGCCTTCACGCCACGCACGCACCGAGCACCGCTCACAGGCACCGCGCCGTACGGACAGCCCCCCATCCACGGAACCTCAGGAGCACACCGTGACCGACGCCCACACCGCCGGCCCCTTCATCGCCGCGATCGACCAGGGCACGACCTCGTCCCGCTGCATCGTCTTCGACAAGGACGGCCGGATCGTCTCGGTCGACCAGAAGGAGCACGAGCAGATCTTCCCGAAGCCGGGCTGGGTCGAGCACAACGCCAACGAGATCTGGACCAACGTCCAGGAAGTCGTCGCCGGAGCCATCCAGAAGGCCGGCATCACCCGTGACGACATCAAGGCCATCGGCATCACCAACCAGCGCGAGACCACCGTGCTGTGGGACAAGAACACCGGTGAGCCCGTCCACAACGCCCTCGTCTGGCAGGACACCCGCACCGACTCGCTCTGCAAGGAGCTCGGCCGCAACGTCGGCCAGGACCGTTTCCGCCGCGAGACGGGCCTGCCGCTCGCGTCCTACTTCTCCGGTCCGAAGGCCCGCTGGCTGCTCGACAACGTCGAGGGCCTGCGGGAGCGCGCCGAGGCGGGCGACATCCTCTTCGGCACCATGGACACCTGGGTCATCTGGAACCTGACCGGCGGTGTCAACGGCGGCCGCCACGTCACCGACGTCACCAACGCCTCCCGCACCCTCCTCATGAACCTGCACACCATGGAGTGGGACGACAAGATCGCCGAGTCCATCGGCGTCCCGCTGGCGATCCTCCCGGAGATCCGTTCCTCCGCCGAGGTCTACGGCGAGGTCACCGGCGGCAAGCTGGGCGACCTGCTCGGCGGCATCCCGGTCGCCTCCGCGCTCGGTGACCAGCAGGCGGCCCTGTTCGGCCAGACCTGCTTCTCCGAGGGCGAGACCAAGTCCACCTACGGCACCGGCACCTTCATGGTGATGAACACCGGTGACAAGATCATCAACTCCTACGCGGGCCTGCTGACCACGGTCGGCTACAAGATCGGCGACCAGCCGACGGTCTACGCGCTCGAGGGCTCGATCGCCGTCACCGGCTCCCTGGTGCAGTGGATGCGCGACCAGATGGGCCTGATCTCCACCGCCGCCGAGATCGAGACGCTCGCGCTCTCGGTCGAGGACAACGGCGGCGCCTACTTCGTACCGGCCTTCTCCGGCCTGTTCGCCCCGCACTGGCGCTCCGACGCCCGCGGTGTGATCGCCGGCCTGACCCGGTACGTCACCAAGGCGCACCTCGCGCGTGCCGTCCTGGAGGCCACCGCCTGGCAGACCCGCGAGATCGCCGACGCCATGGTCAAGGACTCGGGCGACGAGCTCGTAACCCTCAAGGTCGACGGCGGCATGACCTCCAACAACCTGCTGATGCAGACCCTCTCCGACGTCCTGGACGCACCGGTGGTGCGCCCGATGGTCGCCGAGACCACCTGCCTCGGCGCCGCCTACGCCGCCGGTCTCGCCGTCGGCTTCTGGTCCAGCACCGACGAACTGCGCGCCAACTGGCGCCGGGCCGCCGAGTGGACCCCCCACATGGACGCGGAGACCCGCGACCGTGAGTACAAGAACTGGCTCAAGGCCGTCGAGCGGACCATGGGCTGGATCGAGGACGAGGAGTAAGAACCCCCAATGACCAGTCAGCCCACCCTGCAGTCCGTGCCTGCCCTCGGCACCCGCCCGGCCTCCGGCTCCAACCCGAGCCGCGCCGAGACCCGGGAGCAGCTCTCCAAGGCGTCGTACGACCTTCTCGTGATCGGCGGCGGCATCCTGGGCATCTCCACCGCCTGGCACGCCGCGCAGTCCGGCCTCAGGGTGGCCCTGGTCGACGCCGGCGACTTCGCCGGTGCCACCTCCTCCGCCTCCTCCAAGCTTCTCCACGGCGGTCTGCGCTACCTGCAGACCGGCGCGGTGAAGCTGGTGGCGGAGAACCACTTCGAGCGCCGTGCGGTCTCCCGCCAGGTGGCCCCCCACCTGGCGAACCCGCTCACCTTCTACCTCCCCGTGTACAAGGGCGGGCCGCACGGCGCGGCGAAGCTCGGAGCGGGCGTCTTCGCCTACTCCGCGCTGTCGGCCTTCGGCGACGGCGTCGGGCACCTGCTCTCGCCGGCCAAGGCCGCGCAGGACGTGCCCGAGCTGCGCACCCAGAACCTCAAGGCCGTGGCCGTGTACGGCGACGACCAGATGAACGACGCGCGCATGGCGCTGATGACGGTCCGCGCGGCCGTCGAGGCGGGCGCGGTGGTCCTCAACCACGCCGAGGTCACCGGGCTGCGCTTCACCCGCAACCGGGTGACGGGCGCCGACCTGCGCGACCGTCTGACCGGCGACGAGTTCGGCGTGAACGCCCGTCTCGTGCTGAACGCGACCGGCCCGTGGGTCGACCACCTGCGCAGGATGGAGGACCCGAACGCGGCGCCGTCCATCCGGCTCTCCAAGGGCGCGCACCTGGTCCTGAAGCGCACCTCCCCCTGGAAGGCCGCGCTCGCGACCCCGATCGACAAGTACCGGATCACCTTCGCCCTCCCCTGGGAGGACATGCTGCTGCTCGGCACGACCGACGAGGAGTTCGAGGGCGACCCGGCGGACGTCTCGGTCACCGAGAAGGACACCGCCCAGATACTCGACGAGGCCGCGTTCTCCATCCGCGACCAGCAGCTCGACCGTGACCTCATCACCTACGCCTTCGCCGGTCTGCGGGTGCTGCCGGGCGGCCCCGGCGACACCGCCAAGGCCAAGCGCGAGACGGTGGTGACCGAGGGCAGGGGCGGCATGCTGTCCGTGGCGGGCGGCAAGTGGACCACCTTCCGCCACATCGGCCGTACGGTGATGCAGAAGCTGGAGGCGCTGCCGGGCCACCCGCTCGGCGACGACTTCGAGCCGATCTCCTCGCTGCCGAAGAAGCTCCCGCTGCCCGGCGTGGCCAACCCGCGCGCGGTCGCCCACCGGCTGCTGGTGGACAACCCGGCGCCGGGCCCGCGCATGGCGGCGGACACCGCCAAGCACCTGGCCACCCACTACGGTTCGCTGGCCTTCGACATCGCCCGGCTGGCCAACGACAACCCGGAGCTGGGCGAGCGGGTCCACCCGGACGCCCCGGAGATCTGGGCGCAGGTCGTCTACGCCCGTGACAACGAGTGGGCCGAGACGCAGGACGACGTGCTGCGCCGCCGTACGACGCTGACGATCCGCGGTCTCGCCACGGACGACGTCCGGGCCAAGGTCCAGGACCTGCTCGACAAGAAGTGACCCGTCCGACCGCGAACGGACCCTGCGCCGGCCCACTCCCCTGACCGGGCCGGCACCGGGGGGACGGCCCCGCCGTACCGGGGCCAGAGCCACGAAAGGGGCGGCTCCTCGCCGATGGAGCCGCCCCTTTCGCCTGTCCCGTCGTTCACGGGGAAGTTCGCGCGGGACCTGACCGCCGGTCATGGTTGGATCGGTCTCGTGTCACGGCGGCCCGCCGCCGTCGCCGTCCCCGTCCCTCTGGAGCGCGTTCATGACGCAGGACCTCCTGCCGGTCACCCGCATACCCCGCGCCGGTCTGCCCGCGCACGCCGTGGTCGTCGGCGACCCGGCGCGCGCGGCGGCCGTCGCCGCGCTGCTGGACGGTGCCGAGGAGGTGTCGTACCACCGCGAGTACCGGGTGTTCAGCGGCCGTTGGAAGGGCCTGCCGGTGGTCGTCGCCTCGCACGGGGTGGGCGCGCCGGGCGCGATCCTGTTGTTCCAGGAGCTGGCGGACGCGGGGGTGCGCACCTTCCTGCGGCTGGGCACGGCGGGCGCGATGAGGCCGGGGATCGGCGACGGCGATCTGGTCATCGCCGAGGCCGCCGTCCGCGACGACGGTGTCACCCACCAGCTGCTGCCCCCGGAGTTCCCGGCGGTCGCCGCCCCCGAGGCGGTGTTCGCGCTCGCGCGCGCGGCCCGTGAGCAGGGTGCCCCGCACCACCGGGGGATCGTCTGGACCCGGGCGGCCTTCCGGCCCGGCCTCCTCCCCCTCTTCTCCTACGAGGGCGCCGGACTCGCCGCCATCGAGATGGAGTTGTCGGCGCTGCTGGTCACCGCCTCCCTGCGCGGGCTCGTCGCGGGCGGTGTGCTGGTGATCGACGGGGCGAACGCCGACGAGCTGGTCGACGAGGACGCCACCGGCGGCTACGACCCGCACCGCGAGGTCGTCGCGGCCGGCGTCGAGCGCGGCGCGGTCGTGTCCCTGGAGGCGCTGCGCCTGCTGGCCGCGCCGGCCTTCCTGGACGCACCGGAGCCGCCGGACGGCACCGGGGCGTGACCGCCGGTCCGCGGGTGCCGGTCCGATCACTCCCCACCCGGGCGATCACATGCTCATAATGTCCTGAGACATCCGATGTCTGAGCGGGTCGGAGTCCGTGCAGGTCGGAGAGCGACAGGAGGCCGGTCATGGCAGTCACCGACGAGGCGATCGAGAAGATCAAGGGCATGATCGTCTCGGGTGCGCTGCGCCCCGGGGACCGGCTCCCCAAGGAGAGCGAGCTGGCCGCCGAGCTGGGTCTGTCCCGCAACTCCCTGCGGGAGGCGGTGCGCGCCCTGTCGCTGATCCGGATCCTGGACGTGCGCCAGGGCGACGGCACGTACGTCACCAGCCTCGATCCGCAACTGCTGCTGGAGGCACTGAGTTTCGTCGTGGACTTCCACCGCGACGACACGGTCCTGGAGTTCCTGGCGGTGCGCCGCATCCTGGAGCCGGCCGCGACGGCGATGGCCGCGCTGCGGATCAGCGCGCAGCAGCTCGACGCGCTGGAGTCGCAGCTGGACAAGCTGGGCGACGCGCCGTCGGTGGAGGAACTCGTCGCCGGCGACCTGGAGTTCCACCGGGGCATCGTGCAGAGCGCCGGGAACTCGGTGCTGTGCTCGCTGCTGGACGGTCTGTCCGGGCCCACCACCCGGGCCCGGATCTGGCGGGGCCTGACCCAGGAGGACGCGGTCACCGGCACCCTGCGCGAGCACCGGGCGATCCTGGCGGCGCTGCGCGACCGGGACGCGGAGGCGGCGCGGTCGTGGGCGACGGTGCATATCGCGAGCGTGGAGCAGTGGCTGCGCTCCACGCTGTGAGAAAGCTGTGCTCCGGCGCGCGCGGACGTCCGGGCCGGGGGGTGTTCGGGGGTGGCGAACGGGGCAGTGATCCGTTCACTCCCCCGTGCAAGGGGGCTGCGGGCGCCCCTGCAGAACGCCGTAAGGTTGGGTGGTCAGGCGAGGGCACGTCGGAAGGAGGCACTGGGTGATCGAGCTCGAGGGGGTACCCGAGCTGATCGACCCGGTCATGGTGGCCGCGTTCGAGGGCTGGAACGATGCCGGCGACGCCGCTTCCACCGCGGTCGCGCACCTGGAGCGGGAGTGGAAGGGCGAGGTGTTCGCGGCGCTGGACGCCGAGGACTACTACGACTTCCAGGTGAACCGCCCCACGGTGTGGATGGACGCCGGCGTGCGCAAGATCACGTGGCCGACGACAAGGTTGTCGGTGGTGCGGGTCGGCGGCGAGAAGCCACGGGACCTGGTGCTCGTACGCGGAATCGAACCGTCCATGCGCTGGCGCTCGTTCTGCAACGAACTGCTCGGCTTCGCGCACGAGCTGGGCGTGGAGCTGGTCGTCATCCTGGGCGCACTGCTGGGTGACACCCCGCACACCCGTCCGGTCCCGATCAGCGGTACGACGTCCGATGCCGATCTGGCGCAGCGGATGGACCTGGAGGAGACCAAGTACGAGGGCCCGACGGGCATCGTCGGCGTTCTCCAGGAGGCGTGCACGCACGCGGGTGTGCCCGCGGTGTCGCTGTGGGCGGCCGTGCCGCACTACGTCTCGCAGCCGCCGAACCCGAAGGCGACGCTGGCCCTCCTCAACCGGCTGGAGGACCTGATCGACGTGCGCATCCCGCTGGGCGAGCTGCCCGAGGACGCGCGCGCCTGGCAGGTGGGCGTGGACCAGCTGGCGGCGGAGGACAGCGAGGTCGCGGAGTACGTGCAGACGCTGGAGGAGGCCCGGGACACCGCGGAGCTGCCGGAGGCGTCGGGCGAGGCGATCGCCCGTGAGTTCGAGCGCTATCTGCGGCGCCGCGACGGCGGCGGCCCGCCCGGCCCCGGGGAGCGGACGCGGCCCCCGAAGCCGCCGAAGCCTCTGGGCGACGACGAGGATTCGTCGGAGGACTGATCAGCGGGTCATGAGCAGAGGGGTGGGGGGGGGGGGGGGGGGGGGGGGGGGGGGGGGCCCCCCCCCCCCCCCCCCCCCCCCCCCTCCACCGTTTCCGCGTCATGTTCCGCGTCACGCCGGTACGGCGACCACCGCGTACGTCGTGGCCGGGGTCGGCGTGGTGGTGAACCGCGCGTTGGGCAGGTAGAGCCGGTCCCCGTACCGCGCGACCGTGGTCGGCACGTCGAAGTCCGGGTCGGTGATCCGGCTCCGGAAGACCCCGCTGCGGCCGTCGGCGGCGAGCGTGAACACGTCGATCGCGTTCTGCCGGTTCTGGACGACGTACAGCGTCCGTCCGACGCGCAGCAGCCCGTCGCCGTTGGTGAGCGGGGCCGCGTCCCCGAGGTCGACCAGCCGGGTCACGCCGGTGCGCGCGTCCACCCGGTGCAGCGCGCCGACCCCGGACTGCACGACGAGCAGCGCCGAGCCGTCGGGCGTGCGGGTGATGCCGTTGGCGTTCACCGCGCCCTCGGCCCCCTGGACCCAGTCGCCGCTCAGCGGGAGGCGTACGACGTCGTCGGCGGCCGGGAGTTCACCGCGCCGGCCGAGCGGGAGGGCGTACAGGACGGGCTGGTAGGAGTCGGTGAACCAGGCCGTGCGCGGGGTGAGGAACACGTCGTTGGTGAACGTGGGGGTGGTGGCGGTCAGTCGGTAGGAGGCGAGGATCTCGCCGCTGCGCACGTCCACCACCCGGGCGCCGATGTCGCGTCCGGCGACGAACAGCCGCCCTTGGTCGTCGAGTTTGAGGCCCACGGAGGGGGTGCCGGGGCCGGTCGAGATGATGCCGCCCTCGCCGGTGCGCAGGTCGGCCCGGTAGATCGAGCCGTCGCCGAGCGAGCCGAGGTAGGCGTAGGGGCCGCGTCCGATGGCGATGCCCTCGGGGCGGAAGCCGTCGGGGAGGGCGATCACGTCCGGTCGGGAGGTGGTCGCGGGTGCGGTCGCGTGGGCGGGCGTGCCGAGCGAGGCGGCGCCCAGGGTCGCGGCGCCGATCGCGAGGAGCCGGCGACGCGAGAGGGGGTGTGCGAAGGAACCGTGCGTGGGTGCCACGGAGCGTCCTTCCGCGAAGGGACCGGCAGTTGGCCGGTCCGACGGTCAACTGGTGTCCACCCCACCACAGGGACCCCGGTGGCCACAGCTGCCGACCGCCGGTCGACAGCATCTCGACAGTGAGCGAGGGGCGCTTCCCGCACCCTGCGGGGGCGCCCCTCGCCGACGCGTTGCCTACGCGTTACAGCGCGACGCCCAGCAGGGCGTCCACGGCCCGGGAGACGACACCGGGCGCGCCGATGTCGGTGCCGCCCGTCTCCTGCTGGAGCGCGGCCCAGCGGTCGACGGCGGCCAGCGCGGCCGGGGCGTCGAGGTCGTGCGCGAGGGCCTCGCGGATCGCCTCGACGAGCGCCTCGGCGGGCGGTCCGTCGGGCCGGGAGACGGCCGCGCGCCAGCGTCCGAGCCGGGCGACGGCGTCCGCCAGCACCTGGTCGGTCCACTCCCAGTCGGAGCGGTAGTGGTGGGCGAGCAGGCTGAGCCGGATCGCGGCGGGGTCGACGCCGTCCGCGCGCAGCCGGGAGACGAAGACGAGGTTGCCCTTGGACTTGGACATCTTCTCGCCGTGCAGGGCGACCATGCCGGCGTGAACGTACGCCTTGGCCATGGGGAACTCGCCGGTGAGCACCTGGGCGTGTGAGGCGCCCATCTCGTGGTGCGGGAAGGCGAGGTCGGAGCCGCCGCCCTGGACGTCGAAGGTCATGCCGAGGTGGTCCAGCGCGATGGCGACGCACTCGATGTGCCAGCCGGGGCGGCCGCGGCCCAGCGAGCCGCCGTCCCAGCTGGGCTCGCCCTCGCGGGCGGCCATCCACAGCATCGGGTCGAGCGGGTTCTTCTTGCCCGGCCGGTCCGGGTCGCCGCCGCGCTCGGCGGACAGCAGCCGCATGGCGGCGGCGTCGAGGTTCGAGACCTGGCCGAAGTGCGGGTCGGACTCGACGGAGAAGTAGATGTCGCCGTCGAGTTCGTAGGCGGCGCCCGCGTCCCGGAGCCGCTCGACGAGCGGGACGATGCCGGGTATCGCCTCGACGGCGCCTATGTAGTGCTGGGGCGGGAGCATCCGCAGGGCGGTCATGTCCTCGCGGAAGAGGGCCGTCTCCTTCTCGGCGAGGGCGACCCAGTCGACGCCGTCGCGGTCGGCGCGCTCGAGCAGCGGGTCGTCGACGTCGGTGACGTTCTGGACGTAGTGAACCTGCCGCTTGGTGTCGAGCCACACGCGCTGGACGAGGTCGAACGCGTTGTAGGTCGCCGCGTGACCCATGTGGGTCGCGTCGTACGGCGTGATACCGCAGACGTAGAGACGGGCGACGGGACCGGGGTCCAAAGAGACCAGACCGCCGGTCGCGGTGTCGTGGATCCTCAGGTCGCGGCCCTGACCGGGCAGGGCGGGGACCTCGGAAGCGGGCCAGGCATGCATGTCATGAGCGTAACCGGACCGGAGTTGCGTTTACGAACCGGAGTGGGCCGGATGACCGGGAAGGCACTCTTGCCCGATCCCGGCCGGTGTGCATCGGCGGCTCACACCGGCGGCCAGGGGATCGCCGGCCACTCCCCGCTCGGCTCCGGGTGCCTGCCGGACTCCAGCAGCGCGTCGACCCGCGCGCGCGTGGCGTCGACCTCGGCGGGGGTGACGAGCGCGGCCAGGGTGCCCGTGAGCTGCCCGGAGGGCTCCAGGGCGCCCTGGAGGCCCTTGAGGACCTCGACGGCCTCCCCGGTCAGCGGCTCCCCCGCCCAGCCCCACAGGAGGGTGCGCAGCTTGTCCTCGGTGTTGAAGGTGACCCCGTGGTCGATGCCGTACAGCCGGCCGTCGGCGGTGGGCAGCAGATGGCCGCCCTTGCGGTCGGCGTTGTTGATCACCGCGTCGAGGACGGCGAGCCGCCGCAGCCGCTCGTCGTCGGCGTGCACCAGCAGCGCGGTGCGGCCCTCGCCGACCTCGGCGAACCCGATCGCCTTCCAGCCCGGCTCCGGCTCCTCCCCGTCGACCAGGGCGAGCAGCTCGGACTCCGGCGCCACCTCGATCCACAGCTGGCACATGCCCTCGCCGTACGGGCCCTCGCGCAGCACGGTGGGCGGCACGAGGTCCCAGCCGGTCGCCCGGGACACCTCGTACGCGGCGACCTCGCGCCGGGCGAGGGTGCCGTCGGGGAAGTCCCACAGGGGTCTCTCCCCGGCGACGGGCTTGTAGACGCAGGCCGCCTCGCGGCCCTCGTGCGTGACGGTGCAGTACAGGGCCGCGTTGGAGGCGTCACGGATACGGCCGCGCACGGTCAGCTCGCCCCGGGCAAGCAGGTCGGCGAAGGCCGGGTCGGTGGCGGTCACGCCCCGCGACGGTATCCGTTCTGGCGCGGACATACGTGTCCTTCCGGGTCGAGCGGCAGACTGCACAGCGGGCACGGCGGCCGGCCGGCGTTGACGACGTCGAGGGCGCGCTTGGCGAAGGCTCTGGCCTGGGCGCCGGTGAGCCGGACCCGCAGCATCGGGGGGCCGTTCTCCTCGTCCTGGAGAAGCCGTTCCTCCGCCTCGGCGAGGTCCTCCTCGGAGTCCGCCTCCAGCTCCACCAGGGCCTGCGCCTCGACGATCATGCGCTGCTCCTCGCCGTCCCAGGCGAGGGCCATGGTGCCGACCCGGAACTCCTCCTCGACGGGGGCGTCGAGGGGGCCGGTGTCGGTGTTCTCGGCGGGTGCCACGGCGGGCACGGCGGCGCTGCCGCCGCTACGGCGTACCACCTCGTCCAGCAGTTCGTCCATGCGCTCGGCGAGCGCGGCGACCTGGGTCTTCTCCAGGGCCACACTGGTCACGCGGGAGCCCGCGGTGGCCTGGAGGAAGAAGGTACGGCGCCCGGGCAGTCCGACCGTACCGGCCACGAAGCGGTCCGGGGGGTCGTAGAGGAACACCTGACGGGACACGTCCTGTCTCCATGGGAGTCGGGGTTTCGGAAACGTCCATGCGTGTACGCGCGTGTGTGGACCGCTTCACCCTACTGCGGGCGACGATCACGGTGCGCCCGCGCCGCCGCCGACCGTCGCGTCACCGGTCGGTGGTTCCTCGCGCGGCGCGAGGGAGGCGAAGTCGCCGGTGTCCCCGAGGCGCACGAGAAAGGGCCGTAGCCGGGTGTAGCGGATCGCGGTGACGGAACACGGTTCCACGGAGATCCGCTGGAAGAGGTCGAGATGAAGACCGAGGGCGTCCGCCACGAGCGACTTGATGATGTCGCCGTGCGAGCACATCAGATAGACGGCGTCGGCGCCGTGGTCGCGCTCCACGCGCGCGTTCCACTCACGGACCGCCTCGGCGGCGCGGGTCTGCATCGCGCGCATGGACTCGCCGCCGGGGAAGGCGGCCGCGGACGGGTGCGCCTGCACGACCTCCATCAGGGGCTCGTCCTTCAGCTCGGCGAGCTTGCGTCCGGACCAGTCGCCGTAGTGGCACTCCCCGATCCGCTCGTCGGTGTGCGAGCGAAGCCCGGGGCGGGCCTCCAGGAGCGGCCGCAGGGTCTCCTGGCAGCGCTCCAGGGGGCTGGCCACGACCTCGGAGAGCGGCAGTCCCGCGAGCCGGCCGGGCAGCGTGGCGGCCTGCGTGATGCCGCGCTCGTCGAGGCTGACGCCGGGCGTCCACCCGGCGAGCACTCCGGAGGTGTTGGCGGTCGAACGTCCGTGCCGGACGAGGATCAGGGTGGGCATGCGGCCCAGGGTAGGCACACGCGCGCGTGCGGCGGTGGCCGTCCGAGGGGAGAATACGCTCCGTGATCGTCGACTGCGCCATCTACCGCAAGGGGCGGCGCACGGAGGGACCGGACGACCTCTCCGACGCCCTGGCGGAGGCCCGCGCCTCGGGCGGCTTCGTCTGGATCGGGCTGTACGAGCCGTCCGAGCGGGAGTTCGACCACGTCTCGCGGGAGTTCGGGCTGCATCCGCTGGCCGTGGAGGACGCTCTCAACGCCCACCAGCGGCCCAAGCTGGAGGTGTACGACGACTCGCTGTTCCTGGTGTTCAAGCCGGTCGCGTACGAACCCGAGAGCGACGCCGTCACCTCCGGGGAGATCATGGTCTTCCTCGGCGACGCCTTCGTGGTCACCGTCCGGCACGGCGTGGGCTCGCCGCTGGCGGCCGTACGGCGCCGGCTGGAGGACGAGCCGGAGATCCTCGCCAAGGGGCCGACGGCGGTGCTGTACGCGATCGCCGACGCCATCGTCGACGACTACCTGGTCGTGTTGACCGAGCTGGGGAACGACCTGGAGGAGCTGGAGGCGGAGGTGTTCTCGCCGTCGGGCGGCGGCTCCCGGCACACCGCCTCGCGGATCTACACGTTCAAGCGGCAGGTCCTGGAGTTCCGCCGGGCCACCGTCCCGCTGGCGCCGCCGCTGACCCGGCTGTCGGACATCGGCCGGCTGGGCTCGGACCTGCCCTTCGTGGACGACCGGGCGCGGCCCTTCTTCCGGGACGTCAGCGACCACCTCACGCGCGTGAACGAGTCCGTGGAGGGCCTGGACCGGCTGGTCTCCGACATCCTCTCCGCCCATCTCGCGCAGATGAGCGTCCGGCAGAACGACGACATGCGGAAGATCTCCGCGTGGGCGGCCATGGCCGCGGTCCCCACGATGATCGCGGGGATCTACGGCATGAACTTCGACCACATGCCGGAGTTGCACTGGCTGTGGTCCTATCCGGCGCTGATCGCGGCGATGGCCGTCCTTGAGGTGCTGCTGTACCGGCTGTTCAAGCGGCGCGGCTGGCTGTAGTCACGCGAACTCGGGTGCCGCGGTGGCCGGGCCGCCGAGGGCGTCGCGGCGTTCCGGCGTCGTCAGGGTCACCATGCGCCGCCAGCCGGCGAACCGCTCCCAGGCGTACACGGCGTGGATGCCGGCCGCGAGGACGGCCGCCTTGGGCCTGGGCCAGCCCAGGATGCGGCCCATGTGGGCCATGACGGCGAGGCTGACGTCCCGGTAGATCCGGATCTCGGCGAGCGCGCACTCGCGCAGGGTGCGCTGAATGGCGCGGCCGTGTCCCGCGCGCGCGAAGCGCAGGAGTTCCTCGTGGCAGTAGGCGAGGTGGTTGTCCTCGTCGTTCGAGATCATCTTCACCGCGCGGCCGATGTCGGGGTCGTCCGCGAAGTGCTTGCGCAGCAGCTCCATCTGCTCGGAGGCGCGCTGTTCGGTGACCCGGCTGTGGGCGAGGTAGGTGACGATGTCCTGCACGGTGAGCGGCTGGTCGGCCTTGAGCTGGTCGTGGGCGAGGCCGATGCCGGCCCGCTCCAGGAGCATCGTGTAGTCGGTGTCGGACGGCACGGGGACGGGTTCGAGGCCGCGCCTCTTCATCAGGGCGTTGAAGATCCGCCCGTGCTTGTCCTCGTCGGCGCCGTGGCGGGCGATCTTGGGGGCGAGGTCGCGTTCGTCCGGCGGGACGAGCGCGGCGATCCGGGCGTTCTCCCAGCCGCCCTGTGACTCCCCGCTGGCGGCGATGGAGCAGAAGAGCGCGAAGGACTCGTCGTTGTCGATGATCTCCTGGAACAGACTCTTGGCCGAAAGCATCGGGGGACCCCTCTCCGCGTAGCCGCAGGATTCCGCGTGCGCGGGACTCCGCGAAGAACGAGTCAAATGCGGCCGGAGGGGTGCTGCAACAGCTGTGTCGGACAACTCCGCCAAAAGGAGGACGCCCGGAGTCGCTCCGAGGGCGTAACCGCGTGCGTCCCTGCGCGTTGTTCTCCGTGACGGCCGTGGCGGGGAAGACCCCCGAGCCCCCACCACGGCCGCTGAAATCTCCCTCTGCCGAAGAGTCCCGGACAGGCCCTACGCGAGACCCGCCAGTTCCAGGGCCTCGGTGCCGGCCCGCAGCGAGGCGAGGCGCTCGTCGAGGGTGAAGCCCGCGGGGGCGAGGGTGAGGGTGGTGACCCCCGCGGCGGCGTAGGCCTTCATCCGGTCGGCGATCCGCTCCACCGAGCCCAGCAGCGTCGTCCGGTCGATCAGATCGTGCGGGACGGCGGCCGCGGCGCCCTGCTTGTCTCCGGACAGGTACTTGTTCTGGACCTCGGCCGCCGCCTCCTCGTAGCCCATGCGCTGCGCGAGCTGGTTGTAGAAGTTCTGCTTGCGACTGCCCATGCCGCCGACGTACAGCGCGGTGTACGGGCGGAAGGTGTCGGCGAGCTTCTCGACGTCCTTGTCGTCGCCGACGGCGAGCGGCAGCGTCGGGCAGACGTCGAAGCCGTCGAGGGTCTTGCCGGCCTTCTCGCGGCCGGCCCGCAGGTACTTGATCGCGGTGTCCTCGAGGTGGTCGGCGGACGGGAAGATCAGCAGGGCGCCGTCGGCGATCTCACCGGTCTGCTCCAGGTTCTTCGGGCCGATCGCGGCGATGTACAGCGGGATGTGCTCGCGCTCCGGGTGCACGGTCAGCTTGATCGGCTTGCCCGGACCGCCCGGCAGCGGCAGTGTCCAGTGCTCGCCCTCGTACGACAGCCGCTCGCGGGTCATCGCCTTGCGGACGATCTCCACGTATTCGCGGGTGCGGGACAGCGGCTTGTCGAACTTGACGCCGTACCAGCCCTCGGAGACCTGCGGCCCCGAGACGCCGAGGCCGAGGCGGAAGCGGCCGCCGGAGAGGGAGTCGAGGGTGGCGGCGGTCATCGCGGTCATCGCGGGCTGGCGCGCCGGAATCTGGAAGATGGCCGAGCCGACGTCGATCCGTTCGGTCTGCGCGGCGACCCAGGTGAGCACGGTGGCGGCGTCCGACCCGTAGGCCTCGGCCGCCCAGCAGACGGCGTAACCGAGCCGGTCGGCCTCCTGGGCGACGGCCAGGTTGTCCCCGTCCATTCCGGCACCCCAGTAGCCGAGGTTGATCCCGAGCTGCATGGCCGATTCCCCTTACTGATCAGTAACGACGCTGTCGCCCCGACCTTAGCGCGGGCCCGGGGAGCCGGGGAGGGCGATGTGGTGAGCGTCGCGCGGACCGGGGGTGTGGTGAGCGGCCTGCGGGGAAGGGACCGCCGCCGGGCGGGGATCCGCCGGCGGCGGGCGCAGACGGCGAGGGTGACGCGCGGAGATTCGGTTATCCACAGGCAACCCACGGCCCAGTTCTGGCCAGTAATCTCGGCGTCCATGGAGCAGAGGCATCTCGGCCGCACCGGCCTGCGTGTGTCCCGCATCGGGCTCGGCACCCTGACCTGGGGGCGTGACACCGACGAGCACGACGCCGCGGACCTCATGAAGACGTTCTGGGAGGCGGGCGGCACCCTCGTCGACACGGCGGACGTGTACGGCGACGGGGACGCCGAGTACCTCCTCGGGCGGCTCATAGACGGCCTGGTTCCGCGGCGGGACCTGATCATCTCCACGAAGGCCGGCAGCGTGCCCGACCCGGACCGCCGCTTCGACGGCTCACGGGGCCATCTGCTCGCCGCCCTCGACGCCTCCCTCGCCCGCCTCGGCACGGACTACGTCGACCTGTGGCACGTCCACTCCTTCGACCCGGACACCCCGCTGGAGGAGACCCTCCAGGCCCTCGACATCGCGGTCGCCAGCGGCCGCGCCCGCTACGCCGGGGTCTCCAACTTCTGCGGCTGGCAGCTCGCCAAGGCCGCCACCTGGCAGCTGTCCGCGCCGGGCACCCGGACCCGGCTGGCCTGTACGCAGATGGAGTACTCGCTGCTCCAGCGCGGTATCGAGCGCGAGGTGCTGCCGGCCGCGCTGGACCTGGGCATCGGGCTGCTGCCCTCCTCCCCCCTGGGCCGGGGCGTGCTCACCGGCAAGTACCGGGGCGACGCGCTGCCGCCCGACTCGCGCGCCGCCTCCGAGCACTTCTCGCCCTTCGTCGAGCCCTATCTCGACGACACCGCCAGCCGGATCGTCGACGCCGTGACGACCGCGGCGGACGGACTCGCGGTGACCGCGCTCCAGGTCGCCCTGGCCTGGGTGCGCGACCGGCCCGGGGTGGCCGCGCCGATCGTCGGACCGCGCAACGCGCAGCAGCTCACGGCGGCTCTGTCAGTGGAGGCCCTTAGTCTTCCTGACGAGATCTGCCGGGCCCTGGACGATGTGTCGGCGCCCGTGCACCGCTATCCCGATCACGACTGGAGCACGCTGTGAGCACCGAGCCGGAGACCACGGAGAACACCGGGCCGGGGACGCCGGACGGTGAGGACGGCGCCCGCGCGGCGGAGAGCGGCGAGGAGAACACGCAGGCCGCCGAGACCGCAGAGAACGCTGAGAACGCGGGCGAGGCGGCCACCGACGACGAGGACGCCTCCAAGGAGGCCACCGGTGAAAACGCCGCCGCCCAGCTCACCGAGGCCCAAGCCGAGCTGGCCGCGCAGAAGCTCGAGCGGGAGCGGATCGAGCGGCGCAAGGCCGAGAAGGAACCCATCGCCGCCGGGACCAAGCTGAGCGGCAAGGCGGCCGACCTGCTCGCCGCCGTACGGGCGGTGGAGGGCGGCGCCAAGCCCACGGGCACCGTGTTCGACGACCCGGAGCCCGCCCCGCGCCGCGCCGCCCCGGAGCCCGTACGGCACCCGCAGCCGGTGGCCACCGAGGCCGCCGCTCCCCCGCCGCCCGCGCCCGACGCCGTGGACGCCGTGCGCCGCGTGCTCACCGAGGGCGAGGCCCCGGAGAACCTGGCGCCGCAGGTCGCCGCCGCCCTCGGCGAGGGGGCGCAGGAGCTGTTGCGGGAGGACCCCTGGCAGTTGCTGCGCGTCACCGGCGTACGGCCCGAGCAGGCCGACGGCTTCGCGCGGGCGCTGCTGGGCCCGCAGTGCGCGCCGGACGACGAGCGGCGCGGCCGGGCGGTCACCGTCTGGCTGCTGGAGCAGGCCGCGCTGGCCGGGCACACCGCCCTGGAGCTGCCCGCGCTGGCCGCCGCGCTCGGCCGACAGTCCGTGCCGGACGCGGACGCCGCCGTACAGAGCACGCTGGCGGAGGGAGAGGCCCTCGTCTTCCAGGACGCCCTGGAGGAGCCCGGCGCCACACCCGCCGGGGCCGGGGCCGGGGGCGAGGAGGCCGAGGGCGGCGAGGAGGCCGAGGGCGGCGAGGAGGCCCGCCCGGTCCGGGTCCTGGTCGGCCTGGAGCGGTACGCGCTCGCGGAGGAGAGCCTCGCCGACGCTCTGGCCCGGATCGTCAACTCCCTCTCCAAGGAGGCGTCCCCGCGGTGGGAGCCGGAGGGGGTGTCCGGGAGCGCGGCCGAGCTGATCCGTGCCGTCGCCGGGCACGGCCTGGTGCTGCACACCGGCGGCGAGGCCGCCCGTGCGGAACCGGCCGCCCTGCTCACCGCGGCCCGCGCCCAGGGCCTGCGCGCGGTGGCGGCCTGCCACACGCCCGACGGCCGGCACCGGTTCGCCTCCCTCCTGGCCGGGGCGGACGAGGCCGTGGTCACCGTCTCCGGTCTGCTCTCCGGCACCGAGGGCCCCGGCCGGGACGCGGAGGGGGCGCTCGCCCTGGACCTGCTGGTCCTGCCGGACGCCCCGCAACTCGACGTGGAGACCGCCGCGATGGTGGCGGAGTCGCTGCCGGACGGCGCCCGGCTGGTGCTCAGCGGTGACCCGGCGGTGCTGTGGTCCGCCGGTCCGGGCCGGGTCTTCGCCGATCTGCTCGCGGCGCGCGTGTGCCCGCAGGTCGCCTCGCGCACGCCCGACCCGGGGCCGCTGGGCGAGCTGGTCTCCGGCGTCGGCATCGGCGAGCTGAACCAGGTCGAGGCGCCCGGCAAGGAGATCGTGATCGTGCCGGTGCGGGACGCGGGCGAGGCCGTGCACCGGACCGTGCAGCTCATCGCCGACTCGGTGCCCCGGGCCTTCGGTTTCGCGCCCGGACAGACGGTGGTGATCACTCCGGGGCACGGCGGCGCGGCCGGCACGCGCGCGCTGAACGCCGCGCTCAAGGAACGGCTCAACCCCGGCCCGGGCCGCTTCGGCGGCTTCGACCCCGGTGACCTGGTCGTCCACTCCCCCGTGCCGGGCCGTACGGTGCCGGGCCGGGTGGAGAAGGCCGACGCGGAGGGACTGCACCTGTCCTGCGCGGGCGGCCCCGTGGTCGTACCGCAGGAGCGGGTGGGGCAATCCGTACGGCACGGGTGGGCGCTGACCGCGCACCAGGCGGTGGGCAGCCGCTGGCCCGCGGCGGTCGTGGTACTGCCCGGCGACGCGGCGCAGGCACTCTCCCGCCCCTGGGTCTACACGGCCTTCGGCCGCGCCGAGCGCCATCTGTCCGTGGTGCACGGCGTGGAACAGGCCCTGCCGCACGCGGTCGCCGAGGTCCCGGCGAAGCCCCGCACGACCCGCCTGCCGCTCCTGCTGCGCACTCAGGTCCCCCCGGCGGGTTAGACCCCGCCTCCGCCCATGGCGCACGAAACGGCGGCGACCGCCAGGTTTCCCTGGCGACCGCCGCCGTCCTCGTCCCGCTGTCCCGCCTGTCCGGGTATGCCTGTGGAGGCCTGTCCGTCCGTCGGCTGCGGCTAGCGCTCCGCGTCCAGCGGTTCCAGGTCCTCGTCCTCGTCCAGGTCGGCGTCGAGGTCCACCTCGTCTCCGTCGTCGTCGCCGTCCTCGCTCTCGTCCTCGTCGTCGTCCTCGAGGTCGTCGTCGAAGACCGCGCTCACGTCGAAACGGCAGACCACCCGCTGCGGATCGGCCTGGTCGAAGGGTGTCTCCAGCCACTCGCCCGGATCGGCCGGTTCGTCGGCCGCCAGCACCCACAGCGTGGAGTCGCCCTCCTCCAGGCCGAACTCCTTGTGCCGGGAGGCGATCTCGTCCGGTTCGAACTCGCCGAACAGGATGCCCAGCGCGCTGTGCACCGTGCCGGAGGCGTCCGCTCCGCCCTCGTCGTCCGCCGCCTCGACCCGCTGGGCCTGCGCCAGCAGCCGCTGCGGCTCCACGACGGCGTAGTCACGGCGGATCAGCACACTCAGCGCGTTCGGCTCCTCGGGGCCCGCGTACGGCGGCAGCTCCTCCGTGCCGGGGATCTCGAAGGGTGTGACCTCGTCGAAACGGTCGTAGAGCAGCTCGTCGTACGCCTCGGCGGCCGCGGCCAGCTCGTTGAAGGCCTCGTAGACGGCCGGGTCGTCCTCCCCCGTCCTGCGTTCGACCGCCGCCAGGTGACGGTCGAGCGCGGTCTTGACCGCCTCGGCGGCGGCACGTACCTCGGCAGCGGTGGGCTGCGCAGCATCAGACATAGTGCAGACGCTATCCGTACCGGGCCCCAGCCCGCACAATAGATGCGATGCCGGAATACGAATTTGTCGACGTGTACGTACCGCGCGGGGTCTCCCGCAAGGAGGCGGCGCGTCTGCTGACCGACCATGCCGAGTACGGACACTGGGAGTTGCACCGCCTCAGCCTGATGCGTGACGGCAGCCGCAGGGTGCGGTTGCGCCGGCGGATCATCCGCCAGGTGCGCGCCACATGGTGAGATGAGACGACACATACGGAGCGGGGGGGGGGAAGGGGGGGGGGAGCGCGGGGGTGTGCTCCGTGTGGGGGGGGTGGAAGCCCCCCCCCCCCTTCCCCTCTTCCGCTCTGGGAAAGCCGAGGAAACAGCCGCGCCCTGCATTCAA
>NZ_JBVJAB010000008.1:387586-388801 GCF_055591025.1 Streptomyces sp. NPDC041784
AGTGGGGTTTTGTTGCATCCAAGACTCTCCCGCCATGCCCCGGCAAGGGGAGAAAAAAAAACCCCCCCCCCCCCCCCCCCCCCCCCCCCCCCCCCCCCGCTCCGTCGTCCGTGCCGTCACCGCGTGTTATGCGGTGGGCCGCGCCTTGCGGTAGAGCAGCGCGCCCGCGAGCAGCGCGCCCGCGCCGGCCGGCAGGGCGAGGCCGATGGGCAGCTCGCTGCCGGTGTGCGCGAGTTGCGCGGCGGAGGCGGGCCGCTGGTCGTTCGTGACTCGGGCCGGAGTCACGTGGTCCGAGGTGGACGGCACGCTCTCGGGTCCGGACGGGCTGGACCGGCCGTGCTCCGGCTTGCCGGGGCCCTGGTGACCGGGCTCGCCGGGCGTCTCGTGGCCGTGGCCGGGCGGGGTGCCCGGGTGGCGGTCCTCGGAACCGCCGCCGTTCGCACAGTCGTTGCCGAACGTCGGGTTGAGGATCCCGACGACGTCGACGCCGTTGCCGCAGGCGTTGACCGGCACGTCGATCGGCACCTGGACCTGGTTGCCGGAGGCCACGCCGGGCGAACCGCCGGTGTACCCGCCCGCGTGGGCGCCCCCGGAGCCCCCGTGCGCGCCGGAGCCGCTGTGGCTGCCGTGACCGCCGTGACCGCCGTGACCGCCCTGGCTCCCGTGACCGCTCTGGCCCTTGTGACCGCCATGGCTCCTGTGCTCGCCGTAGCCGCCCGTGGAGCCGCCCCCGCCCTTGTTGGCGCAGGAGTTGCCGAACGCCGGGTTGAGGGCCCCGACGATGTCGATGGTGTTGCCGCACACGTTGACCGGAATGTTCACCGGCGCCTGCACGGAGTTGCCGGACAGCACGCCGGGCGAGTCCGTGGCGGAGCCGTGCGCCCCGGAGTCGGCGTGGGCGTAGCCGCCGGCGGCGGCGATCACCCCCGTCGCCGCCGCCACGGTCATGAGGCTTTTGCGGGTGACCTGTCGCATTGCTGAATCCCTGCTTTCACTCTCGTCCTCGGCCCGAATTGCCCGCATCATTC
Source organism: Streptomyces sp. NPDC041784 (assembly GCF_055591025.1). Taxonomy (NCBI): domain Bacteria; kingdom Bacillati; phylum Actinomycetota; class Actinomycetes; order Kitasatosporales; family Streptomycetaceae; genus Streptomyces; species Streptomyces sp. NPDC041784. The sequence continues at coordinate 388,615 of NZ_JBVJAB010000008.1, forward strand.
CAGCTCTTCGCGCGGTTCGAGCCATTCGAGCCATTCGAGTTTCTTCGGCCATTCCTTCGGAAAAGACCCGTCGGGCCCGGGGGGGAGGGGGGGGGGGCCGGGGGAGGAGGGGGGGGGGGACACCCCACAGGGGGGGGGTACGTTCTGGCGGAGGGGGTTGCCCAAAAGGGGGGTGCCACACCCACCC
>NZ_JBVJAB010000008.1:388811-391034 GCF_055591025.1 Streptomyces sp. NPDC041784
TCCCCCCCCCCCCTCCCCCCCCCCCTCCCCCCCCCCCCCCCCCCCCCCCCCCCCCCCCCCGCCCCCCCCCCCCCCCCCCCAACCCCCCTCCCCCCCCCACCCCCCCCCCCCCCCCCCCCGCCCCCGACGGTGTGGACGACCCCTCAGCGGGTCGATGTCACTTGTTGACGCAGGTGTTGCCGAAGGCGGGGTTCAGCAGCCCGATCACCGAGATCGTGTTGCCGCAGACGTTCACCGGGACATGTACCGGGACCTGGATCACGTTGCCGGACGCGACACCCGGGGAGTGCACCGCGGCACCCTGGGCACCGGCGTCGGCGACGGCCATGCCCGCGCCCGCGAGAACCAGCCCACCAGTGGCAGCCGCAGCAGCGACGACCTTCTTGATCATTATTCCTCCTTGTTGGCAAAGCGACCCCAAGCAGCGGATCGCATCACCAGTAACGAGGCGGAATTAATGGGGCTACGCGCTTATCGGCGCATTCACTCTTCCCAGTCATTCCCGTACAGGCGCACGAATTTCCACGCCCTGCGAAATCTCGTTTCACCGGGACAATCAGGGCGACTCCGGTACGGGCTCAGGACGCGTCGATGAACCGGTCGAGCACGCGGACACCGAACTGCAGCCCGTCCACCGGCACCCGCTCGTCGACACCGTGGAACATGCCGGCGAAGTCCAGCTCCGGGGGCAGCTTCAGCGGGGCGAAGCCGAAGCCGCGGATGCCGAGGTCGTCGAAGGACTTGGCGTCGGTGCCGCCGGACAGCATGTAGGGGATCGCCTTCGCGGTCGGGTCCTCGGCGAGCAGCGCGGACTGCATGGCCTCGACCAGCGCCCCGTCGAAGGAGGTCTCCAGGGCCTTGTCGGAGTGCACGTCCTCGCGCCGCACCTTGGGGCCGAGGATCCGGTCGAGATCGGCGAGGAACTCCTCCTCGTGCCCCGGCAGGAAGCGCCCGTCGACGTGCGCGGTGGCCTCGCCCGGGATCACGTTGACCTTGTAGCCGGCGCCGAGCTGGGTGGGGTTGGCGGTGTTGCTCAGGGTCGCGCCGATCAGCTTGGCGATACCGCCCAGCCTGGCGAGGGTGGACTGCATGTCCTCCGGGTCCAGCTCGGTGCCCAGGGCGTCGCCCAGCTCGTCGAGGAAGGCCCGGGTCGTCTTGGTGACCCGTACCGGGAAGGTGTGGCGGCCCAGCCGGGCGACGGCCTCGGACAGCTCGGTGATCGCGTTGTCCCGGTGGATCATCGAGCCGTGCCCGGCGGTGCCGGCGACGGTCAGCTTCATCCAGTGCATGCCCTTCTCGGCCGTCTGGATCAGATAGAGCCGGCGCTCCTCGCTCACGGTGAACGAGAACCCGCCGACCTCGCTGATCGCCTCGGTGACGCCCTCGAAGAGGTCCGGGTGGTGGTCGACGAGGTGGCGGGCGCCGTACGTGCCGCCGGCCTCCTCGTCGGCGAGGAAGGCGAGGACGATGTCGCGCGGCGGCCTGCGCCCGGAGCGCAGCCGGTCACGGACGACCGCCAGGGTCATCGCGTCCATGTCCTTCATGTCGACCGCGCCCCGGCCCCACACGCACCCGTCGGCGACCTCGCCGGAGAAGGGGTGGTGGGTCCAGTCGACCGCGTTGGCCGGTACGACGTCGAGGTGGCCGTGGATGAGCAGCGCGGGCCGGGACGGGTCCTCGCCCTCGATCCGGGCTACGGTGGAGGCGCGCCCCGGGTGCGACTCGAAGATCTTCGGTTCGAGCCCGACCTCCGCGAGCTTCTCGGCGACCCACTCCGCCGCCTTGCGCTCGCCCGGGCCCGAGTGGTCGCCGTAGTTGCTGGTGTCGATCCGGATCAGCTCGCGGCAGAGGTCCACGACCTCGTCCTCGCCTGTGACGCTCCTGCCCGTGTCCGTCGCGCTCACGCTGCTTCCTCCCGCTGTCACTGCTGGTGGTCCCCGAGGCCGTGGCTCGCACGGCGGCGGGGTCTCCCTCATCCTCCCCCTCCACGCCGCCCCTTCCCAAGACCGGTCCCGGCCCGTCACACGCCGTTCACGCCGGTCGCGGCCGCCGGCCGGCCGGCTGTGATCGGGCACCCCGGAAAGCCTGGTAATGTTTACGACGTCGCCGCGGGGGAAGCCCCGCACGGCAGACACCTTGTCCGGGTGGCGGAATGGCAGACGCGCTAGCTTGAGGTGCTAGTGCCCTTTATCGGGCGTGGGGGTTCAAGTCCCCCCTCGGACA
>NZ_JBVJAB010000009.1:0-15969 GCF_055591025.1 Streptomyces sp. NPDC041784
GGAGGTGGCGTCTGTGGAGGGCAGGCGTGGCGCGGGGAGGGTGGGGGGGGCTTCTGGGCGCACCCACGCGGAAGGCGCCCCGCCCCCCGCCCCCCCCCCCCCCCCCCCCCCCCCGCGGTGCTGACGCGGATGCTCGTCCGCCCGGAGGTCAGCTCTACGTGACGGCGGACCGCTCCCGCCACAGGGTCGCGAGCGACGCGTCACCTGTCACGGCCGGGAACGGCAACCGGTTCCACAACGCCAGGTAGAGCCGGCCCGCCGGCCCGGTGATCTCGCAGTCGGCCTCCCCGCCGGCGTCCCCGTCGGCGTTCCGCTCCGTCACGGGCGGCTCGGCCGACAGTCGTACGGTCCAGACGGCGTCGTCGCTCGCGGCCGAAGGGTCCGCAGGGTGGTCCGCAGGGTCCGCCGCGTCCGTCGCCCGGATCCGCAGGACCCGAGGCCGGTCGGTGCGCACCTTGCTCCTGGAGCGGGCGTGGAAGCCGCTGAGCAGTTCGTCGATGCCGTCGGCCGCGAAGCCGGCGGTGAACTCCCCGGCGACCTCCTCGGGCGGGCGGCCGCGCGCCGACTCGGCGTCCACCCGGTGCACGGCCGTCTCGTGCGCCTGCCGCCTCGCCCAGAACGCGAGCGGCGAGGGCGCGGGCAGGAAGTGCCAGCACTCCACGTCGGGAGGGGCGGAGGCCAGCGTGTCGACGAGCAGGCGGTGCCCCTCGCGGAACCAGGCGAGCAGTTCGGCGCCGTCGAGGTCCGGCAGACCGTCCTCCGGGTGGTACGCGGTACGGCCCTCGGCCACGAACGAGCCGGCCCAGCGGTGCACCATGCCCGTGTGCCGCAGCAGGTCCCTGACCTGCCAGTCCGGACAGGTCGGCACCTTGGCGTCGGCCCCGGCGTCGGCCGCCGCGTCGGCCAGCGCCCGGCCTTCCCGGTCGAGGATGCGGATGAACTCGGCGGTCTCCATGGGGGTGAGTCTGCCGGATGGAGGGCGGATGGAGGCACGGCTTGTGTCTCTCAAGCGGTTTCCGCGTGTTCCCGCGTGCACGGCCGCCGCGGTCGCGCTCGCCGGCGGTCGTGCTTCCCCGCGGTCGCGATCCTCGGCCCCGCTAGGGCCTGTCCGGCCGATCAAGTCGCAGGAAAGCGACGGTGCCTGGGTAGTGCCGGTGAGCGGGGTGTGGTGCGTGCAGCTGCAAGGCGGAGGAGGGCGTCGACGCGACGGGGGTCCCCCCGTGCGAGCGCAGCCGAGCGCGGGGGAGTCGGCAACCGACGACAACGCCGTTGGGGGTGCCCCCTCTGGGGGAGGGCGTGCCACACCCCGCGTCTGCGGCATGATCGGCCGGACAGGTAAGTCACCAGCATTGGTCCTAGGCCGCCCGCCGCGTACCCAGCCCGATGAGCGCGGCCAGGCCCGCCAGGAATGCCACGCTGGTGAGGGCGACGGGCAGGGAGAACCACTCGGCCATGAAACCGATGGCGGGCGGGCCGAGCAGCATGCCGCCATAGCCGAGGGTGGACGCGACGGCCACGCCACTGGGCCCGGCCAGCGTGCCCGCGCGTTCGACGGCCACCGGAAAGAGGTTGGCCAGCCCGATCCCCGTGACCAGATACCCCAGCAGCGCCGCCCACAGGGCCGGGGCCAGGGAGCCGAGCAGCATTCCGGCCGCCGCGACGGAACCGCCGATCACCACCGTGCGGGTGCGGCCGAGCCGTTCGAGCAGCGTGGTGCCGGTCAGCCTGCCGATGGTCATGGCGAGCGCGAAACAGGAGTAACCGATGGCCGCGACCCCGGCCGAGGAGCCCAGGTCCTGTTGGAGGTGGAGTGCGCCCCAGTCGGCGAGGGCGCCCTCGCCGTAGGCCGTGCAGAGGGCGATGAGACCGAAGACGAGGACAAGACGGCGGGTGCGGGGCGAACTGGCGGAGGCGGGGGAGCGGGAGTCGCGGTGGCCGGATCCGTCACGCGCCGCCGCCTCGGTGCGCCGGGTCCCGGCGACGTCGTCCGGTGGCCGGGGTGCTTCCAGCCGTAGCAGCGCGGGGCCGGCCAGGGCCGTCACCAGCAGGCCGATGATCCCGAGGCCGAGCAGATGGCGGGTGGGGGACAGGGAGCCCGCGACCAGCCCGCCCAGCCCGGCGCCGATCATGCCGCCCAGGCTGAAGGCCGCGTGGAAGGTGGGCATGATCGGCCTGCGCAACGCGCCGACCAGATCGACGGCCGCGCTGTTGAAGGCGACGTTGATACCGCCGTAAGCGCTTCCGAAGACGAACAGCGCCGCACCGAGCATCGGCACCGAGTGGGTCAGCGGGGGCAGGGTGACGCTCAGGGAGAGCAGCACCGCGCAGACGACGGTGACCGGATGGCTGCCGTAGCGGCGGCAGAGGCGGCCGGTCAGGGTCATCGTGACGACCGCTCCCGCGGACACGCCGAGGAGTGCCAGTCCGAGGGCGCCGGCGGAGGCACCGGTCTGCTCCTTGATGGCGGGGATGCGCACGACCCAGCCGGCGAAGACGAAGCCGTCGAGGGCGAAGAAGGCGGTCAGGGTGATCCGGAGACGGGTGAGGTCACGGCCCGGCACGGCGTTGTGCGAACGGGTTTTGTTTATTTGCGGCACAAAGTCAGGCTAGGTCGGTGCGCGGGGCGGGGCAAGGGACGGTGCGCCCGAGCGCGCTGGGCTCGGGCGCCGGCCCGTGTCGGCGTCGTCAGGACCGCGTCGTCAGGACCGCGTCGTCAGGACCGCGTCGTCAGGGTCGCGTCGTCAGGGTCGCGGTGTCAGGGTCGCGGTGTCAGGGTCGCGGACCCCGCACGCAGCGCGAACGCGGCCGGGCCGTGGGCGGGCGCGTGCCCCGAAAGTCGCGAAGAGTGGCATGCGGGGTTGTGGTTGGTCTGGAAGGGCCGGACGACGATCGAGCCACGAGCAGCACGGCCCGAGCGCCGTATCCAGGTTCGCTGCTCGCGAGGAACCGGACACGGCTGCCAGTGGGCTGCCGCCCGCAGCGGCGAAAGGACGGCCTGACGATGACCGGGCAACCGGCCTCCCCCACCCCGCGGCCCCCGGGTCCGAACGCCTTGCCCGTGGGGCCGGAGCGGCATCGACATGGACACGCTTCGCCGAGTCATGGATCGGCGAGCAGACCGGCACGCGCACGCCTCACGAAGCTTGACGGCCCGCCGGTCCCCGTCGCGATGAGGGGGGCTGAGCGATTCAGCCGGAGTTCCTGCCGCCGGCGGTCCTCACCCCCGCGACCCCCGCGCGGCCGTTCGAAGTTCCGTTCGGCTCGGGTCGGGGACCTCGAACAAGCGTTACTGCCGCCTGACTTGGTGTTTTAGAGTGGGCTGGTCAGTGCTGGAGACACCAGAACCTGTGAGGTACACGCGAACCATGACGACTGAAACGTTTGAGTTCCAGGTAGAGGCCCGTCAGCTGCTCCAGTTGATGATCCACTCGGTCTACTCGAACAAGGACGTCTTCCTGCGCGAGCTCGTCTCCAACGCCTCCGACGCGCTGGACAAGCTGCGTCTGGCCGCGCTGAAGCACGACGCGCCCGGCGCCGACGTCTCCGACCTGCACATCGAGATCGAGGCCGACGGCGAGGCCCGTACGCTCACCGTGCGGGACAACGGCATCGGGATGTCGTACGACGAGGTGGGCCGGCTGATCGGCACCATCGCCAACTCGGGCACGGCGCGGTTCGTCGAGGAGCTGCGCGAGGCGCAGGACGCGGGTGGGGCCGAGGGACTCATCGGCCAGTTCGGCGTCGGCTTCTACTCCGGCTTCATGGTGGCCGACGAGATGACCCTGGTGACCCGGCGCGCCGGCGAGAGCCAGGGCACCCGGTGGTCGTCGCGCGGGGAGGGCACGTACACGCTGGAGACGGTGGCGGACGCGCCGCAGGGCACCTCGGTCACCCTGCACCTCAAGCCGGCCGACTCCGACGACCAGCTGCACGACTACACCTCCGCCTGGACGATCAAGGACATCGTCAAGCGGTACTCGGACTTCATCACCTGGCCAATCCGGCTGGTACCGAAGAAGACCGGCACGACGGGCGAGACGGATCATGCCGACGCGACCGACGCGACCGACGCGACCGACGGCACCGACGGGACCGACGGAACCGACAGGACCGACGGAACCGACAGGGAAACCGCTTCCGAGCCCGAGACGCTGAACTCGATGAAGGCGCTGTGGGCGCGCTCGCGCGAGGAGGTGTCCGACGACGAGTACCACGAGCTGTACAAGCACATCAGCCACGACTGGCGCGAGCCGCTGGAGACGATCCGGCTCCAGGCGGAGGGCACCTTCGAGTACCAGGCGCTGCTGTTCGTCCCCTCGCACGCCCCGCACGACCTCTACACGCAGGGCCACAAGCGCGGCGTGCAGCTGTACGTGAAGCGCGTCTTCATCATGGACGACTGCGAGGCGCTGCTGCCGTCCTACCTGCGGTTCGTCAAGGGTGTGGTCGACGCGGCGGACCTCTCGCTGAACGTCTCCCGCGAGATCCTCCAGCAGGACCGCCACATCCGGATGATGCAGCGCCGGCTGACCAAGAAGATCCTCTCCACGGTCAAGGACACCATGACCGCGGCCCCGGAGCGATACGCCACGTTCTGGCGGGAGTTCGGCTCCGTCCTGAAGGAGGGGCTGCTCTCCGACCCCGACAACCGTGAGGCCCTCCTCGCCGTCGCGTCGTTCGCGAGCACGCACGCCGACGACGAGCCCACCACGCTCGCGGGCTACGTGGAGCGGATGAAGGACGGCCAGGAGGACGTCTACTACCTGACCGGCGAGTCCCGCGAGAGCATCGAGAACTCCCCGCACATGGAGGCGTTCCGGGCCAAGGGCATCGAGGTCCTGCTGCTCACCGACCCCGTCGACGAGGTGTGGGTCGACGTGGTGGGCGAGTTCGACGGCAGGCGGCTGCGCTCCGTCGCCAAGGGCGAGGTCGACCTCGGCACGGAGGACGACGCGCAGGCCGACGGCGAGCGCGAGAAGCAGGGCGAGGAGTACGCCGCTCTGCTCGGCTGGATGAAGGAGCAACTCGGCGAGGACGTCAAGGAGGTGCGCCTCTCGTCCCGCCTCACCGTCTCTCCGGCCTGCATCGTCTCCGACGCGAACGACCTCACCCCGGCGCTGGAGAACATGTACCGCGCGATGGGGCAGGAGGTGCCCAAGGCCCAGCGGATCCTGGAACTCAACCCCGGGCACCTGCTGGTGCAGGGCCTGAACCAGGCGTACAAGGAGCGCGAGGACCGCACCGAACTCGCCGGCACCGCCGAGCTGTTGCACGGCCTGGCGGTGCTCGCCGAGGGCGGCCGGCCGAAGGAGCCCGGACGGTTCGTGAAGCTGGTGGCGGACCATCTGGAGCGCGCGCTGTAACGCCCCGACGGGGACGCGACGGGGACGTGACGAAGACCGGGCAGGAGGCCTCCTCCTGCCCGGAATCTTCACCGCCCGCACACCGCATGTGCCAATTGGTTGAGTCATTCAACTAGGCCTACGATGCTGCGCAGTTGTGCCGGCTCGCATCCCCCCACGGAGGCCTCACCATGTCCCATGCCCATGCGCGTCCCGGGGTGACGGGGGATCCCGCGCGGTCGGCGGAGTCCATGGCGGCCGGTGAGTACGCAGCGCCGCGAGCCGGACTCGTCGTCGCCGCGCTGGCCTTCGGCGGGATCGTGGTCTCGCTCATGCAGACCCTGGTGATCCCGATCGTCCCGGAGCTGCCGAAGCTGCTGGACGTCTCCGCCTCCGACGCGGCCTGGGTGGTCACCGCCACCCTCCTCGCGGCCGCCGTCGCCACCCCGGTCATGGGCCGGCTCGGCGACATGTACGGCAAGCGCCGCATGCTGCTCGTCAGCCTCGGCATGCTGATCGCCGGCTCGGTCACCGCCGCGCTCGGTGACGCGCTCGCCCCGCTGATCGTCGGCCGGGCGCTCCAGGGCCTCGCGTCCGGGGTGATCCCGCTCGGCATCAGCGTCATGCGCGACGAACTGCCCGCCGAGCGTCTCGGCTCGGCCACCGCGCTGATGAGTGCCTCCCTCGGGGTCGGTGGCGCGCTCGGGCTGCCCGCCGCCGCGCTCATCGCGGGCCACTTCGACTGGCACGTGCTGTTCTGGACGTCGGCCGCGCTCGGTGCCGTCGCCGCCGTGCTCGTCCTGGCGGTCGTGCCCGAGTCGCCGGTGCGCACCGGCGGCCGCTTCGACCTCGTCGGAGCCCTGGGCGTGGCGGCCGGACTGGTCTGTCTGATGCTGGGGATCTCGAAGGGCGCCGACTGGGGCTGGACGGGCGTCACCACGCTCGGGCTGTTCACCGCCGCCGTGGTCGTCCTGCCGCTGTGGGGGCTCTTCGAACTGCGGGTCGAGGAACCGCTGGTGGACCTGCGTGCCGGCGCCCGCCGTCAGGTGCTGGTGACCAACCTCGCCTCCCTGGCCTTCGGTTTCTCCCTGTTCGCGATGTCCCTGGTCCTTCCCCAGCTCCTCCAGTTGCCTGAGGCGACGGGCTACGGTCTCGGCCGATCCCTGCTGGCCGCCGGCCTGGTCATGGCCCCCACGGGCCTGGTGATGATGGCTACGGCACCGGTTTCCGCCCTGCTTTCCAAGGCGAAGGGCCCCAAGGTCACCCTGATGCTCGGCGCCGTGATCGTGGCCGCCGGGTACGGGCTCACCCTTGTGCTGATGGACGCCGTATGGCAGCTGGTGCTGGTCTCCTGTGTCATCGGGGCCGGCATCGGCTTCGCCTACGGCGCCATGCCCGCGCTGATCATGGGAGCCGTGGACCCCGCCGAGTCGGCCGCCGCGAACAGCCTCAACATTCTGATGCGGTCCATCGGCACCTCCGCCGCCGGCGCGGTCGCCGGGGTGATCCCGGCCCGGATGACCACCCCCTTCGGCACCACCGCCCTGCCCTCCGAGAACGGTTTCAAGGTGGTCATGGTGGTCGGCTCCGGCGCGGCGGTGCTCGCGTTCGTCGTCGCGGCGTTCCTTCCGGGGCGGCGTCGGGCGGGCCCGGCCTCCGCGCAGGCCGCCCCCGAGGGGCAGCCCACCCCGCCCTCCGCCGCCGCCCCGGGACACCGGGTGGCCGCCGCCACCGCCCCGAAGGAACAGGCCGTCGGAGCCGCCGTCGCCGTACCGCTCGCCCGGGCGGTGGCCGAACTGGTCGCGACCGTACCGGGGTTGGCCGACGGCGGACGGACCGGCGGTCACCCCGTGCGCGGCCACGTCCGCGGCGCGGAGCGGGCACCGATGGGCGGTGCCGCCGTCACCCTGATCTCGCTCGGCGGCCGCCAGGTGGGCCGCGCGATCGCCGGGGCCGACGGCGCCTACGCCGTCGAGGCGCCAGGAGAGGGCACGTACGTCCTCATCGCCGCCGCCGACGGCCATCAGCCGCAAGCCACCACCGTGGTGGTCGGGGCCACGCCGGTGACGTACGACGTGCTGCTGAGCGGCACCAGCGGGCTGGCCGGCGCGGTGCGCACCGCGGACGGCGGGGCGCCGGTCGCCGGGGCGGTGGTGGTCGTCACCGACGTCGGCGGGGACGTGCTGGCCACCACGCGGACGGACGGCGCGGGCCAGTTCTCCGTCGTCGAGCTGGTGCCGGGGGCGGTGACCCTCGCGGTCAGCTCGCCCAAGCACCGGCCGCTGGCCCTGCCCGTGCGGATCGGCTCCACCGGGATCACCCGGGTCGACGTCGAACTGCGGCCCGGCGCGCAGGTGCGCGGCACGGTACGCGGCGCCGGCGCTCCGCTGGGCGACGCGCGGGTGACGCTGATGGACGCCGCCGGCAACGTCGTCGCCTCTGCCACGACCGGGAGCGACGGGGCGTACGCCTTCTCCGACCTGGACAGCGGCTGGTACACCGTCACAGCCACCGGCTACCCACCCCGTGCGACCGGGATCACCCTCGGCGGCGACGGCGTGGACGACCACGACATCGAACTCGCCCACACCGGAGGCTAGTTCGCTGCGCGGCCGGCGAGGGGGCGCCCGGGTCGTCACACCGTGACGACCCGGACCCCGGCCTCCTCGAACCGGCGTACCGTCCCCGCGTCCGCCGCCGTGTCCGTGACCAGGACGTCCACCGCGTCGGTCGCGCAGATCCGGGCGAACGCGCGCCGCCGCAGCTTGCTGGAGTCGGTGGCGACCACGACCCGCTCCGCGCGTTCGCACAGCAGCCGGTTGACCGCCGCCTCGGCCTCGTCGTGCGCGGCGGCGCCGTGCGTCACGTCGAAGGACCCGACCCCGAGCACCGCCACGTCGAGGGTGATCTGCCCCAGCACCCCGTCCGCGAGCGGCCCGACCAGCTCGTACGACTGGGCGCGCGCCACCCCGCCGGTCACCACGATCTTGAACTGGGGCCGCACGGCCAGCTCGCCCGCGATGTTCAGCGCGTTCGTGACGACGGTCAGCGCCGGCGAGCCGGACGCCAGGTCCGCGCGGACGGCCAGCGCCCGCGCCACCTCCGTCGTGGTCGTACCCCCGGTCAGCCCGACCGCCTCACCGGGCGCGACCAGATCCGCCACCGCCCGGGCGATCCGCAGCTTCTCGGAGGCGTGCCGGGCCGTCTTGTAGCGCAGCGGCAGCTCGTACGACACCCCGTGCACCACCGCGCCGCCCCGGGTGCGCACCAGCATCTGCTGCTCGGCGAGCTGGTCGAAGTCGCGCCGGATCGTCGCGGCCGACACCGACAGCTGAGCCGCCGCGTCCTCCACGTCCAGTCGGCCACGCTCGACGAGCAGCTCCAGCAAGGCCTTCCAGCGGGTGTCGCGGGACATCGGCGGTCTCCGTTCGCATGCTTGAAGTTGTTCGAAAGATGCCTCTATCTTGCAGGAACAAGCATCGCTGGGAGGGGTGGGGCATGACGTACGTCGAGGACGAGCTGGCCGGCCAGCCCGAGTGCTGGACCCGCGTCGCGGCCGAAGCCGGCCGGTACACGGGGGAGTTGCCGACACCGGGGGAGCGGGTCGCGATCGTCGGCTGCGGCACCTCCTTCTTCATGGCCCAGGCGGCCGCCGCCCTGCGTGAGGGCGCGGGCCACGGCGAGACCGACGCCTTCGCCGCCTCCGTCTTCCCCCACGGACGCGCCTACGACCGAGTCGTCGCCCTCACCCGCTCGGGCACCACCACCGAGGTGCTCGACCTGCTCGCCCGACTGCGCGGCCACACCCGCACGACCGCGATCACCGCCGACCCGCACACCCCCGTCATGCGCGCCGCCGACCAGGTCGTGGTCCTGGCCTATGCCGACGAACGCTCCGTCGTGCAGACGAGGTTCGCGACCACCGCGCTCACCCTGCTCCGCGCCCACCTCGGCCTGCACCCGGACGCCGCCGTCGCCGACGCCCGCACCGCCCTCGCCGAGCCGCTGCCCGAAGGGCTCGTGGACTGCGGGCAGTTCACCTTCCTGGGGCACGGCTGGACCGTCGGCCTCGCGAACGAGGCCGCCCTGAAGATGCGCGAGGCGGCCCTGGCCTGGACCGAGTCGTACCCCGCGATGGAGTACCGGCACGGGCCCGTCAGCATCAGCACCGCCGGCACGGCCACCTGGATGCTCGGCGAGGCCCCCGAGGGCCTGGCCGAACAGGTCCGGGCCACCGGCGCGTTGTGGATTCCCGCCGCCCTGGACCCGCTCGCCGAACTGGTCCGCGCCCAGCGCCTGGCCGTGGCCGTCGCCGCCGCCCGCGGCCTCGACCCGGACCGGCCCCGCCACCTCACCCGCTCGGTGATCCTCTGACCGGTCCCCCAGGAGGTGCCGTGCCCCTCACCACCACCGGCGAACTGGTCGTCCGCGCCCGCGAGGCCCGTGCCGCCGTCGCCGCCTTCAACATCATCACGCTGGAGCACGTCGAGGCGGTCGTCGCCGGCGCCGAGGCCGCCCGCGCGCCCGTCGTCCTCCAGGTCAGCGAGAACGCGGTCGCGTTCCGCGGCGGGCGCCTGCTGCCGCTGGCCCGCGCCGCGGCCGTCGCCGCCGAACACGCCGCCGTACCGGTCGCGTTGCACCTCGACCACGTCCGGAGCGACCGCCTGCTTTACCAGGCCGCCGACGCCGGGTTCAGCTCCGTGATGTACGACGCCTCCCGGCTCCCGTACGACGAGAATCTCGCCGCGACCCGGGCCGCCGTCGACCGGGCGCACGCCCAAGGGCTGTGGATCGAGGCGGAGTTGGGGGAGATCGGCGGCAAGGGCGCCCATGCGCCGGGGGCCCGCACCGATCCCGTCGAGGCTCGCGCGTTCGTCGCGGACTCGGGGGTGGACGCGCTGGCCGTGGCCATCGGCAGCGTCCACGCGATGACCACCCGCACCGCCACCCTCGACCACGCGCTCCTCGCACGTCTGGCCACCGCCCTCGACGTGCCGCTCGTCCTGCACGGCTCCTCCGGCGTCCCGGACGACGAGCTGACCACCGCCGTCACGGGCGGCATCACCAAGGTCAACATCGGCACCGCCCTCAACCAGGCCATGACCGGCGCGATCCGGGAGCACCTCGCCACCCACCCGGAGGCGGTCGACTCCCGCACCTACCTGAGCGCGGCCCGCGACGCGATGGCGCGGACCGTGGAGCGGCTCACCCGCCTGCTCAGCCCTTCCTGACCGCCCGCAGCACCACGAACTTCCGGTCCCCGGCGATCACTTCGCCGTTCCCGAACAGCCGCTTCAGCTTCACGTGATAGCCGAGGTGACGGTTGCCCACCACCCACAGCTCGCCGCCCGGCCGCAGCACCCGCCGCGCCCCGCTGAACATCCGCCACGCCGTCGCGTCCGTCGTCGCCTGGTGGGAGTGGAACGGCGGGTTGTTCAGCACGAGGTCCACACTGTCGTCCGGCACCCCGTCCAGGCCGTCCCCGACCCGGAACTCGGCGTGCCCCGGCACCCCGTTGGCCTTGTACGTCGCCTCCGCCGAGGCCACCGCCTGGAACGACTCGTCCGTGAACAGCACCTCGGCCGCCGGGTTGGCCAGCGCCACCGCCGTCCCGACGATCCCGTTGCCGCAGCCCAGGTCGACCACCCGCCGGGTGCCGTGGGTCTCCGGCAGGTGCTGGAGGAAGAACCGGGTGCCGATGTCGAGCCGGTCCGCGCAGAACACGCCCGCGTGGTTGACGACCGGGCGGCCGGCGAGCGCGCGGCCGAGGTCGCCGGGCAGATCGTAGGCGTACGGCCACGGGGTGGCGGGGCGCGCCAGTGACGGGTCCGGGGTGCAGAAGATCAGCCGGGCCTTCTGCTCGGCCAGGGAGGTCCGGGTCGGGCCGAGGATCCGCTCGAACAGCCGCAGCGTCGAGGTGTGGATCTCCTTCACCATGCCGGTGCCGACCACGACCGTGTCCGCGTGCACGGCGGGCGCCAGGCGCAGCAGCTGGTCCTCCAGCAGCGCGAGGCTCTTCGGCACCCGGACCAGCAGCACGTCGATCCGCTCCGGCACCGGGTCCTGGGTCGTGAGCAGCAGGACCGAGCCGGGCTCGACGCCGGCCCGCGCGAGGTTCGCCCGCGTCGCCTCCTGCCCCAGCCAGGAGTCGGTGATCTGGGTCGGGCGGTGCGCCGCGAGCGCCGTGACCAGCGCGCCCCAGCGGTCGCCGAGCACCACGACCGTGCCGGTCAGCGGAACGTCCTGCTCCGCGAGGTGTCTGAGCAGGTAGGTGTCGGAGGCGTCCCAGGCGCGCAGCCGGTCGCGCGGATCCTCGGGGTGGCGGGCCAGGGCGGCCTCGCCCCACGGCGTCGTCATACGGTCGTTCATCGTGGGTCAAGGCTAGCCGAGCCGCAGCTCAGACCCCGTGGGGCAGGATGGGCATCATGGACGGCGAGCTGTTTCCCCGCGAACGCGTCCAGATCGCGCCGGGCGCGGTGCACGTGCCCGACTGGCTGGACCCGGACCACCAGCGCGAGCTGCTGCGGGCCTGCCGGGCGTGGGCCCGCCCGCTGGCCGGACTGCGCACGGTCCGCACCCCCGGCGGCGGCACGATGACCGCCCGCCAGGTCTGCCTGGGCTGGCACTGGTACCCGTACGCCTACGCCCGCACGGTCACCGACGGGGACGGCGCGCCGGTGAAGCCTTTCCCGGCGTGGCTGGGCGAGCTGGGCCGGCGGGCGGTGGCCGACGCGCTCGGCACCGCCGGGGAGTCCTACGACATCGCGCTGATCAACTTCTACGACGGGGACGCCCGGATGGGCATGCACCGCGACGCCGACGAGCGGTCCGACGCGCCGGTGGTCTCCCTCAGCCTCGGCGACACCTGCGTCTTCCGCTTCGGCAACACCGAGACCCGCACCCGGCCCTGGACCGACGTCGAACTGCGCAGCGGCGACCTGTTCGTCTTCGGCGGGCCGTCCCGCCAGGCCTACCACGGCGTGCCCCGCGTCCTGCCCGGCACGGCCCCGGCCGCCCTGGGCCTGACCGGACGGCTGAACATCACCCTGCGGGTCAGCGGCTTCCCCGGCACCGGCTGAGGAACGGATCATGGGAGACTCCCCCTCATGAGCGGCAAGGCGGACCCCCGGACGGCGGGGGAAGGAACCACCTCGAGGGCGCGGCTGGACCGGGGGCGCGGTGCGCTCGGCCCCGCGTTGGAGCTGGTGCACACCGGACGTGCCCCCACCCGGGCGGTGCTCACCGCCGAGCTCGGCGTCACCCGCGCCACGGCGGGCGCGGTCGCCGCGGAGCTGGAGGCGCTGGGCCTGATCCGGGTCGACGCCCGGCCCGGCGCCGCCGCCGGCTCCCAGGGCCGCCCCTCGCACCGGCTGGACGTCGCCGAGGACGGACCGGTCGCCCTGGCCGCCCAGGTGCACTCCGACGGGTTCCGGGCCGCGCTGGTCGGGCTCGGCGGGCGGATCGTGGCCACCACCCCGAGCTGCGAGGCCGTCGACGCCGACCCGGCGAAGGTGCTCGGCGCCGCCGTCGACGCCGGCGCCGAACTGCTGCGGCGGACCGGACGCCGGTGCGTGGGCGCCGGACTCGCCGTACCGTCCGCCGTCGCAGAACCCGAGGGTCTGGCCCTCAATCCCCTCCACCTGGCCTGGCCGGTGGGGGCGCGGGTGCGGGAGATCTTCGCCGACCGGGTCCGGGACGCCGGGATCACCGGGGCCGCCTTCGCGGGCAACGACGTCAACCTCGCCGCACTCGCCGAACACCGGCACGGCGCCGGGCGCGGCGCCCGCGACCTGCTGTGCGTGGCCACCGGGCACCGGGGCGTCGGTGGCGCGCTCGTCCTCGACGGCCGTCTGCACACGGGCAGTTCGGGCCTCGCCCTGGAGGTCGGCCACCTCACCGTCAACCCCGAGGGCCGCCCCTGCCACTGCGGCAGCCGCGGCTGCCTCGACGTCGAGGCCGATCCGCTCGCCCTCCTCACCACCGCCGGGCGCGACCCCGGCCCCGAGGGCTCCCTGCTCCAGCAGGCCAACGAACTGGTCCGCGAGGAGTACGGCGACCCCGTGGTCCGCACGGCCGCCGAGGCCCTGATCGACCGGCTCGGCCTGGGCCTGGCCGGACTGGTGAACATCCTCAACCCCGACCGGATCATCCTCGGGGGTCTGCACCGCACCCTCCTGGACGCCGACCCCGACCGGCTGCGGGCGGTCGTCGCGGACCGCAGCCTCTGGGGCCGCAGCGGCGGAGTCCCCATCCTCGCCTGCTCCCTCGACCACAACAGCCTGGTCGGCGCGGCCGAGTTGGCCTGGCAGCCGGTGCTCGACGATCCGCTGGCGGCGCTCGTCGAGGTCTGAACATCCGCCCGCCCACGGATGCCGGGACCGTGTCAGTCGTCCGCGCAGGCGGCGGCGCGGAAGTCGGCGAACGAATCGGTGCGGTAGCCGTCGTCGTCGGCGCCGGTCACGTCACCCGTGAAGTGGCGCACCTGGCCCGGCGTGAGACCGGCCAGCTGCGCGGGGGTGAAGGACACGTGGCCCGTCGACCAGGAGTTGTCCTCGGTCCAGCCGTACAGGGTGTACGTGCGCCCGGCTTCCAGCCGGTCCGGCATCGGCTTCTCGACGGTCCAGCCCGCGACGCCGCCGGCCAGCGGCCAGGTGACGAAACCGGTCGCGGCCCGGGTGCGGCTCCATGTCGCGAGCGTCTCCCCGTCCCCGTCCCCGTCCCCGTTCCCGTCACCCTCACTCGTGCCGTCGTCGGTGTACAACGTGACGCCGTCGATGTGGTCGTGACAGACCATCAGCACCCCGACCGGCTGTCCGTCCTCGGTCACCGTGACGCCCGTGCTGCCCGCGACCTCCACCGTGCAGCCGGTCAGCGAGGCCGCCAGCACGGCCGTACCGGCGCATACCACGACCGCGTAACGGATCCGCATGATCCACTCCCCTCGACGAGACCTCTCCCTCCCTGTGACTACCAGTCGCGTGCCGCCGCCGACAGCCGGTCGCGGACCCGGAGTACCTCGGGATTGGCCTCGGCGCCCGGGCTGGACGAGGAACAGGGTGTTGAGCGGCGGTTCCTCGGGGGCGTGCAGCCGCGCGAGACGGCCCGCGTCCAGGTACTCCTGGCACAAGGAGTACGGCAGGACGCTGTGACCGGCACCCGCGTTGACGGCGGACAGCACCGCGTAGAGGTTCGGCACGGTGACCGCGGCCCGCGCGGTGAGCTGCTTGCCGAAGACGTTCCGCCAGTAGCGGCGGGCGATGGGCAGGTCCTCGGCGTAGGTGATCAGCGGGACGTCCCGCAGCGCGGCGCACAGGTCACCGGCCTCGGGATGGGCGGCCGTCCGCCGGGCCCAGGCGGGGGAGGCGACCAGGACGTACTCCTCGTCGGCCAACGGCACCGACTCCAGGGCGCGGCCGCGCGGCCGCCGGGTGGCGACCACCAGATCGTGCCGCCCGGCCCGCATCTCCTCCAGGAGCGGCTCGGTCAGCCCCTGGGTGACCCGCAGCTCCAGCCCGTCGGCGACCAGCGGCGCCAACGCGGGCAGCACCCGTACGCACATCAGCGCGACGGGCTCGTGCGCGCCGCGGCGCAGTAGGTTGAGACCATGACCGACAAGATCACCGTGAGTGTCCTGGGAACCGGCATCATGGGCGCGGCGATGGCCCGCAACCTCGCCCGCGCCGGACACACCGTCCGCGCCTGGAACCGCACCCGCGCCAAGGCCGAGCCGCTGACCGCCGACGGCATCGCGGTCGTCGACACCCCCGCCGAGGCCGTGCGCGACGCGGACGTGGTCCTGACCATGCTGTACGACGGCCCCGCCACGCTGGAGGTCATGCGCGAGGCCGCGACCGCCCTGCGCCGGGGTGCCGTCTGGGCGCAGTCCACGACGGCCGGGACCGAGGCGATCGCCGGCCTGGCCGCCTTCGCCGACGAGCACGGGCTGGTGTTCTTCGACGCGCCGGTGCTGGGCACCCGCCAGCCCGCCGAGGCCGGTCAGCTGACGGTTCTGGCGGCCGGTCCGGCCGGACACCGGGACGCGGTGGCGCCCGTCTTCGACGCGGTCGGCGCCCGTACGGTGTGGACCGGCGAGGACGGTGGCGCGGGCAGCGCGACCCGGCTGAAGCTGGTGGCCAACAGTTGGGTTCTCGCGGCCACCGCCGCGGCCGGTGAGGTACTCGCCCTGTCGCAGGCCCTGGGTGTCGACCCGGAGGCGTTCTTCGGGCTGATCGCGGGCGGACCGCTGGACATGGGCTACCTGCGCGCCAAGACGGGCCTGGTGCTCGAAGAGCGGTTGTCGCCCGCCCAGTTCGCGGTCACGACGGCGGCCAAGGACGCGCGGCTCATCGTCGAGGCCGGCCGGAACAACGGCGTCCGACTGGACGTGGCGGCCGCGACCGCCGACCGGATGGAGCGGGCCGCCGCGCAGGGACACGGCGACGAGGACATGGCCGCCGCGTACTTCGCGAGCTTCGACGAGAACGCCTGAACCACGCGGGTCCGGCGTCGTGTCGGGGGGGGGGGGGGGGGGGGGGGGGGGGGGTGGGGGGGGGACCAAAGCACCCCCACAGCGGGGGGGGGAGTGCCCCAGCCGGGCGACACAAGGAACGGAGAAGGGGGAGCCCTG
>NZ_JBVJAB010000009.1:15979-117840 GCF_055591025.1 Streptomyces sp. NPDC041784
ACCCACCAACCCCACCCCCCCATGCATGACGCCCCCCCCCCCCCCCCCCCCCCCCCCCCCCCCCCCCCCCCCCCCCCCCCCCCCCCCCCCCCCCCCCCCCCCCCGCGGCCTGGCCACCAGCTCACCCCCGCAGTTGGGGCAGACGTCCCGCAGCTGCGCACCGCAGGGCACGCAGAAGGTGCACTCGTAGGAGCAGATCAGGGCCGGTGCCTCGGGCGGCAGGGCGGCCGTCGTACAACGCTCGCAGCGGTCGCGCATCTCCAGGGCCATCTCGTCCAGCTCCTCGTTCGCGGGGTGACCTGACGACTCCCATCCTCGGCGCGCCTCGCGCGCACGGCAGTGCCGGGCCGGGACAGAACCCGACATGATCGGGCCACGCCCGGGCCGGATCTCAGCCCCGCACAGCCGTCACCCGAGCCCGGTTCGCACGGCCGTCACCACTGCCGGCCCCCGGGCAGGGTGCCCCGCCCCGGTGCCGACAGGTGCAGCACCCGGAACAGGTCGCCGTCGGCCTTCGGTGTGCCGTGTTCCCACAGCGAGAAGTGCACGGTCTCCCAGCGGCTCGTGTCCACGGCCGCCGCCGCGAGCACCGCCCCGTCCTCCCGCGCCAGCCGCCCGGCCTCCGCCACGGCGTCCCGCGCGACGTCCGCGAGCACCGCCCCGTCCGGCACCGGCACGCGCCGCCGTACGGCGAACGGCGCGGGCGACGTCGCGGCCACGCCCTCCTCGTACGCCAGCCCGGTCCACTGCCGGGCCACCGGGCGCCCGAAGTCGTCGCTCAGCCCCTGCAAGGGGCCTCCCCACAGGAACGCGTTCATGCCCTCCACGGTGTTCCAGAGGTAGAACGGCGCGTACTGGTTCACCGGCGAGCCGTGCATCCCGCGCTCGCGCACCAGGTACGCCTTGATCCCGAGCCCCTCCCAGCCGTCGAGCAGATGCCCGACGCGGGCCACACGCGCGTGGACGACGCCCATGTCGTAGTCGGCGGGCAGCGTCAGCTCGTACTGCATGGCGTGCATCCGAGGCCTCCTAGGACAGGTACGCGGCGGAACGGGGAGCGAGCAGGGCCAGCAGCCCGCGGACGCCCGCGTCGAAGTCGGCCGGTGAGCCGGAGGCGCGGGCCAGGACATAGCCGCCCTGCACGGTCGCGACGACGGTCGCGGCGATCGCCTCGCCGTCCAGCTCGGGCCGGAACTGCCCCTGCTCCTTGCCCTCTTCGACGATCCCGGCGAGCTGCTCCCGGATCCAGTCGATGGTCTCGTCGACCGGCTCGCGCAGCTCCGCGCTCGCGACGACGTCCGGATCCATCGTCAGCCGCCCGATCGGGCAGCCGCGCAGCACATCGCGTTCACGTGTCAGATACGCCTCGATGCGCTCGTACGGCGTGCCCGGGCCGTGCAGTACTCCCTCGGCGGCGGCGCGCATCTCCTCGGCGGTCCGCCGGATCGCGGCCAGCGCGAGATCGGGCTTGCCCTTGAAGTGGTGGTACATGCTGCCCTGCCCGGCACCGGCGCGTTCCAGGATCGCCCTGGGGCTGGTGCCCACGTACCCGCGCTCCCAGAGCAGCTCCCGGGTGGACTCGATCAGTCGCTCGGACGTCGTCATGATCTCACTGTACATACTAGTAGTTACAGAGGTCGAGGGGTGGCCGGGAGCAGGCCGAGCGGGCCCGTCTACTCCCCGGGAGGTACCCGCACTGCCGCTGGCCGTAGGACGACCCGGACCCCCTCCGCGCGGGACGGTCGAGGCACAACGGAACACCTCACCGCCTCACCGAGGAGATGACCCGAGATGAACACCCTGGCGAACTGGGACGGCGGACCCGGCCCGTGGATCCTGTTCCTCCCGCTGATCTGGGCGGCCGTCGTCGTCGGCGCCGTCACGCTCCTGCGCCGCACGGTGTGGCGCGGCCGCCGCGGCCCGTGGAACGCGGCGGACCCGCGCCCCACCGGCGACTCGCCCCTCGCCGTCCTCGGCCGGCGCTTCGCCTCCGGCGAGATCGACGAGGACGAGTACTGGCGCCGGCTGTCCGTCCTGGACGAGCAGTTCGGCCGGTACGACCGGTTCGAGGGCAAGGGCGGTGCGGCATGACCAGCGCGACCGCCACCCGGACGGCCGCCCGGGTCGTCGACGCCGTGAAGGTGTACGGCGTCGGCGACACCGCCGTACGGGCCCTGGACGGGGTGAGCGTGGCCTTCCCGGCCGGACGCCTCACCGCGATCATGGGCCCGTCGGGCTCCGGCAAGTCCACCCTGATGCACTGCGCGGCCGGGCTGGACGCGCTCACCTCGGGCACCGCCCACATCGGCGACACCGAGCTGGGCGCCCTCGACGACCGCCGTCTGACACTGCTGCGCCGCGACCGGGTCGGCTTCGTCTTCCAGGCGTACAACCTGGTGCCGACGCTCACCGTCGAGGAGAACATCCGGCTGCCGCTGGACCTCGCCGGCGACCGGGGCGAGGCCGAGTGGATCGACGCCCTGGTCGACGTCGTCGGACTGCGCGACCGGCTGCGCCACCGGCCCGCGGAACTCTCCGGCGGCCAGCAGCAGCGCGTCGCCGTGGCCCGCGCGTTCGCCGGCCGCCCCGACGTGGTCTTCGCCGACGAGCCCACCGGCAACCTCGACTCCCGCTCCGGGCGAGAGGTGCTCGGACTCCTCGCCCGGACCGTGCGCGAGACCGGCCGCACGGTCGTCATGGTCACCCACGACCCGGTGGCCGCCGCCCACGCCGACGAGGTCGTCTTCCTCGCCGACGGACGGCTCGTCGACCGGATGGAGTCGCCGACCGCCGACCGCGTCCTGGACCGCATGAAAGCCTTCGAGGTGCCGTCGAAAGCCTCCGCGGTTCCCTCGAAAGCCTCCGAGGTGCCGTCATGAGTGCCGCCGTCCGCCTCAGCCTGGCCTCGCTGCGCGCCCACCGGCGCCGCTTCGCCGGGACCTTCCTCGCCGTCTTCCTCGGCGTGGCCTTCCTGGCCGGCACGCTCGTCATGGGCGACACCCTGCGCACGAGCTTCGACTCGATGTTCGGCAGTGCGACCGCCGGCACGGACGCGGTCGTGCGCGGCGCCGACGCCATCACCACCCCCGGCGAGAGCCAGGGCGTACGCGCGCCCGTGCGCACCTCCCTGGTCGCGGACGTCGAGGCGGTCCCCGGTGTGGCGGCCGCCGCCCCCGACATCCAGGGCGCCGGCCGGCTCGTCGGCCGCGACGGGAAGCCGATCGGCGGCCAGGGCCCGCCCACCCTGGCCGGCAACTGGATCACCGACCCGAAGCTCAACCCGTACCGCCTCGCCGAGGGCCGCGCCCCCGCCCGGTCCGGCGAGGTCGTCGTCAACCGCGGCGCCGCCGACAAGGGCGGCCTCGCCATCGGCGACACCACCACCCTGCGGACGCCCGACCCGGTGCGCGTGACGATCGTCGGCCTCGCGACCTTCGGCGGCGAGGACGGCATGGCCCAGGTGACCTTCACCGGCATGACCCGCGCCGACGCCGAGAACCACCTCACCGCCCGGCCCGGCCGGGCCGCGAGCATCGTGGTGCGCGCCGACCCCGGCGTGAGCCAGTCGCAGCTGGTGGAACGGCTCACTCCCGTGCTGCCCGCGGGCGTCGAGGCCATCACCGGACAGGAGGCGGCGCGGGAGAACACCGACATGATCGCCTCTCAGTTCCTGACGATCTTCACCACCTTCCTGCTGGTGTTCTCCGGAGTCGCCCTGCTGGTCGCGACCTTCTCCATCCACAACACTTTCGCGATCGTCGTCGCCCAGCGCGCCCGCGAGAACGCCCTGTTGCGCGCCCTCGGCGCCGCCCGCCGCCAGGTGACCGCCTCGACCCTCGTCGAGGCGAGCGCGGTCGCCGTGACCGCCTCCGCGGCCGGACTCGCGGGCGGCATCGGTATCGCGGCCTGCCTCCAGGCCCTGTTCCCGGCCATCGGATTCCCCTTCCCCGAGGGGGACCTGGTGATCAGCGCGCTCTCACTCGCCCTGCCGCTCGCGGTCGGTGTCCTGGTCTGCCTCGGCTCCGCGCTCCTGCCCGCCGTACGCGCCGGACGCACCGCCCCGCTGGCCGCGCTGCGCGAGACCGCCGTCGACACCTCCGGCGCCTCCCGCCCGCGCGCGGTCACCGGAGCCGGCCTGGCCGCCCTCGCCGTCGCGGTGACCCTCACCGGCGTCCTGGTCTCCCCGTCCGTCTGGCTGGCCGGCCTCGGCGCCGTCCTGGCCCTGGTCGCCTTCGTCGTCCTCGGCCCGGTCGCCTCCAGCACGGCCGTCCGCGTCCTCGGCGGTCCCCTCGACCGGCTGCGGGGCGTCACCGGCGGGCTCGCCCGGCGCAACGCCCTGCGCAGCCCCAGGCGGACCGCCGCCACCGCGAGCGCGCTGATGATCGGCGTCGCCGTGGTCGCCCTGTTCACCGTGTTCGGGGCCTCGCTCAAGGCCACCATGGACCAGACCGTGTCCCGGTCCTTCGCGGGCGACGTGGCCGTCAGCACCCCGTCCTTCGGCGCGGGCGGCAGCGGCCTCAGCCCGAAGCTGGCCCCCGCGATCGCCGCCCTGCCCGAGGTCGACACCGCCGTCGGACTCGGCCGCGGCGTCGCCGAGGTGGACGGCGAGGGCCGGGCGCTGACCGTCACCGACCCGGTGGCGCTGGAACACACCTTCGATCTCGGCCGCGTGCGGGGTTCCCTCCGCGACCTCGGCACCGACGGTCTCGCCCTCACCCGGCAGGAGGCCGACCGGCAGGGACTGCGGCTCGGCGACCCGGCCCGGCTCACCTTCACCGACGGCGAGCGGCGGACCTTCACCGTCCGCGCGGTCTACGACCGCTCCGAACTCGTCGGCGACTACGTCGTCACCCGCGCCGCCTGGGCCCCGCACCGCACCCAGGACGCCGACACCCTCGTCGCCGTCTCCTTCGCGGACGGAGTGACCACGAGCGCCGGCCGGGCGGCGGTCGAGCAGGTGGCCGAGCGGTACGGCAACCCCGAGGTCCAGACCCGCGACGAGTACGCGCGCTCCTCGGCGGGCGGCATCGACATGATGCTCACCCTCGTCTACGCCCTGCTCGCCCTCGCGGTCCTCATCGCGCTGCTGGGCATCGCCAACACCCTGACGCTGGCGATCCACGAGCGCACCCGCGAACTGGGCCTGCTGCGGGCCGTCGGCCAGACCCGGTCCCAGCTGCGGGCCATGGTCCGCTGGGAGTCGGTCCTGGTCGCCGCGTTCGGCACGGCGGGCGGCCTGGCCCTCGGCGCCTTCCTCGGCTGGGTCCTGGTCCGCGCCTCCGACGGGGCGAGCGACAGCTCCTTCGCCTTCGCGGTGCCGCCCGTCCAGCTCGCCGTGGTGGCCCTGGTGGGCCTCGCCGCCGGCGCCCTCGCGGGCCTGCGCCCGGCCCGCCGGGCCGCCCGACTGGACGTCCTGCGGGCCATCGCCACGGAGTGACCCGCACCCGGAAGTCACCCGGAAGGGCAGCCGGTGCACATCCGGCGCACATCCGGAGCACATCCGGCGCGCATCCGGAGGACATCCGGAGGGCGGGTCACCGCCCGGTCAGCCGACGACGGCCGACCGGGCGGGAGCATGCGCGGGCCGGTGCGCGTCCACGGAGACGACCTCCGCGAACCGCGGCGCGGCCTGTTCCCTGGGCGTACGGCGAGGCGGACGCGCCACCCGCTCCGGCGGGGAGACCGCCGCCGGCAGCGTGAACCAGACGACCTTGCCGGACTCGCCGTCCGGCCGCGCGCCCCAGCTCTCGCTCACCGCGGCCACCATGGCGAGCCCACGCCCGCAGGTGGCCAGCGTCTCCTCGTCGACGGCCCCCACCACCGGAAGCCGCGGATCGTGGTCCCGGACGGAGACGGTGAGCCGGTCGAGCAGCAGCTCCATCTCCACGACGCACATCTTGTCGGGCTCGGCGTGCCGGTGGACGTTCGTCAACAGCTCCGTCACACCGAGCGCGGCCCGGTCTATCAACGGATCCAGATGCCAGTAGCGCAACTGCGCCGATACGATTCTGCGGACCTGGCCGATCCGCGACGGCAGGGCTTGGAGCTCCACCGTGCAGTGCCTGCTTGGGTTGCTGATCACGGCTGCGACTCCCCGACTGAGGTCCGGAAGAACACGGAGTTCGGATCGATCGAGCAGAGCTGCTGCGCAAGGCGGCCGCCTGCTGTCGTGGCCGGCGGGCTGGTTCGCAGCGTTATCGCCGGTAAACCCAGAGTGACGTGAGAACAGCGTGACTCAGGGGGTGCCACGGCGCAACTCGCGCGGCATCCTCGCGCGACAGTCAGTGACGACGGCCGGCGGCCTTGCGTACGGCCTCGATGAACCGGCGTGCCGCGGGCGGCCCGGGCTCACCGGGGGCCGGGTCGTGGTCGCCGAGGGTCAGCAGGTACCGGTTGCCGTTCAGGTCGGCCAGTGCCCGGTCCTCCGGCGCGAACCAGGGCCTGGAGGCGCGGACCGCCTGCACCGGCGCGCTGTCGATCTCGCTGCCGTAACTGGTGAGCAGCTCCAGCCTGCCGTCGTTGATCCGCACCTGCCCGGCCCGGGTGAGCGAGCGCAGCCGCTTCCCGATCCGCACGCCCGTCGCCGTGAACTCCGGCTCCGCCATGCCTCCCCGCCCCCTTGCGGTCGTACCGAGCCGATCGGTCCGAGCCGATCGGAACCGTGTCCGTGATCCAGTGTGCGCCCCCGTCCGGGCTCCGCGTCCCGCCCGGGGTCTTTCGCCCGGTCCGGGAGTTTCGGCCCCGCGCGGTGCAGTCTGCCCGCGCCGGGCGTCGAGCACCAGTACGCATGGCGCGCCGACCTGGGGCCGGGGGAGCATTCGCGCGAATGCGCCCCCCTGGCCGCCCGCACTCGCTCCCCAGCGTCGCCTTTGAGGCCCTCAAAGGTGTGTTTATGCAGGTGAGAAGTGGTGCGGGAGGTGCATATGATCGGTGTGTCGGCCGCGCGACACGCCGTTTGCGCGAAGTGCGAAGGAGCCCCGCTGTGACCACCCCTCAGCAGACCCGGACCGGCGCCACCCTCGACGTCGACCATAGCGACGGCGCCTACCGCGACTGGCTGAAGGAAGCCGTCCGCAAGGTCCAGGCCGACGCCAACCGCTCGGCCGACACCCATCTGCTGCGCTTCCCGCTCCCGGACCGGTGGGGCATCGACCTGTACCTCAAGGACGAGTCGACCCACCCGACCGGCAGCCTCAAGCACCGCCTGGCCCGTTCTCTCTTCCTCTACGGCCTCTGCAACGGCTGGATCCGGCCGGGTCGCCCGGTGATAGAGGCGTCCAGCGGTTCCACGGCCGTCTCCGAGGCGTACTTCGCCAAGCTGATCGGGGTGCCCTTCATCGCCGTCATGCCGCGCACGACGAGCGCCGAGAAGATCCGCCTCATCGAGTTCCACGGCGGACGCTGCCACTTCGTCGACGACTCCCGCACGATGTACGAGGAGTCCGCCCGCCTCGCGGCGGAGACCGGCGGCCACTACATGGACCAGTTCACCTACGCCGAACGGGCGACGGACTGGCGCGGCAACAACAACATCGCCGAGTCCATCTTCCGCCAGCTGGAGTTGGAGCGGTTTCCGGAGCCCGCGTGGATCGTCGCCACGGCCGGCACCGGCGGCACCTCGGCGACCCTCGCCCGCTATGTCCACTACACGCAGCGCGACACCCGCATCTGCGTCGCCGACCCCGAGAACTCCTGCTTCTTCGAGGGCTGGACCACCGGCGATCCGGACGTCACCTGCGACTGCGCCTCCCGGATCGAGGGCATCGGCCGGCCCCGCATGGAGCCCAGCTTCGTGCCCGGCGCCGTCGACCGGATGATGAAGGTCCCCGACGCGGCCTCGGTCGCCGCCGTACGCGCGCTGGAACGGGCCATCGGCCGCAAGGCGGGCGGCTCGACCGGCACCGGGCTGTGGAGCGCGCTCAAGATCGTCGCCGAGATGGTCGCGGACGGGCGCCACGGCAGCGTGGTCACCCTGCTGTGCGACCCCGGGGACCGCTACCTCGACAAGTACTACTCCGACGCTTGGCTGGCCCAACAGGGCCTGGACATCGCCCCGTACACGGCGGAGATCGAGTCCCTGCTGGACACGGGCGTGTGGCCGGAGTGAGGGCTACGCCGCTCCGGGCGCGGCCGTGATCAGCCGCCGGAGCGGCGTCCGCGCTACGGCGCCGGTGTGATCCGCCGGTCAGGCCTCATCGCTACGGCGCCGTCGTGATCCGTCGGCCCGGCCTCAGCCTTCGGCGCCGCGGTGCGCCGCTGGTCCGGCGCCAGCGTGACGACGCTGTGGTGTGGCGCCGGTTCCGGTCTCTGTGCTGCGGGGTTGCGGTGGTTCGTCGGTCCAGCCTCGGCGCCATGGCGTCGTGGTGTGCCGTCGGTCCGGCCTCAGTGTGACGATGCTGTGGTGTGCCGCCGATCGGGCCTCAGCGCTTCGGCGTCGTGGTGATCCGCCGGTCCGGCCTCAGCGTGATGCCGTTGTGGTGTGCCGCAGATCCTGGCCCCGGGCGCCACGGCGCCGCGGTGAGCCGCCGGTCCAGGCCCAGCAGCGCTACGCCCCCGTCGTGAGCCGCCGGTCCAGGGCTGTCACCGCGCCCCGGAAGGAGCGGCCCAGGCCGGGTCTGGCCAGCCGCAGCCCGGTCCGGAACGCGGCGGGGCCGTCCGCCGCGAACGTCCACTGCACCCGGGTCCCGGCCCCGGCCGGGGCGAGCCGCCACTCCTCCACCAGGGCCCGGATCGCCGGAGCGTTCGTGACGTCCACGCGATAGGCGTACACCTCGGGCTCCTCGGCCGCGAGCACCGTCTCACGGAAGCGCGTGCCGCCCCACAGCCGTACGTCCCGTGCCGCCCCGCCGTCCAGCGGCTGGGCCGAGGTCACCGCCGGGAACCACTCGGCCCAGCCGGGCACGTCCTGCGCGAGCGCCCGGAACACCCGCTCCGGGGAGGCGGCGACCTCACGGGCGAAGACCAGCCGTACGGGAGCGGTTCCGACGAAGTCGAGCCCTTCGGGGCGCAGTCGACGAGCCATGCGCGCAACCTCCTCGTGGCGAGGAAAACGGGTGCGCCACCCTAACCGCCGGTCCGTCAGATGTCTGCACCCTCATCGGGCTCGCCCGCCACGACCAGCTGACGCAGATGCTCGGCGATCTCCGCGCGTGCCGCGGCCGGCAGCCCCGCGTCCGTCACCAGCGTGTCAACCTGCTCCAGCTCGGCGAACGAACTGAGGCCCACCACACCCCACTTGGTGTGGTCCGCGACCACCACGACCCGGCGCGCCGACTGCACGAGCCGGCGGTTGGTCTCGGCCTCCGCGAGGTTCGGCGTAGACAGGCCCGCCTCGGCGGATATCCCGTGCACGCCGAGGAACAGCAGGTCGAAGTGGAGCGCCTTGATCGCCTGGTCGGCGACCGGCCCGACCAGCGAGTCGGACGGGGTGCGCACACCACCGGTCAGCACCACCGTGGCCGCGCCCTGACGCGGGCCCGAGGTGCGCTGCGCGACATGGAAGACGTCCGCCACCCGCACCGAGTTGGTCACCACGGTCAGATCCGGCACGTCCACCAGCTGGTGCGCCAGCGCGTACGTCGTCGTACCGCCCGACAGGGCGATCGCGCTGCCCGGCGCGACCAGCGCGGCGGCGGCCCGCGCGATGTCCTCCTTGGCGGTCAGCTCCAGGCCGGACTTCGCCTCGAAGCCGGGCTCGTGGGTGCTGGCCTCCACGACCGGCACCGCGCCCCCGTGCACCTTCTCCAGAACGCCCTGACGGGCCAGCGCGTCGAGGTCGCGGCGCACCGTCATGTCCGACACGCCGAGCTTGCGGGTCAGCTCGTTGACACGGACGCCGCCACGGCGCCGAACCTCGTCCAGGATCAGGGCGCGGCGCTGCTCCGCGAGGAGGTTCTGATTCTCGCTCACGTACGCTCCGGTCCTTTCCTCACACGTCCGACAGGCTCGCCCACCTGCTGCGCCGAGGATATTCTCCCTGGCCACAGTGCGCGGGCGTCCCATCCTCGCATGCGGGCGCCCGAGCAGCGCCACCACCCCGACGCGTGCATGCCATTCCACGGCGTGATCGGCTCCCGTCCCACGGTTCGGTCACCTCCTGTCACACGGTCAGGGGGAGATTCGGTGACGAGAGGTGTAAGCCGCCCCCGCAGCGGAGATCCTTGTGCCCGCACGGACACATGTCGACGGCGTGTCACGGGGGAAGTGCGAACAGTGGAACGTTCCTCTCGGGGCGGAGCGGCCCTGGAACTGCTGGTCCACGGCGTGGGCGGGGCCACGCCCGAGAAGATGCTGAACGATCCGCGTACGGTGCGGATCACCGGCGACGACACGGCGGCCGTCTACCGGCGCGTCGACGACGCCGACGCGGACGGCGCGGTCGGCGCGGCCGGTCACGGTGACCGCCCCGTCCCCGAGGCCTACGTCTGGTCCAACCTCACCTCGGGGAACGGCACCCGGGCGCTGTGGCTGTTGCTGCTGCCGTTCATGGTGGTCAACCTGGCCCACTGGATGCGCCCGGCGGCCCGGGAGGGCACCCGCGCGGTCCGCCTCTACGGGCTGCTCGTGCGGCTGGCCGGGCTGAGCCTGACGGTGCTGCTGGTCGCCGCGGCCTGCGAGGTGGCCCTCGACCTCACGGCCTGGCAGTGCGCGGGCACGCGCGCGTGCGCCGAGCGGCACTCCTGGCTGGGCTTCCTGTCACCGGCGGTGTCGGAGAACGGCTGGTGGAGCCCGCCCGGCCGCCGCCTCGCCCTCGCCGCCCTGGTTCCGACCGCGCTGACCGGCCTCCTGTGGTACCTGTCCCACCGCACCTGGCGGGCGTACGAGTCCCAGGAGCCCCTCGACCGGGCGCCCGAACCCGAGAACGGCCCCGGCCGCACCGCGCTGAGCCGGCCCGGCTTCTGGTACGGCCGCCGACTGGTCGCCCGGCTGCGGGCGGCGCACACCGCGGCGGGCCTGCTGACGGTGGCCGCGGCGGTCGGGACGGCCGCGGCGCGCGAGGACCGCCGGCCGGGCGGCCCCGCCCTGCTCGACGTGCTCGGCCGGTCCCTGGAGGTGGCCCTGGCCTGCGGCGCACTCGCGGTGATCTGGGTGGTCTGCCGCCGTGGCCGCAGCGAGCGGCGCCTGGACCGCCGTCCGGACGCCCACCTGGTACGCCGGCTCCCCCTGACCGCCCTCGTCCTCCTCGTCCTCACCCTGGTGTACGCCGGATGGGCCCGTCCGGGCTGGCAGTCGCGGGGACGCCTTCCGGGAGACACGACCTTCGGCACGATCGCCCTCGCCCAGGGGGTGGTGGTGCTCGTCCTCGCGGCCGTCGCGCACGTGCTGCACCGGGGTGCGCGGGGAGACGGCGGAACACGGGACCGTGCCGGGCGTTCCGCTCTGCGAGGGCTCGGCGGGCCCGCGGTCGCGATGCTGGCGTGCGCCCTCGGAGGTGTGATGTCCGGCGGTGTGTCCCAGCGGGTTTCGGACTGGCTGGACGGGACCGGGACCTTCCTCGACGGGCCGCCGGTGCTGCTGACCTGGCAGGCGTCGGTGATCCCCGTGCTGCTCGTCGTCCTGCTGGTCCTGTGCGGTCTGCTCGGCCGGCGCACCGTCCGGCTGACCCGGGCCGAGCGCGCGGCCGTGACCGCGGAGTACGACGCCGACCCCGGCGACCCGGCCCGCACCCGCCGTATCGCCCGGGCCCGCGCCATGGCCACGCTCACCGACCGCGGCCCCCTCGTCGTCGGCATCACCTCCGCCGCGACCCTGCTGCTCGGCGCGGGCGCGCTCGTCGGCGCCTTCGGCACGGGGAAGACTCCGGTCCGGGCCGCACAGGAGGCTCCGGCATTCGTCGCGGGCGCCGCCCAGACCGGACAGGCGCTCGGCTCCTGGCTGATCGGCCTCGGATTCATACTGTTCGTCACCTGGGGCCGGCGCGCCTATAAGGACGCCGGCGCCCGGCGCACCATCGGGATCCTCTGGGACGTCGGCACGTTCTGGCCGCGCGCCGCCCACCCCTTCGCCCCGCCCTGCTACGCCGAGCGCGCGGTCCCCGACCTCACCTGGCGCATGGCCACCTGGACCCGCGCCACCGGCGGACGTCTGGTGATCTCCGGCCACTCGCAGGGCAGCGTCCTCGCGGCCGCCGCCTCCTGGCAGCTGAAACCGTCCGACCGCGGACGCGTCGCCCTGCTCACCTACGGCTCCCCGATCGAGCGCCTCTACGGCCGTTGGTTCCCCGCCCACTTCGGACCCGCCGCGCTCGTCGCCCTGCACCGGGACGTCGACTGCTGGCGCAACCTGTACCGGCTCACCGACCCCATCGGCGGCCCGGTACGGGTCACCGGCGACGACGGCGGCCCCGAGGTCGACCATCCGCCGCTCGCCGACCCTCTGGCCTACGGCCGCACGGAGATCCACCCCCTGCCCGGGCCCGTCCTGGGCCACTCCGACTACCAGGCGGATCCGGCCTTCGCGCGGGAACGGGAACGCCTGCTGGCCCGCCTGCACCCGGAACTCCCGGCACCGCGCACGGTCCGGGAGGGCCGGGGCGGGTCCGACATCGACTCAGGACACTAGGGCAGCTCGGGCAGATCCTCCGGGTACAGCAGGGTCAGATCGTCCGTGCTGGGGTCCGCGACCTGGGCGACGCGGCCAGCGTGGCGTTCCACCATCGCCTCGAAGGTCTGACGCGCGGTACGGCCGTTGCCGAACGCGGGGCCCTTGGGGAACTCGGTGAAGTACTTCAGCAGGGCCTCGGTGGTGCCCGGCGCCAGCCGGTACTCGTGCTCCTCGGCCTGCTGCTCCACGATCCGCAGCAGCTCCTCGGGGCCGTAGTCTCCGAAGGTGATGGTCCGGGAGAAACGGGAGGCCACACCGGGGTTGACCGAGAGGAAGCGCTCCATCTCGGCCGTGTAGCCCGCGACGATCACGACCACCGCGTCCCGCTGGTCCTCCATCAGCTTCACGAGCGTGTCGATGGCCTCCTTGCCGAAGTCCCGCCCCGCGTCCTCCGGCGAGAGCGCGTACGCCTCGTCGATGAACAGCACACCGCCGTGCGCCCGCTGGAACGCCTCCTGGGTGCGGATCGCCGTGGAGCCGATGTGCTCGCCGACCAGGTCGACCCGGGACACCTCGACGAGATGCCCCTTCTCCAGCACGCCCAGCGAGGCGAGGATCTCGCCGTAGAGACGGGCGACCGTCGTCTTGCCGGTGCCCGGGGAGCCGGTGAAGACCAGATGCCGCTTGACCGAGGCAGCCTTCAGGCCCGCCTGCTGCCGGCGCCGGCCGACCTCGATCATGTCGGTCAGCGCCCGCACCTCGCGCTTGACGCTCTCCAGGCCCACCAGCGCGTCGAGTTCACCGAGCACGTCCTTCGAACTGCGCACCGACCCCTCCGGATCGCCGGCGCCGCCGGTGGCCAGCTCCGGCCCGGTCGGCCGCTGCTCGGGCAGCGCGCCCAGCAGCCCTGCCGACGGCAGGCTGCTCTGCACGGCCGTCTCCCGCGCCGACCGCACCCCGATGCTCTCGTCGCTCGTGCAGTCCTCGACCACGGGCCCCGCACCGGGCGTCGCGTCCGCGCCCTCCGCGAACTCGTAACCCCCACGCGAGCAGCGCTCCGTACGGCATCTGCGCAGGGTCGTCCGGCAGCCGTCTATCACGTGGAAGCCGTAGCCGCCGCTGTTGGTCACCCGGCAGTTCAGGAAGGAGCCCCGGCCGCCCGCCGACACGTAGAAGCCGGCCTCGGCGGGGGAGTCGACCGTGCAGCGCTCGACGGTGGGGTCGGCGCCCTTGGTGACGATCACACCGGTCTGCGTGCCGTCCACCGTGCAGTTGTTGAGCGTTCCGCCGCTGCCGTGGTCACGGAACCACGCGCCCGTCGCGGCGTCCCGGATCCGGCAGTCGTCGAGCTGGGCGGTCGCGCCGTCGCTCACCGACACGGCCGTGTTGCGCACCTGGGACAGATCGCTGTCGACCACGTCCGCGCGCGAGCCCCGGTCGAGGACGAACAGCGCGTCGGGCACGTCGTGCACCCGGCAGGAGTCGAGGACGGCGGTCGCGCCGTCACTGACCCAGACGGCCGGGTAGTCGCCGGTGCTGTCGAAGATCTCGCACTGGTTGGCGTCCACCCGTGTGCCCGGGTCCCACACCGACAGGCCGTTGCGCCCGAACTGACGCACCGTCGTGCGGGTCAGCGTCAGGACGGAGCGGGAGCGCAGATCGACCGCGTTCTCCGGGATGTCGTGGATCCGACAGTCGGCCAGCGTGAGCACGGCGTCCGTGTCGAGCGTGACTCCGTCGGCCGTGGTGCGGTGCACCTCGCAGTCCGTGAGGTGCGCGTTGGCCCGGGCGGTGATCTGCACCCCGCTGCCCCGCACCTCGTAGATCTCGCACCCCACGGCCTCCAGCGCGGAGTGGTCACCGGTGGCGCTCAGACCGGGGCCGGAGGTGTGGTGCACCCGGCAACGCTCGAGCCGGGGGCGCGCGCCCCCACTCACCGACACGCCCGCCTGCCCGGCCGCGACGACCTCGCACTCCTCGAAGACCCCGCCGGCCCCGTCGGCCACGGCGATGCCGATGCCCGCCGGGTTGTCCACGGTGCACCGCCGGACCGTCGGCCGCGCGCTGCCACGCACCTCGATGCCGGCCGCCGAGCGGGTGACGATCCGTAGGTCGAGCAGCTCCGGCGTGCCCTCCTCGACCAGCACCGCGGGCGCCGCCGCGTCCTGGCCCTCCACGTGCAGGTCCTGCACCACCGCCGAGGCGCGCACGGTCAGCGGCACGCCGTCCACGGGCGCGATCCGCACCGAACCGGGGGAGCCCTCGGGTCCGCGCAGGGTCACCGACCGCTGCACGACGAGGTTCTCCCGGTAGGTGCCGGGAGAGATGGTGAGGACGTCACCCTCGGCCGCGGCCTCCAGGGCGGCGGCGAGCGACGCGTACTCACCCGTACGGCGCCGCCACCTCGATGTACCGGTGTGCGTCACCTGGACCGTGCCCTGTGCCATGGCGTTGCTGTGCCCCCACCTCGTCGTACGCGGGTTGATGCCCAATCATGCGGCCGGACCACCGTAGCGTGCGGATGGGCGCTGGGTTGACCAGAGACGCGAGGCGGTCAGCTGCCTGTACCGGTACGGCCCCAGTCCGGGCCGGCCCGGTCCCAGGCCTGGTCCCAACGGGCGTACCGGCGGCGGACCATGCGCCAGACGATCAGCCGGCGGCCGCTCTCGACCGCGCCGGCGGTGAGGAGAACCGCGCCGAAACCGGCGAGCACCGCGTGTGTCGTCGCCGTGGCGGAGTCCAGCGGGCGGGCCACCAGGCTGCCGTGGGCGTCCGTCCATATCTCGAAGTGGTCGCCCCGGTGCGGGGTTTTGAGGTTCGCCAGGACATTGCCGTGCCGTGCGGTGCCGTCCGGGGCGGACCAGTCGGCGACGACCCGGCTGCGGGCGTCCCGGCCGGAGGCCGCCTCCGGGTCCGCCTCCAGCGGTGAACCGTCCACCTTCTTCACCACGGTGGCCGTGACCAGATGACGCGAGCGGTGCTGCTCGCGGACCGACTGCTGGAGGGCGTCCTGCGCGAGCGCGCCGACGACGGAGCCCACCACGGGGGCGACGAGGAGGATCAGGAGCAGCGCGGACAGCGCCACCCATGCCTCCACCAGATCCGTCGTACGGCGCAGCGGGTTGTGCCGCCAGCGCCAGAGGCCGCCGATCGCTCGCACCGTCCCGCACCCCCTTCCCGCTCCGTGATAACCCCCCGTGGAGCCGTTCACGCGCGCGCCCGGTCAAAGAGAGAGCGAAATCACCTGTACCCGGGACGTCTCATGAACTTCTCACGAAAGCCCAACGCTCCGAGACCCGGCGGCGGTTCCCGCGCCGGCCCGCACGCCGGACACCGGCCGGATCCACACGGTGGC
Source organism: Streptomyces sp. NPDC041784 (assembly GCF_055591025.1). NCBI lineage: Bacteria > Bacillati > Actinomycetota > Actinomycetes > Kitasatosporales > Streptomycetaceae > Streptomyces > Streptomyces sp. NPDC041784. The sequence goes on from NZ_JBVJAB010000009.1 coordinate 31,878, forward strand.
GCGGCCGCCGGCGCCGGAACCGGCCGGGGCGATACGCCTAGGACCTGTCCTAGGCGGTGACGCGGACCGGGTCGCCGACCCGGATCGTGCCCCGGGACAGGGGCACCAGGTTCTGGCCGAAGACCAGCTTGCCGCCGATCCGGCGGTGCCGGCCCAGGGAGTGCAGGGGCTCCTTGCCGCGCCCCGCGGTGGCCTGGTCGGTGGTGGTCACGACACACCGCCCGCACATCTTGGCGACCCGGAAGGCGACCTCGCCGATCTCGACGCGCGACCAGCCGTCCTCGGCCCAGGGGTCGGTGCCCGCCACGACCACGTTCGGCCGGAACCGGTTCATCGGCAGCGGACCCTCACCGGCGTGGTCGCCGTCCGCGATCAGGGAGTTGAGCGCGTCCAGCGACGCGGCGGTGGTGACGAGCAGCGGATAGCCGTCGGCGAAGGAGACGGTCTCCCCGGGCAGCGCGTACTCCGGGTCGACCGGACGGCGCGTCGCGGGATCGTCCATGTGCAGCAGCCGCACCTCGGCGCCCAGGTAGGAACTGCACCAGGCGTGCGCCGCGTCGCCGGCCGGGACCCCCTCCACCTTGTCCCGGAACATCTCCATCGAGACCGTGGCCACCGCTTCGGGCACGGGCACGGTCAGCGGCTCCAGGCCGGGCGCGGACAGCCGCAGGCCGCCGCCGGGCAGAAGCTCGGCGGCGGCCTGCGCGAGGCGCGGCTGCTGGCGTTGCGTGACGACCTTTCCCCCGTCGTCGACCAGCGCCCAGCGTCGGTCTCCGGCCAGCCCCCAGGGCTCCACGACGGCCTCCCGGGGCGACTGGCCCCGGAACGCCTTGACCGGATGGATGTGAATACTCAGCAGTTCCGCGTTCCCCATGGCGTCATCCTGCCAGGCGGCAGGAGCGACCCGGGCGGCTCAGTAGCCCCGGTACTGCTGGTTGTTGTACGGGTCCTGGTACTGGGGCTGGGCGGGCCGGGGAGCCGCGGGGCGCATCGCCTCGTAGCCCATGGGAGCCGCCGGGCGCGGCTGCTGAGCCTGCTGCGGACCCGGGTAGCCGCGCGGCGCGGCGGCCTGCTGCGGGATGTACGCCGCGGGGGCCTGCTGGAGCGGCGAGGGCTGCTGCGCCTGCGGGTAGCCGTAGGTCGGCTGGGACGGGGCCGCGGGGAGGGCGGGCAGCGCCGACGGGAGCGCGGGCAGGTTGTTGCCCATTCCCATGCCCATGCCCGTGTCGTACGCGGCGGGGACCCGGATCGGGGCGATCTGCGGGGTGCCCCGCTCGGCCACGAGCGAGTCGTAGATCGGAGTGTCCGGGAAGGCGGAGTAGTAGCCGCCATAGGTGGAGCGGGGGGAGGTCATGGCACATAAGGTAAGCCCACGATGTGCTGGTTGGGGAGACCGATAAGAGGGTTGTTTTCCGTGTCCGCAGTGACCTCGGATCCCCAATGCGAGCGAACTTGGGAAAAAGGGGCGGCGATCGCCGCTCTGATCGTGTAAAAGCCGAGTTCCGGGCGGGTTACCCACGGTCGGTGGGCGTGATCCTGTGCTCCGGATGGGCGTCCGCTCTCCCGCGGAATAGGTTGAACGGGTAGACAACCCGACAGGTACCGGGACCCGTGGCCTGGTGCACCGACACGCGAGGGGGCGGACATGTCAATGCCGAAAGGGGCCAACGTTCCGGTGCCGACGACGGCGCTGCGCGTGGAGCTGGGTCGGCGCGCCGGCCAGGGGGTGCCCGACGTGGACGCCTCGGCGCTGCTGCTGGTTGCCGGAAAAGTGCGTTCGGACGCCGACTTCGTCTTCTACAACCAGCCGGCGCACTCCTCCGGCGCGGTCCGCCACGAGGGCAGCCGGGACGCCGGGACGGGCCGGGTGACCGACACCCTGCTCGTCGACCTCGCGCGCGTGGAACCCGCGATCGAGACGGTCGTGGTGGCCGCCTCCGCCGACGGCGGCACCTTCGCGCAGGTGCCGGATCTCTACATCGAGGTGCGGGACGCGGCCCAGGACGGCGTCGTTGCCCGGTTCGACAGCACCGGAGCCACCGTGGAGACCGCTTTCGTGCTGGGGGAGTTCTACCGCCGCCAGGGCGCCTGGAAGTTCCGGGCGGTCGGCCAGGGGTACGGCAGCGGTCTGGCGGGCCTCGCCACGGACTTCGGCATCACGGTGGACGAACCGCAGCACACGGCACCGCCGCAGACCGCCGCTCCCACCCCTCCGCCTCCGTCCCGGCCGCCCACCCTGCCCGCGACCGTGCCCCCGCCCGTCCACCACGCCCCGCCGCCCCCGGCGCCGCCCGCCGCGCCGGTCCGCCTGACCAAGGTGACGCTGACCAAGTCGGCCCCCTCGGTGTCCCTCACCAAACAGGGCGGCACCTCGGGCGCGATGCGCGTGAACCTCAACTGGGAGGTGCGCAAGCAGTTCTCGGGATGGGGCAGCAAGCTCGGCCGCGCGGTCGCGCAGCACAACGACCTCGACCTCGACCTGTGCGCCCTGTTCGAGCTGGCCGACGGCCGCAAGGGCGTCGTCCAGTCCCTCGGCAACGCCTTCGGCGCCCTGCACCAGCCGCCCTACATCCACCTCGACGGCGACGACCGCACCGGAGCCCTGTCGAGCGGCGAGAACCTCACCATCAACCTCGACCACAAGAACGACTTCCGGCGCATCCTCGTCTTCGTCACCGTCTACGAAGGCGCCCGCTCCTTCGCCGACCTGCACGCCACGGTCACGCTCCAGCCCCAGTTCGGCGCCCCGATCGACTTCTCCCTCGACGAGTGCACGGTGCCCTCCACGGTGTGCGCGCTGGCGCTGATCACCCACACCGGCGGCGATCTGATCGTCCAGCGCGAGGCCCGCTACCTGGTGCCCGAACGCGGGGTCAGTCCCCAGCGGACCGTGGACTACGCCTACGGCTGGGGGATGAACTGGACGCCCGGCCGCAAGTAGCCCGGGTCAGCTCTCGTCGGTGAGGGCGTCCGGACGTGCGTAGGTGCGGCCCTTCCAGGCCGCACCCCGCCCCCGGTAGTGCTGCACCGCGGAGTCGACCGTCATCAGGAGATAGAGGAACGCGGTGAACGGCAGCAGCGGGGCGAGCCACAGCGGCTGCCGGTAGTAACGGAGCATCGGTGCGTACGTCCCGGTCATCACCAGCCACGCCAGACCGCCGAGCAGCGCCGGTGCCGTAGCGCCCGAGGCGAGTCCGGCCAGGAGGGCGAGCGGCGGGACCAGGTACACCAGGCCGAGGCCGAGCACCGTGCCGGCCAGCAGCAGCGGGTTGTGCCGCAGCTGCGCGTAGGCGCTGCGCGAGACCATCCGCCACAGGTCGTGCAGCCGGGGATAGGGGCGCACACTGTCCACCCGGTCGGCCAGCCCCAGCCAGATGTGCCCGCCGGTCCCCTTCACCGCGCGGGCGAGCGCCACGTCGTCGATGACGGCGTACCGGATCGCGTCCGGGATCCGCGCCCGCCGCGCGGCCTCGGCGCGCAGCAGGACGCAGCCGCCCGCCGCGGCCGCCGTACGCGCCCCGCGCCGCCCGATCCGGCGGAACGGGTACAGCTGCGCGAAGAAGTAGACGAAGGCCGGTACGACCAGCCGCTCCCACCGGCTCTCGACCCGCAGCCGCGCCATCTGGGAGACGACGTCGAAGCCCCCGGTGCGCGCCGCCGCCACGAGCGTGCGCAGACTGTCCGGCGCGTGCGCGATGTCGGCGTCGGTCAGCAGCAGGAACTCGGGCTCACGCGCGCGTGCCAGCGCGATGCCGTGGCGCACCGCCCACAGTTTCCCGGTCCAGCCCGCGGGCGGCTCGCCCGGCGAGTCCACGGTCAGCGGCAGCCCGCCGCTGCGCCGCGCGAGAGCGCGGGCCAGCTCCCCGGTGCCGTCCGAGCTGCCGTCGTCGACGAGGAAGACCTCCGCCCGCCCCGGATAGTCCTGCGCGAGCAGCGACGGCAGGCTCGCGGGCAGCACCTCGGCCTCGTCGCGCGCGGGGACGACGACACAGACCGACGGCCACTCCTCGGGCTCCCGGCGGGGCGGCAGTCTGACGTCGGTTCGCCAGAAGAAGCCCTGACAGAGCAACAGCCACAGCCAGGCGGCGAGGGACACGGCGGCGATCCACGCGAGGGCGCTCACCCGCGCAGTCTGCCCCACCCGGCAGGGCGGCAAGGGCACATCGTCTATGGTGGCCGGGTGAAGATCGCGCTCATGGACTCAGGAATCGGGCTGCTGGCGGCCACCGTCGCGGTACGGCGGCTGCGACCCGACGCCGATCTCGTGCTCTCCCTGGACCCCGAGGGCATGCCCTGGGGTCCGCGCACCCCCGAGGACCTCACCGGGCGCGCGCTGGCCGTCGCCGAGGCCGCCGCCGCGCACGGCCCCGACGCCCTCATCGTCGGCTGCAACACGGCGACCGTGCACGCGCTGCCCGCGCTGCGCGCCCGCCTCGAGCCGGACGTTCCGGTGATCGGCACCGTCCCCGCGATCAAGCCGGCCGCGGCCGGCGGCGGCCCCTTCGCCATCTGGGCCACCCCCGCCACCACCGGCAGCCCCTACCAGCGCGGCCTCATCGACGACTTCGCCGGCGGCGTCGACGTCACCGAGGTGCCCTGCTGGGGACTGGCCGAGGCCGTGGAGCACGCGGACGAGCAGGCGATCGCGACCGCCGTCGCCGCGGCCGCCGCCCTCACCCCGGACGAGGTGACGACCGTCGTCCTGGGCTGCACCCATTACGAACTCGTCGCCGACCGCATCCGCGCCGCCCTCCGCCACCCCGGCCGGCCGCCGCTGGTCCTGCACGGCTCGGCCGGTGCTGTGGCCGCGCAGGCGCTGCGCCGCATCGGTTCCCACCCCGAGCCCGAGGCGCCCGCCGTCGGTGGAGTGACGGTTCTGCTCAACGGCCGCGAGTCCGGTCTCCCGGCGCCCGCGCTGGCGTACGCGGAGGGCCGGCTGCTCCAGGCGGTCAGCCCCGTCCAGTGACCGAGGGTCACCTCACCGACACCTCGGGCTCCCGCCGAGGGCCCGTGCGCCGCCCGGCTGACGGGTTCGCTCCGTCCGCCCCCCACCCGGCGCAGTAACCCTGCGCAACGCGGTACCCGCGCAGCGAAACCTGAGTAGTCTCATAAGCATGAGGGACGACCCCCACGGCGACGACCCGGACACCCCGCACCCCGATGTCTGGACCGGACGCGCCACCAACCGGTTCCAGTGGGCGCTCGCGCTGGTCGGCGCCGCCTGTATGGCACTCGGTATCGAGCTGGCCGTCGACTCCGCCTGGACGTCCGGCACCGCTCCGCTCGTGATGTCCGTCGTCGGCTGTATCGCCGCCGGACTCCTGGTCCTCTTCGGCACCCTCGCCTTCGTCCACGTCGACCTGAGGCTCGACAAGGAGTGCGTCGAGGTGCGCTGCGGCCACATCGGCCTGCCGCGCCGCCGCATCCCCCTGTCCCATGTCGCCGGGGCCGAGTTCGAGCCGCACGTCAACCCGCGCCACTGGGGCGGCTGGGGCTACCGCTGGCGCCCGGAGCAGGGCACCGCCGTCGTCGTACGCCGTGGCGAGGGCGTGGTCCTGCGCCTCTGGGACGGCCATACGTTCACGATCACCGTGGACGACGCCGAGGCGGCCGTCAGCGCGATCAAGGCCCGACTGCGGACCGGGACACCCGGGGCCGCGCGCTGATCCGAGGCCTGTCCGCCGGATCTAGGTCGCCGGCCGGTCGCCGTGGGGTGTGCCGTGTGCGCGGACCGGTGACAGCTCGGGTGGTGTCGTCGTCTCGACGGTGAGCGGGCGGGCCGTCGCCAGGCCCGCCAGGAGGCCCGCGCCGACCGACACCGTGGTGAAGCTCAGCGCGTTGCCGACCGAGGCGAGCGCCGCGAGCGCCGTGAGCGTGGCCCCGGCGGTGAGGACGACGGGGGTGGGACGCGGCGCCCGCCACAGCGCGAACAGCACCCAGCAGAAGGCCGCCGCGAGCAGCAGCACCCCGACGACCCCCTGCTCCGCCGCCAGCTGGAGCGGTGCCGAGTGCGGCTTGCCGTCGGACAGCGTGGACTGCGCCGCCGTCGCGCTCAGCTCCCCGAAGCGGCCGGGGCCCACGCCGACACCGGCGTCCCGGTACGCCAGGTCCAGCGCGTCGCGCCACAGGCCGATCCGGCGCTGCGTCAGCTCGTCCTCCATGGCCCCGGTGAGCGCGGCGGGCAACGCGTTCCCGGCGGCCGCCCAGGTCAGGCCCACCGCCGAACCCGCCGCCAGGGCCAGCCCCGCGAGGACCGGCCCCCGGCGCCGGGTGTGTCCGGCGGCCAGCGAGCACAGCAGGACGGCGGAGCACAGGACGACCGCCGCGGTCGCGCCCCGGACGGCCGCGGTGACCACGACCGCCACGGCCAGCAGCCTCAGCGCGACCCGCAGCGCGGGGACGGGTGTGGCCCAGGCGGCGCAGCACGCGGCACCCGCCGACAGCGTCAGCACCGCCGCCGTAGCGCCCGCCTGCCCGAGCGGCGCGGCGACCTCGGGCCCCGGGGCGAGCCGGGGCACGGCCACGGTCAGGGCCACCCCGGTCAGCGCGGCGGCGGCCGGCGCGGCCACGGGCACCAAGACCCCGAGGATCCGTCCCGTGGCGTACCCGGCGGCCACGGCCAGCACCGCGAGCAGCATGCCCTCGGGGCGTCCGCCGTGCGCGGTCGCGGTGACCAGCGACCAGCCGGCACAGGCGCCGAGCACCAGGACGCCCGCCGCGTCGGAAACGTTTCGTCTCTCCCCGTCGGCGTCCGCGTCGACCGCCGACGCCATCCCTGTGGAACCCGTGGAACCCACCGTCCCCCCGAACCGGTCGTCCCCCGACCTGAACTGCGAACCCCGGACACGTGTGCGAGAGAGGTTCAGGCACACCGTAACGGCTGATGGGCGGTTTGTGGATGAGTTGCGCCGGGTTGCCCGGGAAGCGGGCGTCCCGTGGGGACCGGCCACCGTACGGACCGTGCTGTCGGCCAAAAGGTGACCGGCCGTACACTCCCGGAGTGACCGTCACCGCAACTTCCGTGGGCCGGCCGGACCGGCTGGAGCCCGAGGCCGCGCCGGTGTCGCGCGGCGCCCGGCTCCTGCGCCGCCTCCTCCCGTCCGCCGCAGCGGCGCTCTCCGGAGTGCTGCTCTACGTCAGTTTCCCGCCCCGCACCCTGTGGTGGCTGGCCCTACCGGCCTTCGCGGGCTTCGGCTGGGTGCTGCGCGGCCGCGGCTGGAAGGCGGCCCTCGGCCTCGGCTATCTCTTCGGGCTCGGTTTCCTGCTGCCGCTGCTGGTGTGGACGGGCGTGGAGGTCGGCCCCGGACCCTGGCTCGCCCTGGTGGCGATCGAGGCGGTCTTCGTCGCCCTGGTCGGCGTGGGCGTCGCCGCGGTGTCGAAGCTGCCGGGCTGGCCGGTGTGGGCGGCCGCGGTCTGGATCGCGGGCGAGGCGGCACGCGCGCGTGCCCCGTTCAGCGGCTTCCCCTGGGGCAAGATCGCGTTCGGCCAGGCGGACGGCGTCTTCCTGCCGCTCGCCGCGCTGGGCGGTACCCCGGTCCTGGGCTTCGCGGTCGTCCTCAGCGGCTTCGGCCTCGGTGAACTGATCCGCCTCGGCCGGGAGCGGCGGCGCACCGGCGAGGTGCGGTGGCTGGCCGCCAACCTGGCGCTGCTGAGCCTGGCCGTCCCGTTCACGGCCGCCCTCGCCTCGCGCACGCTGGTCAGCGACAAGGCGGAGGACGGCACCGCGACGGTCGCCGTCATCCAGGGCAACGTCCCCCGCCTCGGCCTGGACTTCAACTCCCAGCGCCGGGCCGTCCTCGACTACCACGCGCGCGAGACCGAGCGGCTGGCCGCCGAGGTCAAGGCGGGGAAGGTGGAGCAGCCCGACTTCGTGCTGTGGCCGGAGAACTCCTCCGACATCGACCCCTTCGCCTACGCCGACGCGGCCGACGTCATCGACAAGGCGGCCAAGGCGATCGGCGTCCCCATCTCGGTCGGCGGGGTCGTCGAGCGGGACGGCAAGCTCTACAACGAGCAGATCCTGTGGGACCCGGCGAAGGGCCCCACCCAGACGTACGACAAGCGGCAGATCCAGCCGTTCGGCGAGTACCTGCCGCTGCGCTCGCTGATCGGGGCGATCAACAGCGAGTGGACGTCGATGGTCCGCCAGGACTTCAGCCGCGGTACGAAGCCCGGCGTGTTCACCATGGACGGCGCCAAGGTCGGCCTGGTCACCTGCTACGAGGCCGCCTTCGACTGGGCCGTGCGCTCCGAGGTCACCGACGGCGCCCAGCTGATCTCCGTGCCCAGCAACAATGCCACCTTCGACCGCAGCGAGATGACCTACCAGCAGCTCGCCATGTCCCGGGTCCGCGCCGTCGAGCACAGCCGTACCGTCACCGTGCCCGTGACCAGCGGCGTCAGCGCGATCATCATGCCGGACGGGCGGATCACCCAGAAGACGGGCATGTTCGTCGCGGACTCCCTGGTGCAGAAGGTGCCCCTGCGCTCCTCGGAGACCCCCGCGACCCGGCTCGGCATCCTCCCGGAGATCGCCCTGGTGCTCGTCGCCGCGGGCGGCCTGGGCTGGGCGATCGGCGCCGGGGTCCGCGCCCGGCGGGGCGAGACCGGCTGAGGGGCAGCGGCCAAGGGACAGCGGGGAAGGACAGCGGGGAAGGGGGCAGCCGGGGCTCCGGTTCCGGTCCGTCGTACGCCACCGCGCGACGTCGTACGCCCCCTTGCGCGCCTTCGGGGGAGGAGGAGCGGCCCGGTTAGGGTCGGACCATGCCTACTCCTGAGTTCATCACCGAGATCCGGGCCTCCGCAGGCCATCAGCTGCTCTGGCTCCCCGGCGTGAGCGCCGTCGTCGTCGACGACGCGGGACGGGTGCTGCTGGGCAAGCGCGCGGACAACCACGAGTGGTGCGTGATCTCGGGCATCCCCGACCCGGGCGAGCAGCCCGCGGACTGCGCCGTGCGCGAGGTCTACGAGGAGACGGGCGTGCGCTGCGTCCCCGAGCGCATCGCCATGATCCGCTCCGGGAGGCGCATCGAGTACCCCAACGGCGACCAGTGCCAGTTCATGGACGTCACGCTGCGCTGCCGGGCCGTCGGCGGCGAGGCGCGGGTCAACGACGACGAGTCCGTCGAGGTCGGCTGGTTCGCCGTGGACGCCCTGCCGCCGATGCGGGAACGGCAGCTGTTCCGTATCAAGCAGGCCCTGTCCGACGAACCCACCTGGTTCGAGAGCACGCTCGCGGCGCCGGACGACGTCGAGGGGTGACCTCCGCGCGGCGGCCGGGTGTCCGGGTGGTGGCGCACAATGAAATCTGGAAGCAGTGCCGCGCAGACGACCGGTCCGCCCCCTGACGGCGACCCCGGCCGTACGGAGAGAAGGCACGATGGGCGAGCACGGTGTCGCCTCGGCAGCGGTGGACGCCCGGGGCTGGATCCTCGCCTGGAGTGCCGACGCGCACCGTCTGCTCGGACACGAGGCCGGTGAAGTGCTCGGTCGCCCGGCCGCCAACCTGCTGGCCGACCCCCTCCCCGCGTCCGCCCGCCCCCGCCTGGCCGAGCCGGGCCACTGGCGCGGCCGGGTGCGCGTGCGCCACCGCGACGGTCACCGGGTCGAGCTGCAACTGGACGCGCATCCTCTGCGGGACGCGGCCGGGCAGGTCGAGTGGTTCCTCACCGCGACGGTGCCGGAACTCGCCGCGCAGCTGCGGCGCTGGGCCCTGGAGCAGTTCCCCGTCCCGGTGGCGCTCTTCGACCAGGACGGGCTCGCGGTCTCCACGAACGCCGCCATGGAAGGCGTCATGGGCCGGCTGGAGCGGGACCTCGTCGGTCGCCGCGTGGGGGAGTCCGCCGACGGCTCGCGCCGCCTCAAGGGCTTCGAGGGGCTCGGCGACGCGGTGGACCGCGTCCTGCGCACGGGCGACACCGTGCCGTACGAGGCCTGGCTGCACGCGCCCGGCGAGCCCCGGGAGCACGCCTGGCTGATCTCCCTCAGCCCGCTGCGCGACGACACCGGCGCGGTACGGGGCATGTGCCTGGCCGCGATGGACAGCACCGAGCAGTTCCTCGCCCGTCGCCGGCTGAGCATGATCAACGAGTCCGGTTTCCGGATCGGCTCCACCCTGGACGTGGCCCGCACCGCCGAGGAACTGGCCGAGGTGTGCACGGACTACTTCGCCGACTTCGTCATCGTGGACCTGCTGGAGTCGGTCCTGACCGACGAGGAGCCGCCTGTCCCCGCCGGATCCGGGCTGCCGGTCTTCCGCCGCGCCGCCCAGCGGTCCGTGCTGGACGGCTGCCCCGAAGCCGTGATCCCGGTCGGCACCCGGCACACCTACGACGAGGACTCGCCGCCGGGCCGCGCGCTGTCCACCGGGCGGGCACTGCTGCACGCGGGCGAGGACATCGTCCGGCAGCGGTGGGCCGCGGGCTCGGCGGTCCGCGCCCGGCGCATCGAGTCCCACGGCATGCACTCCATGATGGCGGTCCCGCTGCGCGCCCGGGGTGTCACCCTCGGCCTGTCCATCCTCGCCCGCCACCGCACCCCGGAACCCTTCGACGCCGACGACCTGCTGCTGGCCGAAGAACTGGCGGCCCGCGCCGCGCTGTGCGTCGACAACGCCCGCCGCTACACCCGCGAACGCGCCATCGCGCTCGGACTCCAGCGCAGCCTCCTGCGCGACCACACCCCCCGGCAGGCGGCCGTCGAGGTCGCCTCCCGCTACCGGCCGGCGAGTTCCCGCGCCGGGATCGGCGGCGACTGGTTCGACGTCATCCCGCTGTCCGGAGCCCGGGTGGCGCTGGTGGTCGGCGACGTCGTCGGCCACGGGGTGCGGGCGTCCGCCACCATGGGCCGGCTGCGCACGGCCGTCCGGACGCTCGCCGACGTGGACCTCGCCCCGGACGAGCTGCTCACCCGGCTCGACGACATCGTGCTGCGTCTGGACACGGAGTCCGACGACGCGCAGGGCGCGGAGAGCCCCGGCGAGATCGGCGCCACCTGCCTGTACGCGGTGTACGACCCCGTCTCGCGCCGCTTCGGAGCCGCCCGGGCCGGCCATCCGCCGCCGGCGCTCGTCACCCCGGACGGGGCGCCCGAGTTCCTCGACGTGCCCACCGGGCCGCCGCTGGGCGTCGGCGGACTGCCCTTCGAGACCACGGAGTTCGACCTGCCCGAGGGCAGTGTGCTCGCTCTCTACACCGACGGCCTGGTGCAGGCCCCCGACCGCGACCTCGACGACGGACTCGACCTGCTCCGCCAGGCCCTTCTCGGCGCCGGCCGTCCGCTGGAGGAGACCTGCGAGAAGGTCCTGAACAGCCTGCTGCCGGAGCGCCCCGTCGACGACGTCGCCCTGCTGCTGGCCCGCACCCACGCGCTGGACGCCGGACAGGTCGTCACCTGGGACGTCCCCGCCGATCCCACGTGCGTCTCGCGCGCCCGCACCCTGGCCCGGGAGCAGCTGGCCGCCTGGCGGCTGGAGGACGTCTCCTTCGTCACCGAACTCGTCGTGAGCGAACTGGTCACCAACGCCATCCGCTACGGCGGATCCCCCATCCAGCTGCGGCTGATCCGTGACGCCACGCTCATCTGCGAGGTCTCGGACAGCAGCAGCACCGCCCCCCACATGCGGCGCGCCCGCACCTTCGACGAGGGCGGCCGGGGCCTCCTGCTCGTGGCCCAGCTCACCCAGCGCTGGGGCAGCCGCCACACCCGCACCGGCAAGACCATCTGGGCCGAACAGGCGCTTCCCACGGTGAAGTGATCTGCATCACGCCATGTCACAACGACCGGTCGCGCGATGTCTCATGACCGACCCCCTGAAACCGAGGAGACATCATGACCGAGCACACCGACATGACCGGGCACACCGGGCACACCGAGAACACCGAGAACACCGAGGTGATCGTGATCGGTGGCGGATACGCCGGCGTCATGGCGGCCAACCGCCTGACGCGGCGGGGCGACGTGACCGTGACGCTGATCAACCCGCGCCCGACCTTCGTCGAGCGGATCCGCCTGCACCAGCTGGTGGGCGGGACCGACGACGCGGTCACCGACTACCGGGACGTCCTGGGCGAGCGGGTGCGGCTGGTGGTCGACACCGTGACACGGATCGACGCGCCCGGCCGCCGGGTCACCCTGGCCTCGGGCGACACGGTCGCCTACGACTACCTGATCTACGCGGTGGGCAGCGGCAGCCCCGACCCGAGCGTGCCCGGAGCGGCCGAGTTCGCCTACCCGATCGCCACCTTCGAGGAGGCTCAGCGGCTGCGGCCGATCCTCGACGCCGCGCCCGCGTCGGCCGCGGTGACGGTGGTCGGCGCGGGTCCGGCCGGCATCGAGACCGCCGCCGAGCTGGCGGAGGCGGGCCGTACCGTGACCCTGGTCTGCGGCGGGGTGCTCGGCCCGTACCTGCATCCCCGGGGACGACGCTCGGTCGCCGCGCGGCTGGCCGCGCTGGGGGTGACCGTGGTCGAAGGCCCCGGCACGACGGTCACGGCCGTCACGCGCGACGCCGTGCGGCTCAGCGACGGCCGGCTGCTGCCGAGCCGGGTGACCATCTGGACCGCCGGATTCGGCGTGCCGGACCTGGCCGCACGCAGCGGGCTGAGCACCGACGCCCTGGGCCGCCTCCGGACGGACGAGACGCTGACCAGCGTGGACGACATGCGCGTCGTCGCGGCCGGTGACTCGGCGGCACCGTCGGACCTGCCGCTGCGGATGAGCTGCCAGGCCGCGATGCCGCTGGGCGCGCGGGCCGCCGACACGGTGCTCAGCCGGATCGAGGGTGAGCGGCCCTCGACCCTCAACCAGACGTTCGCCGGGCAGTGCATCAGCCTGGGCCGAGGCGCCGGCATCTTCCAGTTCGCTCACAGGTACGACGTCGCGGTGTGGTTCCACATCGACGGCCGCGCCGGCGCCAGGCTCAAGGAGTTCGTGTGCCAGGGCATCGTCAAGCACCTGGCCGGCGAGGCACGCAAGCCCGGTTCCTACCGCCTGCACCGGGTATCGGGAGGCGCCAAGCGCCGGGAACTGCTCGAAGCCAGGCGCGACGAGACGAGGCGCGACGATGCCCAGCATGGCGGGGCCGAGCGCGACGCGGCACCGGTCACCGCCGATACGGCGGCCTAGCCGGGCGGCGGCACGGTGGAGCTGTCGGCCGACCGGCGGTTCACAGGCCCGCGAGGCCCAGGAGCTGTTCCATCGTCGCTGGCGGGAGCGCCGGGGAGGTCGCGGCGGTGTGGGCCACCCGCTCGTCGGGATGGGCGAGGAGCGTGCGCAGGGCGGGACCCGGGAGGTTCGGGTGGCCGGCCACCGCCCGGCGCACCCGGGGGCTCTCGTCGGCCGCCGGCCGGGCGGCCGGCGCGGCGGGGAGTTCCGGATCCCGTGCGGCGCGGTCGCGGATCCGGGGGTCCGCGACCTCGCCGAACGGCGGAGGGTCTCGCGGGGGTACACGACATGGTCGGACGGGCGGCCCGGGCGCTTGCGGTTCTCGACATGGCGGCGCTCGACGCGTTCGGCCGTCACCGGGTCCGGACCGGGCGTCCGCAGGGCCGTGATCGCGCGGACCTCCGCGTCCTCGTCGTCCAGCAGCCGGGCGACCGCCTCCGGCGGCAGGGCGTCGAGCGCCGCCGACCGGCGGAAGGCCGTGCAGGGCGAGTCGAGCTGGCCGAGCGGGGCGTCGGTGACCCAGGGGACGATCCGCTGCGAGAGGTCCAGGTAGGCGAAGCAGTAGGCGAGCGCCATGTCGTCCGCGCGCGAGGCGGCGAGGTCGGCGCGGGCCGGCTCCGACCCGGCGCACACCTGTGCGTGGATCGCCGCCCGGGTCTCCTCGGGGGTGTCCCGACGGGCGAACACCTCGACCCGTACCCGCGGTTCGGGGTCCCGGGCGAGCAGGTCCCGCAGTTCCGGGGCCAGTTCGGGGTGGGCCGCCAGGGCCCCGCGTACGTCCGGCTCCGGATCCGCGGCGAGCGCGCGGGCGGTGTCGTCGTCCAGCCGCAGATGGGCCACCATGCCCGCCCGCGTCACCGGGTCGGCGAGCAGCGCGGCGTGCAGATCGGCGAGCGGCACCGGGTGTGGCAGCCGGCCGAAGTACGTCGAGCAGGCGGCCGCCCGCACCGTGGCCTGCGGGTCCGTCAGCAGGGCGCGCCGGATCTCCTCGGGCGCGTCCGTCCACCGCCGGGCCGGCTCGGCACGGACCGACGCCGCCGGAATCACGGACGAGCCGCGCCCGCAGTTCCGACGGGAGGTGGGCGCTCTGTGCGACGAACTCCCGTACGTCCGTGGCCGGATCGGTGATCAGCCGCTCCCAGGTCTGCCGGGGCAGATCCTTGCCGCGCAGAACGACCGCCGTGCGGGTGGGCGGCTCCGGGTCGTCCGCGAACCGGGCCCGGGTCCCGGGCGGCAGGTGCCAGTTGCAGGCGGGCGCGAAGACGAGGTCCGTGTCTCCCCGTCCGGACCTCCGGCGCCCGGCCGCCGTCGGCGGCACTTCACAGAACCCGCACATGACCCCCTGCGCGCTTTAAGTTTCAACCGCTACGCTCGTCGCCATCCGAGTGGCCGAGGACGCCCACGCGCCGTGCCGCTCGCCTTCCCCCCACCAGGCACAGGAGACGCTCGTGCACGACGGCGACGTAGTGGTGATCGGCGGCGGTTACGGGGGCGTCCGGCTGGCCAGGCGGCTGGACGCGACGGCACGGGTCACGCTGGTGGACCGCAAGGACGTCTTCTTCCACCGCATCGCCTCCCTGCGCGCCGGTGTGCGTCCCGAGTGGTCGGCGACCCCCTTCATCCCGTACGACCGGCTGCTGCGCAGCGGCCGTGTCGTCGTGGGCAAGGCGGTCCGGATCGACACCGAGCGGCGCGAGGTGGTGCTGGCGTCGGGGGAGCGGCTGCCGTACGACGTCGTGGTCATCGCCACCGGCGCCGACTACCCCGAACCGGCCCGCTTCACCGGTACCACCACCGAGGAGGCGATGAAGTCGCTCGCCTCCCACCAGCGCAAGGTCGCCGCCGCCGAGCACGTCCTCGTCGTCGGCGGCGGGCCCTCCGGCGTCGAACTCAGCGCCGAGATACGCCTGGCCCGGCCGGACGCCCGGGTCACCCTCGCCCACGCCGGGCCGGCGCTGCTCGACTCCACGGGCAGCGAGCGGGCCGGGCGCCGGGCGCGGACCTGGCTGGAGTCCCATGACGTGGAGGTCCGCCTCGACGCCTTCATGTCCCCCGGCAACGACTTCGGCACCTATCGCGACGCACACGGCGGCCTCGTCCACGCGGACCTCTCCTTCTGGGCGACGGGCACCACCCCCAACACGCTCTGGTTGCGGCTGGCCGGCCACGGCGGCTGGCTGAACGCGGCCGGACAGGTCAAGGTCGACCGCACGCTCAGGGTCGACGGCCGGCCGGACGTGTACGCGGTCGGCGACGTCAACGACGCCACCGAACTCAAGATCACCCCCGCCGCGCTCGCCCAGGCCGACCTCGCCGCCCACAACATCCGCGCCCATCTGCGGAGTCCGGGCAGGCACCGCAGGGAGCCACGCCTCTACCGGCCGATCGAGCGCACCCCGATCATCGTGCCCTTCGGCCCGGCCGACGGACTGACCGTGCTGCCCGTGCCGGGCGGCGACACCGCCGTCCTCGGCGGCCGCACCTCCGTCCTGGCCAAGGCGAAGACCCTCATGACCCCGTACATGAGACGCCAGCTCGGCTACTCCGCAGCCTGAACCACCGCCCGCGGACACCGGTGCGGACGCCCCGCGCGGGGACGTCCGCACCAGGACACTCCCTACCGGGTCGGCTCCTTCCACCACGCGCCGGAGACGTCCCGCAGCGTGTTGGTACCGCAGTGCACCTCACCCATGCCGAGGTGGTACGTGTACCAGTCGTCGATGTACGACACCTTCAGCCCGGCCCGCGTGTACACCGCGGTGACCGCCTGTGTGAAGACGTCCTTGCCGCCGATGACCGGACCCCACTGGCGCGGCGCGAGGTAGCGGTCGCGGCCCAGCAGGATGCCGTTGACCGCGCCGGGGACATAGGCGCTGGTCGGAGTGGCCGGGGCGGCGGCGGTGGCGCCGTCCCCGGCGAGCCACTTCTGCTGTCCGTACTTCCCGAGCGTGTCCGCGAGCGGACCGCCGGCGCCCATCCGCGTCAGCCGCGGCACCGGGAGATCCCGGCCGTCGGCCGTCGCCATCGACGACTCCCGGGTGTAGAGGGCGGGCACGCGCACGATCTCGTCGTCGGTGACGCCGGTCTCGCGCTTGAGGATGTCGAGGTTGGCCGCGATCCGGCGGGCCGCCATGGTGTTGTCGGCCACCAGGTGCCGGGAGGCGAGGGCCTGGTCGATGGTCTCCTTGGGCACCGGCGCGCCGTGCTTCCGCGGCACCGAGAACATCTTGGTACGGCCGTGGCCGTCGCGCTGCGCGTCCCGCAGCAGCTGGAGCCCGGCCTCGGGGTCGGCGACGCCGATCCGCCAGCCGCGCGGGGTGTCGGCGGGCAGGAACTGCACGAACTCGTCGACGTGCCCGACGCCCAGCCAGGAGGTGTCCAGCAGCAGCGGGTCCTGAAGGCCCTGCGCCTTCAGCATCGCCCGCATCGCCCGCGCCGGCCGGGAACCCGTGTCCTTGCGGTACCCCATGATGATCCGGCCGGCCGGGAAGGAACGCCCGCCGTGCGCGTACGGCGGGATGGTCTCCAGGTTCCCCATGGAGTTGAGCGTCCACTCCTCCCCGTCGTGGACACCGGAGACCTGCACCACGCCGACGTCCCGGCCGCGCATCTTCTCGAACAGCTCCCGGCCCGCCTCCCGGTCGGGCTGGGCCGAGCGCAGCATCACGCGCATCACCTGCTGCCGCCCGTTCGGACCGGCCATGCCGACATAGGCCGGCTCGACGAAGTCCTGCGCCCAGATGTCGCCGTACTTGTCGAAGGTCACCAGCGGCTTGGTGATTCCGGCGGCGCGCGTGTGGCGCTCCAGGTTCTTGACGAACTGCCGGTACGGCCGGTCCTCGGGGAGGTTGCCCGGCAGCTTGGTGACCATGACCTGCTGGGTGTTCTGCACCTGGTGCTGGGTGAGGAGGGGCGCGACGCGCAGGGTGACCGAGTCGGACGTGCTCGTGCCGTCCGAGGTCACGGTCAGCCGGATCACCGCACGGCCGTCCCACCGGGAGCTGTCCCGGACGATGTCGGTGGCCTCGACCCCGAACTCCGCGCCGGAGCGCAGCTCGGCCGCGGTCAGCCGGGTGCCGGAGGTGACGAGGACCCAGGCGCCGGAGCGCTTGAGGAAGACCCGGGTGTAGGCGGCCCCCGAGGTCACCCGCACGCCGCCCTGCGCACCGGACGCCACGTCGGGCATCGGCACGGAGCGGACCCGGGCGAGGTCGGCGGCGTCCGCCGTCCCGTTGACGTTCTTGTCGGAGGCGTCGTTGCAGGCGGCCAGCTGGGCGTCGGTCGGCTGCCGGCCGCCGGTGCCGGTGACCCGGCAGCGCTTCGCGTCGTCGTCGATGTTGGGCAGGTGGACCGCTCCACGGGCGACGGACCAGGTGTCCTCGCCGGCGGAGTCGCTGTCGCCGGTGACATCGACGCGTCCGTCACGGTCGACGTCGGCGCGGAGGTCGGCGACCGCGGCCGACTCCGCCGCGTGGGCGGGGGAGAGCGGGGCGGCGAGCACGGAACCCGCCGCGGTGAGGGCGAGGATCATCTGTCCCGCGGGGCTCGTACGTATCCGCGTACGTGTGCGCACGGCGTGTCCCTTTCAGGTGGGGGGTGTTTCGCCGTGCAAGAGGAGGTACGTGCGCTGTGCGTTCCCTGTGGGGGCCGGAGATCATCCCTGGGTCTGACGGCATCTCCCGTAAGACGTAAGCCGGTTGGGAACCCGGGCCGATGGCGGGGGTGGCGCCGGTGCGGTAGGGCGGCCGTCCGGGCCGCTGTGACTTCCCCCACCTGCTCTTGCCCGGGCGAGGAAGGCTTACCTACGTTCGACCGCATGTCCTCCCATGGCCCCACCTTTCCCGGCGAACCGGACCGGCCCGGCGCACCCGCCCCGGTCGCCTTCGACGTGGACCTGAGCGCGCACGAAATGCTCCGGCGGGCCCACGTCCTGGACGCCCTCGGCCCCGACTGGGACCCCGGCGAGGCCCTCCGCGGCGAGGAAGAGGCGTACGCGCTGCTCTACTCCGGCCTCGACGCGGACCAGCAGCGCGTGTACGACGAGCTGGTCGCGGCCGGTGTGCTCCCTGGGCGAGGGGACAGCCATGCTGCCCCTTGACCCGCAGGCCGACGTCGGCCGCCGCGCCTGGGTGGCCTGCCCGAAGTGTGACGACCGGCAGGGCTGCGACCCGTGCGCCGAGGGGCGCAGCTGCTCCGCGCACTGGCGCTACCTGCTCTCCAACACCGGCAGCCTGCTCCACCTCCAGTGCCCGTCCTGCACCCACATCTGGACCCACGAGACCCATTTCGGTGCCACGCGTTCCCGCTGGGAGCGGGTGATCAGCGGGCTGCGGTCGCCGCGGTGAGCACGGACCGCCGCCGACGCCGGCGGTGAGGCCGGACGGCGGAGCGACGCCCGCTTTCGGATGACCCCACCGTCTGTCTCCGGGGACGGCGGGGCGGCACGGCCGAGGATCACAGCGGCCGGGGAGTCCCGGCGCGCCCTTCGTCCGCCCGGAGGCACCGTTGCGCATCCTGCTCGTCGCCAGCGCGTTCAACAGCCTCACCCAGCGTGTGCACGCCGAGCTGCGCGACCGCGGCCACGCGGTGACGGTGGAACTCGCCCTGCCGGACGGCTCGTTGGCGCGGGCCGTACGACGGCACGCCCCGCGGCTGGTCGTCGCGCCGATGCTGAGGACGGCGATCCCCGAGGAGGTGTGGTCGGCGTACCCCTGTCTGATCGTCCACCCCGGGCCCGAGGGCGACCGGGGGCCGTCCTCCCTGGACTGGGCGATCCACGAGGGTGCCGAGGAATGGGGCGTCACCGTCCTTCAGGCCGACGCCGAGATGGACGCCGGTGACGTGTGGGCCACCCTGCCGTGCCGGGTTCCCCCGGTGGCCAAGAGCGACCTGTACCGGGGCGAGATCGCCGACGCCGCGCTCGCGGCCGTCCTGCTCGCCGTGGAACGCTTCGCCGGCGGGACCTATGTGCCGCGGCGACAGGACACGGGGGTGCGCGTACGGCCGTACCTCGACCAGGGCGTCCGGCGGATCGACTGGGCAGCGGACCCCACGCCGGCCGTCCTGCGCAAGCTGCGGGCGGCGGACTCGCAGCCCGGGGTGCTCGACGAGCTGCTCGGCGGGGAGTGGTACCTGCACGGCGGCCACCCCGAGGGCGTGCTGCGCGGCCGCCCGGGCGAGCTGCTGGCCACCCGGGCCGGGGCGGTCTGCCGGGCCACCGGGGACGGCGCGGTGTGGATCCCCGAGCTGCGGGCCCGCCGGCTGCCGGGGGGCCCGCCCACCTTCAAGCTGCCCGCCGTGCTCGCCCTCGGCGACCGGCTGCCGCCGCTGCCCGAGCACGCCCCGCCCGTGCTGCCCGACGCGGGCGGCCCCACCTGGACGGACATCCGCTACCGGGAGGACGGGGCGGTGGGCTTCCTCGCCTGGTCCTTCCCAGGGGGCGCCATGAGCACGGACCAGTGCCGGCGTCTGCTGGCCGCCTACCGGGAGGCCTGTGCGCGTCCCACGTCGGTACTGGTGCTGGGCGGCGAGCGGGACTTCTTCTCCAACGGCATCCACCTCAACGTCATCGAGGCGGCCGCCGACCCCGCCGCCGAGTCCTGGGCGAACATCAATGCCATCGACGACCTGGTCGAGGCGGTGCTGACCACGACGGACCGGCTGGTGGTCGCCGCGGTCGCGGGCAACGCCGCCGCGGGCGGGGTGATGCTCGCCCTGGCCGCCGACGAGGTGTGGTGCCGCTCGGGAGCCGTGCTGAACCCCCACTACCGGCTGATGGGGCTGTACGGCTCCGAGTACTGGACCCACACCCTGCCCCGCCGGGTGGGCCCCGCGGTGGCCGAGCGGCTCATGGCGGAGGCGCTGCCGGTGAGCGCGGCGAGCGCCCTGCGCCTCGGACTCGTCGACCGGGTCCTGGACCGCGCTCCCGGCGCGTTCGCGAAGGAGGCCGCCGCCCTGGCGGCCCGCCTGGCGGCGCTGCCGGCGACGGCGGCCCGGATCACCGCGAAGAAGACGGACCTGGAGCGCCGCGAGACCGAGACCCCACGGGCCGCCTTCCGCACCCGGGAACTGACCCGCATGCGCCACACCTTCGACGACCCGGACGCCCCGTACCACACCCTCCGTCACGCCTTCGTCACCAAGAGGCGTCCCCGGGAGACTCCACCGCATCTCGCGCGCGCCGGGAACGCCGCCGAGGCCGGGCTCGCCACGGAGCGGACCCGCCCTGCCCCCGACGCCGCGGCGCAAACCAGGTCGGAGTCCTCTGCCGTCGGATTCACCGGAACGGCCCCCCATGGCGTCTCGTCACGCCGGAACGACTGATACCAAGAACGTCGAGGGTCGAAATGCAGGCCTTCATCCCATACCTCCCCAGGAGGCGGTCCCCATGACTGAGGCGACGGCGAAGACGGTGGGCGCTGCGGACGCCACAGGCGCGCCCGCCGACGAGACACCCACGATCCATATTCTCTGGATCAACGCGGGGCTGAGCTGCGACGGCGACTCGGTCGCGCTGACGGCGGCCATGCAGCCGAGCATCGAGGAGATCGTCCTCGGTGCGTTGCCCGGCCTGCCGAAGATCGCCGTGCACTGGCCGCTGATCGACTTCGAGTGCGGTCCGGTCGGCGGCGCGGACACGTTCATCGAGTGGTTCTTCAAGGGCGAGCGGGGCGAGATCGACCCGTTCGTGCTGGTCGTCGAGGGGTCCATCCCCAACGAGGCGATCAAGCCGGAGGGCTACTGGTGCGGTTTCGGCGACAACCCGGAGACCGGCCAGCCGATCACCACCAGCGAGTGGATCGACCGGCTCGCGCCCAAGGCCCTCGCCGTCGTCGCCATCGGCACCTGTGCCACGTACGGCGGTATCCACGCGATGGCGGGGAACCCGACCGGGGCGATGGGTGTGCCGGACTACCTCGGCTGGGACTGGAAGTCCCAGGCGGGCATCCCGATCGTGTGCGTCCCGGGCTGTCCGATCCAGCCGGACAACTTCTCCGAGACGCTCACCTACCTGCTCTACCAGGCCACCGGCGCCGCCCCGATGATCCCGCTGGACGACAAACTGCGCCCGACCTGGCTGTTCGGGGCGACCGTCCACGAGGGCTGCGACCGCGCCGGCTACTACGAGCAGGGCGAGTTCGCGGCGACGTACGACTCGCCGAAGTGCCTGGTGAAGGTCGGCTGCTGGGGCCCGGTCGTCAAGTGCAACGTGCCCAAGCGCGGCTGGATGAACGGCATCGGCGGCTGCCCGAACGTCGGCGGCATCTGCATCGCCTGCACCATGCCCGGCTTCCCGGACAAGTTCATGCCGTTCATGGACGAACCCCCCGGCGCCCGGCTCTCCAGCACGGCCAGCGGCGCGTACGGCGCCGTCGTCCGCAGGCTGCGGAACATCACGGCGAAGACCGTGGACAAGGAGCCCAAGTGGCGCCGTACCGGCGAGAAGATCACCACCGGCTACCGGCCCCCCTGGTGACCGCCCACCGCGAGTGACCCGCTTCTGCTTCGTGCACCCCCCACACCCCTCACCCCCGCGCAACGAAGGGCACGGCAAAGACGATGGCAAGGACGAAGGCGGCCGGCGACGGCAGCGGCCTGGTGGAGATGTCCTGGGACCCGATCACCCGGATCGTGGGCTCCCTGGGCATCCACACGAAGATCGACTTCAAGCAGAAGCGGGTCGCGGAGTGCTACAGCACGTCGTCCGTCTTCCGTGGCTACAGCGTCTTCATGCGCGGCAAGGACCCCCGCGACGCCCACTTCATCACCAGCCGTATCTGCGGGATCTGCGGCGACAACCACGCCACCTGCTCGGTGTACACGCAGAACATGGCGTACGGCGTGAAGCCCCCGCACCTGGGTGAGTGGATCATCAACCTCGGCGAGTCCGCGGAGTACATGTTCGACCACAACATCTTCCAGGAGAACCTGGTCGGGGTCGACTACTGCGAGAAGATGGTCAGGGAGACCAACCCCGGTGTCCTCGAACTCGCCGAGCGCACCGAGGCCCCGCACGCCGCCGAGCACGGCTACCGCACGATCGCCGACATCATGCGCTCGCTGAACCCCCTGGAGGGCGAGTTCTACCGCGAGGCCCTCCAGGTCAGCCGGTACACACGCGAGATGTTCTGCCTGATGGAGGGCCGCCACGTGCACCCCTCCACGCTCTACCCGGGCGGCGTCGGCACCATCGCCTCCGTACAGCTCTTCACCGACTACCTCAGCCGGCTGATGCGGTACGTCGAGTTCATGAAGCGTGTCGTGCCCCTGCACGACGACCTCTTCGACTTCTTCTACGAGGCCCTGCCCGGCTACGAGGAGGTCGGCCGCCGCCGTGTCCTGCTCGGCTGCTGGGGCGCGCTCAACGATCCCGAGTACTGCGACTTCACGTACGCCAACATGACGGACTGGGGCCGGCGGATGTTCGTCACGCCCGGTGTCATCGTCGACGGCAAGCTGGTCACCAACGACCTCACCGAGATCAACCTCGGCATCCGCATCCTGCTGGGCAGCTCCTACTACGAGGACTGGCAGGGCCAGGAGCAGTTCGTCACCCACGACCCGCTCGGCAACCCGGTGGACCCGCGCCACCCGTGGAACCAGCACACCATCCCCGCCCCGCAGAAGCGGAACTTCGACGACAAGTACAGCTGGGTCATGTCGCCCCGCTGGTTCGACGGCAAGGACCACCTCGCCCTGGACACCGGCGGCGGCCCCATCGCCCGGCTGTGGTCCACCGCCCTGTCCGGGCTCGTCGACATCGGCTACGTCAAGGCCACCGGCCACAGCGTGGTCATCAACCTGCCCCGCACCATGACCAAGCCGGAGACCACCTTCGAGTGGAAGATCCCGCAGTGGTCCAACGCCCTGGAGCGCAACCGCGCGCGCACCTACTTCCAGGCGTACGCCGCCGCCGTCGCCCTGCACTGCGCGGAGAAGGGTCTGGAGGAGGTCCGCGCCGGACGCACCCAGACCTGGGAGAAGTTCGAGGTCCCCGACGAGAGCATCGGCGTCGGCTTCACCGAGGCGGTCCGCGGCGTCCTCTCCCACCACATGGTGATCCGCGACGGAAAGATCGCCAACTACCACCCGTACCCGCCGACCCCCTGGAACGCCAGCGTCCGCGACTCCTACGGCACCCCGGGGCCCTACGAGGACGCCGTGCAGAACACGCCGATCTTCGAGGAGAACACCCCGGAGAACTTCAAGGGCATCGACATCATGCGCGCCGTCCGCAGCTTCGACCCCTGTCTGCCCTGCGGCGTCCACATGTACGTCGGCGGCGGCAAGACCGTGAAGACCATGCACGTGCCCACCGGCCTGAGCGGACTCGGCGGATGAGCGCGCCCGCCACGGCGGCGCGACCGGTGAACGCCGAGCAGGCCGGGCGCCGTATCGAGGAGGTCCTGGACCGGCTGGCCGCGAGCAGCGAACCCGCCGCCGCGGCCGCGGCCGAGGAACTCGTCAGGTCCCTCATGGACTTCTACGGTTCCGGCCTGGCCCGCATCCTCCAGCTGCTGTCCGCCGCCCCCGGCGACCCGGCGGCGGCCCTGCTCGGCGACGACCTGGTGGCGAGCCTGCTCGTCCTGCACGACCTGCACCCCGAGGACCGCGACACCCGGATCGTCCGGGCCGTCGCGGGCCTGCGGGAGCACGATCTGGAGGTCGTGACCTTCGACGAGGAGAGCGCCACCCTGCGCCTGCGCACCCGGGCGAGCGGCGGCTGCGGCTGCGGCTCCGGCGAGGGCGCCCAGGAGGCCGCGCGGGCGGCCCTCGCCTGCTTCGCGCCGGAGGTCAGGGACGTCGTGATGGAGAAGGCGCCCGCGCTGCTCCAGATCGGATCCGCCCCGGCGCCGACGGGGACCCGGTGAGCGCGTCCACCGTCGGCCTGCGGAGGTTCCTCACCGAGCGTCCGCCGCAGCCCGAACGGTGCGAGCTGTGCGCGGCGGTGGTGCCCGAGGACCACCGCCACCTGGTCGACACCGAGCGGCGCAGCCTGGCCTGCGCCTGCGTCTCCTGCGCGCTGCTGATGGAGGCGCCGGGCGCCGCCGCGGGCCGCTTCCGCGCGGTCCCGGCCCGCTTTCTCACCGACCCCGGCCACCGCCTCGACGACCGGGCCTGGGAGGCCCTGCAGATCCCGGTCGGCGTCGCCTTCTTCTTCCGTAACGCGGCCCTCGACCGGCTGGTCGCCCTCTACCCGAGCCCGGCCGGCGCCACCGAGAGCGAACTCGACCCGGCCACCTGGAACGAGGTCCTCGGCGGCACCCGCCTCGCGGACCTGCTGGAACCCGACGTGGAGGCACTGCTGCTGCGCCGCACCGACGGCCGGGTCGAATGCCATCTCGTCCCGATCGACCTCTGCTACCAACTCGTCGGCCGGATGCGCCTGCTGTGGCAGGGCTTCGACGGCGGCGCCGAGGCCAGGGCCGCCCTGGACGCCTTCTTCGCGGACGTCCGGCACCGCGCCCGGCCGGTGGCGGAGGCGGTGCGGCCGTGACCGAGTTCTCCTTCGCCTGCACCGGTGTCCGCGCCGACCGGTACGCGGCCGGACCCACCCTCGTCTTCCGGCTGCGCGTCACCGCGTCCGGCGACACCCCCGTGCACGCCCTCGCGCTGCGCTGCCAGATCCGCATCGAACCCGCCCGCCGTGGCTACGCCTCCGCCGAGGCCGACGGACTCGCGGACCTCTTCGGCGAGCGCTCCCGCTGGGGCAGCACCCTCCAGCCGGTGCAGTTCGCCCAAGTCTCGCTGATGGTCTCGAGCTTCACCGGGGAGACCGAGGCCGACCTCGTCGTCCCCTGTACCTACGACATGGACGTCGCCGCGTCCCGCTACCTCGACGCCCTCACCGACGGCGAGGTCCCGCTGCTGATGCTGTTCTCCGGTACGGCGTTCACCGGCGCCGGAGGCTTCCAGGTCGAGCCGGTCCCGTGGGACCGGGAGGCCGCCTTCCGGATGCCGGTCGCCGTCTGGCGGGAGATGGTGGATCAGCACTTCCCCGGCTGCGGCTGGATCCGGCTGCCGCGCGCCACCATGGACGCCCTCCTCGCCCACCGCTCCCGCCACGCGCTGCCCTCCTGGCAGGCGACCGTCGAAGCGCTGCTCGACAGCGCCGACGACCTGCCCGCCAACGACCCGTTCGGCGCGCTCACCGCCACGACCGTAAGGACCGATCCGTGACCGTAAGGACCGATCCGTGACCGTGACCGCCTTCGCCCCGCGGACGGAGGAGCGGTTCGCCCTCGCCCGGCAGGTGGCCGACGCCGTGCTCTTCGAGGGCTATGTGCTCTACCCGTACCGCGCCTCGGCGGCCAAGAACCGTCTGCGCTGGCAGTTCGGCGTGCTCGTGCCGCCCGCCTGGGGCGCCGACTGCGAGGAGCACGACTTCCAGCACACCGAGTGCCTGATGGAACCGAAGGACGGCGCGACCCTCTCGGTCGAGGTCCGCTTCCTGCACGCCCGGCGGCGCACCGTGCAGCGGGCCCGCCCCGACGGCGGCTTCGAGACCGTACCCGAACTCCGCCTCGACGACCGGGTGCTGGTGCCCTGGGACGAGGGCGGCGAGGAGCGCGTCGAGGTGGTCGCGCCGGTGGCCGAGCTGCTCGGCGACGGCGTCACCTTCCCCTTCCGGCGCCCCGCCCAGGAGGACACCGAGCCGGTCCTGGACGAGGCCGGCCGGACCGTGGGCCGGCTGGTCCGGCGATGCGCGGAGATCACCGGGACGCTGCGGCTGTCCGCGAGCGAACTCGACGGCCCCTACCGGGTGTCGCGACTCACCGCCGTCGTCGAGAACACCACCCCCTGGGCACCCCCGGCCGGCCGCGCCGCCGACCGGGACGCGGCCCTGCCGCACTCCCTGGTGGCCACCCACCTCCTCATGGCCCTGGACGCCGGGGCCTTCCTGTCCATGACCGATCCCCCCGAGTGGGCGAAGGGCGCGGTCGCCGCCTGCCGCAACCTGCACACCTGGCCCGTCCTCGCCGGCGAACCCGGCCGCGCGGACCTCGTGCTGTCCTCCCCGATCATCCTGGAGGACCACCCGGCCATCGCCCCGGAGAGCCCGGGAGCGCTGTACGACGCCACCGAGATCGACGAGATCCTGGCGCTGCGCACCGCCGCCCTCACCGACGAGGAGAAACGCGAGGCCCGGGGCACCGACGCCCGCGCGGCCGCCGTGATCGACCTGGCGGACTCGATGCCGGCCGAGGTGCTGGAACGCCTGCACGGGGCGGTGCGGGGCCTGCGGGAGATCACCGGCGACGCCGGCTTCCCCGACGAGCACGGGGTCCAGCGCCCCGACACCCCCTGGTGGGACCCGGCGAGCGACGAGGGATTCGACCCGGAGCGGGACCGGGTCGTCGTGGACGGCCGGTCCGTGGGCCGGGGCAGCCGCGTCGAACTGCGCCCCGGCCTCCGGCACACCGACGCCCAGGACCTGTTCCTCCAGGGCCGCACCGCCACGGTCGAGGCGGTGCTGCACGACGTTGACGGCGCGGTGCACCTGGCGGTGACCGTCGACGGCGACCCGGGCGCCGACATCCGCCGCGAACAGGGCCGCTACCTGTACTTCCAGCCGGACGAGGTCGTCCCCCTGGCGGACCCGGCGGACCCGGCGGACCCGTTGGACCCGGAGGACCCGTCATGAAGCGGACCTTGGTGGCCGGCATCGGCAACATCTTCCTCGGCGACGACGGCTTCGGCGTGGAGACCGCGCGCCGGCTGGCCGAACGCCGGCTGCCGGAACACGTCGAGGTGGTGGACATCGGCGTGCGCGGCGTCCACCTCGCCTACCAGCTCCTGGACGGCTACGACACCCTCGTCCTCGTCGACGCCACGGCCCGCGGCGAGAACCCCGGCACGCTGTACACCATCGAGTACGACGGCCCCGGCCACGGGAGTGTCGGCGTCCCGGCGATCGACGGTCACCGGATGACCCCCGACACCGTCCTCGCGCTGCTGGACACCCTCTGCGCCGGCACCGACGGGACACCGCCCCGGCGCGTCCTGATCGTCGGCTGCGAACCGGCCTGCGTCGAGGAGGGCATCGGGCTCAGCGCGCCGGTCTCCGACGCCGTACCGCGGGCCGTCCGGCTGATCGAAGAGCTGCTACGGGGCGACGAGCCGTCCGTGGCGCAGATCTCCACCGCGGAGACACCCACCTGAGGAGAACGCAATGAAGAAAGTCATCGCCGCCGGCGGCGCCGCCCTCGTGGTGGCCGCCGTGGTCGTCGAGTTGTTCCCCGACATCAGGCGCTACCTGCGCATCCGGTCCATGTGAACCGGGCGCCCCGCCGGGTACGCCGTTCCCTGCGCCCGTGCGGCGAACGGCGTACCCGTCCGCCCGGCGACGGCGTGCCTGGCCGGGCGGCCCCGCCGCCTCGCCTCTAATGAAGCCCGGCCCCGGGAGGACTGGAGACCACCGATGCACGAGATGTCCGTGGCGCTCGCCGTGATCGACCAGGTGGAGACGGCCGCCGCCGAGGCGGGCGATGTCACGGCGGTGCGCTCGGTACGGCTCCAGGTGGGCGAACTGGCCGGGGTCGTACCCGACTCGCTCGCCTTCTGCTTCGAACTGGCCTGCGCCGGAACCCTGCTGGAAGGTGCCGAACTGGTCACCGAGGCGGTCCCGGGGCGGGCCCGCTGCACGCCCTGCGCACACGACTGGGCCGTCGGCATGCCACCGAGCCTGATCTGCCCCGCCTGCGGCGGGACGAGCGTGGAACTGCTCGCGGGCCGGGACCTGCGGATCGCCGGCGTGCAGTGGGAGGACGGCGGTCCCGCGCGGACGCCGGCCCGCGAACCGATCTCCGAGGAGTGCTGAACCATGTGCCGTGCCGTCGACCTCCAGCAGGCCGTGCTCGCCAAGAACGACGCGAGCGCCCGGACCCTGCGCGCCCAGCTCACGGCGCGTGGCACCACGGTCGTCAACCTGCTCTCCAGCCCCGGCAGCGGCAAGACCGCGCTGCTGGAACGCGAACTGCTGCTGGCCCGCGAGCGGTCCGTCCCCACGGCCGCGCTGACCGCCGACCTCGCCACCGAGAACGACGCCACCCGCCTGGCGCGTTCGGGCGTCCCGGTCAAGCAGGTGCTCACCGACGGGCTGTGCCATCTGGAGGCCGGCATGCTCGCCGGGCATCTGCTGGGCTGGCTGCCCGACGACACCCGGGTGCTGTTCGTGGAGAACGTCGGGAACCTGGTCTGCCCGGCCTCCTACGACCTGGGGGAGACGCTCCGGGTCGTCCTCGCCTCCGTGACGGAGGGTGAGGACAAGCCGCTGAAGTACCCCACCGCCTTCGGGCTCGCCCAGCTGGTCGTGGTCACCAAGACCGACATCGCCGAGGCCGTCGCGTTCGACGAGGCCGCGTTCCGCGCGAACGTGGAGCGGGTCAACCCGGGCGTCGAGGTGGTGCTGACCTCGGCCCGCCACGGCCAGGGCATCGGCCTGCTGCTCGACCGGGCGATGGCCGCCGCGGCGGGCGCGCCCCCGCACACCCCGGTCATGGCCCGCCGGCCCGAGGCCCACCACACGCACACGGACCCCCACCCGCACACCCACGCGGGCGCGGCCGACCACGGCCCGCTGGCCCCCCGCCCGTGAGCGCTGCGCCGCTCCCGCCGGCCGTCGTCACCGGCGACCCGACCCTGCGCCGGCGGATCGTCGTCCGGGGCGTGGTGCAGGGCGTGGGCTTCCGGCCGTACCTGTACGGCCTCGCCACCGAACTCGCCCTGGTCGGCCATGTGACCAACACGCCGGAGGGCGTCGTCGCCGAGGTCGAGGGCGCCGCCACGGCGGTGGCCCGGTTCTGCGACCGGATCGCCGTCCAGGCACCGCCGCTGGCCCGGGTGGAGTCCGTGCACCACCAGGAGGTGCCCGCCACCGGCGGCGAGGCCTTCACCATCCTCGCCTCCCGCACCGGCGGCCCGGCCGCCACCCTGGTCTCCCCGGACACGGCCACCTGCGCCGACTGCCTCGCCGAACTCGCCGACCCGGCGGACCGGCGGCACCGCCACCCCTTCGTGAACTGCACCCACTGCGGCCCGCGCTTCACCATCGTCACCGGCGTGCCCTACGACCGGGCCCACACCACCATGGCCGGGTTCCCGATGTGCGCCGACTGCGCCCACGAGTACGCCGATCCGGCCGACCGCCGCTTCCACGCGCAGCCCGTCGCCTGCCCGCACTGCGGGCCCCGGCTGCGGCTGCTCGTCCAGGGAGGCGGCGGCGCGGGGAGTGAGGACCCGGTCGCCGAGGCCCGCGCCCTGCTCGCGCGCGGCGCGATCCTCGCCGTGAAGGGGCTGGGCGGCTACCACCTGGCCTGCGACGCCATGAACGGCGCGGCCGTCGAGCTGCTGCGCCGCCGCAAGGCGCGGGGTGACAAACCGTTCGCCGTCATGGCCAGGAGCGCCGACGACATCCGCCACCTCGTCCGGCTGGGCCCCGAGGAGCGGAGCCTCCTCGACAGCGCGGCCAGGCCCATCGTGCTGCTCCGGCGGCGGCCCGACGCCTCGTACCCGGAGGCCGTCGCCCCCTGCAGCCCCGACCTCGGCGTGATGCTGCCGTACACCCCCCTGCACCACCTCCTGCTCGGCCTGCCCGGAGACCCCGACGGGCCCCGGCTGCTCGTCATGACCAGCGGGAACGCCTCCGGTGAACCGATCGTCACCGACGACGGCGAGGCGCTGGAGCGGCTCGCGCACCTGGCCGACGCCTGGCTCATGCACGACCGCGCGATCCATGTCCCCTGCGACGACTCCGTGGTGCGCGTCTGCGACGGCGAGCCGCTGGTGCTCCGCCGCTCCCGCGGCTACGCGCCCCTGCCGCTCACCCTGCCCCTGCCCGTACGCCCGGCGCTCGCCGTCGGCGGGGACCTCAAGAACGCCTTCTGCCTCGGCGCGGACCGCCGGGCCTGGCTGTCGGCGCACATCGGCGACATGGACGACCTCGGCACCCAGCGTGCCTTCGAGCACGCGGTGGGACAACTGGAGTCCCTCACGGGCGTACGGCCGGAGAGCCTGGCGGCCGACCGGCACCCCGGCTACCGCTCCGCCCGGTGGGCCGGCCGCAACGCGGCCGGCCGGCCCGTCGTACGTGTCCAGCACCATCACGCCCATGTCGCCGCCGCGATGGCCGAGCACGGGCTGGACGGCACCCGGCCGGTGATCGGGGTCGCCTTCGACGGCACCGGTCACGGCGACGACGGCGCCGTGTGGGGCGGGGAGTTCCTGCTCGCGGACTACGACGGCTTCACCCGGTTCGGCCACCTGGCCTATGTGCCGCTGCCCGGCGGCGACGCCGCGGTGCGCAGGCCGTACCGCATGGCGCTCTCCCACCTCCGCTCGGCCGGCCTCGCCCGGTCGCCGGACCTCGCCTGTACGGCCGTCTGCCCCGCCGACGAACTCAGGGTCCTGGAACGGCAGTTGGAGCGGAACCTGAACTGCGTGCCCACCTCCAGCATGGGCCGGCTCTTCGACGCCGTGTCCTCGCTCGCCGGTGTCTGTCACCGGTCGGACTACGAGGCGCAGGCGGCCGTCGAGCTGGAGAGCGCCGCGCTGCGGGCGCCCGCCGAGGACACCGGCGGGTACGCCTTCGCGCTGCACCCGGAGCGCGGCACGGTACGCGCCGATCCCGCGCCCGTCCTCGCGGCGATCGTCGGCGACCTGCGGGCGGGCGTCGGTCCGGAGCGGGTCGCGGCCCGCTTCCACCGGGCCGTGACCGGTCTGGTGCACCGGATCTGCGTACGGGCGCGGGAGCGGCACGGGCTGGACACGGTCGCCCTCACGGGCGGGGTGTTCGCCAACACGCTGCTCTCCTCGGCCTGTGCCGCTGCCCTGTGCGAGGACGGCTTCACGGTCCTGCGGCACCACCTCGTGCCGCCGGGCGACGGCGGCCTGGCGCTGGGCCAGCTGATGGTGGCCGCCCGGGCGCGGACCACGGACTGAGCAACACCCGACCCCACAGCGAGGAGAGGACCATGTGCCTGGCGGTACCCGGCAGAGTGCTGGACATCGAGGAACGTGACGGCACCCGGATGGCCACCGTCGACTTCGGCGGAGTGGTAAAGGAGGTGTGCCTGGAGTACCTGCCCGACCTCCAGGTGGGCGAGTACGCCATCGTCCACGTCGGATTCGCCCTCCAGCGCCTGGACGAGGAGTCGGCGAAGCAGACGCTCGAACTCTTCGCCGAACTCGGCATGCTCCAGGAGGAGTTCGGCGACGCCTGGGAGATGGCGGCGGCGGAGGCCGGCGTGGCCGGCCCGGAAGAGGTGCACGAGCGGTGAAGTACATCGACGAGTTCCAGGACCCGGAGCTGGCGCGCCGGCTCCTCGACGACATCCACGCCACGGTGACCCGGCCCTGGGCGCTGATGGAGGTCTGCGGCGGGCAGACGCACAGCATCATCCGGCACGGCATCGACCAACTCCTGCCGGACCAGATCGAGTTGATCCACGGGCCGGGCTGCCCGGTGTGCGTGACCCCGCTGGAGGTCATCGACAAGGCCCTGGAGATCGCCTCCCGCCCCGAGGTGATCTTCTGCTCCTTCGGCGACATGCTCCGGGTGCCGGGCACCGGCCGGGACCTGTTCCAGGTGCGCGGCGAGGGCGGTGACGTACGCGTCGTGTACTCGCCGCTCGACGCGCTGCGCATCGCGCGGCAGAACCCCGACCGCGAGGTGGTGTTCTTCGGCATCGGTTTCGAGACCACCGCGCCCCCCAACGCCATGACGGTCCATCAGGCCCGCAGGCACGGCATCCGCAACTTCAGCATGCTGGTCTCCCACGTCAAGGTACCCCCGGCCATCGAGGCGATCATGGCCTCGCCGGACTGCCGGGTGCAGGGCTTCCTCGCGGCCGGGCACGTGTGCAGCGTCATGGGCCTGGGGGAGTACCCGGACCTGGCCGAGCGGTTCCGGGTGCCGATCGTCGTGACCGGCTTCGAGCCGCTGGACATCCTCGAAGGCGTCCGCCGGACCGTCCGCCAGCTCGAACGCGGCGAGCACACCGTCGACAACGCCTACGCCCGGGCCGTCCGCCCGGAGGGCAACCCGGCCGCCCGGGCCATGCTGGAGGACGTCTTCGAGGTCACCGACCGGGCCTGGCGCGGCATCGGTGTGATCCCCGGAAGCGGCTGGCGGCTGTCGCCGAAGTACCGTGACCACGACGCCGAGCACCGCTTCCAGGTCGACGGCATCCGGACCAGGGAACCGGCCGAGTGCCGCAGCGGCGAGGTCCTCCAGGGGCTGCTCAAGCCGCACGAGTGCGAGGCCTTCGGCACCCTGTGCACCCCGCGCACCCCGCTCGGGGCCACCATGGTCTCCAGCGAGGGCGCCTGCGCCGCCTACTACCTGTACCGGCGCCTCGACATGACCACCCCCACGACCGCCGCCGGCCGGGAGGCGAGCCCCGTTGTCTGACCTCACCGATCTCCCCGTGACGGCGATCGACCCCGAGGGGTGGACCTGCCCCGCGCCGCTGCGCGACCGGCCCCGGGTCGTCATGGGCCACGGCGGCGGCGGCGCGCTCTCCGCCGAACTGGTCCAGCAGATCTTCGCCCCGGCCTACGGCGGCGAGGCGCTCGCGCAGATGGGCGACGCCGCCGCCGTCACCCTGGGCGGTGCCCGGCTGGCGTTCTCCACCGACTCCTTCGTGGTGCGGCCGCTGTTCTTCCCCGGTGGCAGCATCGGCGACCTCGCGGTCAACGGCACCGTCAACGACCTCGCCATGCGCGGCGCCCGCGCCGCCTACCTCTCCTGCGGGTTCATCCTGGAGGAGGGCGTCGAGCTGGACGTGGTCACCAGGGTGGCCCACGCGCTGGGCGCGGCCGCGCGCACCGCTGGGGTGGAGGTGGCCACCGGCGACACCAAGGTGGTGGAGTCCGGCCACGGCGACGGGATCTTCATCAACACGGCCGGTATCGGTCTCGTCCCGACCGGGGTGGACCTGCGCCCCGAGCGGGTCGTCCCCGGGGACGTCGTGATCGTCAGCGGCGCCGTCGGCGTCCACGGCGTGGCGATCATGAGCGTGCGGGAGGGCCTGGAGTTCGGCGTCGAGATCGAGAGCGACTGCGCGGCGCTCGGCGGCCTGGTCGAGGCCATGCTCGCCGTCACCCCGGACCTGCATGTGCTGCGCGATCCCACCCGGGGCGGTCTGGCGGCCGCGCTCAACGAGATCGCGCAGGCCTCCGGCACCGGTGTCGTCATCCAGGAGCGTGCCGTCCCGGTTCCGCCGGCCGTGGCCAACGCCTGCGCCATCCTCGGCCTGGACCCCATGTACGTCGCCAACGAGGGCAAGCTGGTGGCCTTCGTGCCGCGCGAACACGCCGACGCGGTCCTCGACGCGATGCGCGCCCATCCGCTGGGCAGGGACTCCGTCGTCATCGGCGAGACCGTCGACACGCATCCCGGCATGGTGGTCGCCCGGACCGGGCTGGGAGGTACGCGCGTGGTCGACCTGCCGATCGGGGAGCAGCTGCCCCGGATCTGCTGAACCGGGCCGCGCCTGACAGCCCACCGGGCCGCCGGGAACACTCCGGCGGCCCCGTGGGTGGGCCGTCAGGCGGTGGTCCAGCCCGGCAGGGTCGGCAGCACCTTCTCGGCGACGCGGAGCAGCGCCGCGTCGTCGGGTGTCACGTCGTCCTGGCGCCAGATGGAGATCTCGTACGAGCTGAGGCCCTCCTTCGTGTCCCGGGTGACCAGCAGGGTGCGGGCGATGCCCCCGGGGCCGGCTTCGGCCTCGCCGCCACCGAGGCTGAAGGTGAGCGCGATGGTCCGGTCCGAGTAGAGGACCGCCGGGTGGCCCAGGACCGTCCTCGGCTGCGCGGTGCCGCCCATCAGGTCGGCCTTCCCGCTGATCGGTGACGCGTCGTGGTCCGCCGAGATCCGCACGGAGTACGTGTCGAGGGTGACGGTCGCCTCGGGCAGGGAGACCTTGGTGCCGCCGGGCAGCTCGAAGGACGTCTCGCGGCCGTTGGCGGTCTCGGCGTGCTCCTGCGGTGTGCCGAGGAGCGACGGCAGGTCCGCACGGTTCAGTGCCGTGCACATCTGTGCGCCGGAGAGGTGCCGCGCCGCCGGGCGCTCGGTGCCCGAGGCCGAGCAGGTGGCCGGTCGGTCGTCGGCGGAGTTCTGCGGGAGCGCTCCCGCCAGTGCCCACATGAGGCCCGCCACGCCGGCCACCATCACCACCGCCGCGGCCACCTGGGCCCCCGTGCTCATGCCCTTCTCGGGCCCGCCGACCTCGTCGACCATGTTCTTTCGTCCCCCGCTGTGCCTCTGGCGCCCTGACGCGCGCCGGGGAGCCTATCCGGTGATCGTTTCGAGGGGAACCGAATTCGGCGTGTTCATGCGGACCGAGTTCGTGCGGTCCGTGTTCTTGGGGGCGATCGGGGCGCGGCGTCAGCCCAAGGTGGCGCGGATGACGTCGGCGAGGGGAGTGGCGGGGCGGCCCGTGAGACGGGGCACGGCGTCACTGACGCGTTCCAGCTCGCCCGCCGCGACGGCCGTGTACGTCGACACCCAGGCGTCGAGCTGCCACGGCGGGGCCCCGTAGGAGGCCCGGGAGGCGTACGCCTCCTCGATCGTCTCGGGCCGGTAGACGACCGCACGGCCGAGCACCTCGGACAGGACCGCCGCGGCCTCCTCCAGCGTCAGGGACTCGGGCCCGGTCAGGTCGTGGACGGCACCGGCGTGCTCGCCCGGCCGGGTCAGGACCGTGACGGCGGCGTCGGCGATGTCGTCCTGGGCCACGAAAGCCGCCCGCCCGTCACCGGCCGGACCGCGGATGACACTGTCCTCGCCGACGAACTCCGGGACGAAGTCCGCGTAGAGGTTGTCGCGCAGGAAGGTGTACGTCAGCCCGCGGGCCCGGATGTGCTCCTCGGTGTGGAAGTGGTCCCGGGCGAGCGTGAACGTGGCGTCGGGCGCCGCGCCGTAGAAGGACACGTACACCAGGTGCCGTACGCCGGCCTCGGCGGCGGCGTCCACGAACGACCGGTGCTGTGCGAGCCGGTCGGCGCTCTCGGAGGCGGACACCATGAGCACGGTCTGCGCGCCGCTCAGGCCGCGCAGGAGCGCGTCCCGGTCGCCGAAGTCACCGCGGACCGCCACGGCGCCGGGCAGCTTCGGTGCCCGTTCGGGGCTGCGCACCAGCAGCCGCTGCGGCACGCCCCGCTCGGCGAGCCGGCGGGCGACGCGTCCACCGAGGTGTCCGGTGGCGCCGGTGACCACCAGGGTCGGTTCGGGCGATTCGGTCATGGCTGGCATCACTTCCGGTCGGTTCTTTCTGGTGTCGCGGTGCGCCGGGCGTCGTTCTGGGCGGTCAGGTGGTGTCCGGGATTTTTCGGCTCACGCTCCCCCTTCCACCCTCAGGTCATGGGGCACGGCGGCGAGGAAGGCGAGATCGAATGGTGACCCGTGATGGTCGGAATCCGACAGTCGCCGGGACCCGTGCACCGATCGATCGCCGTCCGTGGGGCGGGTCCACCTTGCCCTGAGGGGGTGCCGGGCGCACGCTGGTCGTGTGAGTACGGGTGACGGCCCGACGCTGATCACCTCCGTGCAGCGGGCGTTCCGTCTGCTCGAGGCGGTGAGCGCGCACGAGAACGGCGCGCCGGCGAAACAGCTGGCGCGTGAGACGGAGCTGCCCCTGGCCACCGCCTACCACCTGCTGCGCACCCTGGTGCACGACGGCTACCTGCGGAAACTGGACGACGGCGGGTTCGTGCTGGGCGACCGGTTGCAGACCCTGCACACCGCGGGCCGCAGCCAGGCGCTGCTCAGCCGGGTCCGGCCCACCCTCGCCGCGCTGCGCGACGAGCTGGCGACCGCCGCCTACCTCACCTTCTACGAGGACGGCGAGATCCGGGTCGCCGAGATCGTCGACGGCCCCCGGGCGCCCCGCGTCGATCTCTGGGTGGGCTTCGAGGACGCGGGGCACGCCACCGCGCTGGGCAAGTCCGTGCTGCGGGAGCTGGACGAAGAGGCCCGCAGGGACTACCTCTCCCGCCACCACCTCGCCGACCTCACGCCGCGGACCATCACCAGCGCCCCCGAGCTGCTGCGCCGGCTGGACTCCTCGCCGGTGGCCCCGGCCATCACGGACCTGGAGGAGTACTCCCTCGGCACGGTCTGCATCGCGGTGCCCGTCTACAGCGGGCACGTCCTCGGCTCGCTCGGCGTCTCCCTGCCGGCCGACCGGCTCTCCCGGATCGAGGAGATCAGGTCCCGGCTGCTGCCGACCGCGGACCGGGTGACCAGGAGCTTGTCGCTCACTATCTGAAAATCGGCTTCTTGTGGTACCCCGGGTCGAACCCGTTTCCTAAATGAAACGGACATTTCAGGTGCCGCCCCGGTGCGCAGACGAGGTGTCCCCCCGACGCACAGACGAGGACTGCGGACGAGGCATGACTCAGGCACGAGATCATGGTGGCGACCCCTGGCCGATGCGGCTGTTCAAGTGCAGGGTGGCAGGCTCCCTGCTCCCCGTGCTGATCGTTCTCGTGGTCGTGCTCCTCGACCTCGTCGGCGGAGCCGGCATGATCTGGCTGCCCCTGCTCGCGGCCGGTCCCGCACTGGCCGCCACCACCAACAGCCCGCGCGGCGTCCTCTGCGTCGGCCTCCTCGCCGCGGGGCTCTGCGCCGCCCTCGGCATCGGCGACCGTGTGCCCGGCCGGGAGCTGGCCGCCGTCCTCGCCGCCCTGGTGGCCGTCACCCTGGCGAGTGCCCTGGCCGGCGCGCTGCGCGGACGCCGGGAGCGGGTCCTGGCGGCCGTCCGCTCGGTCGCCGAGGCCGCCCAGCACGCGCTGCTCCTGCCCGTACCGGCGACCGTCGGCCCGTTCCAGGCAGCGGTGCGCTACAGCGCCGCCGCCGCGGAGGCCCGGATCGGCGGCGACCTCTACGCCCTGATCCCCACCCCGTACGGTGTGCGCCTGATCGTCGGCGACGTCCGCGGCAAGGGGCTGCCCGCCGTGGGGACCGCCGCGCTGGTGCTCGGTGTCTTCCGCGAGGCCGCCTACGACGAGCCCGACCTCCTCGCCGTCGTCGACCGGATCGAGCGGAGCCTGGCCCGCAACCTCGGCGGCGACGACTTCGTCACCGCCGTGGTCGCCGGGTACCCGCGGGCCGGCCAGCTGGAGGTGGTGAACTGCGGGCACGCCCCGCCGCTGCTCGTCCGCGCCGACGGGGACGTCGTCGCGGTGGAGCCCACCCACCCGGCCCCGCCCCTCGGACTGCGCGCACTCCACGACCAGACCGCCAGCCTCCAGGTGCTGCCCTTCACCGACGCGGACCAGCTGCTGCTCTACACGGACGGCGTCACCGAGGCCCGCGACCGGGGCCGGGCGTTCTACCCGCTCGTCGAGGGACTGGCCCGCCATGTCTGCGACGAGCCGGCCCGCACCCTCGACGCGCTCCACGACGAACTGCTGGCCCATGTGGGCGGGCGGCTGCACGACGACGCGGCGCTCCTGCTGATCCGCAAGCCGACCGTCCACGACGTCGTCGCCTGCGAAGCGGCCGTTGCCCACCCGTCTGCGCGGGTTCCGCTGCGCCGGGACCAGGCTGTGTGACCTCTGGGACGCGCGTGACGCCTGTGACGGGTGTTGCACTGTTCGGCGCGGCCGGCTCGGGTGTCTCCCACCGCGCCCGCACCGACGGGCTGACCTTCCTGGACGTCCTTCCTGGACGTCCTCGTTTCGGGACGGCGGTGCGCGGCCTCGCGGACGGCCGGCTGTCCGAGGGGCGGTTCACCCGGACCGAGCGGGACGCGACAGGGGGCGGCCATGACCGTGCCCCTACTCCTGCTTCTCGCCCGAGGCGAACCGGGAGATGATCAGCGCGACGATGATGATCGCGCCGTTCAGGAACTGGTTCCACAACGGCGGCACACCGGCCAGCGTCATCACGTTGACGACCAGCTGGAGCGTCAGCACACCGGTCAGCGCGCCGAAGACGGATCCCTTGCCGCCGTTGAGGCTGACGCCGCCGATGACGGTCGCCGCGAACACCTGGAAGATCCAGCCGCTGCCCTGGGTCGCGGAGATCGACCCGTAGTGGCCGCTGTAGAGGATCCCGGCGAACGCGGCCAGCAGGCTGCCGAGGATCAGCACCACCCACACGATCCGGTCCACCCGGATGCCCGCGGTACGGGCCGCCTCCGCGTTCCCGCCGATCGCGTACAGCGCCCGGCCGTGCCGCAGCCACGCCAGGGCCGCGCTGCCGAGCGCGAACAGCACCACGCAGATCCAGATCGCCGCGGGCACGCCCCACCAGGACGCCTTGCCCAAGTAGGTGAAGGAGGAGGGAAGTTCGACGATCGACTGGCCCTCGGACAGGGCGACCTGGAGGCCACGGAGCATGGTGAGCATGCCGAGGGTCACGATGAAGCCGTTGAGGCGCAGCTTCAGGATCAGGAACCCGTTGACGGCCCCGATCACCACACCCACCAGCAGACAGAGCGGCACGGCCGTCCACTCCGGCAGCAGCCCGAGGCCGGTGAACCGCGCCCCGTCGGTGGGCAGGACCAGCCACACGGCGACGACGGGCGCCACACCGATCGTGGACTCCAGGGACAGGTCCATCCGCCCGCAGATCAGGATCAGCGCGGTGGCGAGGACCAGCAGACTCAGCTCCGTGGACTGCTGGGCCACACCGATCAGATTGTCGCCGGTCAGGAAGGCCGGCGAGACGATGAACCCGATCAGCCCCAGCACCAGGATGGCCGGGATCAGGGACAGCTCACGGAAACGGCCGAGATCGAGCCCGCGCCGGGTGCCCTCGGCGTCCTTCCGTGCCACGTTCGCCGCGGGATCGGTGACATCTGTGGTGGCGGACATGACTACCTTCCGTGCTCTGCGGTGTCGGATACGTCGGCGGGCCCACATTCCGGGCGGGCGGCGGACCCCTCGGACCGGCGGCCGGCCACGCCCTCGACGGCGGCGACCACCTGCTCGTCCCGCCAGCCCCGGTCGAACTCGGCGACCACGCGCCCGTGGAACATGACGACGACCCGGTCGCACACCCTGAGGTCGTCCAGCTCGTCGGAGACGACCAGCGCGGCCTTCCCGCCGTCCGCGACCTCGCGGATACGGCGCAGCAGGAACTCCTTGGACCTGACGTCCACCCCGTTGGTGGGCCGGATGGCGACCAGCACCCGGGGATCGGTGGCCAGCGCCCGGGCGACGACGACCTTTTGCTGGTTGCCGCCGGACAGCGCGGACACCGGGGTGGCCGCGCCCGGCGTCTTGATGTCGAGGTCCCGGATCATGCGCTGGGCGAAGACCCTGGTCCGGGCGGGCAGCACCGTGCCGAACGGGCCGAGTTGGCCGGTCACGGTGAGCGTGGCGTTCTCCGCCACGCTGCGGCGGTGGACCAGGCCCTGGAGGTGCCGGTCCTCCGGGACCAGACCGACCCCGGCGGCCAGCGCCGACGGCACGCTGCCCGTGCGGACGGCACGGCCGCCGACCGCGATCCGGCCCTCCTCGGCGCGGTGCAGTCCGGCCACGGCCTCCCCGACCCGCACATGGCCGCTGGCCGTCGCCCCCGCCAGCCCGACCACCTCGCCGGCGCGCACCGACAGTGACAGATCGCGGCAGGCGCCGGGCAGGGTGAGACCCTCGATCCTCAGCAGCTCGCCGGCCGCCCTTTGCACGGTGCTCCGGTCGCCGCGGGCAAGGGCGGCCGTCGTGGTGGCGGTCTTCCCGGTCGCGCTCTCTCCGCTTGCGGTCTCTCCGGTCATCGCCTCCACCAGCGCCTGGTGGCCGACCTCGGCGACCGGCGCGGTCAGGATGTGTGTCGCGTCGCGGTAGACCGTGACCGTGGTGCAGAGGTCGTACACCTCCTGGAGGTGGTGCGAGATGAAGAGGAAGGCGACCCCCTGCCGCCGGAGGTCGTGGAGCTTGTCGAAGAGCCTGGCGATGCCCCGGGCGTCGAGCTTCGCGGTCGGCTCGTCCAGCACGATGAAGCGCGCGCCGAACGACAGCGCGCGGGCTATCTCCACGAACTGCCGCTGCTCCACGGTGAGTTCCCGGGCTCGCGCGCCGGCGTCGACGTCCACGCCGTATTCGCCGAGGAGCTCCTCGGCCCGGCGGCGCAACTGCCGCCAACGGATGGGCTGGAGCGGACCGGCGCTCTGCCGGTTCAGGAAGAGGTTCTCCGCGACGGTCAGCTCAGGGATGATCGTGGACCGCTGGTAGACACAGGCCACCCGGGACCGCCAGGCGTCGATGTCACCGAAGGCGGGGGCCGGTTCACCGGAGAAGCGCAAGGTGCCGGAGTCGGGCCGCTGGAGCCCGGTGAGCAGGGACACGAGCGTGGACTTGCCGGCTCCGTTACGGCCCACCAGGGCGTGCGCCTCGCCGGCGGCGACGGCGATCCGGGCGTCGCGCAGCGCGACGGTGGCGCCGAACCTCTTGCCGACGCCGAGGGCCTCGGCCACCGGCGCAGGGCCGCCGACGCCGGGCACCGGAGCGGCCGCGGGGTCCGTCATGGGTACCGTCCTTCCGGCCTTCGTGGAAACGGGGGGGAACGGGTGAACAGGGGAACGGGGCAACGGGGGAGACGGGGAAACGGGGGAGACGGGGAAACGGGAGTGGAGAGAAGGAGGGAGCCGGGCGGGTCGGCCGGTCACTGGCCGACGGCGTTGCCCCACAGCGTCTTGTCGTCCACGTTGTCCTTGGTCACCAGTGGCGCCGGGAGCTGGTCCTCCAGACCGTTGGGGATCTCGATGATCGTGGAGTCGTGGTCCGTCCTGCCGGGCTCGAAGGTCTTCCCTTCCGCCGCGGCCTTCGCGTAGTACAGCGCGTACTTGGCGTAGAGGTCGGCGGGCTGGGAGACGGTCGCGTCGATCCGGCCCTCGCGGATGGCGTCGAACTCCTGCGGTATGCCGTCGTTGGAGATGATCGTGATGTGCCCCTGCTGGCCGGCCGGCTTGAGCAGTCCCTTCTGCTCCAGCAGGGCCAGGGTCGGCTGGAGGAACACCCCGCCCGCCTGCATGTAGATGCCGTTCAGATCGGGGTGCTGGGCGAGCAGGCTCTGGAGCTTGGCGGAGGCCACGTCGCCCTTCCAGTCGGTGGGCAGCTCGAACACCTTGATCTTCGGGAACTTCGTCTTCATGCACTCCGCGAACGCCTCGGAGCGGTCCCGCCCGTTGATGGAGTCCAGCGCACCCTGGAGTTCGGCGACCTTGCCCTCACCGCCGAGCTGCTCACCGAGGAACTCGCAGGCCTTGGTGCCGTAGGCCCGGTTGTCGGCGCGGACGACCATGTAGACGTCGCCCTTGTCGGGGCGGGTGTCGACGCTGACCACGGGGATCTTCTTCGAGGCGAGGGTGTCCAGGGTGGAGGCGATCGCTCCGGTGTCCTGCGGGGCCATGACGACGGCCTCGGCGCCCGTGTTCTGGAAGACCTGCACGTTGGCGACCAGCTTGGTGATGTCGTTCTGCGAGTTGCTGAGCGGCAGCGCGTTGACGCCGTCGGTCTTGATGTCCTTCTTCAGGTACTGCGCGTAGGAGTTCCAGAAGTCGGAGTCGGAACGCGGCAGGTCGATCCCGATGGCCGGGCCGTCGCCGCCCGAGCCGCCGGATCCCCCGCTGTCGCGGTTGCAGGCGGTGAGGAGGACGAGGGCCGCGAGGACGGCGCCGGCTGCGGTGGCGGTGGAGCGGGTACGAGCGAGCTTCATGGCCGGGTTCTCTCCTTAGCCAGGGCTGGGAGCCGTGCTGGGGGGCGACGGTGGGGATGTCGGACGACCGAGGGAAGGAGGGGGAGAACGAGGTGAAGAGGAGAGGGGGAGGGGAGGGGGAGGGGGAGGGGAGGGGCGACGGGAGAGCGGAGGGGGAGGGGGAGGGGGAGGCGAGAGGGAGGGCACCGAAGGCTGGGAGATTCCTCCGATGTATCTCGGACGTCGAGGACGTTACGACGGTGCCGTCGGCGTTGACAAGGGGTCCGTTCGCACGGAATCGGAGGAACCGTGCGCTGCCCGAACGCGAGTTGACGGGTGGTCACCAGCGCCGCCCGCAGGCGGGTGGGAGTGCGGCACAGGGGAGGCGGACCGGCGGGGGTGCGGGACAGCCGTCCCGTCGCCCGATACATCGGAGGGTGCGGTGTCCTCCCATGCGCCCAAGCCGCTGATTCTGCGCATATCTCATCGCTGACCTGCCATAATTCCTCGCCACGATCGCATACATCCGAGGAATGCGTTGTCATGGGTCGGGAGGGCCCTTACAGTCGCTGTGCTGCCATTCCTCCGATGAATGAGTGCCGAGCGCGAAAGGCGTCCGTGTTGACCACCCCCTCGCCCAGCCCCCTGACCGCCTCTCCCGCTCGGATCATCGCGGTGGACACCCACGACATCCGCTTCCCCACCTCCCGGGAGCTGGACGGCTCGGACGCGATGAACCCGGACCCCGACTACTCCGCCGCCTACGTGGTGCTGCGCACCGACTCCGCCGACGGGCTCGAAGGACACGGCTTCACCTTCACCATCGGACGCGGGAACGACGTCCAGGTCGCCGCGATCGCCGCCCTGCGGCCGCATCTCCTGGGCCGGTCCGTGGACGAGCTGTGCGCCGACCCGGGGTCGCTCAGC
Organism: Streptomyces sp. NPDC041784; assembly: GCF_055591025.1. Lineage (NCBI taxonomy): Bacteria > Bacillati > Actinomycetota > Actinomycetes > Kitasatosporales > Streptomycetaceae > Streptomyces > Streptomyces sp. NPDC041784. Next base: position 74,614 of record NZ_JBVJAB010000009.1, read on the forward strand.
CGGGACCTGATCGGCGACAGCCAGCTGCGCTGGCTCGGGCCCGAGAAGGGCGTGATGCACATGGCGATCGGCGCGGTGGTCAACGCCGCGTGGGACCTGGCCGCCAAGCGGGCCGGACAGCCGCTGTGGCGGCTGCTCGCCCACGCCGACCCCGAGTGGCTGGTCTCCCAGGTCGACTTCCGCTACATCGCCGACGTCCTCACCCCCGAGGAGGCGCTCGGTCTGCTGCGCGAGGGGCGCGGCGGCCTGGCCGAACGGGAGGCCGCCCTGCTGGAGCGCGGCTATCCCGGCTACACCACCTCGCCGGGCTGGCTCGGCTACTCCGACGAGAAGCTCACCCGGCTCGCCGAGCAGGCTGTCGCCGACGGCTTCACCCAGATCAAGCTCAAGGTCGGCGCCGACCTCGTCGACGACCTCCGCCGGCTGCGCACCGCCCGCGCCGCCGTCGGCGACCGGGTACGCATCGCCATCGACGCCAACCAGCGCTGGAACGTCGGCGAGGCGATCGAGTGGACCCGCGCGCTCACCGGCCTGAACCCGTACTGGATCGAGGAGCCCACCAGCCCCGACGACGTCCTCGGCCACGCCGCCGTCCGCGAGGCCGTGGCACCCGTGAAGGTCGCCACCGGCGAACACGTCCAGAACCGCGTCGTCTTCAAGCAGCTGCTCCAGGCCGGCGCCCTCGACGTCCTCCAGATCGACGCGGCCCGGGTCGGCGGCGTCAACGAGAACCTCGCCATCCTGCTGCTGGCCGCCAAGTTCGGGGTGCCGGTCTGCCCGCACGCCGGCGGGGTGGGCCTGTGCGAGCTGGTGCAGCACCTGTCGATGTTCGACTACCTCGCCCTGTCCGGCACCACCGAGGACCGGGTCATCGAGTACGTCGACCATCTTCACGAACACTTCACCGCGCCCGAGGTGATCCGCGAAGGCCACTACACGGCTCCGCTCACGCCCGGTTTCTCCGCCACCATGCGCCCCGCGTCCATCGCCGAGTACCGCTATCCGGACGGCGCTTTCTGGGCCGCCGACCTCGCGGAACGACGGCAGGACGGCTGAGCGGACCGGTCGTCCCGAGGGGCGTCCACCCCCGCCTCAGGGGCGCCCACCCCCGCCCGAGGGGGTCCGCGCCGCCCGGAGGCCGATCTGGTCCTTCGTATCTCGGAGCGCGGCGGGGCGACACGCGGGGCTGGTGCGGGATCGGCGATCGGCTGCGACGATGGCGTGACGTGTGCGTGTCAGAGCTGTCACGCGCTGTCGTCGTGTCCCCGTCGGTGCCGGTCCGGGAGCGGTCAGGGTGAGTCTCATCGAGCAGGAGCAGCCGCTCCTCGACGCGTTACGGCCGCGGGACCGCGCCGCGCTGCTGGCGCTTGGCGTCCCGCGCGGCTACCGGACCGGCGAGGTGCTGCTGTCCGAACAATCCACCACCTCGTACGTCGTCGCGCTCCTCGGCGGCTGGACGACGGTCTCCGTGTCGACCGAGCGCGGCAGCCGGCTGATCCTCGCCCTGCGCGGGGCCGGTGAACTCGTCGGCGAACTCGCCGCGATGGACCGCCGGCCACGCAGCGCCACGGTCACCGCGCTCGGGGACGTGGACGCCGTGGTCATCCCCGGAGACCGGTTCCGCGGGTTTCTCGCCTCCAGCCCCGCCGTCAGCGCCCTTGCGTTCCGGCAGCTCGGCTCCCGGCTGCGCAGCGCCGACGGCGAACGCCGTTCCCTGGCCTCGGAGAACGTCCTGCAACGGCTTGCCGCCCGGCTGCTGGAGCTGGCCACCCGGACCGGACGCCGGGCCGCCGACGGCAGTGTGACCGTCGACCTGCCGCTGCCCCAGCACGATCTCGCCGCCTCCGTGGGCTCGACCCGCGAGGCGGTCGCCAAGGCGCTGCGGCTGCTGCGCGAGCGGGGCCTCGTCCGCACCGCCACCCGACAGATCGTCGTCACGGACCTGGAGCCGCTGAGGCTGCTTGCCGGGGAAGGAACCGGGCCTTCCCGGCCCATCGGGTAAGCGGCCACGGCCGTTTGTGCAAGCGGCTACCGCTGTTTGTGTAAACGGCTACATACGCCAGGGGCGGGCCGAGTCCATCCTGTACGTGCCGGGACCGGGACGCGGTTCCCAGGATTCTCCGTACGCGGCACTCTCAGCACTCGGCTCCCGAGCACTTCGCACTCGGCATCTGGTCACCCAGCACCCAGCACCCAGCACCCAGCACCCAGCACTCAGAACTCAGCACTCAGAACTCAGAACTCAGAACTCAGAACTCAGCACCCAGAACTCAGCACCCAGAACTCAGCACCCAGCATTCTCAGGGGGAGGAATGAACAGTCGTCAGGCCGTGCACCGACTGGTAGTGAGCGCCGACATCAAGGGCTCCGGAAGACAGGACCAGCGGGCCAGGCTCCGCTCGCGCAGCGGTATGTACGAGATCTTCGGGCTGGCCTTCGACGCGGTGGGCGTGACGGGCGGCCACCTGCACCTGGAGGACCGGGGCGACGGGCTGCTGGCCGCCGTGGCGCCGGAGGTGCCGCCCACGGCCCTGGTGGGACTGTGGCTCGAGGAGGTCCACCAGGGCCTGCGCGAGCACAACGCGGGCCTTCGCGATCCGCTGCGGTTCCGGATCGCGATGCACGCGGGCCCGGTGACCGACGACGGCCGCGGTCTGGTCGGCCGGGCGGTCGACCTGACCTGCCGGCTCTGTGACAGCGAGCCGGCCAGGGCGATCCTCGCCGCGGACGAGAGCGTCGATCTGGTCTTCGTGGTGTCCGACCACCTCTACCGCACGGTGGTCGCCGAGGGCGGCAGGTTCGTGGAGCCCGAGCACTACCGGCCGAGCCCGGTACGGCTCAAGGAGACCGACGAGACGGCCTGGTTCCACGTGCCCCGGCGCACCGAGCCACCACTGCCGACGCCGCAACCGGCGACACGTCCTGAGGCGGTGGGCGTGGCGGGTGTGGCGGGCGTGCCCGAGGACGGGCAGCCGGAGCGGCCCGGACCGCGCCCCGCACCCACGAAGTACTGGATCACCGTCGACGGCTCCAACCAGATCATCGACGGGGCCGAGGTCCACGGCGACATCGTCGGCGTCCACCACACGCGGGACGACGAGAACGGCGCGCGAGGGGGCGGGCGCGGATGAGCGAGGGCGGGAAGGGCGGCGGTCCGGCGGCCGGTGGCGGCCCGGCCGGGGGAGGTCCGGCGGGGGACGGTCCGGGCAGTGGCGGCCCGGCCGGCGGCGGCCCGCAGACGTCGGCCGGCGACGGCAGGCCGGGTGCGGGGCGCGCCGGTCCGCTCGGCGACCGCCGGGAGGCCGGCGCGCACGACGCCGTCCAGCAGGCACGCGCCAACTTCGTCGACGTCCACGGGCGCAGCGCGATCGTCGACGGCAGCCAGGGAGACGTGCACCTGGGCGACCACCACCACTACTACGGCACCGGCGCCGCCGTTCCCCGCCTGGTCTCCGGCGCCGTACCCCGGGACGAACTGCGGCGGCTGCGGCTGGTCTTCGAGCCCCCGCCCGGATACACCGACCTGAAGGCGCTCCTGGAACGGCAGCGGCTGCTCGCGCTGTGCGGCGACCCGGGCACCGGTCGCGGCTACACCACCCTCTCCCTGCTCGACGAGGTGACCCGCGGCCGCGTCGAACGGATCGACCCGAGCACCGAACTGGACCGGATCACCGAGTCGGACCTCCAGGAGGGCCACGGCTACTACATCGAGATCACCGGCGACGAATTCCTGCCCGCCGAGCGGCGCGCGCGGGAGGACCGACGGGACGAGGAGGATTGGCGCAGGATCGCCGAACGCCCGGCCGAACTGCACCTGGACCGGCTCAGCAGCCTGCTCGACGGACGCGACGCGTACGCCGTCCTCGTCGTCGGGGTCGGCGGCTTCGCCGACGAACTGCTGCGCGGACGCTACGGCCGACTGGGCCGGCCGGCCTCGGCCGACGGCATGCTGCGCCGACACCTCGTCGCCCTGCTGGGCCACTCGGAGAACGACCGCCTGCAACAGGCGCTGGCCCTTGCCCGGCGCGACGACGTGGTGAAGGCGATGGGCCTCGACCGGCTCCGGCCGCACGAGGTGCGCACCCTGGCCGGACTGCTCGTCGCCCACCTCGGCGGCGAGACGCCCGAGGACGAACTCCTCGCCGAGCTGCGGCTGTTCTCCCACCGGCAGGCACAGGCATGGTTCGACACCGCCGGACGGGCCGTGCCGCGCCGTCGGGACGCGCCCGCGCCGGCCGTCCGGCAGGCGGCGTTCCGCACGGCGGTCTCCGTCTACAACGGCTCTCCCTACAGCGTGGCCGCCGAGGCGGCGGAACAGCTGGCCTGGGAGTTCGCGCAGACCGCGCACCCCGAACGCGTACCGGGGCGGGCGCTGTTCAACGACCACCTCCAGGCCCGGCTCGCGGCCGCGCGCGCCGAACTGTTCACCGGTGACGTCACGTTCGACGACCGGGAGCTGGCGACCCGCAAGGTGCGGCTCCAGGGCCGTGCCCTGTCCTGGGCGGTGCTCTCCCACGTCTGGGACGAGTACCACAACGCCCGGGGCCCGCTGTGCCGTTGGCTGCGCACCCAGTGCGACGACGACCGGCCGATGGTGTGGATCCCGGCGGCCATCACGGCCGGAACGCTGGGCACGCGCGACTTCTCCTTCGTCCTGGAGGACGTCCTGTTCCCGATGGCGTTCTCCGACTCCGTCCAGCAGCGGATGGCCGCCGCCACCGCGCTCGCCCACGCGGCGGCCCTCGACGAGGGCGTGCGCCGCGTCGTACGGGACCTGGTACGCGGTTGGGCGCGCATCGGCGGCGAGGCCGAGTCCGTCACGGCCGCCCTGGTCCACGGCTTCGGCACGGTGGAACGGTCGGTCTCCGCGAGCCTGGACGCCCTGGGCCGGCTGGCCGGCCGGGAGGAGCGCGAGGAGCTGGAGCTGCTGCCCGGCGCCTCCTTCAGCGTGGCCCGTCTGCTCGCCGGCACCGAACCGGGCACGGTGCTGCGGCGCCTGGGCGCCTGGATGGGCGACCGCCGGCAGAACCGCCGCAACCTGGCCCTGTTCACGGTTGACCGGCTGGTCTGGCAGCGCACCTCGCATCTGTGGAACCTGGAGGACGCGCCGGGACTCCAGCGCTACGGGAGCCGGCCGCTGATCGCCGCGCTGCTCACCGTGCGCCCGGAGGACACCCGGATGATGGCGGACCTGGTGTGGTGCGGCCTCGACACCGCCCGGTGGCGGGAGGAACTGGAGATCTCCCTGAGCGAGTGGATCCGCCGCGCCGAGGAGGAGCCGCCCCTGCTGGACGCGCTCTGCGGCTTCCTGCCGCGCCTGGTGACCTCCGTGGCGGACGCCGAGCGGCTGCGCAACCTGGTGCGCCGGCTGGAGCGCGACCCCGACGAGTCCCTGGCCCCCGCCACCGTACGACGGTTGCGCGAGGCGATCCCCGAGCGGCCGCCGGACGCGGCGGCCGGGCACCCGACCGTGATCAGGCAGCCGGACGAGTCCCGCCGGTGAGTTGCGCCTGCCGCCGAGAGGACGGAGAGAGATGAACACCCACAACGCGTCGCACGACAGCAATGGCTCCAGCCCCAGCCCCAGCCCCAGCCCCAGTCCCCTGCACCCCGCGCCGCCGCAGCCTCCGGTGTCCCCGCATGCCTCCCTGCCGCAGCGGGGCCCCGCCCCGGCCCTGCGCCCGGCCTCCGCCTGGACACCCGACCCGTCCCGCCGTCCTGCCGAACTTCCCTTGCCGTCGCAGGAGTTGGCCGGACCGTTCGTCCGTGAGTACCGCCCGGCCTGGCCGTACCGGCACAGCAGCGCGCAGGTCGCGGCCGTGCTCTACTACCGCCACCGACGGCCCCGGGCCGTCCGGCCCGAGGGGGAGGAGGGCCCGCTGGCGCGCCGGGTGCTCAGCGGGTGGCTGCTGCGCTGGCTTCCGCGCCCCCTCGCCGCCTTCGAGCTGCAACTGGGCTGGCACACCGTGGCGTTCGAGGCCCAGCTGCCCGCGGCGGAGACCGGCCGGTCCTTCCCCACGGCGATCCGCGTCCGCTGGCAGGTGGCCGACCCCTTCCTGGTGGCGCGGAGCCAGGTCTCCGACGTCGCCGCGCTGCTCCTGCCCGAACTGGAGCAGCGGCTGCGCGATGTCTCCCGCGGCTACTCCATCCGCCGCGCCGAGGAGGTCCGCGACGCGGTCCACGCGGCGCTGACCGGCCATGACCTGGGCGTCCCCTTCGGACTGGAACTGGACGTGTTCGTGACGATCTCGTCGGACAAGCTCATCCAGGACCACGGCGAGAGCCTCGGCCGGGACGAGAGCAAGCGGGAGCTGATCCGTATCTGGACCCGCGAGTTCCAGCACGCGATGGACGGCGGCGACCACGCCGTCATGGCGCAGATGATGGCCCGCAACCCCGAGGACCTCCAGGAGATCCGCCAGATGTTCCGCACGGAGCAGCGGGAGGAGCGCCAGGACGTCATGGAGCTGATGTCCCGGCTGATCAACGGCGGACTGCTGGAGCGCTGGGAACTGGGCGACCAGGCCATGGTGGTGGTCGAGTTCCTGCGATCGGGCATGCGCCGGGCGACCGCCGACCCGCGCCCGCAGGTGCTCAACGGTTCGACGCCCCGGCGCAGCCTCTTCTGGGAGCAGGAGGACGGTACGGACGCCGCCGCCAACTCCACCACCCCGACCGACGGCTCACGGACCTGAGGGAAGGACAGGGGAAGGAAGGGAGGAGGCGTGGCGATGGCGGATGCCGAGCCGTTTCGGCGGCGGACCATCGGGCCCAGTGGTCCCACCGGGCCCGGTCCGGCACCCGTGTCGCTGTCCGAGCCCGGCCCCCGGTTCGTCGCGGAGCGGCTGCTCACGTGGGTGCGCGAGGAGGTCGCCCGGGCCGACACCAAGGCGTCGGTGCTGCTCTCGGGCGTCGTCGCCCTGTCCGCTCTCGTCGTGTCGGCCGGGTACGGGGGGCCCCGGGGTTCGGGACCGGTGGGCGCGGTGGGCGTCGGGCTCTGGTGCGCGGGCATCGCGATGCTGACGGTGGTGATCCTGCCGCGCGTCCGGACCCCTGGCAGGCTGTGGCGACGTCCGGGGGCCGGTGCCGGAGGTCCCGGTCCCTCCGTGGCCACGCTCCACGCCGAGGCCGGCCCCGACGAACTGGCGACGGCCGTGCTCGCCGCCGGACGAGATCCCGCCCGCTGGATGCTGGAGCAGGCCCGCGTGCTCGGGGCGATCCTCGCGGCCAAGTACCGCTGGATGCGCTGGGCCGTGGCCTTCCTGGCGGCCGGGGGAGCGGCGGTCGCGACGACACTGCGCTGAACGGGTGCGCCCCGTGCGGGTCCGCACCATGCGGGCCCCCTACGGCGCGGGCTTGACGGTCTTCATCGTGAAGTGCGAGGTGACGTTCTTGGTCCGCGGGACCGTCATGACGCGCCCGCTCAGGAACGCCTCGTACGCGGCCAGATCGGCCACGGCCACGCGCACGAAGTAGTCGGGGGTGCCGAACAGCCTCCGCAGCTCCAGCACCTCCTCGGCCTCGGCCAGAGTCTGCTCGAAGCGCTCGACGGTCTCCGCGTCCTGCGCTTCCAGACTGAGGTCGATCAGCACCTCGAAGGCTCGCCCCCGGGCCACCGGGTCGATCACCGCGCGGTACCCCCGGATCGCCCCGTCGGCCTCCAGTCGCTGGACGCGCCGCAGACAGGGCCCGATGGTGAGCCCGACCCGCTGCGCCAGCTCCAGGTTGGTCAGCCGCCCGTCCCGCTCCAGCTCGGCAATGATTGCTCTGTCGATCGCGTCCATGGCGGAAAGTTGCACCACAGGACATGAGGCGCGCAATCTTCGCAGCCACATGGCCGGGCTGCCCCGGTGGCTCACCCCCGTCCTGTCCCTGGCGGCATTCGCCGGTTCCCTGGACCGCGTTGCGCGATGTCTTGACGTGTACTTGACGCGATGGCTTTATGGGAGCGCTCCCACAGATGTTTCCACAGGTGCTCGCGCACCATCGTGCACCGGAACTCCCCCCACCGTTTCTTGGCCTCACTCCCTGGAGTCGCAGTGAGAACGACAAGAAGCACGACGAGAACCACGGCAGGAAACACGACGAGAAGCACGGCAGGAAACACGACGAGAAGCACGGCAGGGAACACGACGAGAACCACGGCAGGGAACACGACCGCAGGCGCGACAACAAGCACGACAGGCCGTAGCCCTTCCTACGGCGCCCTGTTGGTCAGACTGGCCGTCCTCCTGGGGCTCGTCGCCCTCGGTGTCCTGTCCCCGGCCGCCGCCCAGGCCCGGCCGGCGGCCGACGATCTCGCCGCCACCGGTCTGCACATCAGCGACGGCCGGCTGCTCGAAGGCGACGGGAACGACTTCGTGATGCGGGGCGTGAACCACGCCCACACCTGGTACCCGGGCGAGACGCAGTCGCTCGCCGACATCAAGGCGCTGGGCGCCAACGCCGTCCGGGTCGTCCTCGCCGACGGCCACCGGTGGAGCGCCAACAGCCCCTCGGACGTGGCGAATGTGATCGGCCAGTGCAAGGCCAACCGGCTCATCTGCGTCCTGGAGGTGCACGACACCACCGGCTACGGCGAGGAGGCCGCCGCCGGCACGCTCGACCAGGCCGCCGACTACTGGATCGGCCTGAAGGACGTACTCGCCGGCCAGGAGAACTACGTCGTCGTCAACATCGGCAACGAGCCCTGGGGCAACACGAACCCCGAGGGCTGGACCGCCCCCACCATCGCCGCGGTCAAGAAGCTGCGCGACGCCGGCCTCGCGCACACGATCATGGTGGACGCGCCCAACTGGGGCCAGGACTGGCAGGGTGTCATGCGGGCCAATGCCCGGTCCGTGTACGCCGCCGACCCCACCGGCAACCTGATCTTCTCGATCCACATGTACAGCGTCTTCGACACCGCGGCGGAGATCACCGACTACCTCAACGCCTTCGTCAGTGCCGAACTGCCCATCCTGATCGGTGAGTTCGGCGGGCCCGCCGACCAGTGGGGCGACCCCGACGAGGACACGATGATGGCCACCGCCCAGCAGTTGAAGCTGGGCTATCTGGCCTGGTCCTGGAGCGGCAACACCGACCCGGTCCTCGACCTGGCGATCGACTTCGACCCCAGCCGCCTCAGCTCCTGGGGCCAGCGCATCTTCAACGGCGCCAACGGCATCGCCCAGACCGCCGAGGAGGCCACCGTCTACGGCGGCGGCACCCCCGGTGACACCCAGGCGCCGTCCACCCCCGGCACCCCCACGGCCTCCGCGGTGACGGCCACCTCCGCCACCCTTGGCTGGAGCGCCGCCACCGACAACGTCGGCGTCGCCGGGTACGACGTCGTCAAGATCAGCGGCGGCTCGGAGGCGGCCGCCGCCGCGTCCACCACCAACACCGTCACCGTGTCCGGTCTCACCGCCGGCACGGCCTACACCTTCGCCGTCTACGCCCGGGACGCCGCCGGGAACCGCTCGGCCCGCTCGGGCACGGTGAACGTCACCACGGCCGGCGCGCCCGCCACGCCCTGCTCGGTCGGCTACCGCGTGGTGGGCGAGTGGCCCGGCGGCTTCCAGGGCGACATCACCCTGCGCAACACCGGCACCGCCGCCATCAGCGGCTGGAAGCTGGTCTTCGCCTTCGCCGACGGCCAGACCGTCACCAACATGTGGGGCGGGACCGCGACCCAGAGCGGCGGCACGGTGAGCGTCGCCCCCGCCTCCTACACCTCCACCATCCCGGCCGGCGGCTCGGTGACCGTCGGTTTCATCGGCAGCAAGGGCGCCACCAACACCGCACCGGCCGCCTTCACCCTCAACGGCACGGTCTGCGCCGCCGGTTGACCGACCGGACCGGGTGCCGTCACCCGGTCGGCCGGCGGAGCCGTCACCTCCGCCGGCCGACCGAACGGCGCGATCACCAAAGGTACAACCGTGAACATCTTGTGAAGGTGGGGCAGGGGATCGCATACTGATCGCGATCAAGAACGGGCCCTGTCGCGCGCGGCAGGGTGGGCGTGGCCTCGGGGGAGTCATGAGCACTGCGGACAGCCGACTCGTGCAGACCGCGGTGATCGGCGGACCGGGCTCCGTCCGCGCGATCGTCCTGCCGACGGATGCCGACGACCTCGCCCGCTGGCGGCGCCGCCATCCCACGTACACCTACTTCTGCGGAACGCGGCTCGGCGGCTGCGGCCACGAGCTGGCGGACCGGCTGTACCGGGGCAAGGTCTGCCACTTCGCGCACCACCCGCACACCTCCTGCCACCGCACGGCGACCGGCGCGGACAGCGCCGACCACCTCTTCATCCGGGACGACCTCGCGGCCTGGGCCGGCCGGCACCGGCTGAAGGGGCGCGTCAGCTCCCACGACCTGGGGTCCGGACCCGGGGACGTGGTGGACTTCCGGGTCCGCGAGTCCCGGCAGCACGTCCGCTTCCAGTTCAGCAGGCTCCCGCACCCCGACTGGCGTCGCACCCGCGACCGGCTGACCGGTGAATCGTCCACCCTCGACTGGGTGTTCGGCCCGGGCACGGCCCACCCGGACACCGTCGAGGAGCTGTACGACGAGCAGGGACACGTGCTCCGCTTCCGCTTCGAGACGTTCGGTGCCGTGCGCCGGATCCGGCTGCGGGCGGAGGACCCCCGGCGCAGCACCGACTGGGTGCCGCTCGACGCCTGCGCGATGACCCCCGAAGGGCTGGCGGTGCCGGGCGCGGAACGCCGGCCCCGCCGAAGCGCCCCGCACCCCACCGCCCCCGTCGCGGCCACACCCGGGCCGCGGTCCCCCGAGGAGCGGGTGATTGCCGTGCGCGAGGCGCTGACCGACGCCGCGCGGCTGCGCACCCGCCCCACCTGGGAGGCGCTCGCCCGGGCCGCCGGCGGTGACCTGCCGGAGCTGTCCGTCCCGTCCCGGATCCGTCTCCTGGTCGCCGTGGAACGGGCCGCCGACACCGAGGGCGCCCCGCTGCTGTCGGCGCTGCTGCGGACCGGGGAGGGCGACCCGCCGCCCTATGTGGCGGACGTCGTCGCCGCGCTCGGGTGCGGCGCCCCGGCCACGGCGGGGGTGCTCAAGCGGTGGTGCCAGCGGGAGGCGGACCGCGCGTTCGCCGTCCACGGCGTCCCGTCGCGCACCGCTCCGCCCCGGCTGCCGCTCACGGACGACGGCCAGATCGCCGTACAGGGCGCGGAGCCGCCGCGGCACCGGACCATCGTCCATGTGAAGGGTGGTGCCGTACGGCGTCCCGCGCAGCGACAGGACGCCGAGATCCGGCACGCCCTTGCCGCCGCCCGGCAGCGACAGGACCGGGGGAGTGCCGCGCAGCTGCTGAAGGAAGGCCAGAGGGTGCTGTCGCGGCTGCCCGAGCCGCAGCGCCGCCGGCTGTCCGAGGAACTGGAACTCACCGGGCGTTGGCTGCGCGGCCGGCCGGCCGGCTCCTCGAAGCCCAAGCGGAAACGGCGGGCGAAGACCGCCGGGGTGTCCCAGGGCAAGCCCACGCCCAAGGCGACCCCCAAGGCCACCCCCACGGCCAAGTCCAAGTCCAGGGCCAAGTCCAAGGGCAGCAGCCTGAGCGGTGCGCGTCCCCTGCCCGGCTTCGAGAACGCCGCGTCGACGGGAAGGCGGACGAAGAAGTCCACGAAAGGGAAAGTGAAGTGAGAGCCCGCAGAACCGCGGCCGCCGTCGCGCTGCTCATCCTCGCCGCCCTGGCCGCCGGCGGCTGCGCCGGCGAGTCCGAGCCCTCCTCCGAGCGCGCCGCGGCCTCGTCGGATTCCCCGGCCACCCCGGGCTCCCCGGTGTCCCCGGAGGAGAGCGAGCCGGAGGCCGAGCAGGCGCAGGACACCTCCGTCGAGGACGTCCTCGAAGCCGCCGGTGTGGACGACGCACTGGTCGACCGCCTCGGCGACATCGGCGACGCCAACAGCTACGGCCTCGGCGAGGGCGTCGAGACCGGCCTCGAACAGCGCCGCGGGCTGGCCGCCCTCCAGGTCGACACCTGCCGCAACGTGGCCGTCGGCCATCGCAGTTGGGACGGCATCCAGAACTCGGACATCGCGGCCGGTGCGACCGAGGAACAGGCGGCCGCGATGGCGGACTTCCTGCGGACCGAGTTCTGCCCGCACGTCGCCCCGCTCGAGGAGGACCCGCTTCCCGCCCGGACACTGGACGGGCCCGCCGAGGACGACCGCGGCGGCCGGGGTCTCGGCTCCACCCAGTCCTGGTGGGAACGGCGTTACCAGCGCGTCTCCTGGACGAAGGAGTGCGCCGCGCAGACCGGACAGCCGCTGGGCAAGCCGCTCGCCTACCGGATCGCGCGGGACGCGGTGGTGTGCGCCGAGGTCCCCACGGCCCGGGCCAAGCAGCGCTTCGTCGCCCTGGACGTCGTGTTCGCCGCACCGGTCGACACCGACCGCGCCCGGCAGGCCGTGTTCTCCCTGCTCCCCTCGGACGCCTCCGTCTCCCACAAGAGGGAGGGGACCAACCCCGACTGGTCGCCACTGGAGGGCGGTTGCCTGACCGTCGACTTCCTGACGGAGCGGCTGGAGGAGGTACTGGCCGACGTGTCCGGCGACACCGGCCCCTGGGCGCACGGCGTCTACTACTCCGACGGCGCGACCGACGACGGCGCGGTGGGCCCGTACACCGGCAAGGTCAAGCAGATCCTGCTCGGCCCCGGCGAGAGCGAACCCGCTGCCGACGGCACACTCACCTGCTGACGCCGCTCAGTCGTGCCACACGCCCGACAGGTCGGCTACGGGAGCGCGTTCGGACGGAGCGACGCCTTCAAACGCGTCTACGGCACCCAGCCCGGCGACCACAGCGCGCACTCCCGGGAAAGCCGTGTGCTCCCTGGGGAAAATCGTTTGCCCGGTACCGGCCGTCCGCGTTAGCGTCACGGCACTCTGAGAAACACGCTCTCTCGAACGACAGCCGCAGAACGGGAGCAAGCCCGCGCATCGCGCGCGGCGCCAGGAGGGGCGGCAGATCTGTCCGCATGCCCTCCGGAGGACTGCTCCCATGAAGATCGGCCTCGGCCTTCCCATCGACGACCCCGCCCTGCTGCTGCACTGGGCCCGCCGCGCCGACGCGGGCCCGTTCAGCACGCTCGGTCTGCTGGACCGGCTCGTGTTCCACAACCCCGAGCCCCTGGTCACCCTGGCCGCCCTCGCCGGCGCCACCTCGCGCGTCCGCGTCCAGACCGAGGTGCTCATCGCGCCCGTCCACAACACCGCCCTCCTCGCCAAGCAGACCGCGACCCTCGACCGCCTCTCCGGAGGCCGTTTCACGCTCGGCATCGGCGTCGGCGGCCGCGAGGACGACTGCCTGGCCGCCGGCATCGACCTCCACGCGCGGGGCCGCCGCCTCGACGAACAGATGCGGCTGCTGCGCCGCACCTGGGCCGGCGAGCCCTACGGCGACGGCGTCGGACCCATCGGCCCCGCACCTGCCACGCCCGGTGGGCCCGAGGTGCTCTTCGGCGGCTTCGCCCCGGCCGCCCTCGAACGCGTCGGCCGCTTCGGCGACGGCTTCCTCGGCGCCGCCCTGCCCCCGAAGCACCTCAGCGGCCTCTTCCGTGACGTGGAGAAGAGCTGGGAGCGGCACGACCGCCCCGGCCGCCCGCGCCTGGTCGCCCAGATCAGCGTCGCCCTCGGCCCGCAGGCCACCGAGGACCGGGCGCGGCACAACCTCCTCGACTACTACGAGTTCAGCGGCCGCGCCCCCTACATGGCGGACGGCCTGCTCACCACCCCGCGCCGGATCCGCGAGGCCGTCGCCGCCCTCACCGACATCGGCGCCGACGAGGTCGTCCTGTACTGCTGGGCCCCCGACCCCGACCAGGTGGACCGCCTGACCGAGGCGGTGTTCTAGGGCCCTGAGTCGGAGATTCGTCGGCAGTAGGCAGCGGCTTCGTCGAGGATCTCGTCGGCGGTCTTGGCCGGGTCCGGGGCCGCCCGAGCGGGCGGGGAACGCGGAGGCGGGCCATCACGTCCGGGAAGGCGGGTCCGTCGCCGGCCTGTCCGCCGCTGAGATGGAAGGCCAGGGGTCGGCAGGCGCCGTCGGCTGTGAGGTGGATCTTCGTGGCCAGTCCGCCGCGGGACCTGCCGACGGCGTGGTCGCCCGGTTCGCCGGGGCCCCCTTTTGCGGGCCCCGGCCGCATGCGACGCCCCGCCAGTTGCCGTACCGCTCGGGCAGGCGCACCCCCGGTGAACCGGTCCGGAACTTCCACGCGATGGCATCGATCACCCCACGGTGATCGCGCCACCGACCACCCCGCGTCGGTGTCCGCTCTGGAGTAACGGCTCGATCCGCGCCCCCCTGCGCGTCGGTCAACGGCACACCGAGACCAACGATCGGACGATGGGAAGGGAGACCGGCTATGCACTGGCCACGTCAGCAGCGGGGCCGGTCGGCGCCCACCAGCCGATCACCCGGACGGCCATCGCTTCTGGCCTCAGGCCCAGAGGGTCGAGACCGAAGTGATCTTCCAGCTCATGCCGCAGGAACTCACCGATCTCAGTCTGGTCGGCGCCGGAACGGAGCCGCTGGAGCAGAGGGGCGAGCATGCAGTCGTACTCGTCCTGCACATCGCCGGCGACGCCGATCGGATCCCACTCATTGAGCAGCTTCCGCAGGCCGTCCTCGGTGGAGGTGTTCCAGGGTCTCATCGTCCCAGACTGCCACCCAGGAACGACCGCCATCACCCGCCCTGAGGCCTCGTCGATGACCGGTGGCGAGGCCCATACGGCACTGCCGTCGATGTCGTCGGGGTAGCGCTCGACGAGCGCCTCGATGTAGGCAGCGATGCGCGGTGTCGGAGGCACGACGACATCATCCGACTCGAGGTAGCGCGCACAGAACTCGTCGTAGACGGAGCCCGCTTGGTGGTTGTCCAGTGGACGCTCACCGTCCCACACAACAAGGTCATAGCTCACCGGCGAATCGTGGCAGGTGACAGGTCGGCCGCAGTGAGCAGGCCCGGAGATCGAGTCAGCCGCCCGGTGATCCGTAAGAAAGCTCCTGGCTCCCGCACCGGCTCTCCTTCCGCCAGATGCGGTGCGTGGCGTACCGCATCTGGCCGAAACGCCGCGCCCGAGGAGGGCCCGGGGCATACCCGTACGACCGGTGCGGGCAGAGAGGTCCCAAATGGCAGCCGCAAGGGGGACCGGATGTCCATGGACTGGGCCACGACCGTCACCACCGTGAGCGGGGTGGCCGCCACGCTGATCGGCGTGGTGGCCGGCTCGCTCCTCACCAGCCGCAGCGACCGCACCCACTGGGCGCGCGACAAACAGATCGCCGCGTGCTCGGCGATCGTGGCCGAGTCGACCCGCGTCCAGCTCGCGCTGCACCGCGCCTGGAAGCACGGCGACGCGGTCGACTGGGTGCAGTGGAACGTCGCCCTGGGGACGGTCTGGCTGGTCGGCGATCCCGCCGTGGTGCAGGCCGCCGCCCGGGTGGACGAGGTGTTCTGGGCCTGCAGCGACCGGTTCGTGCGGGACACCGGGGCCGACGCGGAGGCTTGGGACGAGGCCAGGGACCGGATGGAGGCCGCGCGGCTGCATTTCATCAATACGGCGCGCCACTTCATCGACCCCGAACGCACACGGCTCACCCAGGTGCCGGTCAGTCGGCCCGCTCCCCGGGCGGTCGGCCCCCAGCCGGAGCCAGGGAACGCGCCCGACGGCGTGTGAGGGCCCGACCGCCCGGTGAGGTCACTCCTGGGCGGCCCGGGCGAACAGCTCATGGAGCGGTACGGGGGAGAGGAGCCGGGGGAACGGGCCGAGGACGACCTTGGCCGACACGGTGGCCAGATGGGCCGCCAACTTGTGGCTCTCCAGCGGCAGATGGGGAGCGTCGAGCACCTCCCAGGCCCCCGGGACGAACACCGTGCGGCCGGCCCGGGGGCGGCGGACGGTCTCGACGGCGCCCGCGTCCACCAGTTCCGCCTGGGCGGCCTTGTGACGGGCCGGCGTCCAGCCGTTCCACCGGCGGATGTTGCGGTCCGTGGGGCGGGCCAGTGCCAGCAATTGGAGATGGAGGGCGGCGGCGTCCGTGCCGATGCCCAGCCGGCGGGCGTGCTCGGCCACCGCGGCCGGGGCGCTGAGCGCCGGATCGGCCTCGTACCCGCCCGCGGGCACCGGCGCGGTGGCGGCTCGGTCGGCGATACGGGCCAGCCCGTCGAACATCCCCCGGACCCGCTCCAGGCGCTCCCGCAGCCAGGTCAGTTCCTGCCGCGCGTAGCGGGCCACGACGCGCTCGACCAGCTCCGGATCCGCCAGTGCGGCCGGGCGCAGGAAGACCTCCCCCGACGGGACGGCGACGACCAGCAGACCGTCGTCGACCACCGATTCCACCGGCGCACGCCCCTCCCACAGCGGCTGCGGGCACGGCAGTACGACCCCCTCGTACGGCCGGAAGTCCGGATCCCCGGCGACGATCACGGCCGGGAGGTGGGCGCCCAGTTCGACGAGTGTGGCGGGGTCGTCCAGCCGGTCCCGCAGCCACGCGTACAGCCGGCGCGCGCCCGTCGCGGCCGGGCTGCCGACCGGCCAGGCGCCGAGGCCTCCCTCGGGCGTCAGCCGTCCGTCCCCCGCCGCGTCGACCACACCGGCGCGCAGCAGGAGCCGCAGCCAGGCCGCCGCGTCGTTGCGCGACTCGGGGAACAGGTCCAGCAACGCCCGCTGTACGTCCGCGTCCTGCGGATGCGCGGCCAGCGGGGCCGTGGCCGCCTCCAGCAGGGCGTCCGGGACCGCCTTGCCGCGCGCGGAGCCCAGCAGCCGCCCCAGCACCCGGGCCTCCTCGGCGCCGTCCAGCCCGGCCGCGCGCGTGGAGGACCGGACCCGGCGGGCCAGATCGGCGGGCAGCTCACCCGGGGACGCCGCCCAGGCCGTGAGCACCCGGACGTACTCCTCGTGCGCCTCGGCGGGCGCCACCTGGCCGGACAGCCACCGCTGATGATCGCTCAGCTCCTTGACGGGCAGCGCCCCCACGCCCGCGAACAGCAGCACATTGGCCCGCCGCCAGCCGGGGTCGACGGGCAGCGCGTGTTCCTGCTCCGCCTTGCGGGCCAGCGTGTACGCCTTCGCCGCCGTACGGCCCGGGTAGCCGCTCAGCCGGTGCCCCACCGTGTCCCAGAACCACGGCAGATGGGCCGCCGGCAGCGCCCGCGCCCGCCGCTGGAGCCGGTCCAGGCAGCGGCCCAGCCGCGGATACGCCGACGACACCGCCGCCCGTACCTCGTCGAGGACGGCGAGCGCGGCGGATTCCCCGTCCGGGTCATGGGACTTGACCCACAGCGCGTACGTGACGGACCGGCTTGGCTCCGGGGGCAGCAGGGCGTGAGCGAGCATGCGACCGATCCTGGCACGCACCACTGACAATCCGCCGGGGACGGCGGCGGCCCTCGGCCGGGACGCCCCCGGCCTGGGTCCGCGGCCCGCAGGCCCCGGACTTCCCGCTTCGCCCGGCTCAGAACGCGCCGGGGGTGCGCCCGAGGGTGTTGTCCGGGTCGCCGGGGTCGGCGCCCTCGACCTTGCCGAAGTACAGCTCGACCTGGGAGCGGACCAGGTGGAGCTTCACGTCCGGGAACCGCTGCTCGAAGGCGGCGGCCAGGCCGTCCCACTGACCGGGCGCGTCGCCGCCCATGTAGACCGTGACCCGGCCGCCCTCGGCCTTGGCCGCCCGGTGGAGCGCCGCCAGCTGGTCCTGCTCGCTCGCGGTGGCCGGCCGGTTTGGGCGATCGCGGTCGCGGAGACGGCCGTGACGGCCAGCGAGGTGGCGACGGCGATGCCGAGCCGCCGCTTCCCGGTGAGCTTCCGGGGGTTCCTCGTGTGCTTCATGGCGTGTGCTGCCTTTCGTGCGCAGGAGGTCCGTGTTGATGACGCGTTTGATCTGCGGATGTGTTTGATAGTTAAAACAATCCGACGTCCGCCGATGCTATGCGATGCGATTGAAATTTCAAACGGAGAGGGTTTTGGGTAGTGTGTGCCCATGTCCACGACGCCCCGCTGGCTCACCGCCGACGAACGACGGGCCTGGCTGGCCTACGTCGACTTCTCCACCCTGCTCGCCGACTACCTCAACCGGCAGCTGCGGCGCGACGCGGGGATGACCCACGCCGACTACAGCCTGCTGGCCTACCTCTCGTCCGCGCCCGACGGCGCCCTCGGCATGTCCGAGCTGGCCCAACGCCTGAAGATCACCCGCAGCCGGCTCACGCACGCGGTCAACCGGCTGCGCGAGGTCGGTCTGGTCGACCGCCGCGAGGACCCCGCCGACGGCCGCGGTCAGCTCGCCGTCCTCACCGACCAGGGCAAGGCCCTGCTGGAGGAGGTCGCCCCCGGCCATGTGGAGGCCGTGCGCCGGGCCGTGTTCGACGCCCTCACTCACGAGCAGGTGGAACAGTTCGCCGAGATCGGCGAGGCGATCAGCGCCGCCCTGCACCGCGCCGAGGGCACCCAGGCCGACCCGGCCGTACTGCCCTGGCGCCGCCGGTGAGAAGCTCCGCGCGCGTGGTGGGCGGGCGGCGCCCCGCGGGCACCTGAGCGGCCGTCCGGATGGTTTGCCGGAGATCGTCGGGCACGGCATCGAGAAGAACCGGCCCACGGCGCGTACCTGGGGGTACGGGGCTTTCCGCCCCACTGTCGAACACGCCACCGATCCAAGGGACGTACCTCGTGAACGCAACCGCCGCCATCGGCGTCACCGGCCTCGGCGTGATGGGTCGCAACCTCGCGCGCAACTTCGCCCG
The DNA here is from genome assembly GCF_055591025.1 of Streptomyces sp. NPDC041784. Taxonomy (NCBI): domain Bacteria; kingdom Bacillati; phylum Actinomycetota; class Actinomycetes; order Kitasatosporales; family Streptomycetaceae; genus Streptomyces; species Streptomyces sp. NPDC041784. The sequence goes on from NZ_JBVJAB010000009.1 coordinate 93,350, forward strand.
CAACGGTCACACCGTCGCCGTCCACAACCGCTCCGTAGGCCGCACGCGTGCGCTCGTCGAGGAGTTCGGCCACGAGGGCACGTTCGTCCCCGCCGAGACGGCGGAGGAGTTCGTGGCCGCCCTCGAGCGCCCCCGCCGCCTGATGATCATGGTGCAGGCGGGCCCGGTCACCGATGCCGTCATCGACGAGTTCGCCCCGCTCCTGGAGCCCGGCGACATGATCATCGACGGCGGCAACGCCCACTTCGCCGACACCCGCCGCCGCGAGGCCGCGCTGCGCGAGCGCGGCATCCACTTCGTCGGCACCGGTGTCTCCGGCGGCGAGGAGGGCGCCCTGAACGGGCCGTCGATCATGGTCGGCGGTTCGAGCGAGTCATACGACGTCCTCGGCCCGATGTTCGACTCCATCAGCGCGAAGGTGGACGGCGAGTCCTGCGCCGCCCACGTCGGCACCGACGGCGCCGGACACTTCGTCAAGATGGTGCACAACGGCATCGAGTACGCCGACATGCAGCTCATCGCCGAGGCCTACGACCTGCTCCGCCAGGTCGCCGGCTACACCCCGGCCGAGATCGCCGAGGTCTTCCAGGAGTGGAACCGGGGTCGGCTCGGCTCCTACCTGATCGAGATCACCGCCGAGGTGCTCGCCCACACCGACGCCACCACCGGTCTCGCCTTCGTGGACATCGTGACGGACGCCGCCGGGCAGAAGGGCACCGGCCGCTGGACCGTCCAGACCGCCCTCGACCTCGGCTCCCCGGTCACCGCCATCGCCCAGGCCACCTTCGCCCGCGCCGCCTCCGGCCAGCGCGAACTGCGCGCCGCATACTCCGGACTGCCCGGCGGCACCACCCCCCTGCTCAGCCGTACCGAGGCTGCCCGCTTCACCTCGCAGGTCGAGCACGCCCTGTACGCGTCGAAGGTCATCGCCTACGACCAGGGCTGGAAGATGATCCAGGACGCGGCCGCGGAGTTCGGCTGGAAGATCGACCTGGGCTCGGTCGCCAGGATCTGGCGCGGCGGCTGCATCATCCGCGCCTCCTTCCTGGACCGCATCCGCGCCGCGTACGCCGCCGACCCGGAACTGGTCAGCCTGCTCGGCGAGATGGAGTTCGCCATGGAGATCACGGACGCGCAGGTGCCGTGGCGCGAGACGGTCGCCTCGGCCGCCCGCCGGGGCATCCCGGTCCCGGCCTTCTCCGCCGCCCTCGCCCACTACGACACCCTGCGCTCCGAGCGCCTGCCCGCCGCCCTCCTGCAGGGCCAGCGCGACTACTTCGGCGCCCACACCTACGGCCGTACCGACCGCCCCGGCGCCTTCCACACCCACTGGGCCGAGCCCGGCCGCCCGGAGACGTCGGCCTGACGGCCGCACCGAGGGGACGCCCCGCCGGCACGGCGGGGCGTCCCCTCACGCGCGCGGGGCAGCCGACTGCCGGATCACGAGCTGGGTGCTCAGGACCACGTGGTCGCCGCCGGAGTCCCGCTCCTCCCGCTCCAGCGCCAGCCGGACCGCCGTCCTGCCGAGATCCTCGTAGGGGACACGGACCGTGGTGAGGGAGGGCGTCAGGTCGGCGGCGAAGGGCACGTCGTCGAACCCGACGACCGACACGTCCCCGGGCACGGAGAGCCCGGCGTCGCCCAGCGCGGCCAGCACCCCGAGGGCCACCATGTCGGTGCCCGCGCAGACGGCCGTGAAGTCCAGCCCCGCCCGCAGCGCGTCCCGGGTGCGCAGATAGCCGGACGTGCGGGTGTACGGACCCGGGACGTCGAGTTCCTCGTCGTACTCCACCCCGTGGGCGCGCAGCGCGTCCAGATGACCGGCCCTGCGCTCCTGGGACGTGTTGAACCCGGACTCGCCGCCCAGGTACAGCACACGCCGGTGCCCGGCGGCCAGGAGCAGGGCGGACGACTGGAAGGAGCCGCCGCGGTTGTCGTACTCGACGACCGTGGCCGGCAGACCGGCGGGCAGGGGCGGGCGGCCGACCAGGACCAGCCGGGACCCGGCGGAGTCCAGGGCGCGCGCGTACCCGGCCATGCGCTCGTGGTACGCGTCGTCGATCTCCGCGCCGCCCACGAGCACCACCGCCGCCGCGTGCTGCTCCCGCATGAGCTGCACGAGGGCGTCCTCGCGGGCCGGATCCCCGTGGGTGGCGCAGACCAGGCTCAGCCGCTCCCGGGCCGCCGCCTCCTGCTCCACGCCGGCCGCCACATGGGCGAGGGAGGGACCGGTGATGTCCCGCAGGACCAGGGCGACCGGGCCGAGGACGGCGCCCGACAGCGCCTTGGCGTGCACGTTCACCACGTAGTGCAGCGACTCGACCGCCGCCGTCACCCGGGCCCGGGTGGCCTCGGAGACCGGGTAGTTCCCGGCCAGTGTCCGGGAGACGGTGGCCACCGACACTCCCGCCCTGGCGGCCACGTCACGAATGGTGCTGGGTTTGTCCCGGCCCGCCGTGCCCCGCCGCCTCTTGCCGCCGGCCGTCGTACGCGGACTCGCGCCGCGTCCGGTTGCCTGATCCGTCACGGCTCGACGCTACTGCATCCGGGGTTGGGCTCAGGGCGGGAGAGCGAGAAGTGCCTTTCCAGAAACCAGAAAACGTTTCCCGTTCTCCCGCCGTGGCGGCGCACCGGACGCCCGGCGACCTGATCGGCCGGACGGACCTCAGACGCTCGTCGCCGGGTACGTCGGGTACTCCACCCCGGAGACGTGCTGGACGACGCGGACGACCTGGCAGGAGTAGCCGAACTCGTTGTCGTACCAGAGGTAGAGGATCGCGTTGTCGCCGTCGACCTTGGTGGCGCCGGCGTCGATGATCGAGGCGTGGCGCGAGCCGATGAAGTCCATCGAGACCGCGTCGGGGGCCGTGGTGAAGTCGATCTGACGCTTGAGCGGCGAGGTCAGCGAGACCTCGCGGAGGTGGTCGAGGACCTCCTCGCGGGTCGTCTCGCGGCCGAGCCGCAGACTGAGGATCGCGATCGAGACGTCCGGCACCGGGACGCGGATCGAGCTGCCGGTGATCGGCGCCTTGAGGTCGGGCAGCGCCTTGGCGACGGCGGACGCGGCACCGGTCTCGGTGATGACCATGTTGAGCGGCGCCGAGCGGCCGCGGCGGTCCGCCTTGTGGTAGTTGTCCAGCAGGTTCTGGTCGTTGGTGAACGAGTGGACGGTCTCCACGTGACCGCGCAGCACACCGTACTCGTCGTGCATCGCCTTCAGCGGCGGGACGATCGCGTTGGTGGTGCAGGAGGCGCAGGACAGGATCTGCTCGTCCGGCTTGATCGTGTCGTGGTTGACGCCGTGCACGATGTTCGGGACGTCGCCCTTGCCGGGCGCGGTCAGGACGACCTTGTCGATGCCGGGCCGCAGGTGCTGGGAGAGGCCCTCGCGGTCGCGCCACTTGCCGGTGTTGTCGATCAGGATGGCGTCGTTGATGCCGTACGCCGTGTAGTCGATGTCGGTCGGTCGGTCGGCATAGATGACCGTGATCTCGTTGCCGTTGGCGATGATCTTGTTGTTGGCCTCGTCGACCGTGATCGTGCCCTGGAACTGGCCGTGCACGGAGTCGCGGCGCAGCAGCGAGGCGCGCTTGATGAGGTCCTGCTCACCGCCGCCGCGCACCACGATGGCGCGCAGCCGCAGGCCGTTGCCGGAGCCGGACTTCTCGATGAGCAGCCGGGCGACCAGCCGGCCGATGCGGCCGAAGCCGTAGAGCACGACGTCGCGCGGCTCGCGGCGGTCGATCTTGTTGGCGCCCGTGGCGCCGGCGACGGCCTCGGCGGTGAACTCGCGCACCGACAGACCGCGGTCGTCGGCCCGGTAGGTGGCCGCGAGCATGCCGATGTCGATCTGGGACGGGCCGAGGTCCAGCGTGGTGAGGGCCTCGAGGAACGGGAGGGTCTCGGTGACCGAGAGCTCCTCGCCCGCGATCTGCCGGGCGAACCGGTGGGTCTTCAGGATGCTGACCACCGACTTGTTCACCAGGGAGCGGCTGTGCAGCAGGACCGTCACGTCCCGCTCGCGGTGCAGCTTCCCGATCATCGGGATCATCGACTCCGCGATCTCCTCGCGGTTCTTCCAGTTGGTGAACGAATCGTCGTTGAGCGTCACGGGCCTATCTTTCGAGCTAGGTGGCGCTCAGATGCTAACCCGATGTTCATTCGATCATTCAAGCGGGGGTGCGCTCAGGTGTGCAGGACGGCCGGGGCGGGCACCTCGGCGGGGGAGCTTGGAGGTGTCCGCCCCGGCCGACGGCCGTACGGGAGGCGGGAGGCGGGAGGCGGGAGGCGGGAGGCGGGAGGGGGAGGCGGGAGGTGGCGCGGGGTACGCGCGGGCGCCCGTCGAGGTCAGGCGTCCTCGGACGCCCGCGGCCGGCGCGGGATGCCCAAGGCGCACAGCGCACCGGCGAACACCACCGCGACACCGGCCCACACGGCCGGGTGCAGCCCGTCGACGAACTGCTGCGGCCCCTCGGTGCTGCCGTGCGCCACGAACACCGTGCTCAGTACGGCGATACCGAGCGCGCCGCCGATCTCGCGGACCGTGGTGTTGGCGCCGGACGCCTTGCCCGCGTGCTCCTTGGCGACCGAGCCGAGCACGACCGCCGCCGTCGGCGCGAACACGAAGCCCATGCCGACACCGGCCACGATCATCGGGCCGACCAGCGACGTGTACGCGGTGTCGACGTCGGCGACCAGGTTGATCCAGCCCAGGCCGATGCCCTGGAGGAAGAGCCCGAGGGCCATCAGCCGGCCGCCGCCCACCTTGTCGGTGAGCAGCCCGGCGACCGGGGCGACGAACATCGGCATCAGCGTCCAGGCGAGGGTGCGGACACCGGCCTCCAGTGGGGTGCGCGGCGGCACGATCTGGAGGTACTGGGCGAGCAGGAACAGCGAACCGAAGACGCCGAAGTACATGGCCGCCGAGACGATGTTGGTGAGGGTGAAGGCCCGCACCCGGTAGAAGGACAGCGGCAGCATCGGCTCGGCGACCCGCGCCTCCCAGCCGACGAACGCGGCGAGCAGCACCGCGCCCGCGGCGAACGCGCCCAGCACCGTCCCGGAGGTCCAGCCGTCGGGCTCGCCGTGCACGATCGCCCACACCACCGCGCACAGCCCGGCCGCCGCCAGCACCATGCCGACCAGGTCGAGCCGGACGCCGGGCAGGCTGCTCTCGCGCAGCGCGAACAGCACCAGCGGGATCGCGATCACGCACACCGGCACGTTGATCCAGAAGATCCAGCGCCAGTCCAGGCCGTCCACGACCGCGCCGCCGACCACCGGGCCCATCGCCACGGCCAGGCCGCTGACGCCGGACCACACGCCCAGCGCCATCCCGCGCAGCCGCTCGGGCACGGCCTGGGAGAGCAGGGTCAGGGACAGCGGCATCACGGCCGCCGCGCCGAAGCCCTGGACCGTACGGAAGGTGATCAGCTGGGCGCTGGTGTCGGAGAGGCCGCAGCCGATCGAGGCCAGCGTGAACACGACGATGCCGACCACGAAGACCAGCCGCCGCCCGAACCGGTCACCGAGTGCGGCACCGGTCATCAGCAGACACGCGAAGCTCAGCACATAGGCGTTGACGAACCACTGGAGCTCCTGGGTGTTCGCCTCCAGGTCGACGGCCAGGGTGTGCAGGGCCGTGGAGACGACGAGGTTGTCGAGCGCGACCATGAACATGGGCACGCTGGCCGCGACGATCGCGAGCCAGAGGGGTATGCGGCGGCCCTCGGCCGACGGGGCGGAGGCGGCCGGTTCGTCGAGGACCGGGCTCTCTTCGGACAGCGTCATGGTGGGGGTCTCTCCTGAGTGGGGGGTGTCAGGCGCCGGTGCGTTCCTGCTCGGCGAGCCGGCGCCGGGCGTCGGTCCAGTCGATGGGCAGGTCCGCCGCCGGGACCTGCCAGAAGGTGAAGACCGAGTTCTTCATCACGGGGCGCAGGCCGTTCATGATCGACCGGTGCGGTTCGGTCCTCGCGTACGTGTAGAGCGCGTCCTTGTCCTCCCAGGCCGACAGGGTCCAGAAGGTGCGCTTCAGGGGCTGGGCGATCAGGGAGGCGCCGTACGCGCCGGGCGCGCCGGAGACCTGCTTCCACGCGGCCAGGGACTTCAGGAAGAAGCGCGGCACGTCCTTGAGCGCGCGCACCTCGAACCGGGACGCCATGACGAACGCCTCGGTACCGGGTGCGGGGGTGCTGACAGTGGTCCAGCGCAGGGTGGGCATGGCTCGGCCCTCTCGGAGGAAATATTGGATACCTCTACTATCCATGTTAGACAGTAGAGGTATCCAGATTCCAGTGGCGGAGGCGAACGAATCCGATGCGCATCTCCGAACTGAGCCGCCGCAGTGGCGTCTCCGTGACGACGATCAAGTACTACCTCCGTGAGGGCCTGCTCCCGCCCGGCCGCCAGACCGCGGCCACCCAGGCCGAGTACGACGACCAGCACCTGCGCCGGCTCCGGCTGATCCGCGCCCTGACCGGCGTACGGGGCCTGTCGGTCAGCACCACCCGGGACGTGCTGGACGCCCTCGCGGAGCACACCGGCGACACCCACCGGCTGCTGGGCCTCACCCTCGGCGCCGTCCGCGTCGGCGAGGAGCCCGCCGAGGACGCCCCGGAGGCCGCCGAGGTCGAGGCACTCGTCAAGGAACTGGGCTGGGACGTGCACGAGTCGGCACCCGCCCGCGCCACCCTCGCCGAGACCCTGAGCACCCTGCGCTCACTTGGCGTCCCGCTGGACTGGCACACCCTGCTGCCCTACGCCCGTCTCGCCGAACGCACCGCCGAACTGGACCTCGACCAGCTCAACGGCATCGCCGACCCGCTGGAGACCGCCGAACGCGCCCTCCTGCTGACCGTCCTCCTGGAACCCGCCCTGATGGCCCTCAGGCGCCTGGCCCAGGAGAACGAGTCGGCCCGCCGCCACGCGCCCTAGTCCGCCAGTTCCCGCAGCAGTTGGGCCGCCGCCTCCTTGCCGGAGGAGAACGCGGCCTCGTGGGAGCCGATCTGGTCCCAGTACTGCTGCTTGGAGTGGAAGTACGAGCCGCACAGCTTCACCCGGGGGCCCTCGTTGACCTCGTAGATGGTCTTCTGCGCGGTGCGCATCGCCATGTCGAGCACCGGGTGCTCGTAGTGGAAGCGCCGGACGACGGTGTCCTCACGGACCTCCAGCGGGTAGTCGAGGGTGACGAAGTAGTCCGTCTCCGACGTGAACCCGTGCAGCTTGTTCATGTAGTACGCCACGTACGTGCGCGGCTGCCCGTCGACCGTCACCTTGCCGTAGTTCCACGCCTCCCAGCGCTCGCGGTCGGCCGGCATCACCGACGGATCGGTGTGCAGGACGACCGTCGAGGCGTTGTAGCGCAGCGGCGCGAGCAGCTCGTGCTGGGCGGGCGTCGGGTTCTGGAGCAGCGAGCGGGTGACGTCGGCGTGCGTGGCGACCACCGCGTAGTCGAAGCGCTCCTCGGAGTTCGCCGTACGGACCGTCACCCCGTCCGCGTCCTCACGGACCCCGGTGACCGGCTCCGAGAGCCGTACCTTCGGGTCGATCGCGGCCAGCGCCTTGCGCACGTACGAGATCGAACCCCCGCTCACCGTCCGCCAGTCGACCCGGCGCCCGCCCAGGCCGCTCTCGTCGTGCGCCATGAAGAACGCGATGACGGTCGTGGCCGGCATCTCCCACACCAGCTCGGCCGGCACCGACCAGACCGCGCTGCACAGCAGGATGAAGTAGCCGTACCGGAACTCCTCGCTGTAGCCGCCCCGGTCGAGGTACTCGCCCATCGGCAGGTCCGTGCGCTTGCGGAAGAAGTCGTGCCGGCCCTCCTCGTGGAACCGCCGCGCCTCACGCCAGATGGTCTGGAAGTACGCGGGGTAGCGCGCCCGCACCTCGTCCTCCGACAGGTCCATCTCGTCACTGCCGTACTGCAGACCGCTGGACAGGTCGAAGAAGTTGAACCCGCTGAGGAGTTGCCGGTTCTCCACCCCCAACTCGTCGAAGAATCCGGAGAGGTTGGGGTAGGCGGGCCGGTTGAAGACGACGAACGCGGTGTCGATGCCCAGCGTGCGGCCCGCGTCCACCACCTCCACGGTGTTGGCGTGGCCGCCGTAGCGGTCCTCGCGTTCGAACAGGGTGATCCGGGCGTGCTCGCGCAGGGCGTACGCGGCGGAGAGGCCGGCGACTCCGCCGCCGACCACGGCGATGCTGGGCTTCTCGGACATCGGGGCTCCTCGTTCGGGGAAGGTCAGCTGGTCAGAACGGTCGTGCGCAGTCCCAGGGGACCGGTGTGCTCGGTGGCGACGGCCACGACGTGGTCCGGGGTGGGGTGGACCAGGTCGAACCGCCAGAAGCGGGCCGACCGCCGCGTGTCGTGCAGGGTGATGCCGGGGCCCGGCAGGCCGGCGAAGACGATCGACGACAGCTCGCGCCGCAGCCCGGTGCCGAGGGCCTTGAGATAGGCCTCCTTGAGCACCCAGTACGCGGCGACCCGCGCCGCCCGCGCCCGCTCGCCGACGATCGGCGCGAGATCCGCCAGCCGCGCGAGGTCCGCCCGCTCGGGCTCGGCGAAGTGCGCGGGCAGATGCCGTACGGCGTCGGCGGTCGCGTGGGCGGCCTCCGCGTCGACCCCGCAGGCGCGGCCGCCCTCGGTGACCACACAGGCGATCAGACCCTCGGTGTGGGAGAGGTTGAACCGCAGACCGGAACCGGGCGGGGCGGCCGGCTCCGGTCTGCCGTCGGGGCCGGCCGTGAAGCGCCAGGAGTCGAGCTGCTGGCCCGAGACCGCGCTCAGCGCGTGCCGGGCCAGCAGCAGCGCCGCGGTGCGCCGCAGCCGCGCGGGGAGTGCGAGCGGGCGCTCGCACCGCGCCCGCTCGCCGTCGGTGAGCAGGGCCGTCCCGCCCAGCCGGGCCACGAACCCCTCGGCCGCGGACTCCGGCAGCAGCCACAGATGACGGTCGGTGCTCCGCGCCATCTCAGTGCCGCGCCGCGGTGAGGTCGCCGCGCGGCGCGAGCGGGAACTGCCAGTGGGAGAACAGCAGATCCTCCCGGTGCAGACACCGCAGCACCCGCATCACCTCGTCGACCACCGCCGCGTCGGTGACCGCCTCGTGCGGCCGCACATGCCGCCGGATCCGCTCCAGCTGGAGCAGCAGCAACGCCGCGCTCGGCAGCGGATCGTCCAGCGCGTGCGCCGAGTGGACGTACGTCAGGACACAGGCGGCCGTCGCGTGCAGCAGGCAGTACTCCTTGGCCAGGTCGAAGAGTTCGGCGGACTGCCCGAAGTCACGGCCCAGGGCCGCCTTCAGCGCGGCGGTCCGCTCCCGCAACCCGTCGGCGTGGGCGAGGAGTTCACCGGCCACGTCCGCCGACCGGGTCAGCCACTCCCGCTCCTCTGGCTTCGCCTCCCCGGCCGTCCGCCGTAGCCGCAGCAGGGCGTCGGGGGCGGCGAGCAGGGCGTCGTCCATGCCCCGGCTGAACAGCTCCTGGTCCCAGGGCCGGTACAGCGGCAGCTCACGGTCGACGCCGAACAGCACGGCCGCCCGCTCCTGCGCGCCCGCCCTGACCGCCGGATCCGCCGAGCCGGCCGTGGCCAGCAGCCCCTCCAGCTGGAGAGCGATGTTCTTGAGGTTCACCACCGTGTTGCCGTCGGCGAAGTTGGCCACCGGCAGGTCGCGCATCATCTTCTGGTGGATGGCGTAGTGGGGGTGGTCGCGCAGATAGAAACGGGCCCCGAGGACGACGTTCAGCTGGGCGAACGTGCGCTCCAGCAGCGTCGGCACGAAGTACTTCACCACCGACGACCACACACTGGTCTGCTCGGGCACCACCTGGAGCGCCCGTACGGCACCCAGGCTCACGGCGTCGGCGACCATCAGGTCGGCGAAGCACTCGGTCAACTGGCGGCGCGAGTACGGGATGTCGCTGACCGTGCGGCCGTACACCTCGCGGCCCTCGGTGAAATCGAGGGTCACGCGCAGGCCCGTGTCCACGGCCGACAGCGCGATGCCGCTGATCAGGGCCCGGGCCGTCTGGGAGGTCTTGAGCGCGATCTCCAGGCCCTGGCCGGGGCGCCCGAGCAGCGCGGAATCGGGGACGAAGACACGGTCCAGCCGGAAACCGCTCATGTCGAGGCCCCGCAGCCCGTGCATCCGCTCGCGCGGCAGCTCGTCCACGGCGCCGGCCGGGGTGGCGCGCTTGTCCAGCACGAACACCGAGTAGCCGCCGGGGCCGCCCCTCGGGTCTGTGCGGGCGTGCACGCTCAGGCCGTCGGCCACGCGGCCGTTGCCGATCAGCCACTTCTCGCCGGTCAGCAGCCAGCCGCCGGGGGCCTTCTGCGCGGTCAGCTCGTTCGCGGTGAGGTCACTGCCGTGGCGGCGCTCGGAGAGGCCCCAGGCGTAGCGCGTCCCGTGCCGGATCGCCTCGACCAGGGCGCGCTTCTGCTCCTCGGTCCCGGCGATCCAGGCGGGCATGAAACTGAGGCTGGTGATGATGAACGCGGTGGCGGTCGTCGGATCCCGGCGGGCGATCAGCCGCATCAGGTGGAAACCGGCCTCCACGTCACCCGCCCTGCCGCCCTGCGCGCGGGGGAGCGAGAAGTCGAGGGCTCCCCAGCGCTGGAGCAGGTTCACGAACTCGTACGGGTAGTCCTCCCGTTCGTCGTACTCCAGGACACGGGTGAACGGCATCCGGCTCGCCGGGTCGTGCGGATCGCCGAGATGGCTCTCCAGCCGCCCGGCCAGTTCCGTGAGGTCCTTCTTCGGCACGCATGTCTCCGACGGTCAGGCGAGGTGGACGGGGAGGGCGCTGAACAACTGGTCGTGGTGGTGCAGGTCGGTGGTGATGTCCAGGGCGGGATGCTGCGCCCGCCCCTCGCGGCGGGGGTCCGTGCCGGCCGCTCGCGCGAGGAGGTGGGTGAGGGTGGCTCGCAGCCAGGCCGTGGTGAAGAAGGGGTTGGTCTCGTTGGCCCACCACAGGTGGAGGCAGACGGTGGCCGCGTGCAGCCAGGTGAAGCGTTCGGCGAGGTCGATGAGGCCGGTGTCCCGGTCGGCGTGCGGGATGTCCGCCGGCAGGCCGCTCACGGCCGCCACGAGGCGGGTCACCAGGTGGGCGGTGTCGTGGTCGGCGTGGGAGGTGAGCCTGGCCAGTGCCTGGGGGGCCACGTGCGGGAGGGCCGCGGTGACGGGCTCGTGGCCGCGGGCGTTGAGGTCGAGACGGTGGGGGTCGTAGGCGGGGAGAGGCTCGTTCAGGTCGAAGACGGTGCGGATCCGGTCCATGAGTGCGGGTGCCTCGTGGCTGGTCGCGTTCCGCGGCGGGGCCGCGTGTCGATGCGGTCCCGCGCCCCTGAAAGCCTGTTGCAGCTGGCTTGCGAAGGAGCGCAGGTTGGCCAGGGTGCTGGTGTCCACCACCCTGACGATCTGCGCGTCCCGCTGAAGCTTCTGGAACAGGCCGCCGCCCGGGCCCTCCGTGCGCAGGACGGCCCCCGTCGCCAGGACGCCCCCGCAGCGGCGCAGCACCTCGTCCGTGCTCTCCGCCACCACGTGCTTCGCCGCGCAGCCCCAGATGCTGAACGTCTCCGGGGCCACGTGGATGCCTCGACAGGCCGCCAGGGCGACCGCGTCCGCCGCCAGTACCGCGGCGGAGGCCACGGACAACTCCCGCCGCGGATAAGGGGAGTCGAGGACCGTCGTACGGCCCACCCGGCGGTCCGCCGCGAAGTCCAGGGTCAGCCGGAGTGCCGTGTCGGCGATGCCCAGGCTGCCCGCCATGCTCATCACCCGCACCACCTGCTGGGCCTTCATCACCGACTCCAGCGCCTGGCCCTCGACGCCCACCAGGGCGTCCGCCGGGACCGGGAAACGGTGGAAGCGGAGATGGGCGAAGTCGATGCCGCGCATACCGCTCGCGGGGACGGCCGGACCGCGGTCGAGGCCCTCGCCCCGGGTGAGGTCGAGCAGGACGGCCGAGAAGGCACCCGGGCCGCCGCGCTCGCCCGTGCGGGCCACCAGGTAGAGCGCCTCGCAGCGGCGGCCCAGGCCCACCATCCACTTCTCCCCGGTCAACTCCCAGCCGTGCGCGGCGGGTTCGAGGCGGACGGTGTTGGCCAGCAGGTCGCTGCCGTGGCCGGCCTCCGACAGGGCGAAGCCGACGGCACCGCCCCGGCCGAGGATCTCCGCCGCGTGCTTGTGCTGCTCGGGCGAGCCGTGCAGGACCAGGCAGGTCGCGGCCGTGATACCGAACATCGTGCCCGGCATGACGTTCAGGTCCCGGCGGGCGGCCGTGCGCACCAGCAGCATGCTCCGATCGAAGGACTCGAAGCGGCCGCCCCACTCCCGCGGGAGGTAGTTCAGATGGAAGCCCGCCGCACGGAGCGTGGCGCACAACTCCTCGGGGAACTCGTCCTGTTCGTCCCGGGCGACGGCGGCCGCGAAGCCGTACGGGTTGCGGGGGTCGTACGGGTCGCCGAGGAGCCGTTCGACGGCGTCGGGGGTCATCGGGCGCCCTCCAGGGACGGGGACTCCAGCGGGACCGGGCGGTAGTCGGCCGCCGACGCGGGGACACGGACGCCCGCCGTGCGGAGCTGGGCCAGGCGGGTGTGGAACGCGGCGCCGCGCATCAGGTGGTGGGCGACGTCCGCGACCCTGCGGTTGCCCGGCGCCTTGAGGTAGCTCGCGGTGACCCAGTCGTTGAAGGCACCCATCGCCGGGCCGCACCACACCTGGTAGTCCAGGACGCGGTCCGGGTCACCGACCGTGGACCAGCGGGAGGCCATGCCCAGGTACCAGCGGAACACCAGCGCCATCCGGCGCCTGGGGTTTCCGGCGGCCCGGGCGAGCTGCTCGGGGTCACGGCGGCTGAAGTAGCCCACGCACTCCTGCCACACGTCGTCCAGCGGGCGGCGGAAGGTTTGCGTCTCCAGCTTGGCGCGCTCGGCGTCGGGGAGGGACTCCAGGCCGTCGTACGCCTGGTACAGCTCGTAGAGGCGCTTGGCGCGCATCGGGAACAGGGTGCCCTTCTTCAGCACCTGGAGTTCCACGCCCATCTCGAACATGTCGGCCGCCGGTGCCATCTCGCAGTCCGCGATCCCCGCGTCGGCGAGCAGCGTCTTCGCGGCCTTGGAGGCGCCCGACTCGACGCAGGACTGGTTGACCGACCCGGTGACCACGTACGCGGCGCCCATCGCGAACGCGCCGGCCACCGAGGCCGGGCAGCCCAGGCCGCCCGCCGCGCCCACCCGGACGGTGGTCGGGTAGCGGTGCTCGTGCTGCACGGTGTCGCGCAGCCGCAGGATGGTCGGCAGGAGCGCGGTGAGCGGCCGGCGGTCGGTGTGGCCGCCGGAGTCGCCCTCCACCGTGATGTCGTCGGCCATCGGCACGTACTTGGCCAGATCGGCCTGCTCGGCGGTGATCAGCCCCTGGGAGAGGAGCGTGCTGACCAGGGCGGCCGGCGCCGGGCGCATGAAACGCTCGGCGGTCTCGGGGCGGGAGATCTTGGCGATCAGACGGTGGTCCACCGCCACGGCGCCGGACGGGGTGCGCCGCAGACCGCTCAGGCGGTAGCGCACCACGTGCGGGCTGAGGCTCATGAACGCCGACGCCTCCACGCACCGCACCCCGTGCCGCAGGAACAGCTCCACCGCCTCCCGCTCCAGCCGCTCCTCGCTGGGGCTGTGGATGAGGTTGACGGCGTACGGCAGTCCGGGGATCTCGGCGGCGAACCGGACCAGGGCCTTCTCGATGGTCTCGGGGAGCAGTCCGGCCGCGCCGTAGGAGGCGAGGCAGCCCTCCCGGGCCAGGGCGATCACCAGGTCGGGGGAGGCGATGCCGCCCGCCATCGCGCCCGCCATGTAAGCCTGGCGGACCCCGTGGGCGGCGAGGAAGGCGGGCGAGCCGAGGGCGCGCGGGGGCAGCGGCGCCGCCGCGGCCAGCAGCGGCAGGCCGTCGCCGGTGGTCGCCCGCCCGCCGGCGACGGCGCCGACGCCGGACGGGGTGCGGACGACGAAGCAGGGACGGTCGAGGTCGGACAGGGCCTCGCGGATGCCCGCGGGGTCGGTGTGCGGGCCGCTCGCTCCGTGCCACCGGAGAGGCGTGGTGGTCTGGGTCTGCATGACGGGGTCGTCTCCTCGGGCCCGGTCAGGCCTGGTCGCGGGGGTCGGCGGCGGTGTCGGGCGAGCCGGCGGTGTCGTCGGGGCGGACCTCGACGGCCACGTCGGTCAGCTCGTAGATGCGCAGGCCCGGCTTCCACAGCTCGGCGTCGGCGATCACGACCAGCCGGTCGCCGTCCCTGCGGACCTCCTTGATGTGCGCGTCGAAGCTCAGCTCGCCGTCGTGGCGCAGGATCTGGCCCCGGTACTTCCAGCTCATGGCGATGTCCGTGGCCGGCCGGAAGCGGGGGCGGGGGATGCCCTCCGCCAGGCCCTGGTCGAGAACGTACAGCCGCAGCGCCTGGAGGATCGCCTCCACGCCGAGCGAGCCGGGCATCACCGGGTCGCGGTGGAAGTGGCAGTCGAAGTACCACTCGTCGGGACGGATCACCCGGTGGCCGTGCAGGTGGCCCCGGCCGTGCCTGCCGCCGTCCTCGACGACGTCGACCCGGTCGACGAGATGGAAGTGGCCGCCGGGCAGCCGCAGCTCACCGCCGAACTGCGGTGCGTCGTCGGGGAGTTCGATGCGGCGGACGTGTCCGGGCTTCGTCCGCTCGATCCACGGCGCCACGTACGTGCTGTTGTCGAGGCCGACCTGGTGGGCGAGGGCCGCCTCGCTGAAGTAGCCGAAGAGGGACTCGCCCCGGTAGAACACCTCGCCGTCGGCGGAGAGTTCGTAGCGGAAGTTCTGGAGCACCGCGCCCGACACGGCGCTGGTCATCAGCAGGGTGGAGTGGTGGCGCACGGTCCTGCCGCGCAGGTCGATGTCCTTGACGAGGGTCGCCGTGCCGTCGAGGTTGCGGATGGAGTACTCGGTCCCGGGCTGCTTGAGGGTGGCGCCCAGGTAGTAGCCGAGCAGGATCGCCGCTTGGAGGGAGGTCTCCATGTGGACGCAGTTCGGCATGTGGGGGTGGGCGTTCTCACGGTAGTACCAGGCGTCGGCCGGCGAGTCGTACTCGGTGACCATCTCGGCGCCCGGCTTCAGGTCACCGCGCGTCCCCTTGAGTTGCATGATCCGGTCGACGAACTGGAAGTCCCCGTTGGGGATGTACGGCGCCCTGCTGTCCCGGTAGACGTCGAACTCCGGGCCCATCGCCGTCCCGAGGTCGCCCTTCGCGGCGTGCGCGAGGTGCAGCTCGTTGATCATCGCGGGTTCGCCGGCCCGGTTGCGGCGGCCGAGGAACTCCGGGACACCGCCGAGCGGGGGGCGGTACGGGGTGCCGTCCTTCTCCCGGACCTGGATGCCGAAGTCGCGCATCCGGATCACCGGCTTGTCGCCCAGGTACACCAGGACGTCGGCGATCACCGAGGGGCGCGGGAGCAGGGTCAGTTCCATGACCTCGATCTCGTAGCGGATCTCGGCGTGCGCGGGCGTGATCTGGCCGCGGACCTGCACCTCCGTCTCCAGCCCGATGATCGTCTGGAAGCGGGCGTCCGGCAGCACCAGGTGCATCCCCTGGTGGAGCAGGTACGCCTGGAGGGTCTGGACGGCGCCCTCGGCGACCATCGAACCGGCCAGGACCGGGTCGTCGGGGAAGTGGCACGCGAAGTACCAGGCGTCGGGCTCCAGCCGCTTGTACGCGGTGATCGCGCCCAGTCCGCGCGGTCCGCCGGTGCGGTCGATACGGATCTCGTCGACCATGCGCAGCCGGGCGTCGGGCAGGCGCAGCGCCGGGTTGAGTCCGGGGTCCTGGGCGTGGTGCGGGCCGAAGACCTCGCCCGGCCGGCCGTCGGCGAGCAACTCCAGGTCGGCGGCGGTGAGATGGTTCCGGTCGGTGTCGGCGAGCGGCTTGAACGTGGTCTTCGTGAGCGCGGCCCGCCGCTGCCGTTCCCGCTCCGTGACGACCACGCCGAGCGGGGTGTCCAGCTCCGCCTGCGTGAAGAACCCGGCGCAGGCGTCCTTGAGTTCGAGGATCAGCTCGCCGT
This sequence comes from Streptomyces sp. NPDC041784, assembly GCF_055591025.1. Lineage (NCBI taxonomy): Bacteria > Bacillati > Actinomycetota > Actinomycetes > Kitasatosporales > Streptomycetaceae > Streptomyces > Streptomyces sp. NPDC041784. Next base: position 109,413 of record NZ_JBVJAB010000009.1, read on the forward strand.
CGGCGTAGCAGAGGTAGCTGAAGAAGAAGAGGGTCGTGTCGCCCTGGCGGACGAACCGGTTGATGGAGATGTCGTAGCGCAGGGTCTGGCCGGTGCGCGGCAGGTCGCCGTGGAAGACCAGCTTGCTGTCGAGCAGCCGGTAGACGCGCTCGCCCTTGTTGCGGAAGTCGATGCCCAGGTAGCTGATGAGGAGCAGGTCGCACTGGCCGGCCTCGATGGCCACGGCCGGCGGCACCCCGCCGTCCACCGCGTACCAGGCGTCCTCGGGGACGTCGTACTCGGTGCGGATGAAGGAGGGTTCGTAGACCCCGGTCTCGCCCTGGAGCGCGGTGACGCGGGTGACGAAGTGGTAGGGCGGCGCGGGCAGACGGACCCGCTTTGCGTAGGCGTCGACCGGCGCGAAGTCGGGGCCGAAGACCTCGGCGACGCTGCCGGTGGCGAAGGCGAGCAGCTGGGCCTCGTCCCAGACCACGCCGGGGTCCCTGGGAGCGGACGGGGGCGGCGGGGCGGAGAGCGTGGGGGTGGCGGGGACGGTGGGGGCTGCGGGGGCAGCGGGGAGCGCGGGGCGTGCGGTGGGGGGCTCCAGGGGGAGAGCGGCAGGGGGTTCCACGGGGAGAGCGGACCGAGTCGCCCCCGGCTGCGTGGGGAGGGCGCCGGAGACCGGTGCCGGGGGTCCGTCGAGCAGGGCCTCCGCACGGGCCAGGGTGTGCTCCTGCAGGACGCGTTGGGTCTCCATGACGACCGAGTGCGTGGCCACCATCTGCTGCCGTATCTCGCGTACCAGATCGGCGGCGGGCGAACCGGTGGACGCGGAAGGCCGTAGGGCGGGTACGGGCACGGGCGCGGGGGCGGAGGGACGTTCGGGACGGGCAGGAGCCGGGGCGGAGGAGGCCGGCGCGGGCGGGGGACCGTCCTGCTGTGCCCACGGCAGGAACGCGATCGGCTCCCCGTCGAAGGTGATGACCTCGGCGTCGTCGAGGGTGGGGTCGGCGGGCATCGGGTCGGTTACCTCCAGCGAGACGGTCGCGGCGGGGGCCGGTTGTGGCCGGGCGGCGTCGGCCGTGGCGCGCGCCGGCGCGGGCGACGTACGGGCGGAGAGCGGGGCGGCGGGAGCGGCGGCGAGGCCGCCCACCCGTGCCGCCACGCCCGCCGGGATGGACGCGCCCCCGCCGACCGGCACCCGCAACAGGGCCGGACGGGCCGTCCGGACGGGGTCGGGGCCGAGCAGCGCGGTCAGGTCGACGGGCAGCCCGTGGGCGGCGAGCCGGGCCGCCAGCTGGGCGACGGAGCGGGCGGCGGGCACCCCGCGCCGGTCCACCGGCACCGCCACGTGCGGGGCGTCGCCGAGGGTGTCGTGCACCCAGCGGGTGCAGGTGGCGCCGGGACCGGCCTCGACGAAGTAGCGGTAGCCCCGGTCGTGGGCGGCCCGGACCAGGCGCGGGAAGTCGATCGTGCCGCGCAGGGTCCGCGCGATGCGCCGGGCGACCTCCCCGCGCTCCAGGCCGTCGACCGGCCCGTAGTCGTAGGCGCTGAGCAGCTCCAGCCCGTCGGGCGAGCCGGTCGGGTGGTCGTTCAGCTCGGCGAGGGCGTCCAGCTCCCCGTCCACGACCGGGCAGTGCATCACCGAGCTGACGGGGGACCGGGCCGACGGGCAGCCCAACTCCTCGATCAGGGCCCGGCATCGGGCCGGGTCACCGGCGATGACCGCCTCGGTCGGCGTGTTGACATGGGTGAGGAAGACCCGGTCGTGGCGGGTGAGCGCCTCGGTGATCCGGTCCGCCGACTCGAGGAGCACGAAGCTGCCCCACACGGCCGCGTCCGGCACGGAGTCCGGCAGGTTCCACAGTTCGCGGACCGTGCGGCGAGGGCCGGTGAGCCGGTCACGGAAGAGCGGGGTCGCGCCGATCCGGTCGTCCCGGCGGGCGGAGCGCCGCCAGCCGCCGGTGGCGAACAGCATGCTGGACTCGCCCAGGCTGTACCCGAACGCGCCGTGCGCCGGCACGCCCAGCAGGTCGCGCACCAGGTCGGTGTAGAGGATGGCGAACGTGGTGCCGGTGGCGAGCATGAAGGGGACGTCCTCGCCGAGCCGCCCTTCGAATTCCATCAACGCCCGCCGGTCCGGGGCGACTTGAGTACGCGGATAGAGCTGTGCCGCGCGGAACATCCGGTCGGGGTCGGCCGCCTCCGCCTCGAAGCGGCTGAGCAGCGCGGGGAAGGCGCGGAACAGGTCCTGGCCCAGTCCGGGGTAGGAGTTGAAGGCGCCCGGGTAGACGAGGGCGACCTTGCCGTCCGGTCCGATCGGCCGGGGCGCGAAGCAACTGCCCGCCGGGGTGGTCCACTCCTCGCCCTTGGCGTACGCCTCCCGCAGGTCGCGGGACGCCGACTCCAGCTGCTGCCGCAGCTGTTCGCCGTCCCGGCCGACCAGCACCACCCGCAGGGCACTGCCCGGCAGCCGCTCGGCGGCGGCCCGGCCCAGCCCGTACGGGTCGGCGCCCTCGGCGAGCAGCGCCAGATGCCGGTCCACCTCGGCCAGCAGCCCGTCCACGTCCGGCGCGCCCAGCGGCAGCAGCACCGGGGCGCCGGCCCACCGCCAGTCCATGGCCACGTCGTCGCCGCGGGTGCGGTCGCCGGAGAGCACCAGATGGCCGTGGGCTCCGTCGGAACCGATGACGCTCACCGCCGCGTACCGGCGCTCCGTGTTCCCGCCCCGCAGCCAGGGCCGGGAGGCGTCCGGCACATGGAACGCGGAGGCCGCGAAGGAGGCGGCCAGCTCCGGGTCGGGCCGGCGCCAGCCCGGCACCCCCGGCAGATAGCCGTGGCGCAGGCACAGCACCGCCCGCAGCAGCCCGGCCATCGCGGACGCCGCCTGCGCGTCGCCGACCTGCGCCTTGGCGCTGCCGAGCGCGACCGCCCCGGACCCGGCCGGGTACACCCGGGCCAGCCCGGCCAGCTCGGCCGCGTCCTGCACCGCCGTACCGCCCGCGTGAGCCTCCAGGTAGCCCACGTCCGCCGGCTCGATCCCGGCCTCGGCGAGCGCCTGCCCGGCGGCCGCCGCGAGCACGCCTGGATCGGCCTCCGGCAGCACCCCGTCGACGGGAGCCACGTGCCGGACGGCGACGGAGTCCACCCGCGCGTACACGGGCCGGGTCGCCTCGCCCGCCCGGGTGACCACGACGGCGCCCGCGCCCTCGCCGATCCGCCGGCCCCGCTGCCCCTCGCCGAAGCTCAGGCCCGCGCCCGCCACCGGGCGCGCCCCGCGCAGCAGCAGGTTCTCGGGGGAGGCGGCGAGGTCGACGGCGCCGACCAGCACGGCCTCCACCGACTCGTCCAGCAGCAGCAGCCGGGCGATCTGGAGCGCCTCGGCGGTGCCCGCGCCGTCGGAGGAGACGGTGAACGAAGGGCCGGTCAGGTTCCAGAGGGAGGAGATTCGGCTGGCCATGATGTTGCCGATGTAGCTCAGCACCTCGTTGGCGACGATCGGCTCGTGCACCGCGTCCCGGGCCGCCGCGAGCAGTTGCTCCCCGGTCGGCTCCAAGCCCGCGTCGGCGTACGCGCGCCGCAGGAAGTCGCCCAGGCCGTGCCGCGCCAGGTGCAGATGGGCGCTCGGCTCGATCTCCATCGCCACGACGACCGCCACCCTGCGCGGCGCGGGCGCCTTCGCACCCGGCGGTACGGTCCGGTCGAACCCGGCGTCGCGCAGCGCCTCGTCGGCCACCTTCGACATCAGGGCGTGCTGGAGGTTGTAGTTGCGCAGGTCGGCCGGGGGGATGCGGTGGTCGGCCGGGTCCAGCTCGATCCGGTCCACGAAGGCACCCTCGGGCAGGTCGGCCCGGGTCAGCCCGGCCCGCTCCAGCGTGCCGCCGGCGGTGTCCTCCAGGCCGCGCCAGCGGTGCTCGGGCAGCGGCCGGAAGGCGTCGGCGCCGTCGTGCAGGGCCCGTTCGAAGGCGGCGGCCGAGTCCAGGGTGCCGAAGTGGGCGCCCAGGCCCACGACGTCGAGCGTCGGCGGGACCACCGGCGGGACCACCGGTTCGGACTCCTCGGCGGCCGCCTCCTGGGAGAGCACCACATGGGCGTTGGTCCCGCCGAACCCGAACGCGGACACCGCCGCCCGGCGCGGTCCGGGCCGCCCGTCGGGCCAGGCGCGGCCCTCGCGCACCACTGGCAGCCCCTCGGCGATCGGCCGCTCGACCCCGAGCGTCGGGGGCAGTCGGCCGTGCCCCATGGCCAGGATCACCTTCAGCAGGCTGCTCAGGCCCGCCACGGTCAGCAGATGCCCGAGGTTGCCCTTCACCGACCCCAGCGGCGGGACCGCGCCGTGCGCGCCGAACCAGGCGGCGACCGACTCGGCCTCCGTGCCGTCGCCGATCGGCGTACCGGTGGCGTGGCACTCCAGGTAGTCCACGAGCTCCGGCCCGAACCCGGCCCGCGCGTAGGCGAGTTCGTACGACGACAGCTGCCCGGCCGCGTCGGGGACGAGCAGATGGCGGCCCGCGCCGTCGTTGGACAGCCCGATGCCGTCCACGACCGCGTGGATCCGGTCCCCGTCGGCGAGCGCGTCCGCCAGCCGCCGTACGGCGACCATGCCCGCGCCCTGCCCGGTGAGGATGCCGGTGGAGCGGGCGTCGAAGGGCTGGCTGACGCCGTTGCGGGGATAGGCGTGCAGGTCGGAGAAGGAGAGGTGGATGAGGGTCGGGTCGGGCGCGCACACCCCGCCCGCCAGCACCAGGTCGGCCTGGCCGGCCGCCAGATGGTCGCAGGCCAGTTTCAGCGCGTACAGCGCCGAGGAACAGGCCGCGTCGAGGGCGTACCGCGGGCCGCCCAGGCCCAGCGCGGCGGCGGCGATCCGGGCCGGGGCGCCGCTGACGCGGGCGTCGGCCGGGTGCACGGCGGCCGGGTCGAGGAGCGGGGTCACGGCGGGTGCAGGGCGCCCCGACCGGCGTAGTCCGGACAGCACGGCCTCGTGGACCAGGGGCAGGCTGATCCGGGCGGAGGCCGGGGTGGGGAAGGAGTAGTCGCCGATCACCAGGCCGGTACGGGCCAGCAGCTCGGGCCGGTCGGCGTGCCCGGCGTCGCGCAGCGCCTCCTGGGCCACGTGCAGCGACCAGTGGAAGACCCGGTCGAGCCGGGTCAGGTCGTCGGGGTTCAGCCGGTACCCGGTCGGGTCGAACGTGAAGTCGGAGACGAACCCGCCGCGGACGCAGGTGACGGCGTGCGCGGGGTCCGCGTCCCGGGCGTCGGAGGCCGGGCCGAAGACCTCCGGCCCGCCCTCCGTGCGGCTGTCGACGCCGTCGCGCAGGTTCCTCCAGTACGCGTCGGGAGTGTCCGCCCCGGGGAAGAGGCAGGAGATCCCGACGATCGCGAACTTGCTCATGGCAGCTGTTTCCTCCAGGGTGCCGGGGCCCGGCGGGAGTTCACCCGCCGGGACCCCCGGTCCGTACGTCGGGCTCAGCGGCTCGCGAACTTGGCGGCCAGCTGCGGGGTGGACACGAGGGACACGCCGGAGAACCGGGCCAGGACCCGTCCGTCCGGGGCGCACGCGGTCACGGTGAGCGTGGTGTCCGAGGAGGCGGGCTCCACGACGACCAGGAACGGCTCGCCGTCCGGCAGCGCCGCGTACAGCTCGACCTCGGCCACCGCCATCGGCAGGCTCGCCGTGTCGCGGTGCAGCCGCGTCCATACCAGCGCGGCCTGGAGCAGCAGGTCGGCGGCGGCGGGCGCGTACCGCTCGGACCCGAACGCCCCTCCCTCGGGCCGGAGTTCGGCCAGCGCGCACTCCAGGACCAGCCGCGCCTCACCCGACTCCAGCACCCGGCGCAGACCCCGCAGGGCCGGGCCGTGGAAGAGCGTGCCGTCGGTGTAGAACTCCCGAGCGTCCCGGCCGCCGCCCAGTGCCGGGAGCCCGGCCGGCCGGCCCGGCTCCGGCCGCGCGCCGCCGAGCGACACCCGCGCCGCGTAGTGCGGACGTACGGTCCCGTCGGCGGCCAGCGAGCGGATCGCCACGTCGGCCTCGGCGCCGTCCGGCGTCGGGTCCACGGAGAGCCGGAACCGGCAGCCGTCGAGCGAGCCGTCGAAGACGACACCCTTGTGCACCGCGAAGTCCCGCACCCGGGACACCACATGACCGGTCAGCCGCTCGACCGCGCCGGCCGCCCAGCCGAGCGCGGCCACGGCCGGCAGCACCGGCGCGTCACCGATGACATGGTCGGCGACCAGCGGCTCGGTCACCAGGGCCGAGAGGTCGCGCTCCAGGACGGCGGGCTGCGTGGGCGCGCCGTCCTCCCGCGCCGACAGGGGAGTGGTCGGCCCGAGGACCGTGACCACGTCGCCCGCCCGCTCCGGGGCGAACTGCTCGGTGAACAGCCGGGCCCCGGTCTCCTCCGGGATCAGCGCGATCCCGCGCTCCTCGAACACTGCCTTGATCTGCGGCGACACCATGCCGCTGTCCCAGGCGCCCCAGTTGAGCGAGGAGACGTGCGCGGCGGGGTGGGCGCGGCGGAAGCCGGCCGCCCAGGCGTTGAGGACCTCGTTGGCCATCGCGTAGTCCGACTGGCCCCGGTTGCCGAAGAACCCGGCGACCGACGAGAACAGCACGACGTGACGCAGCCGATCGGCGTTCAGCGCGGCCACCACCGACCGCAGACCGCCGAGCTTCACGGCGAAGACCCGCTCGATCTCGGCCGCCTTCTTCGCCGCGATCAGCTGGTCGGCGAGGACACCCGCGCCGTGCACCACACCGGTGATCCGCTCCCGGTACGGGGCGAGCGCGGCGGCCGTCGCGGCGGGGTCGGTGATGTCGACGGCGAGGTACTTCGCCTCGCCGCCCGCGGCCCGGACGGCGGCGAGCGTCTCACGGACCTCGCGCTCACCGACGACCGCCTGGTAGAGCTGCTCGACCCGCTTGGGGGTCGGCTTCTCGCCCGCCGCCTTCAGCCGCGCCACCGCGGCGGCCTTCAGCGCGGCCGCGTCGGACAGCCCGCGCGCCCACTCCGGCTCCGCGCCGAGGGCGGTACGGCCCAGGAGGAGCAGACCGGGACGGTGCGCGCCGGCCAGCGCGACCGCGCAGCGGGCGGTGATGCCGCGCGCCCCGCCGGTGACGACCAGCAGGTCGTCCGGGGTCAGCGGGGTGCCGGTGGGGGCGGTGGGCGCGGTGGGTGCGTCCCCGAGGGTGAGCGCGACCCGCCGGGAGCCGTCGTGGCCCACCTGCACCGGGGCGGCGGCCGCGTCGTGGGCCTCCGCCAGGACCAGGTCGGCCGCCCCGGACGCGCCGAGCGCGGGGGCCAGGTCGACGGCCCGGCAGAACAGCTCCGGTGCCTCGACCGCGAGGGTCTTCACCAGGCCGCCGACACCACCGGCGGGCGCGGCGTCCTCGTCGACACCGGTCAGCCCGAACGCGCCGTCGAGCCGGGTGACGGTCAGGAAGGCCGCCCGGTGCCCGGACCGCGCGGCGGCGGTCAGCGGCGCCACCAGGTGCCGGGCGACGAGCAGCGTGTACGCGAGCCGGCGGACGCCCTCGGCCCACGGCAGACCGTCGGCGGCGGCGCACACGAGCGCGAGGTGGACCGCGGTGCCGCCCAACTCCTCCACCCGGGCGGCCAGTTCGGTGGCTCCCCAGCCGGTCAACGGCAGATCGTCCGCGCCGGTGATCCGCTGCGGCACGCCCGGCAGCCGCAGCACCCGCACCTGCCAGCCGTCGGCGCCGAGCCGGGCCGCCATGGCCTCGGCGACCTCACTGCCGTCGTCCACCAGCAGCGCGGTCACGCCGGACGGGTAGGCGCCGACGAGGTGGTCGGGGGTGGGCAGGTCGCGCAGCGCGGCGTGGCCGCGGCCGATCGGGGACGGGGTGAGGGCGACGTCCAGGGCGGCGGCGGGCGCCGTCTCCCCCGGAGCGGTCCCCGGAGCGGTCCCGGGAGCCGTTCCCGGAGCGGCCTCCGGCGCGGGCGAGCCGGACAGCCGGGCGACGAAGCCCACGATGTCACCCAGCGTCCGCAACTCCGCGAGCTGCTCGGGCCCGACGGGGGTGGGGCTGGGGAACTGTTCCTGGAGGACGCCCATGATTTCGACGCGTTTGATGGAGTCGATGCCGAGGTCGGCTTCGACGTCCATGGTGAGGTCGAGCATGTCGGCGGGGTAGCCGGTCTTCTGGGAGACGATGGTGAGGAGGGCGGCGGTGACGTCGGCGCCGGTGGGAGTGGCGGTGGCCGTGGGGGTGGTGCTGGGGGGCAGGGTGGCGGTCGGGGCGGTGTTCTGTGCGGGTTCGGCCGGGCCGCCCCCGAGTTCGAGGACGAAGCCGACGATCTCGTTCAGCGTGCGCAGTTCGGCGAGCTGCTCGGGGCCGACGGGGGTGGGGCTGGGGAACTGTTCCTGGAGGACGCCCATGATTTCGACGCGTTTGATGGAGTCGATGCCGAGGTCGGCTTCGACGTCCATG
>NZ_JBVJAB010000009.1:117938-208948 GCF_055591025.1 Streptomyces sp. NPDC041784
GGGTGAGGTCGAGCATGTCGGCGGGGTAGCCGGTCTTCTCGGAGACGATGCCGAGCAGGGCGGCGGTCACGTCCGCGCCGGTGGCGGCGGCCGGGGCCGGGGCCTGGGCCGGAGCCGGCGCCTCTGCCTGCCGCGCGGCGCTCGAACCGCCCAGGCTGAGGACGAAGCCGACGATCTCGTTCAGGGTGCGCAGTTCGGCGAGCTGCTCGGGGCCGACGGGGGTGGGGCTGGGGAACTGTTCCTGGAGGACGCCCATGATCTCGACGCGCTTGATGGAGTCGATGCCCAAGTCCGCCTCCACGTCCATCCCGAGGTCCAGCATCTCCGCCGGGTAGCCGGTCTTCCGGGACACGACGTCGAGCAGCGCGGCGGCGATGTCGTCGGCGGTCGCGCTGGTCGCGCCGGCCGGCTCCGGTGCGACGGAGGGCGGGGCGGGCGCGAGTGCCGGGGGCGCGGGAGGTGCGGAGGCCTCGACGGGAGCGGGCGCGGCCACGGGCGGCACCGGGGCGGCCTCGGCCGACGGTGCCACCGCCACGGTGGGAACGACCGGAGCGCTCGGCAGCACCGCGCCGATCTCCATAGCCGCCAGATCCCGCAGGATCTCGTTGGCCCGCAGATGGGAGCGCCCGATGGCCAGGCCGTGCTCCTTCACCGACGCGACACCCGGGATCACCGAGTCGACCCGGCCCTGCTCGTCGGCCCGCTCCAGCAGCCCCATCATGCGCTGGGCGCTGGTCAGCTGGCCCTGGAGGTACTCGTCGTGCAGGGCGAGATGGTCGGCGATCAGCGAGGAGAGCCGGTCGGTGCGTTCTTCGGTCACGGGTTCCACGGGTTCCACGGGCTCGCTCTCCAGGACGTCTGTGGGGAGGGACAGGACCCCCGGGGCCGGGGCCGGGGCCGCTGCCGGTGCAGGGACAGGGGCAGGGACGGAGGCAGAGGCAGAGGCAGAGGAGGGCGAGTGGGCAGGTGCCACGGCGGACCCGGCCGGCAGGGCGGCGGCGAGAGCCGGCTGTACCGTCGGCGCCGTCGGCGCCGCGACCCGGTACCCGTTCTCCAGCGCGTCCCGGTACGCGGCCCGCCGCGCCTCGGGGACGTGGTTGATGCCGTTCAGCGGCACGGTCATGCCCCGCACCGGCACCTCGGCCGGCGGCTCCGCCGCATACCGGTCGGTGGTCGCCAACGGCAGTCCGAGGACGGCGAGTTGGGCCACCGCCCGTTTGAGCGCCAGATCGGCGTCACCGCCGCTGCCCGGGTCGAGCTGCACCGCGAAGTGCTCGCGCTCGCCGAGGATCCGGCCGACCAGCTTGGTCAGCACGCCCTTCGGCCCGAACTCGACGAACGTACGGAAGCCCGCCGCGTACATCTCCTCGACCCGCTCGGCGAACTCCACGGGCTTGACCAGCTGGTCCACGAGGGTGCGCCGGTTGGCGTCGGCGTCCGGGCCGTAGGCCGCGCCGGGCGAGTTGGCGTACACGGGGCGTCGCGGCCGTCCGAACTCCGCGTCGGCGACCCGGCGTCCGAACGCCTCCACGGCGTGCGCGACGAACGGGGTGTGGAAGGCCGCCGACACCGGCAGCCGCAGCGCCCGTACGCCGGCCGCGCCGGCCGCCGCCACGAACCGCTCCACGGCGTCGGTGGCGCCGCCGACCACGACCTGGTCGGCCGCGTTGCGGTTGCAGACGGTCAACTCGGGGTAGGCGGCGAGCAGTTCGGTGACCTGGTCGGCGTCCGCGGTCACCGCCGCCATGGCCCCGGGGTCGAAGTCCGCGTCACAGGGCGGTGCCATCGCCGCTCCCCGGGCCCGGGCCAGCGCGAAGTACGTGTCGTCGTCGAGCGCGCCGGCCGCCCAGAGCGCGGCCAGCTCGCCGAAGCTGTGGCCGAGGAACCCGTCGGCGTCGAAGCCGAGTTCGGTCAGATAGCGGTAGTGGCCGGCCGCGAGCGCGCCGATCGCCGGCTGCGCGTACTCGGTGCGGCGCAGCTCGGTGTCCTGGGCGGCGCGGGTCACCTCGTCGAAGGCGGGCGGCGGGAACGCGACCCGGGAGAGCGGGAGTTCGTCCTCCCCGAACGCCGCGTTGGCCCGGTCGAAGGCCTCCCGCAGCGGAGGCAGTGCGAGGACCGCGGTCCGGCCGGGTTCGACGTACTGGCTGCCCTGGCCCGCGAAGAGCGCGCCGACCTTGCCGGTGGGCGCGGCCGCGCGGCGGAAGTGGACGCCCTTGGGGTGCGACCAGGCCTCATCGGCGGGCCGGGCGCGCAGCTGGGCCGCGGCGAGGGCGCGCAGCTCGGCGAGTTCGGCGTCGGTGCGGGCGACGAGGGCCAGCCGCGGGTGTCCGGTGGGCGCCGGTGCCGTCCTCGGCTCCCCGCTCTCCACGGCACGCACCAGGGTGTTCATGTCAGGTTCATGCCATACGTATATCCGGCTCACAGGGAACATCACCCGCAGGCCGTCGCCGTCGCCGTGCTCCTCCAGCACCAGATGGAAGTTGGTGCCGCCGAAGCCGAAGGAGGACACGGCCGCCCGGCGCCGGGGCCGGCGTGGGTCACGGATCCAGGGGCGGGCGCGGGCGCTGACGTAGAACGGGCTGTTCTCCCAGTCGATCGCCGGGTTGGGGCGGTCCACGTTGATCGTCGGCGGGAGCAGCCGGTGGTGCAGGGCCAGCGCCAGCTTGATCATCCCGGCCGCGCCGGCCGCCGCCTTGGTGTGGCCGATCTGCGACTTCACACTGCCGACGGCGGCGAACTGCCGTTCCTCGACGCCCTCCGAGACCACCGCGCTCAGCGCCGACAGTTCGGTCGCCTCGCCGACCGCCGTACCCGTGCCATGGGCCTCGAACAGCTCGATCGAGCCGGGGGTGACGTCCGCGTCCTCGTACGCCCGGCGCAGCGCGGCCATCTGGCCTTCCTTGCGCGGGGCGTAGATCGACTTGAAGCGGCCGTCGCTGGAGGAGCCGATGCCGCGCAGCACCGCGTAGATCCGGTTGCCGTCCCGTTCGGCGTCGGACAGCCGGCGCAGGGCCAGCATGCCGATGCCCTCGCCGATGAGGGTGCCGTCCGCGTTCTCGTCGAACGGCCGGATGCGGCCGGACTTGGAGAAGGCCGGGGTCTTGCTGAAGCACAGGTACATGAAGATGGTGTTCTCGGCGTCGCAGCCGCCCACCAGCATGGTGTCCGAGCGCCGCTCCAGCAGATCGCTGACGGCCGCCTTCACCGCGCCGAGCGAGCTGGCGCAGGCCGCGTCGATCGTCATGTTGGTGCCGCCGAGGTCGAGCCGGTTGGCGATCCGGCCGGCGACGACGTTGCCCAGCATGCCGGGGAAGGAGTTCTCCTCCCAGGGCGCGAAGGCCAGCTTGAACTTCTCGGCGATCTCCTCCGCGTCCCGGTCGGACAGCCCGCAGGAGCGCACGACCTCCTTCAGGACGGGCGTCTGGAGCCGGGCGGAGAGCGGCTGGGTGAGCTGGTTGGCGCCGGTCACACCGAGCACCACCCCGGTGCGGGAGGCGTCGTACCAGTCCTGGTCGGCACCCGCGTCCCGGAGCGCGTCCCGCGCCACGACGAGGCTGAGCAGCTGCAGGACGTCGGTGACCTCGAGGGTGTTCGGCGGCAGACCGAAGGCGAGCGGGTCGAAGTCCACGGTGGGGATGAAACCGCCGCGCCGGGAGTACGTCTTGTCGGGCGCGGCCGGGTCGGAGTCGTAGTGCTCAGACACGTCCCAATGGGTCGCGGGGACGTCCTCGATGCAGTCGGCGGCGGAGACCACGTTCGCCCAGAACTCGCGCAGATCGCGCGACTTGGGGTACAGGGCGGACAGGCCGACGATCGCGATGGGATCCCGGGCCAGCCGGCGGTCGAGGTCGGATGGGTACGAAGCGTTCACGGCGAGGCTCTCTTGGTCGGACGGCGGGGCCGGTGGGGGGCGGCCCTGGTGCGGTTCGGTGGCCCTACGGGTGACGCGCGTGAGTGGGGGGAAGGGCTGAACGGTCAGTCGGCGTACAGCAGTCGGGCGACGACGCCGAGCGAGTCGGGGCGGCCGAGCATGGTGTAGTGGTCGCCCGGGCAGCGGCGCACGGTCAGTCCGTGGGGGGTGAGCGGCGCCCAGCCGAGCGTGTCGTCGCCCGGGATCAGGCTCCGCTCGGCCTTCACCAGCGTCACCGGGAGCGGGGCGGGGGCGGGCCGGTGCGGGGCGACGAGCCGGTTGTTGCGCAACAGGCCGTCCACGTACGTGTCGTAGAGCTTGCGCAGTCCGGGCAGCGGGGTGCCCGGCAGCAACGCGCCGGCGGCGGTGGCGGCGTCCAGGACCACGGGGAGCCCGTCGTCGACGCCGCGCCCGGCCAGGGCGCCGGGGGCGAGCGGGATCGGGCGGTCCCGCTTCGCGCCCAGGTACATCGTGAACCAGCCCAGGAGCAGGGCGGGTTCGAGGGAGTCGTCGGGCTGCTTGTAGGCGTCGGTGGGCGCGATGCTGTCGAGGAGCACCAGTCGCTCCGGACGCCGCCCGGCGGGCAGCGCATGGGTCATGGCCAGCGCCAGCACCCCGCCGAAGGACCATCCGGCCAGGGTGTACGGTCCGTCGGGGACCGGTGCCAGGGCGGTCAGCAGCCGTTCGGCCAGGGCCTCCACGGTGGTGGCCGCCCGGCCCCCGGTGAGGGCCGCGTCCGCGTAGTCGGGGACGGCGCCGAGGTCCAGCACGGTCAGCCCGTCGCCCTGCGGCAGTGCCCCGGCCAGACCCTCGTACACCTGGGGGGCGAGGGCGCCGGGATGGACGACGAAGGCCGTGCGCCGGCCGGGGGCGGCGGCTCTGAGCGGGCGGGCGACGGGCGGCGGCGCGTTACGCGGCGGTCGCACGCTGAGCGCTCTCCTCGGCCAGGTACACCGCGAGGTCCTTGACGGTCGGGTGGTACCAGAGGGTCGTGGTGCTCAGCTCGAAGCCGAGCCAGTTCTCCAACTCGCCCGCCAGGATGAGGGCTTCGGTCGAGTCGAGGTCCAGCTCGTCGAAGTACACCTCGCGCGAGACCTCGGTCGTCGCCACACCGAGACGGTGGGCGATCTTCTCGATCAGCCAGGTCTCGGCCTCGTGAGCGGTGACTGCGGGCATGGTGAGACGTCCTTCCCTGAGGGGCGGTGGCAGCTGTTCCGCGGAGCGGGCAGGCCCGGCCGGCGCGGCGGCGTACGGCGGGCATGCCGACGGCGCCTCGCGGCGCGGGTGCGTGCCGAGGACCGACCGGATTTCCACAACCGGTCGACAGGAACGCCCCGCGAAAGGCGGCCGGAAGTCCGGCCGGGCCTGAAAGCGTGGGGAAAACGGCGGATCTGAACTGTGGTCAACTTTCGGCGTATCGCCGCGTGCGGCGATAACAACTCGTCAGTAAGTTGTCGGTCGTCCGTTCGTGCTCGATGGTGCAGACCTGCAACGTCGCAGGTGCGGGGGTGACTTCGGAGTGGCCGCCCGAAGCACGCAAGTCACAGTCTTGCCAGTTCCAGGAATCTGGAACAACCGTTCTTCCGACTGGTGGAAAGAAATTCGGGTTTACGGGCGTAGATCACATGGAGGTCCTGTGCGGGGAATAGGTGACGAGCGGGTGAAGTGCGGCTGACGGAGCCGCATTAAAGGTGATTTCCCACCTTTGAGTCGCGCCGGAAGGCACCCGGTGTCGTATTCACTCGCCGTATGAAGAACTTGCCGAAGTTGGTCACCTCGGAGAATCCGAGCTGCCGGGCGATCGCGCTGATCGGCAGATCGGTGTGGACCAGCAGCCGGCGCGCCTCCAGCGCGACCCGGGCGTCGATCACGTCCTTGGTGGAGGTGCCGGCGACCTCCCGGCAGGCCCGGGCCAGCGCGCGCGTGCTGCAACTGAGGGCGGTGGCGTAGTCCTCGACGAGCCGGGTGGTGCGGTAGGAGCGGTCCAACTCCCGGCGGAACCGCAGGAACAGCTCGCCGTTGTCGCCGGTCACGGGCGCGGCCTCGGTGTGGCGCTGACGGCACATCTGGTTGATGTGGAGCAGGGCGACGGCGAGCAGATGCTTCAGCAGGTCCTCGCCCAGGCCTTGGTCGGGCCGCTCGAACTCCTCCCGCAGAAGCGCCAGCACCCGCTGGAACGGGGCGAGTTCCACGTCGCGCAGCTGCCAGTGCGAGGGCCGCAGCACATCGTCGAGCATCCCCATGTGCGCACTCATCTGCAAAGGGAACGCCGGGGTGAACATGATGATGTCGGCCTCCATGGAGGCCTCGGGTAAGGACTGGACGACCTGGTTCGGCCGGGTCCACAACAGGGTGCCGGGCCGGCACTCGAAGGGCGTGGAATCGACGGAGTAGCTCCCGCGCCCCTCGCTGACCAGCACGATCTGGTGGAAGGCGAGCCGGTGGGGAGTGGCGAGGAAACGCTTCGAGGAGAGGGTGAGCAGTTGGCTCAGGCTCACCAGGGCGATACCGAGACCGGGGCGGCAGACGGGTCTGTAGGGCACGACGGGGATCGGTAACGATGCGAAATCGACCATGAGCGTTCCGGAATCGACCTTTCACTGGCCACTTGAGCCTTCAATGATAGGGGTGGTCGCCCGATGCCAGATCACTTCTGGTGTGTGCGCGTGAACAGTCGTGTACGCGCACGTGTCAACACACATCATGTCTGCAGGTGAAGGGACTCTGAACGGGATGACCACTCCCCACTCCGCCGCTCCGGAGCGCTCAGTCGTCGACCGGACGCTCAGCATCCTCGGCGCCTTCGACCGGGACAACCGGACGCTGACACTCAGTGACATCAGCCGCCGCTCGGGTCTGCCCGTCGCCACCGTTCACCGCATCGTCAACAAGCTCCACGGCTGGGGCGCCCTGGAACGGAGCTCCGACGGCGGGTACAGCATCGGACTGCGCCTCTGGGAGACGGCGGTCCTCGCGCCGCGCTCCGCCCTCGTCGAGACCGCGCACCCGCACCTCGTCACCCTGCACGGGCAGACCACCGCCGCGGCGACGGTCGCCATCCGCGACGGCCGGGACAGCGTCTGCCTGGCCTTCGTCTCGAGCGACCCCGATCTGGTCGCCTTCCACGGCGATCCCGGCGCCCGCATCCCCCTCCACGCCACCGCCGTCGGCCAGGTACTGCTCGCCCACGCGGGCGGGGCCGTGCAGAACGAGGTCTGCTCCGCCCCGCTGCGCGCCTTCACCCCGGCCACGATCACCAACCCGGCGCAGCTCCAGCAGGGCCTCGCCAAGGTCCGGCGGGAGGGCTTCGCCGCCGTCCACGGCACCCTCGCCCCCGACCGGGGCGGCTTCGCGGTCCCGATCCGGGACAGCCGCGGCGTGGTCGTGGCCGCCGTCGGGGTCGTGGGCTCCGTCGAGATCATCCAACCGCGGCGGGTGGCACCCCACGTCCGCGCCGCCGCCGCCATGATCCAGCGGGGCGTGCGCAACGAGGGCCTGCGGATCGCGGACGTCGGCGCCTGAGCCGAGCCGGGCCGGGCCGGGCCGGGTGATCCGCTGCGGGCGGACCCCGGCCGCCTGTGCCGTGGATCGGGCGCCAGCTCGGGTAGGACTCCCAGGGGCGAGTGCGAGTGCCTCGCCCTCACCCGAACAGGCAGGTCGACGATGACGGACCCCGAAGGCGCCGCAGGCCCCCACGGACACGGACCCCAGGGCGCCGCTGGCCCGAACGGACACCGAGGCGGCATGCCGGCGGACAGACCGCTCCAGGTGGAGACGCACGGCCTCGACGTCATCCAGGACGCCGAACGCAAGGGCACACCCCGCACCCTGTTCTGGCCCTGGTTCGGGGCGAACGTCTCCGTGCTCGGAATGAGCTACGGGGCCTTCGCGCTCGGGTTCGGCATCTCCTTCTGGCAGGCCCTGGCCGCCGGCGTCGTCGGCATCGTCTTCTCCTTCCTGCTCTGCGGCTTCGTCGCCGTCGCCGGCAAACGCGGCTCCGCGCCCACGATGGTGCTCAGCCGCGCCGCCTACGGCGTCCGCGGCAACCGCCTGCCCTCGGCGGTCTCCTGGATGCTCACCGTCGGCTGGGAGACCGTCCTCGTCGCCCTCGCCGCCCTCGCCACGGCCACCGTCTTCGACCGCCTCGGCTGGGGCGGCGGCACCAGCACCAAGGCCGTCGCCCTGATCCTGGTCGGCGCGCTGACCGTCGTCGTCGGCGTCATGGGCTTCGACCTGATCATGCGCCTCCAGACCGTGATCACCATGGTCACGGGCGTGCTCACCTTGGTCTACGTCGGGCTGGTCGCCGACCATGTCCACTGGAGCGCCGTCAGCGCGATCCCCTCCGGCTCCGCCCAGGAGTTCATCGGCGCGCTGGTGTTCATGATGACCGGCTTCGGCCTCGGCTGGGTCAACGCCGCCGCGGACTACTCCCGCTACCTGCCCCGCTCCTCCTCCGGCCGGGGCGTGATCGGCTGGACCACCTTCGGCGCCTCCGCCGCCCCCCTGGTGCTCCTCCTGTTCGGCCTGCTGCTCGCCGGCTCCTCCGAGGACCTCTCCGAGGCCGTCGCCGCCGACCCGATCGGCGCCCTCACGATCCTCCTGCCGACCTGGTTCCTGGTGCCGTTCGCCGTGGTCGCCGTCCTCGGCCTGGTCGGCGGCGCCGTCCTCGACATCTACTCCTCCGGCCTGGCCCTGCTCTCCGCCGGCCTGCGCGTCCCGCGCCCGGTGGCGGCCCTCGTCGACGGCGTCCTGATGATCGCGGGCTCGGTCTACATCGTCTTCCTCGCCGACGACTTCCTCGGCCCCTTCATGGGCTTCCTCACCACCCTCGGCGTCCCCATCGCCGCCTGGTGCGGGATCATGCTCGCCGACCTCGCGCTGCGCCGTCGCGACTACGACGAGGGCGACCTCTACCGCCCCGACGGCCGGTACGGCGACGTCCCCGTCCCGCCCCTGCTCCTCACCGTCGCCGCCACCGCGCTCGGCTGGGGTCTGGTCACCAACGCCTCCGCCGACTGGCTGGAGTGGCAGGGCTACCTCCTGGGCCCGTTCGGCCTCGGCGGCAGATCCGGTGCCTGGGCCTACGCCAACCTCGGCGTCCTCGCCGCCCTCGCCCTCGGCTTCCTCGGCACCCTCACCCTGGCCCGCGCCCGCGTCCGCGCCCAGGAGACGCCCGAGGCGGTGCCCACCACATGACCGGAGACACCTCATGACCGGACACCTCGCCGTCATCGACATGCAGCACGTCTTCGCCGACCCCACGAGCCCGTGGGCGGCCGCGCGCCACGCCGAGGCGGCGGCAGGAGTGCAACGCCTGCTGCCGGCCTTCGCCGAACACGTCACCTTCACCCGCTTTCTCGCCCCGGAGCGGCCGACCGGAGCCTGGCGCGCCTACTACGACCGGTGGCCCTTCGCCCTCCAGCCACCCGACGCCCCTCTCTGGCGGCTGACGGACGAGTTCGCGGCCCTTGCCCCGGACACCCTGGACGCGCCCACCTTCGGCAAGTGGACACCGGCGCTCGCCGAGCGCGTCGGCCCCGGCGGCCGGCTCGTCCTGGCCGGTGTCAGCACCGACTGCTGCGTCCTGTCCACGGCGCTTGCCGCCGCCGACACCGGTGTGGAGGTGCTGGTGGCCGCCGACGCCTGCGCGGGCGCGGACGACGAGGCGCACGCCAGGGCGCTGGCCGTGATGGACCTGTACCGGCCCCTGATCAGCGTCACCACCGTCGCCGAAGTCCTCGGCCGAGGGGATTGACCGCGCCCCGCCCGGGTACGCGAGGCGGGACCGCGCCCCGGCCGGACCACGTCCGGCACGGGCCGACCGACCCCCACCACCAGGGAACCCGCCATGCACACACCCGCCCACGACCACACCCCCGACCCCGCCCGGCGGGCGCTGGACGCGCTGGCCCGGAACACCGGGGACACCATGGCCCTGGACACCCTCGCGCGCTGCGACGTCCTCGTGCCCGTGCCCGAGGACGCCACGGACGAGGACGTCACCGACCCCGCCACCGTGGCCCTGCCGGTCCTGGAGCAGCCGGGCGGCGCGCCCGTCGTCCCGGTGTTCACCTCCGAACCGGAGATGGCCGGGCTGCTGCCCGGCATCGACCGCTACCGCCTGGTGCCGCTCGGCGCGCTCGCCGCGCAGTGGCCCACCGGCGAACTGTCGCTCTGCATCGACGCGGCCGGCGACCACCCGCTGACCCTGACCTCGGAAGGGGTGCGCACCCTGCTGGCCCGCTGACACCGGTCGCGGGATCCCGCGCGGGACGGCCGAGGCGTTTATCGGCCAATCCGGAACGTCACCCCAACAGGTGATCGCCCCGGCCGTCACGCCCCGGAGACCATGACAACGATGCCGTGGTTGGGGCGATCACAAGGGGGACGGGCCGCCATGAGGACATTGCGTCAGGTTGCTCCGCAGGTTCTGCCGGTGCCGCAAGCCATGCTGGTGCCGCGGACCCGCGTCCTGCTGGAGGGACCGGCCGAGGCGCACCCCGAGCACGTCCATCCGTTCGGGCGGGTGATCCCCGACTGGGACTTCGTGATCGCGGAGCACCCCGAGCCGGGCCAGTACCGCCATTTCCAGTTCGCTTGGAAGGCCGCCGGCCCCGAGACCACCGGCATGGGCCTGCGGATCGGCCGGGGCCGGGACGGCCCCGCGGTCACCGTGCTGGTGGGGGACTCCAGCTGGCCGGACGGGACGATCCTGACCAGGGTCTCGCTGGGCGAGCGGCCCCCGGCCGAGTGGACGACCGTACGCCTGGACCTGTGGGAACTCACCGGGGGTCAGCTCCCCGTGGCCGGCGTCAGCCTGCGCAGCGACGGCGGAGGCGCCCTCTTCGACCGGCTCGCCCTCGGCCGCACCGCCGCCGATCTCCCGGACGGGCCCTGAACGGAGCTAGGCGGAGGTGTTCTGCCCGCCCAGCATCCGCGCCAGCACCGCCCGCTGGATCGGCAGCACCTCGGTGTGCAGATCGCGGCCCTTGCGGGTGAGGGCGACCCACACCCCGCGCCGGTCCTCCACACAGACGGCCCGCTCCACCAGACCGTCCTTCTCCAGCCGGCCGATCAGCCGGGACAGCGCGCTCTGGCTGAGGTGCACCCGTCCGACGAGGTCCAGGACCCGGCACTGGTCGCCGTTGCGGGGCGCCTCGGCGGCGAGGATGTCCAGCACCTCGAAGTCGCTCGCGCCGAGGCCGTGCGGATGCAGGGCGCGGTCGATCTCGCACATCGTGCGGGCGTGCACCGACAGGATGTCGCGCCACTGGTCCTCGAGGCCCGCCCCGGCCGTTTTCGCTGCCATACCCGCACGGTAACACCGATTCCAGTATTCGTTGACTGTGCAATTAGTGCGGGTGCAAGGAGCGGCTCACGAGGGAGGTCAAGAGGGGGATCAAGAGGGGATCAAGAGGGATCCTGGAGCAGTCCCACCAGGTTGCCGTCCGGGTCCTTCACGGCGGCGATCAGCCGGCCGTTACCGACGTCCTGCACGTCCTGGAGCACCTCGGCGCCCGCCTCGACCAGGGCCGCGAGACGTTCCCGGATGTCGGAGACGTGCCAGTAGGGAACCGGACCGGTCAGGCCCTGGGCGTGGCCGTTCGGGTTGAGGCCGACGTCCTGGCCGGCCGCCTTGAAACCGACGTAGTACGGCTCGTCGGCGTACGGCTCGACCTCCAGGAGCACGCTGAACAGGGCCTTCGCCCGCTCGACGTCCTTGACGGGGTAGATGATCGTCTGAAGGCCGGTGGTGGTCATGGTGGTCACTCCTCGTTGTCGCGTCCGCCGACGCCGGTCGCGTCGGTGGTTTCACGCTAGGCGGGGGAGCGGCGGGCCGCTTCTTCGATCCTGACCGGTTCGCGACCGATGTGACGACGACCGATGTGACGACGAAGGGGGCCGGTCGATCGACCGGCCCCCTCCGGATCACGTCGACTCGCGTTTCACCAGCTCCGTCGGCAGGATCACCGCCGCCGGGTCCTCGCCGCCTATCTGGGCGAGCAGCACCCGCACCATCTCGCTGCTGATCCGGTCCCACGGCTGGCGGATCGTCGTCAGGGAGGGGCTGCCCGCGGTGGCCGCGGGGGAGTCGTCGAAGCCGCCGACCGCCACGTCCTCCGGCACCCGCCGGCCCGCCCGCCGGAGCGCCGTGAGGACACCCTGCGCCATCAGGTCGGAGGCGACGAACACCGCGTCCAGGTCCGGGACCTGCGCCAGCAGCCGCTCGGCGCCCGCCTCACCGCTGGCTCGGCTGTAGTCGCCGGAGACGACGAGCCGCTCGTCGTAGGCCACCTCGGCCTCCGCGAGCACCTCCCGGTACCCGGCGAGCCGCTCCACACCGCCCGGGGTGTCCAGCGGACCGGTGACCACACCGACCCGGCGGCGGCCCTGTGCCAGCAAATGGCGCACCATGTCCCGGGCGCCGTCCCGGTCGTCGGCGGCCACGTAGCTCACCTTGGAACCGATGCCGATCGGTTTGCCGCACGCGACCAGCGGGACGCCCGCCTCCCGCAGCTCGCTGGCGATCGGGTCCCCGGAGTGGCTGGAGACCAGCAGCACCCCGTCCACGTGCCCCGCGGTGATGTACCGCGTGATGCGCCGGCGCTCGTCCTCCGTTCCGGCCAGCATCAGCAGGAGGGGGATGTCGTGCGCGGCCAGCGCCTGCGTGCAGCCGCGCAGCAGGACATTGAAGTTGGGGTCCTCGAAGAACCGTTCCTGGGGCTCCGTGAGCAGGAACCCCACGGAGTCCGAACGGCCGGTGATCAGGGAGCGGGCGTGCCGGTTCACGACGTAACCCGTCCTGCGGATGGCGGCGTTGACCGCCTCCGCGGCGGCCGGGCTGACGTAGTGTCCGCCGTTGAGCACCCGCGAGACGGTGCCTCGGGAGACTCCCGCCTCGCGGGCCACGTCGTGGATGGTCGGCGGTTTGCGCCGGCCCCCCGCACCATTGTTCATGGTCATGACTTTACGGCTCCGGACAGCAGATCCAGGCTCCAGAAGCGCTGAATGACCAGGAACAGCGCCACGAGCGGGATGACCGCGAGGAAGGCTCCGGTGATGACCAGCGTGTAGAGCGCGGGGGTGTTGGCCCCCTGTTCGAGCAGTGTGAACAGGCCGAGCGTGATCGGGAACTTCACGTCGTCGCTGAGCATGATGTACGGCAGCAGGAAGTTGTTCCAGATCGCCACGAACTGGAACAGGAACACCGTCACCAGGCCGGGCACCATCATCGGCAGCGCGATCCGGGTGAAGATCCGCCACTCGCTCGCCCCGTCCATCCGGCCGGCCTCCACCACATCGCCCGGCACGGCCGCGGCCGCGTAGATGCGCGCCAGATAGACGCCGTACGGGGAGAGGATCTGCGGCAGCAGCACGGACCAGTAGGAGTCCGTGAGGTCGACCTTCGCCAGCAGCAGGTACTGCGGGATCGCGAGGATGATCGGCGGCATCAGCACACCGGCCAGCAGGACGTTGAACATCGTCTCGCGGCCGCGGAAGCGGTACGTCGCCAGCGCGTAGCCGCTGAACGCGGAGACGCACGTCGACAGCAGGGCGCCGAGCACCGCGTACAGGGCGGAGTTGCCCATCCACTGCCAGTAGATGCCGTCGCGGTAGGCGTTGAGATCCCGGACGTTGTCGGCGAAGCCGGTGCCCGGCAGGAACGTGAACGTGGAGAACAGCTCACTGCCGGACTTGGTGGACGCGATCACCACCCAGGCCACCGGGAGCAGACAGTAGACCGCGCCGAGCAGCAGCGTGACCGTCGGGACCAGCGCGATCCGGCGGCGCAGCGGCGGACGGCCCTGGGCCGCACCGGCCGATCCGGCCGCCGAGGGGACCTTCTGGACGGCAAGAGAACTCATCGTGCCCCTCCTTGATTGGCGTCCCGCTTGTTCCGGCGGTTCGCGGCCCGCAGGAAGCCGAAGGACAGCACCAGCGTGGCGAGGGCGATGATCACGGCCTCGGCGGCCGCCTGGTAGATGTCGCCCGTGCCGAACGCGTCCCGGTACACCTTCATCAGCGGACTCCAGGTCGTGGACACGGAGTTGGTGAGCGGCTTGAGGGTGGTCGGCTCGTTGAACACCTGGAGCGTGGCGATGATCGAGAAGAAGAAGGTCAGCACCAGCGAGGGCGCGACCATCGGGATCTTGATCCGCAGGGCGATCTGGAGCGGGGTGGCACCGTCCAGCTTCGCCGCCTCGTACACCTCGGCCGGAATCGCCTGGAGCGAGGTGTAGATGACGATCATGTTGAAGCCGGTGCCGCCCCAGACCGCGATGTTGGAGAGGGCGCCGTAGAGGGGACCGCCGTCCAGCAGGTCCGGCTGCGGTAGACCCAGCGCTTCGAGCACGTAGTAGAAGGGGCTGACGCTCGGCAGGTACAGGAAGCCCCACAGCAGCGCCGCCACCACACCGGGGATGGCGTACGGCAGGAAGATCGCGAGCCGGGTGAACGGTGTGAACCGCACCTTCTCGGAGTCCAGCATCAGCGCGAACAGCAGCGCCAGGCCCAGCATCACCGGGACGACGATGCAGCCGTAGCCCAGCACGCGCAGCGCGCCGTCGAGCAGTTCGCTGTCGGTCAGGGAGGCCGTGTAGTTCTCCAGGCCGGCCCAGACCTCCTTGCGGGCGCCGGCGCCCAGGCCGAGCCCGGACACCTTCACCTTGTGGAAGCTGAGCCAGACCGCGTACCCGATGGGCAGCGCGAAGAACAGGGCGAACAGGATCGTGGCGGGAAGGAGGAAGAAATAGGGGGCGCTTCGCGCTCGTTTGAGGGTGGTGGTGGGAGACGGGCGGGCGTACGGGGCCCCTTTGACCCCGTACGACGTCCGGCGTGCGCTGGTCACTCGGAGACCTCGAAGCCCTGCTTCTTCATGTCGGCGACGGTGTCCGCCTGCATCTTGTCCAGGGCGGCGGAGAAGTCCGACTTGTTCTTGGCGGCGGCGCCGAACGCGTCCTTGAAGGTCGTGTAGGCGACGTTCACGTTCGGGCCCCAGGCCGAGGGCGCCGTCGTCTTCGCGATCTTGGCGGCCAGGGTGTAGAACTCCGGCTGCGTCGAGAAGTAGTCCGGCGAGGCGGTGAAGGCGCCGCTGGTCTGGGCGTTGGTGGCGGCCGGGTAGATGCCGCTCTCCTTGGCCAGCGCCTGGAGGGCCGCGTCGTCGGTGTTCAGCCAGGCGGCGAACTTCGCGGCGGCCTCCTTGTGCTGGGAGTCCGTCGTCACGCCGGTGGAGGAGCCGCCCCAGCTGCCGGTGACGTTCTCGCCGGCCGACCACTGGGGGAGCGGGGCCATGGCCCACTTGCCCTTGGTGTCGGGCGCGGCGGTGGTCAGGGTGCCCGGGGCCCACACGGCGGAGACCCAGGCGATCTGCTGGCCCGTGTTGAGCGCCTTGTTCCAGGCCGGGGTGTACATCGGCTGGTTGTCGATGGCGCCCTCCGCGACCAGGCCGCCCCAGAAGTCGGCGACCTTCTTGGTGGCCGTGTCGTTGATGCCGACCTTCCACTGGTTGCCGGAGGTGGTCCACCACTGGGCGCCGGCCTGCTGGGCGAGGCCCGCGAAGAGACCGGAGTCATTGGCGGAGAACGTGGTCAGGTCGACGTCCGGGGCCTTCTTCTTGAGCGCGCGTGCGGTCTGCGCGAACTGCTCCCAGGTCGCCGGGACCGACAGGCCGTACTTCTCGAAGAGGTCGGCGCGGTAGTAGAACATCATCGGGCCGATGTCCTGCGGCACCGCGTAGACCGCGTCCGTGCCCAGCGTCGTCTGCTGCCAGACGCCACCGGCGAACTTGTCCTTCGCGTCGCCGACGTTCTTCGCTATGTCCGCCAGCGCGTCATTGCTGACCAGCGTCGGCAGCGCCTGGTACTCGGCCTGGACGAGGTCCGGCGCCTTGCCCGCCTTGTGCGCGGTGAGGATCTTGGTGACCAGCGTGTCGCCGGACGCCTGCTTCTTCACCGTGACGGTGATCTGGTCGTTCTTCCCGGGCCCCTTGTTCCACAGGTCGACGAGCTTGTCCATGCCGGGCGTCCAGGTCCAGTACGTCAGCGAGACCGGACCGGACTCGGCGCCGCTGTCGTCGTCGGACGAGCCGCAGGCGGCGAGGGCGGTGGCGCCGAGAGTGACGGCAACGGCGGTTGCCACGAGGCGACGGCGCTTCGTGTTGGGCATGGATCTCTCCCCTGACCTGGGTTCCCGCCGGGTGCGGAAACCTGCCATGCGAACGCACGACCGGGGGACCTCGCCCGTCGCGAGGACCCGTCATGCTGTCTGTGAGCGTTCACAGTAGAGAAACATCCCGGACACTTGTCAATGGTTGTTGCTGTGCGGTTATGTTGGGCTCACACCGCCGCAGAGTTGTGTGCACGTTCCCAAATGATCGATTAAACGGGAGAAATCCATGCCGGAGACCACCCCCAGGGGCCTCACCAGGCTCGCCTTCGGTGGGGACTACAACCCCGAGCAGTGGCCGGAAACCGTCTGGCAGGACGACGTCCGGCTGATGCGCGAGGCCGGCGTCACGATGGTGAGTGTCGGGATCTTCTCCTGGGCCCTCCTGGAGCCCTCGCCCGGGGTGTACGACTTCGGCTGGCTGGACCGGATCATCGGCCTGCTCCACGAGAACGGCATCCGTGTCGACCTGGGCACCCCGACCGTGGTCCCGCCGGTCTGGTTCTACCGCGCGCACCCCGAGGCACTGCCCGTGACCCCGGAGGGCGTACGCCTGGAGTTCGGCTCCCGCGGCGCCATCTGCCACAGCAACGCCGACTACCGCGCCGCCGCCGCGAACATCACCACCCGGCTCGCCGAGCGCTACGGCGACCACCCGGCGCTCGCCATGTGGCATGTGCACAACGAGTACGGTGTCCCCGTCTCCGCCTGCTACTGCGACTCCTGCGCCGCCCACTTCCGCCGTTGGCTGGAGACCACGCACGGCGGCGTCGACGCGGTGAACGAGGCCTGGGGCACCGCCTTCTGGGGCCAGCGTTACGCGAGCCTCGAGGACATCCACCCGCCGCGGGCCACCCCGACGGTCGGCAACCCCGGCCAGGCGCTGGACTACAAGCGGTTCGCCGACGCCACCATGCGCGAGAACTTCGTGGCGGAGCGGGACATCCTGCACCGCCTCGCGCCGGGCGTCCCGGTCACCACCAACTTCATGACGGCCCTCAGCCAGTGCGACTCCGTCGACTACTGGGCCTGGGGCCGCGAGGTCGACATCGTCACCAACGACCACTACCTGATCACCGACGGCCGCCGCACCCACGTCAACCTCGCGATGGCCGCCGACCTCACCCGCTCCGTCGCCGGCGGCGCCCCCTGGATCCTCCTGGAGCACTCCACCTCGGGCGTCAACTGGCAGCCGCGCAACCCCGCCAAGGCGCCGGGCCAGATGGCCCGCAACTCCCTCGGCCATGTGGCGCGCGGCTCCGAGGGCGCGATGTTCTTCCAGTGGCGCCAGTCCCGGCGCGGCGCCGAGAAGTTCCACTCGGCGATGGTCCCGCACGGCGGCACCGACACGCGCGTGTGGCGCGAGGTCGTGGAGCTGGGCGCCTCCCTCGACTCCCTCGCCGCGATCCGCGGCAGCCGCACCGAGGCCGATGTAGCCGTGCTCTGGGACTGGCACTCCTGGTGGGCGCAGAACCTCGACTGGCGCCCCAGTGAGGACGCCGACCCGCGCGAGCGCGCCGACGCGTTCTACGAGGCGCTCTACGACCGCCACCTCACCGTCGACTTCGCCCACCCGGAGTCCGACCTGTCGGCGTACCCGCTGGTGGTCGTGCCCGCCCTGTACCTGATGACGGAGGCGGCCGGCGACAACCTCCGGGAGTACGTCGAGCGCGGCGGCACCCTCGTCGTGTCGTTCTTCTCCGGCATCGTCGATGAGCACGACGCCGTCCACGAGGGCCCCTACCCGGGTGCGCTCCGGGACGTCCTGGGCCTGACCGTCGAGGAGTTCTCCCCGCTGCTGCCCGGACAGAGCGTGCGCCTGACCGGCCCCGACGGCTCCGAGCCGACCGGTGACGTGTGGACGGAGTTCGTGGTGCCGCGCGGCGCCGAGACCGTCTGGACGTACGCCGACGGCCTCACCGCGGGACACCCCGCCGTCACCCGGCACTGTCTCGGCGAGGGCACCGCCTGGTACGTCTCCACCCGCCTCGGTCACGAGGGCCTGGACGCGCTGCTCGGCCGGGCCGCCGAGGACGCGGCGGTCGCCCCGCGCGCCGACCTGCCCCGGGACGTCGAGGTCGTGCGCCGCTCGGGGGAGAACGGCAGCTACCTCTTCGCCGTCAACCACACCGCCACCGACGCCAAGGTGCCGCTGGAGACAGCCGGCACCGAGCTGCTGACGGGCGAACGCGCCGCGGGCCGCCTCGCGGTCCCGGCGGGAGCCGTACGGGTCGTCCGACTCGACGGCTGAGCCGACTCCCCCTCCGCCCGTGGAGCCGCGAGCCGCGGGCGGAGGGGGCCCCTCACCTCCTGAGGGAACCCATCCCCATCACGTCGAAGGGACGACGGACGACGATGTTCCATCCCAGACGCACCCTGAAGGCCCTGCTGCCGCCGCTGGCCGCGGGTCTCGCCCTCACCGTCCTGCCCGCGCAGAGCGCGCAGGCGGCGAGCACCCTCACCAACGGCGGATTCGAGACCGACGGCGCCGGGGCGGCCGCGCCCACCGGCTGGTCGGAGTACGGCGACACGGGCGCCTCGTTCTCGGAGTCAGGCGGGCACGGCGGCAGCTACCGCCTCTCCCACTGGGCGGGCACCGCGTACAAGGTGGAGACGTACCAGTACCTCTCCGGGCTGACCAACGGCTCCTACAAGCTCACCGCCTGGGTCCGCTCCAGCGGCGGCCAGAACTCCGCCTCCATAGCCCTGAAGAACTGCGGCGGCACCGAACAGCGCACCGACCTGCCCGTGTCGGCGAGCGGGTGGATCCGTGTCGTCGTCCCGGTCAGCGTGACGAACAACCAGTGCACCATCAGCATCAGCAGTGACGCCAACGCGGGCAACTGGATCAATGTCGACGACCTGACCTTCGCGTCCGGCACCTCCGGACTGTCGATCAAGGGTGCCGACATCTCGTCCCTGCCCAAGAGCGAGGCCAAGGGCGGTGTCTACAAGAGCAGTTCGGGCAGCACCGGCGACGCGGTCACCATCCTGAAGAA
Source organism: Streptomyces sp. NPDC041784 (assembly GCF_055591025.1). Classification (NCBI taxonomy): domain Bacteria; kingdom Bacillati; phylum Actinomycetota; class Actinomycetes; order Kitasatosporales; family Streptomycetaceae; genus Streptomyces; species Streptomyces sp. NPDC041784. The sequence goes on from NZ_JBVJAB010000009.1 coordinate 137,016, forward strand.
CGCCGGCATGAACTACGCGCGCGTGAAGGTCTGGGTCAACCCGGCCGACGGCTACCACAACAAGACGCGCGTCCTCGCCCTGGCCAAGCGGGTCAAGGCCGCCGGGCAGAAGCTCCTGGTCGACTTCCACTACTCGGACACCTGGGCCGACCCCGGCGCCCAGTCCAAGCCGGCCGCCTGGGCGGGCCACTCGTACAGCCAGCTCAAGACGGACGTGTACAACCACACGTACGACGTGCTGAACGCGCTCAAGGCGCAGGGCACCACCGCCGACATGGTCCAGGTCGGCAACGAGATCAACGGCGGCATGCTGTGGTCCGAGGGCTCCACCGACAACTGGAGCCAGCTGGCCGGGCTGCTCAACTCCGGCTACGACGCCGTCAAGGCGGTCAACTCGTCCACCACGGTGGCCCTGCACCTCGCCAAGGGCGGCGATCTGTCCGGCACCCGCTGGTGGTTCGACAGCGCCGTGGCGAACGGTGTGAAGTTCGACGCGATCGGCCTGTCGTACTACGGCTACTGGCACGGCACGCTCGCCGACTTCCAGACCACCCTGGACGACGCGGCCTCCCGCTACGCCAAGCCGGTGTTCGTCGCCGAGACGGCCTACCCGTTCCGGCTGGACAGCGAGGACTCGCACGAGAACATCATCAATCTGACCGATGAGCTGGTGTCCGGCTACCCGGCGACCGCGGCAGGTCAGTTGGCCTGGATGAACGCCGTCGCGAACATCGTGGAGGCCGTCCCGAACGGCCGCGGTCTCGGCGTCTTCTACTGGGAGGCGACCTGGACCGCCGTGACCGGCAACGGCTGGGACCCGACCGACGCCTCCTCCGGCAACGGCTGGGAGAACCAGGCCCTGTTCGGCTACGACGACAAGGCCCTGTCCGCCATGGCGTGGTTCAGCCACCGCTGATCCACCGACGTCGTGACCCCGGGGCCCGGCCGCACCACGCGGCCGGGCCCCACCCGTTCGCCCTCCCGTTCCCGGGCCGCTCTCCACCCCTGTGTCGAACAGCCCTTTATGGCAAGGGTGTTCGATCCCGGCCAAGGCTCGCGGAGTTCGGGACACGGCGGCCTTCGCTGCGAAACAGTGGGAAGACGCGGTACCGAGGAGGCCCGGACGGAGGGGGACGACGATGCTGAGGACTCCCGCAGGCGAGCGGCGGCTCACCATTCTGGAGTGGCTGAAGGAGCCGGCCCGGCACTTCCCGCCGCAGCGCCACGCCGACCTCGTCGAGGACGGCGTGCCGGCGGCCGCCGTCGCCGCCAAGCTGGGCGTGCGCCGCGAGGTGGCGGACACCCACCTCGCCCTGCTCGCCGACATCGGCCTGCTGCGCGCCAAGCGCATCCGCCGGCGCGTCTACTACCGGCGCGACGAGATGCGCATCGCCGAGGTGGCGCGCATGTTCGAGAAGGGGTGGTAGAGAATGTCGCCAAGGGACACCAGGGGAGAGAGAGATCCTCCTGCGGAAAGCCACGGCAAAGGACCCCGGTTACCCACCGTCGCCGACGCTCCTGCCTGCGAGGATGGCCGCCTCCTTCAGGAAGGGCGGAACCTTATGGACCTGCGGACGGCTCTCGTCCCCCTCAGGTACATCACCCTCCCCGGGCACGGACCCGAAGACGTCGTCGCCGATCCCCGAGGCCGCGTCCTCACCGGGCTGTCGGACGGACGGATCCTGCGTATCGACGGCCTGGACGACCCGCCGGCCGCCCGTGTCGAGCACATCGCCGAGATCGGCGGCCGGCCGCTCGGACTCGAACTCCTCCCCGACGGCGACCTGTTGGTGTGCGACGCCGACGGCGCGCTGCTGCGTGTCGATCCCGAGGGCGGCACCGGCAACGTCCGCGTCCTGACCGAGTCGGCAGCGGGCGAGCGGCTGCGGTTCTGCAGCAACGTCGTCGCGCTGCCCGACGGCACGGTCTACTTCACCGTCTCCAGCCGCGTCCACCCGCTGCGGGACTGGATGGGCGACCTGGTCGAACACACCGGCACGGGCCGCCTGTTGCGCCTGGACCCCGGTGCCGCCGAGGCCGAAGTCGTCCTGGACGGGCTCCAGTTCGCCAACGGTCTGGCGCGCTGCGCGGACGACAGCGCCCTGATCGTCGCCGAGACCGGCGCCCGCCGCCTCACCCGCTTCCGGCTCACCGGCCCCCGGGCCGGGCACGCCGAACCCCTCGTCGAGAACCTGCCGGGACACCCGGACAACCTGTGGCGCGGCGCCCCCGACGGCCCGGTCTGGGTCGCCCTGGCCGGCCCGCGCGTCCTGCCCCTCGACCTCCTGCACCGCGCCGCCCCCGCCGTCCGCCGCGCCGCCGCCCGGCCGGCCGCGCGCCTGCCCTACCGCCCCTCGGGCACGGTCGGCGTGCTCGCGGTCGACGACGACGGCCGCGTCCTGCACCACCTCACCCGCCGCCGCTCCGGCTTCCGCATGGTCACCAGCGTCTGCGAGACCGGCGGCCGGCTGATCCTGGGCAGCCTCCACGAACGCGGCATCGCGGTCTGCGAGGCGCCCGAGAGCAAACGACGCGAGTGACCCCCGGGGCGCCCCGGGACGGGGCCCGTCAGACGGGCGCGCCCGAGGGCGAGGAAGCCCCTTGCGGCCCGGCGCTACCCTGTGACCAGCCGCGATCACCCCGCGCGCCGGGCGCCGGCGGTCCAGGCAGGAGGCGTACGACATGACAGCCCCGGAGGCCGGGAGCCTCCGTACCAGCGCCTCGCGGCGGCCCCCCGGGACCGGACAGCTCCCGGTCGTCGCCGTGGTCGCCGTCGGCGGCGCGCTCGGCGCCGCCGCCCGCTACGCGGCATCGCTGTGGTGGCCCACGCACCCCGGCGGCTTCCCCTGGACCACCTTCTGGGTGAACGTCGTCGGCTGCGCGGTGATCGGCGTGTTCCTGGTGGTGATCACGGAGGCCGTCACCGCCCACCGGCTCGTGCGCCCCTTCTTCGGCACCGGCGTCCTGGGCGGCTTCACCACCTTCTCGACCTATGCCGTCGACATCCAGCGGCTGGCCGACGCGGGCCGTGTCGCCACGGCCCTGGCCTATCTGGCCGCGACCCTGTGCGCGGCGCTCACCGCGGTGTGGCTCGCGGCCACCGCGACCCGCCGCGTCGTCCTCACCCGGAGGCAGCGATGACCAGGCTGACCGGCAACGCCCTGCGCGTGACCGTCCATCTGAGCGAGCACGACACCTGGCACCACAGACCCCTCTACACCGAGATCGTCCACCGCGCCCACGCCGCCGGTCTCTCGGGCGCCAGCGTCTTCCGGGGCATCGAGGGCTTCGGCGCCTCCGCCCTGATCCACACCTCCCGGCTGCTCTCGCTCAGCGAGGACCTGCCGGTGGCGGTCGTCATCGTCGACACGGAGGAGCGCGTGCAGCAGTTCCTCCCACAGCTCGACGAACTCGTCCCGGACGCTCTGGTGACCCTCGACGAGTGCCATGTCCTGCGGCGCGCCGACCGCTCCGGAGAGCGGGGCGAACCGGACACGAAGGGTAAGAAGTCGTTGTGAACTGGCTGGTGGTCGTCGCGGGCGGCATGATCGGCGCCCCGCTGCGCTATCTGACCGACCGCGCGGTGCAGTCCCGGCACGACTCGGTCTTCCCCTGGGGCACCTTCGTCGTCAACGTCGTCGGCTGCCTGGTCCTCGGCACCCTCACCGGCGCCGCGGCGGCCCCGCCCGACCTGCGGCTGTTCCTGGGGACCGGGCTGTGCGGGGCGCTGACGACGTACTCGACCTTCTCGTACGAGACGCTGCGGCTGGCCGAGACGGGTGCGGGGCTCTATGCGCTGGCCAACGTCGTGGGGAGTCTGGTGGCGGGCCTGGGGGCCGCGTTCGCGGGGGTGGCGATAGGTCAGGCGGTCTGGCCGTAGCCCGCCGGCCGCACCCGCGGCTGGTAGGACTGTCCTCCGCACCACCCGGCCACCGAGCCCGTCGACCCCACCGATCTCGTCAGAACTGGATTCCATGAGCGCCATCTCCGTCGGCCAAGCCGTAGTCCTCGGAGCCGTCGAGGGAGTGACCGAGTTCCTCCCCGTCTCCTCCACCGGCCATCTGAAGATCACCGAGGGCCTGATGGGCATCCCGGTCGACGACGACGCGGTCGTCGGCTTCTCGGCCGTGATCCAGGTCGGCGCGATCGCGGCCGTCCTGGTGTACTTCCGCAAGGACATCGTGCGGATCGTCTCGGCCTGGTTCCGCGGGCTGCGCGACCGCGAGGAGCGCGTCCACCACGACTACAAGTTCGCCTGGTGGGTGATCTACGCGACGCTCCCGATCGTCGCCGTCGGCCTGGCCGCCAAGCCGCTCATCGAGGGGCCGTTGGCCTCTCTCTGGGTGGTGGCGGGCTCGCTGATCGTGGGCAGCGGCGTGATGTGGGCCGCCGACCGGATGGGCCGGCACAAGCGCGGTGAGGACGACACCTCGTTCAAGGACGCGATGCTGGTCGGCAGCTCCCAGATCCTCGCGCTGCTCTTCCCCGGCTTCTCCCGCTCCGGTGCCACCATGTCCACCGCGCTCATGCTGGACCTGGACCGGGTCGCCGCCACCCGGCTGTCGTTCTTCCTCGGCATCCCCGCCCTGACCGGCGCCGGCCTGTACGAGCTGAAGGACGCGCTCGGCACCGGCGCGGGGGCCGCCCCGCTGGTCGTCGGCACGCTGGTCTCCTTCGGTGTGGCGTACGCCTCCATCGCCTGGCTGCTGAAGTTCGTCGCCAAGCACTCCTTCAACGCGTTCGTGATCTACCGGATCGTCGTGGGCCTCGCGCTGTTCGGGCTGTTGGGCACGGGCGTGCTGAACAGCTGACCCCGCACACGCCTCCGCACGGTCGGGAAGTCCGCATGCAGACTTCCCGACCGCTGCATTTTTCCTTTCACCTCCCTTGACACCACCCGTACGTCACCCGGAACATCTCTCCCGTGAACCTGTCAGACAGCCAGACAGGTGGCTCGGGGCCGCGGCGCATCAGCGCCATGGAAGCGGTCCTCACCCACCTTCGCGACGCCATCGAGCGCGGCGAATACGCGATCGGCGACAAGCTCCCCTCCGAGGCGGAGCTGTGCCGCACCCTCGAGGTGTCCCGGCCCGTGCTGCGGGAGGCCCTGCGCGCCCTGCAGACCATGGGCCTCACGGTCGCCAAGACCGGCAAGGGCACCTTCGTGATCGCGAACACCGTCGAGGACCCCACCTTCGGCGACTACGCGGCCAGCGACCTGCTGGAGGTGCGCCGGCACGTCGAGATCCCGGTCGCCGGGTACGCGGCCCTGCGCCGCACCCCCGAGAACCTGGACCATCTGGCTCATCTGCTCGACCGCATGGAGCGGGAGACGGACACCACCGCGTGGGTCGCGATGGACACCCTCTTCCACCTGGCCGTCGCCGAGGCCGCCCAGAACCCGGTGTTCCGCCGGGTCATCGAGGAGATCCGGGACGCACTGGCGCGTCAGTCGGCCTTCCTCAACGAACTGGGCGGCCGGCGCGAGCAGTCCAACCGCGAGCACCGGGCGATCGTCGAGGCGCTGATCGACGGTTCCGAACCCGACGCGGTGGAGGCGATGAGCCACCACCTCGACCGCGTCGAGACGACCCTCACCGACATCGTGCGCGCCCCGCGCACGGACACCCCCCTGGAAGGCGGACCCGAGGCGTGAGCGAACAGCACCTCAAAGACGAGACGCGCCCCTCGTCCCGTCACGTGGACGCCGGAGACGCCGGGTACAGCAAGTCCCTGAAGTCCCGGCACGTCAACATGATCGCCATCGGCGGCGCCATCGGCACCGGCCTCTTCCTCGGCGCCGGCGGCCGGCTCGCCGACGCCGGACCCTCCCTCTTCATCGCCTACGCCGTCTGCGGCGTCTTCGCCTTCCTGGTCGTGCGCGCCCTCGGCGAACTCGTCCTGTACCGCCCGTCCTCCGGCGCCTTCGTGTCGTACGCCCGAGAGTTCCTCGGCGAGAAGGGCGCGTACACCGCGGGCTGGATGTACTTCCTGAACTGGGCCACCACCGGGATCGCCGACATCACCGCGGTGGCCACCTACACCCACTACTGGGGCATGTTCTCCGACATACCCCAGTGGGTGATCGCGCTGATCGCCCTGGCCGTCGTCCTCACCGTGAACCTGATCTCCGTGAAGATCTTCGGCGAACTGGAGTTCTGGTTCGCCATCGTGAAGGTCAGCGCCCTGGTGATCTTCATGTGCATCGGCATCTTCCTGCTGGTCACCCAGCACCCGGTGGACGGCACCACCCCCGGCCCCTCCCTGATCACCGACAACGGCGGCGTCTTCCCCAACGGCCTGCTGCCCATGCTGCTGATCATCCAGGGCGTCGTCTTCGCCTACGCCTCCGTCGAACTGGTCGGCGTCGCCGCCGGCGAGACCGAGAACCCCGAGAAGATCATGCCCAAGGCGATCAACTCGATCATGTGGCGCGTGGGCCTGTTCTACGTCGGCTCGGTCGTCCTGCTGTCGATGCTGCTCCCGTGGAACAAGTACACGTCCGGCGAGAGCCCCTTCGTCACCGTGCTCTCCAACATCGGCATCCCGGCGGCGGGCGGCGTGATGAACCTGGTGGTCCTGACGGCGGCGATGTCGTCGCTGAACTCCGGCCTGTACTCCACCGGCCGCATCCTGCGCTCCATGGCGATGTCCGGCTCCGCGCCGAAGTTCACGGGCGTGATGAGCCGCAGCCAGGTCCCGTACGGCGGCATTCTGCTCACCAGCGGTATCTGTGTCCTGGGCGTCGGTCTGAACTTCGTGGTCCCGGCGGACGCCTTCGAGATCGTCCTGAACTTCGCGGCGATCGGCATCCTCTCCACCTGGGGCATGATCATGATCTGTCACCTCCTCTTCTGGCAGAAGACCCAGAAGGGCGAGCTGACCCGCCCGGACTACCAGCTCCCGGGCTCCCCCTGGACCGAACTCGTGACGCTGTTCTTCCTCGCGTCGGTCCTGGTCCTCATGTACGCCGACGGCGGCGCCGGACGCACCACCGTGCTGTGCCTGCCGCTGATCGTCGCCGCGCTCGTCGCCGGGTGGTACGCCGTCCGCCGCAACCGCGCGCGCACCTCCGCCAAGGCCGACGCGTGACCCCGGCGCCGGCCCACGACAACCCACCGGTGATCCAGGCAGTGATGTACAGCAGTTCCCTCGCCGACGCCCCCGCGATCCGCGAACCCCTCCACGCACCCGTCGCCCACCTCGTCCGCGGCGGGGTGACCGAGGGCATCCACTACGGTTCCGTCGTCGTCCTCGGCACGGGCGGTGAGGTCGAGCTCCAGCTCGGCGACATCGAGGCCGCCTTCTACCCGCGCTCGGCGCTCAAGCCGGTCCAGGCCGTCGCCATGGTCCGGGCCGGGCTGCCGCTCGACGGCGAGCTGCTCTCGCTCACCGCCGCCAGCCACTCCGGCGAGGAACGCCACCTCGCCGGGACCCGGCGGATCCTCGCCCTGGCCGGCCTCACCGAGGACGACCTGCGCAACGTGCCGGACCTGCCGTACGGCCCCGCCGTCCGCGACGCGTGGATCCGGGACGGCCGGGAGCCCTCCCGAGCGGCCCAGAACTGCTCCGGCAAGCACGCGGCCATGCTGTACACCTGCAAGCTCAACGGCTGGTCCCTCGACGACTACCTCGACCCGGAGCACCCGCTCCAGCAGGCGATCGCGGAGATCGTCGAGGACCTCACCGGGCAGCGGATCGCACGGGTCACCGTCGACGGGTGCGGCGCCCCGCTCTTCTCCGTCTCCCTGCACGGCCTCGCCCGGGCCGCCGCCCGGATCACCACGGCGGCGCCCGGCACGCCCGAGGCCCGGGTCGCGGACGCCATGCGCGACCACGCCGAGATGGCCTCCGGCTCCGGCCGGGACGTGGCCGCCCTGATGCGGGCCGTCGCCGGCCTGCTCGCCAAGGACGGCTTCGAGGGCGTGGAGGTCGCCGCCCTCCCCGACGGCCGGGCCGTCGCCGTGAAGATCTCCGACGGCGCGAACCGGGCCCGGATCCCGGTCACCGCGGCCGCCCTCGCCCGGGCCGGCGTCGATCCCGCACTCCTCACCGAGTTCGCGGGGGAGGCCCTGCTCGGCGGCGGCGAACCGGTCGGCGCGATCCGCCCGGCCCGCACGTTGGACCCGGTCATCGTCCGGGCCTGCGCCTGACGGGTCGGTCGCGGGCGGGGTGTGGTGCGACGGGGGCCGGTCGGGTCGGCGCGGATGTCACCGCGGGCTGTGCCGGTGGTCACCGCGGTCGGCCCGGGCCCGGCACCCGGCGCTTCGGCCAGGGGCCGTTGGTGGTTGTCGCCGCGCGTCGCTCGGTCGATGCCGGTTCGGCGTGCGACGGTCTGCCTCGGTGATCGCGGCGGCGGGCCGCCCGGTCGGGCGACGCCTCGGAGCCCGGTCACGGTCCGTGGCGGTCGTCGCCGAGTGCCCCAGTGGGGCGGCGCCTCGTCGTCCGCATGCAGGCGGCGACCGCCGGGGTGCGGGACGCCTGGACGCCCCGTGGCCGGGTACCGGCCCGGCGCGCGGCGGCCGCCCCTCGAACCCGCCGGTCCGGTCACCACCGGACCGGTGCCCGGTCGGCTCGGGCGGGCGCCATCCCGTACCGCCCGAGCCGACTGCCGGTCATCCGGAGCCATCCGTACCGCCCGAGCTGTTCGCCAGCCACCCGGAGCCAACCGGTAAGCCCGAGCCGCCAGGCCCCAGCCCGTATCCCGTACCGCCCGAGCCGACCCGCCACCCCACCCCGACGTCACCCCCTCCCCTCACCCTCATCCCCAGAAAGAGGCCGCACCCTCATGACCGCCTCCGCCTCCGCCTCCGCCACCGACAGCACAACCGGCACCGACAGCGCGAGCGTCACCCGCAACGAACACGACCTGCTCGGTGACCGGGACGTCCCCGCCGACGCGTACTGGGGCATCCACACCCTGCGTGCCACGGAGAACTTCCCGATCACGGGTACGCGGATCTCCGCCTACCCGCATCTCGTCGACGCCCTCGCCGCCGTCAAGGAGGCCGCCGCGCTCGCCAACCAGGAGCTCGGTCTGCTGGCGCCGGAGAAGGCCGCCGCGATCGTCACCGCCTGCCGGGAGATCCGCGCCGGGAAGCTGCACGACCAGTTCGTCGTCGACGTCATCCAGGGCGGCGCCGGCACCTCGACCAACATGAACGCCAACGAGGTCGTCGCGAACCGGGCCCTGGAGCTGCTCGGCCACGAGAAGGGGCAGTACCAGCACCTGCACCCCAACGAGGACGTCAACCTCGGGCAGTCGACGAACGACGTCTACCCGACGGCCGTGAAGGTCGCGACCGTCTTCGCCGTGCGCGGGCTGCTCAAGGCGATGGCCGTCCTCCAGGACTCCTTCGGCCGCAAGGCCGTCGAGTTCCGCGACGTGCTGAAGATGGGCCGTACACAGCTCCAGGACGCGGTGCCGATGACCCTCGGCCAGGAGTTCTCGGCGTACGCCGTCATGCTCGACGAGGACCGCAGCCGGCTCGCCGAGGCCGTCGAGCTGATCCACGAGATCAACCTCGGCGCCACCGCGATCGGCACCGGCCTCAACGCCCCCGCCGGATACGCCGAGTCGGCCCGCCGCCATCTCGCCGAGATCACCGGCCTGCCGCTGGTCACCGCGGCCAACCTGGTCGAGGCCACCCAGGACTGCGGCGCCTTCGTCCAGATGTCCGGCGTGCTCAAGCGGATCGCCGTCAAGCTCTCCAAGAGCTGCAACGACCTGCGCCTGCTGTCCTCCGGCCCGCGCGCCGGCCTCGGCGAGATCAACCTGCCGCCCGTGCAGGCGGGCTCGTCGATCATGCCCGGCAAGGTCAACCCGGTGATCCCCGAGGTCGTGAACCAGGTCGCCTTCGAGGTGATCGGCAACGACGTCACCATCACCATGGCCGCCGAGGCCGGACAGCTCCAGCTCAACGCCTTCGAGCCGATCATCCTGCACTCCCTGTCGGAGAGCATCACGCATCTGCGCGCCGCCTGCCTCACCCTCGCCGAGCGCTGCGTGGACGGCATCACCGCCAACACCGAGGTGCTGCGCGCGAGCGTCGAGAACTCCATCGGCCTGGTCACCGCCCTCAACCCGCACATCGGGTACACGGCGGCCACCGACATCGCCAAGGAGGCCCTCGTCACCGGTCGCGGGGTCGCCGAACTCGTGCTGGAGAAGGGCCTGTTGCCCGCCGAGACCCTGGCCGACCTGCTGCGCCCGGAGGTGCTCGCGGGCAGCGGATCCCCTAGGGTCTGACCCGTCCTGACCCGTCCTGAGCTGCCCTGACCTGCGACGACGCGCCAGAACCGGCGCGGGAGGCACAATGGTGATCATGACAACGACGTCGTCCCTCGCCTTCCAGCCGGTCCTGGAACGCATCGCCGAAGAACTGGAGCACACCCCCGGCCGCGGCCGCCCCGCCGACTACATCCCGGCGCTGGCCGCCGTCGACCCGCGCCGCTTCGGCATGGCCGTCGCCGAACTGGACGGCACGGTGTACGGGGTGGGGGACTGGCGCGAGCCGTTCTCCACCCAGTCCATCACCAAGGTGTTCACCCTCGCCCTCGAACTCTCCCGTGAGGGCGACGCGCTCTGGGAGCACGTGGGCCGCGAACCCTCCGGCAACCCCTTCAACTCCCTGGTCCAGCTGGAGTACGAGAACGGCATCCCGCGCAACCCGTTCATCAACGCGGGCGCGCTGGTCGTCACCGACCGTCTGCACAGCCGTACCGGCGACGCGGCCGGGGAACTCCTCGCGTTCCTGCGCGCCGAGAGCGGCAACCCGGAGCTGGCCTTCGACGAGGAGATCGGCGCCTCGGAGAGCGCGCACGGCGACCGCAACGCCGCCCTCGCCCACTTCATGGCCTCCTACGGCAACATCGGCAACCCGGTGCCCGCCCTCCTCGACCAGTACTTCCGGCAGTGCTCGCTCACCGCGTCCTGCGCCGACCTCGCCCTGGCCACCTCCTTCCTCGCCCGGCACGGCATCCGGGCCGACGGCAGCCGCCTGCTCACCCGCAGCCAGGCCAAGCAGGTCAACGCGGTGATGCTGACCTGCGGCACGTACGACGCGGCCGGCGACTTCGCCTACCGCGTCGGCCTGCCCGGCAAGAGCGGTGTCGGCGGCGGCATCATCGCCGTCGTCCCGGGCCGCTGCACCCTCTGCGTCTGGAGCCCCGGCCTGGACGAACGCGGCAACTCCGTGGCGGGCGTCGCGGCCCTGGACCGCTTCACGACCCTCACGGGGCTCTCCGTGTTCTGAGCCGGGTCCACCGCCCCGCTTTATTGCGTTGAGGCGGAGGCCGGTCACCGGCGAAGATCCTCGGCATGTTCTCGCGCAGGAATCGCCGCCCCAAGTCCCCCGAACTGCTCAAGGCCTGGGAGTCCCTCGACACAGGTGACGTGCCCGGGGCGCTGCGGCAGTTGCGGCACGGGGCCGAGGACCAGCCGCTCGCGGAGGTCGCCCTCGTGGTCGGCCGGGCCGCCGGGGCGGCCGGGTTCGAGGATCTGGAGAAGGCCGCCGGCGCGCTGGCCGCGGCGCCCGACAAGCCGCAGCACCTCTACGACTTCGGGTACGCGTGCGTGGAGCGCGGTGTCCCCTACCTCGCGATACCCGCGCTGCGCGAGGCGCTGCGCCTGGTCCCGGGCTCCGTCGCGGCGATGCGCGAACTGGTCTCGGCGTACGAGCGCGAGGAGCGCCACCGCGAGGCGGTCGACGTCCTGACCGCGCACGAGGACGGCCTCGCCGCCTGGCCCGACCGCTATCTGCTGGTCTTCAACGCGGTCCTCGCCGGCGACCTGGATCTGGCCCGCCGCCACCACGCGCTGCTGCCGGCCCCGGACGACGACATGTGGCTGCCCGCCCGCGACCGGCAGAACCGCGTCCTGGCCCGTGCCGAGAGCGCCGCGCCGGCGAGCCCGCTGGACGGCACCGACCTGCGGGGCTGGAGTTACGTCCTCGGCGGCACCGTCCTGGGCACCCTCTCCCCGTACGGCTTCGACGCGGGCATGGCCGGACGGTACGCCTGGCTCCAGGACACCCACGACCAGTGTCTGCGCGGTCTGCTGCGCCTGAAGGCGGTGCTGGAGGCGGCCGGGACACGACCCGGCTCGGTCTCCCTGCTGCCCGACCGCGGCAGCCGCGTCCTGGGCCTGGCCGCCGCCGAGATCCTGGACCTGCCGGCCCTGCCCTTCGAACCGGAGCGGCCCGACGCCGTCGTCATCGCCTACGACCTGAACGAGACGCTCGAGGCGGACCAGGGCCCCCAGGTGCTCGAGCGGTTGCTGCACCGCGCGCCGGGGCAGGTGCTCCACGAGCACGCGAGCTGCTGGACGGACACACCGGCCGTCACCCCCGACAGTGTCGCGCTGTTCCACCAGTCGGCGGTCGCGCCCTGGGCGGCGGGACTGCGGGGCGGCGCCGACGGCGGTCTGGAGCGGGGCGAGCCCGACGAGCGGCCCGAGGCGGAGATCGCCGCCGACATCGTGGCCGCCGACCCGACGCCGGACGAGGGCGACGGCGGGACGCCGGCCGATCCGGTCGAGCGGCTCACGGAGTTCGTGACGGCGGTCCGCGGCACCTGGCTGACCGGCGAGCGGACCCGGGTCAAGTCCGCCGGACCGGTGTCCAGTTCGCGGTTCCGCTGACCGTCTCGGAACGCTCACCCGGCGGTCATGCGCAGGACCACGGCAGTCGAGCGGAACGACGCTTTCCGGCCACCCGGTGACGCCACTCTGACCGAGTGTTGGCCATGGCTTTTCCTGTCGATCTCCGCCGCTGCCAGGTACTGGGCCTGGCCGGTACGGCCTGTCTCGCCCTGGGCGGCGAGACGGCCGGCGCGCTGCCCGCCCGGGAACTCCTCGCCCCGTCCTCGGTGCACGCCGTACTGGGCCTGGTCGGGGTGTACTTCGGGCTGGTGCTGCTGACCGCGGCCTGGGTCCTCCTCGGCCGTCCGGTGCGCGGCGAGGATCCGCCGACACCACGCGCCCTCGTGCTCGTCCTCGCCGTGTGGGCGGCGCCGCTGCTGATCGCGCCGCCCCTGTTCAGCCGGGACGTCTACAGCTATCTGGCCCAGGGCGCCATGGTCGACGCCCATATCGACGTGTACGCGCACGGGCCGTCCCGGCTCGGCGGCCCGCTCGCCGACGAGGTCGCCCCGCTGTGGCGGCACACCGGAGCCCCCTACGGCCCGGTCTTCCTCGCCCTCGCCGCGGCCCTGTCCGGCCTGACCCACGGCGAACTGCCCGCCGGACTCCTCGGGATGCGGCTGGTCGCCCTGTGCGGGGTGGCGCTGATGGCGGCCGCGCTGCCCCGGCTGGCCCGGCACAGCGGCGCCGACCCGGCCGCCGCCCTGTGGCTCGGCGCCCTCAACCCGCTGGTCCTGCTGCACCTGGTGGCCGGCGCCCACAACGACGCCATCATGCTGGGCCTGCTGGGCATCGGCCTGGTCGCCGCGCTGGGCCGCCACCCGGTGCCGGCCGCCGTGCTGGTCACCCTCGCCGCCCTGGTCAAGGCACCGGCCGCGCTCGGCCTGGCCGCGGTCATCGTGCTCCAGCTGCGCGCGGGCCGCCGCCCGGTGCCCGCCGTCCTGACGACCGTGGCCGCCTCCGCCGTCACCACGGTCGCCGCCACCGCCGTCGCGGGCACGGGATACGGGTGGATAGCCGCCCTGGACACCCCCGTGTCCCCGCAGAACTGGGCCCTCACCAGCCTGCTCGGCCGGGCCACCGGCGCCCTGCTGGAGCACGCCGGCAGCGACCTGGCCCCGCTCGCCGTGCCCGCCTGGCACGCCCTCGGCCTCGCCGTCACCGGGGTCGCCCTGATCGCCATATGGTGGCGGCTGCGGCCCCGGCCGGTGTACGCGCTGGGCCTGAGCCTCGCCGTGGTGGCCGCGTTCGGCCCCGCGATCCGCCCCTGGTACGCGCTGTGGGGCCTGTTCCTCATCGCCGCCGCGGCACCCAGCACCTCGGTCCGGCACCGGATGGCCGCCGTGGCGGGCGTCCTCGCCCTCGCCGTCCTGCCCGACGGCGGACCGGTCGACTCCGGGCGCCTGCTCCTCGCGGTCTGCGGCGGCGCGCTCGCCGTGGTCGTCCTGTGGCAGGCCCGGCTCGCGGCCCAGACCCCGGACGCGCTGGGACGTACGGCATGAGAGCACCCGCCACGGACCGTGGCCGCCTCCTGCTGCTGTGCCTGCTCGTCGCCGCCGTCGCCGTCTTCACCGTGACCGTGCCGCTGCTGCGCGACTGGTTCGATCTGCGCGTCTACTACGGCACCGTCGACAGCTGGATCCACCACGACGGACGCGTCTACGACTACCGGGTGCCCGGCACCCCGTACGGATTCACCTACCCGCCCTTCGCGGCCGTCACGATGTTGCCGATGGCGCTCGTCGGGCTGCGCACCGCGATCGCGGCCGCCCTGCTGCTCAACCTGGCGGCACTCGCCGTGGTCGTGCGGATCCTGGCCGGGCCGGGCTGGCGGCGGCACGGCTGGTACGGCGCAGCCCTCGTCGCCTGCGTCCTCGCGCTGTTCGAACCGCTGCGGGACACCTTCAGCTTCGGCCAGGTGAACCTGCTCCTGCTGGCTCTCGTGCTGGTCGACTGCCGGCTGCTGGCGACCGGCCGGGGCCGCTGGGCCGGCATCGGGATCGGGCTGGCGGCGGCGGTCAAGCTCACGCCGGCGCTCTTCATCGGCCTGCTGCTCGTCGCCCGACGGTGGCGCGCGGCCGCCGTCGCCGTGGGCGTGGCCCTCGCGGCGACCGCGCTCGCCGCGCTCATCGCCCCGGACGCCTCGCGCTTCTACTGGACCCGGGCGATGTGGGACACCACCCGGGTGGGCCGGCTCGACTATGTGTCGAACCAGTCGCTCCAGGGCGTCCTGGCCCGGCTGGGCGTGGAGAGCCGGGCCGTGTGGGCGCTCCTCGTCGTGCTGGTGCTGTACGTGTGGGCGCGCCGGGTCCGGCGGTCGGTGGCCGCCGACGACTGGACGACGGCCTTCGCCCTCACCGGCCTCACCGCCTGCCTGGTCAGCCCCGTCACCTGGGTGCACCACCTGGTGTGGCTGCTGCCGTCCTTCGCGCTGCTGATCCGCGCCGGGCACCCGCGTGTCGCGGGCGCCCTGTACGCGGTGCTGTGCACCAGCGTGGTGTGGCTGTGGTTCGACGACGCCTCCGGCGTGGACGGGTTCCTGGGCTCGAACATGTACGCCTGGATCACGCTGGGCCTGCTGCTGTGGCTGCCGGTCGGTCAGGAACCGGCCGGGCGGCGGAAGGCGAGCCCCAGCACGAGCGCCACGGCGGCCCCGCCCAGCGCGGCGGCCGCCGCGATCGAGACCGCCGCCGACCAGCCGGACGGCCCGGCGTCCGCCGAAGGGACCCCCGAGGTGACCGCCGCCGCGGCGGCCGGCCCGACGTCGGGACCGGGCCTCGGCCGGGTCCGCAGCGCGTCCAGCGAGCCCACCGGATCGACCCGCCCGGCGGCCGCGAACCCCCAGTCGAGCAATTCGCGC
The DNA here is from genome assembly GCF_055591025.1 of Streptomyces sp. NPDC041784. NCBI lineage: Bacteria > Bacillati > Actinomycetota > Actinomycetes > Kitasatosporales > Streptomycetaceae > Streptomyces > Streptomyces sp. NPDC041784. The sequence continues at coordinate 152,516 of NZ_JBVJAB010000009.1, forward strand.
GCCTCCTCGTAGACGGCGAAGCCGCCGCCCGCCCGAGGGTTCATCACCGTCACCACGAGGGTGCGCCCGTCCCGGCGGGCGGCGGCCACCAGCGTGTTGCCCGCCTCGCTGGTGTAGCCGTTCTTGATCCCGATCAACCCGGGATACGGATCGACCCCGTCCTCCCCGGTCAGCAGCCGGTTGGTGTTGCGGATCGGGTACGACCGTCCCCCGCCCCCGGGGAACGGCGCGTCCACCGTGGCGCAGTACCGGGCGAAGTCCGCGTTGCGCAGCCCGGCCCGGCCGAACACCGCCAGGTCGTACGCCGAGGACACCTGGCCCGGGGTGTCGTACCCGTCGGGCGACAGCACGCGTGTGTCCAGTGCGCCCAGCGCCCGCGCCTTGGCCTGCATCCGGGCGGCCGTCGTACGCCAGCCGCCGCTGAGGGCGGCCAGGACGTGCACGGCGTCGTTGCCGGAGTTGAGGAACACCCCGCGCCACAGGTCGGCGACCCGGTAGGTGCGGCCCTCGGCGACGCCGACCAGGCTGCTGCCGGGCCCGATGCCCAGCAGTTCGTCCTCCGTCACCCGGTGCCGGATCCCGCCGGGCAGGACCGGCAGCACCGTGAGGGCGAACAGTGTCTTCAGCGTGCTGGCGGGCGGGAGTCTGCGGTGGGCGTCCGCCGCGGCGAGGACCTCGCCGGTGCGGGCGTCGGCCACCAGCCAGGACAGCGCGGAGACGTCCGGGACCTCGGGCGCTCCCCGGTGCGGCCGGACCTGGGTGCCGGGCCGGTACAGCAGGGCGGGCCGGGGTGCGCTCACGCGCGGCTCGCCGGGCCCGCCGGGTGCTCCCGGATCCGTCCCGGCCGGGGCGGCGGCCACGGTCGGGCCCAGCGCCAGGACACCTGCCGCACACAGGACACACGCCGACACGGCGGCACGGGAAGAGAATCCGATTTTCATATGATCAACGTAGAAATGAACCGGGCCCGTGCCGCGCTGCCCGTGCCGAACGCCCGTGGGTGAGCACCCGGATGCCGCACGCCGGTCACGGACGGCGGCGCCTGCCGCCCCGGGCGCTCAGCCCGCTGGCAGCGTCGGCTGCACGCGCCGCAGGAACGTCGCGTTGTCCGGGGTCTCCCGCATCCGCTCCAGGAGCGCCTCCAGGCCGGTGCGGCCGTCCCGGGGCTGGAGGGCGCGGCGCAGGCCGCGGACGGCGGCCGACTCGGCGGGGGAGAGGAGGAGTTCCTCGCGGCGGGTGCCGGAGGCGGTGATGTCCACGGCCGGGAAGACCCGGCGGGAGGCCGGCTCGCGGTCCAGGCTCAGCTCCATGTTGCCGGTGCCCTTCAACTCCTCGAAGAAGAAGTTGTCGGCGCGGGAGCCGGTCTCGACCAGCGCGGTGGCGAGGACGGTGAGCGAACCGCCCTCCTCGGCCGCCCGCGCGGCCCCGAAGAACCGCTTGGGCCCGATCAGCGCGGTCGCGTCGACGCCACCGCTGAGGGTGCGGCCCCCGGCGGCGGCCGCGTTGTTGTGCGCCCGGCACAGCCGGGTCAGCGAGTCGAGGAGGATCACGACGTCCTCGCCCGCCTCGACGAGCCGCTTGGCACGCTCGATGACGAGTTCGGCGAGGGCGATGTGCTGCCGGGGTGCCCGGTCGAAGGTCGAGGCGTACACCTCGCCGCGCACCGAGCGCCGCATGTCGGTGACCTCCTCGGGGCGTTCGTCGAGGAGCACCACCATCAACCGGGCCTCGGGGTGGTTTCCGGCGACGGCGGCGGCGATCTGCTGGATGAGCACGGTCTTGCCGGTCCTGGGCGGCGCGACGATCAGCCCGCGCTGTCCCTTGCCGACCGGTGCGAGCAGGTCGACGAGCCGTCCGGCCAGGCCCGCGCCCGGGTGTTCCAGACGCAGTCGGCGATGCGGATGCAGGGGCGTGAGGTCGCGGAAGTGACGGCGCCCGCGCACCGCGTCGGAGGCGAGGCCGCCGACGCGGGCGACCTCGGTCAGGGTCCGCTGGGCGCCGCGCACTCCTTCGACGAGGTCGCCCTTGCGCAGGTCGTGACGGCGGATCAGGGCGGCCGGGACCTGGAGGTCGCCGGGGGTGGGCAGCAGATCCGCGGCGCGCAGGTACCCCTTCCCGCTCGCGTCGATGTCGAGGACACCGGAGGCGACCCGGGCCGGGGGCTGTTGTACGGGAGGGTGTTCGAGCGTGGTGGTCATGGTGGTCGGTCCTTTCACGGACGGAAGGCATGAGACATGCGGAAGAAGGGGGGTACGGCCGCGAAGGGAGGGCGCGCAGCGCGCCTCGGGCGGCGGGAACAGCACCTCGGCCACGACTGAGGCGCGGATGAGGTGGTGAGGGAAAGCCGCTGCACCGGCCGAAGAGAACGGCGGGCGGATCGGCGAACCGAAAGGGAACTGGCACCGGCGCCCGAGCGGGGCGTACACAAGTGCTGACTGCACGGTACCACACCGATGGGGACGACCCTGCCGAACAGACCGGCGGCACTGCTGCGTCCGGCGCGGCGAGCGGGCAGAATCGGTCGCCGTACGGCACCGCCCCGCGCCTCCGGCAGGATCCGCCGGACCGGCCGGCCCCAACACCCTCTTCCCCCAGGAGTCACCGGTGGACGACCGGACCGGCACGCCCCATCGTCTCGACCCCTCCGGCGGCTGCCCGCACGCCGCCAACGCGCGCCTGCTCGCCCGGGGCGCCGTCGCTCCGGTGCTGCTGCCCGGGGACATCGAGGGGATGGCGGTCCTCGGTCACGACGCGCTCAGGGAGTTCCTCTCGCACCCCGATGTCGCCAAGAACGCACTGCACTTCACCGCCCTGCGGGAGGGCCGGATCTCCGAGGGGTGGCCGCTCATGACCTTCGCGACCGTGCCGGGCATGACGACGGCCGACGGCGACGACCACCGCAGGCTGCGCTCCCTCGTCAGCCGTGCGTTCACCGCCCGCAGGGTCGAGGAACTCCGGCCGCGCGTCGAGGAGTTGACGGACACGCTGCTGGCCGATCTGGAGCGGGCGGCCGGGACCGGCGGGGGAGTCGCCGACCTGCGCCGGCACTTCGCGCTGCCCCTGCCGATGGGGGTGATCGGCGAACTCCTCGGCGTGGACGCCGGCTACCGCGACCGGCTGCACCACCTGTCCGACCAGGTGGTGGCCACCGACATCGGCCCCGAGGAAGCCGTCGCCGCCAACCGCGAACTCGTCGCCGTCCTGGGCGAGATCGCCGCCGCCAGGGCCGAGCACCCCGGCGACGACCTCACCAGCGCCCTCATCGCGGCGCGGGACGAGGACGGCGACCGGCTCGCCCCGCAGGAACTCGTCGGCACCCTGCTGCTGATGATCGTCGCCGGCCACGAGACCACCCTCAACCTCATCACCAACGCCGTCCGCGCCCTGTGCGGCCACCGCGACCAGCTCGCCCTCGTGCGCGAGGGGGAGGCGAGCTGGGCGGACGTGGTCGAGGAGACCCTGCGCTGGGACGCGCCCGTCAGCTACTTCCCGTTCCGCTACCCGGTGCGCGACCTCACGCTCGACGGCACCCTCGTCCCCCGGGGCACCCCCGTCCTGGCCGGGTACTCCGCCGCCGGCCGCGACCCGGCCGCGCACGGCCCCGACGCCGACCGGTTCGACGTCACCCGCCCCGCCCGGCCCGGCGCCGCCCGCGGCCTCTCCCTCGGCCACGGCGCCCACTACTGCCTCGGTGCCCCGCTCGCCCGCCTGGAGGCCTCCGTCGCCCTGGAGCGGCTCTTCACCCGCTTCCCAGGCCTTGAACTCGCCGTCCCCGAACCGGAACTCCCCCGGCACTCCAGTTTCGTCGGCAACAGTGTGCGGACCCTTCCGGTACGCCTCGGGGCGCCCGCCGCATAGCGGCCCTACGAACCCCCGATGCCCCTGGACCCTGAGGTCCGGGGCCCCAAACCCCGGTCTTTCCCATGTTTATGACGGATGTCCCCAGAGCGTAACGATCTGTGACGTCAAGGGACTTGACCACCATCACTGCCTTATCTTCACGTCATGTCCACGCCGCCTCAGCCTCCGCAGCGACCCGAGCAGCCGTCCGAGGCGCCCGCCCAGCCGAGCGCCTACCCGTATCCGAACCCGCAGTCGCCCGCTCCCGGCGGCCCGGGAGGGTTCCCGCCGCCCGCGCCCCAGCCGGGACAGCCGGGACAGCCGAACATCTACGCCCAGCCCACTCTCGTCGGCCTGCCGGCGCAGCCGGGGCAGCCGGGGCAGCCGGGCAACCCGTATGTCCAGCCGGGCGCCTACCCCGTGGTCGGCCCGCCGCCCGCCGGCGGCGGCAGCGGCAGCGGCGGCGCCGGACGGGCCGTCCTGTGGGCCGCCGTCGGTGCCCTGGTCGCCTCCGCCGCCTGGGCGGCCGGTGTCTTCCTGATCGGTGGCACCGGGGACGACGAACCGGACCTGCGCGGCTACACGGCCCCGTCCAACCTGTGCAGCAGCGCGGACTACTCGTCCTTCAAGGACGAGTACCCGGAGAACGACGGCACCCCGACCGACAACACCCTCGAGGACGCCGCCCTCGACCAGGGCTACTGCAGCATCAGCCTGAAGAAGACCGGCTCCAGCTACGCCGACGCGTACCTCTCCGTCCAGCTGGATCTGCACAAGAAGACCGACCCGGGGCCGGAGTTCACGGCCGAGTGGAAGAACTACGGCGACAGCCACGACGGTTACGACGTCGACTCCGTCACGGGGATCGGCGACGAGGCGTACCTCGTCAGTGAGGACACCACCGCCGGCACCGACAGCGGCTCGCGCTACGCCACCCTCGCCGTACGGGACGGCTGGGTGACGTACTCGATGAGCTACAGCGTGTACCTCTCCTCGTACGACGACGACAAGGACCCGCCGGAGCTGGACGAGGTCATCGACTGGCTGAAGACCGACACCAGGGCCACCCTCGAGGAACTCAAGGGCTGACGTCAGGAGGCGGAGGCCGACCGCGCCTCCGCCTCCTTCACGATCTCGTCGAACCGCGCCCCCATCGCCGCCGCGAGCGCCTGCGCCCCCGACAACGGCCGCACCATGACGGTCAGTTCGTCGATCCGTCCCTCCTCGTCGAGGTGGATGAAGTCGCAGCCGCTCAGCTCGCGGTCGCCGACCCGCGCGGTGAACACCAGCGCGTGGTCGCGCCCCTCGCCGCCGGTCAGCTCCCGCTCGTACCGGAAGTCCTCGAAGACCTGCGAGACCGCGCGCAGGATCGCCGCGGTGATCGCCCGGCCCGGGTACGGCTTGAACACGACCGGGCTGGTGAAGACCACGTTCTCGGCCAGCAGGGCCTCCACGGCGTCGAGATCGCCGGCCTCGACCGCCTCACGGAACGCGCGCATCGGATCACCTCATAGTCAATTTGTTGAGTAGGTGCGGATGACAATAATCAGCTGCTGTTACCGTGTCCACATGTCCCTCAAGTACGCCGTCCTGGCCGCCCTGCTGGAGGGCGAGGCCTCGGGCTACGAGCTGTCGAAGCTCTTCGACGTCTCCCTCGCGAACTTCTGGCCCGCGACCCCGCAGCAGCTCTACCGCGAGCTGGAGCGGCTCGCGCAGGACGGACTGATCGAGGCACGCGTGGTCCAGCAGGAACGCCGGCCCAACAAACGGATGTTCACCCTCACCGAGGCCGGCCGCGCGGACCTGGGCGTCTTCGCCGCGACGCCGCCGCGCCGCCCCACCGCGATCCGCGACGAACTCCTGATCAAGATCCAGGCGATGGACGGCACGGACCCCGCGGTGACCCGTGAGCTGATCGAGGAGCGCATGAGCTGGGCGCGCGGCAAGCTCGCCCGCTACGAACGGGTCCGGGACCGGCTCGTCGACGGCCGGAGCGAGGAGCAGTACCTGCGCGAAGCCGACCGCGTCGGCCCGTACCTCACCCTGATGGCCGGCATCGCCTTCGAGGAGCAGAACCTGCGCTGGTGCGAGCGTGCCCTGGTCCTGCTGGAGCGGCGGGCCGCCGTAGGCTGAGACCGATGTTCAGCCCCGAAGGCCCTACCCTGCGCGAACTCGCCGTCCAGGCCCTGTCGTCCGTCGAGCGCGGCTACGACCTGCTCGCCCCGAAGTTCGACCACACGCCGTTCCGCACCCCGGACTCCGTCCTGGACGCGGTCACCGACGCCCTGCTGACGTCCGGTCCCTACGACGACGGCCTCGACCTGTGCTGCGGCACCGGCGCGGGCATGGACGTCCTCACCGCGGTGTGCCGGCGCCGTGCGACCGGCGTCGACTTCAGCGCGGGCATGCTCGACGAGGCCCGAGCCCACGGCAACGGCGATGGCGACGGCCCGCGCGTGTCCTGGGTGCGCGCGGACGCCCGCGCCCTGCCGTTCACCGCCGCCTTCGACCTCGTCGTCAGCTTCGGCGCGTTCGGCCACTTCCTGCCCCGCGAACTGCCCGGACTGTTCGCCCAGGTGCACGCCGTGCTGCGGCCGGGCGGCACGTTCGCGTTCCCCGTCGTCGCCCCGCAGAGCCCGCTCTCCCCGGTCTACTGGATGCTCCTCGGCTTCGACACCGTGATGCGGGTGCGCAACGCCGTGTGGCGGCCGCCGTTCGTGATGTACTACCGGGCCTTCCGGCTCGGCGAGGTACGGCGCGAGCTGGAGCGCGCCGGATTCCGCGTGGACCTCCGCGCCCTGCCCGAGTTCGGCACGAGAGGCGACGGAAGCCCACACGTCCGTATGGTCGAGGCGCGCCGCGCGGCCCCGCCGGACACCCCCTAGACGAAGCGCCGGACGAACGACAGGGCCGTCTTTGCGACCTCCTGCCAGCCGTGGTCGATGGTCAGCGCGTGGCCGCGGTCCTTGACCTCGGTGATCTCGGTGACGCCCGGGTTGTGCCGCTGCCGCTTGAAGGAGGCGTGCGCGATCGACCACGGCACGGTGTGGTCCTTCTCGCCCGAGAGGATCAGCAGCGGGCCCCGGTCCGGGTTCTCGGTGTCGACCTTCACCTCCGTCCACGGGTTGAGATTCGCGGTCGCCGCCTGGAACAGCGGCGCGCCCGGCGCCGGCACGGCGAACGTCGCGTACAGCTCCCGGGCCTCCTCCTCGCCCACCGCGTTCGCGAAGGAGTACCGGAACTGGTCGTAGGTGAGCGGTACGGCCCGGTTGCGGTTGGCCGGATTGCCCAGCACGGGCGCCGCCGCCCGCAGCGAGGAGACCGGCAGCGGCAGCACACCCCGGAACGGCGCCGGATCGATCGCCACCGTCGCGACGGACAGCCCCCGCCCGGCGAGGATCTGCGCCAGCAGACCGCCGAAGGAGTGGCCGACGATCGCCGGCCTGCGCTCCAGGCGGCCGATCAGCCCCTGGAGGTGGTCGGCGACCTGACCGACCGTCTTGCCGGCGAGGACCTCCGGATGCTCGTTGGCCTCCTCGACGGTCTCCGGGTCGTCCGGCCACGACAGGGTGACCGGCGCGTACCCCGCCTGCTCGAAGAGGGCCGCCCAGCGGTCCCAGCTGCTCGGCAGCAGCCACAGGCCGTGCACGAAGACGACCGGCGTACGGCCGGAGGCGTTGGCCGCCTCGATCCGCTCTGTGTCATGGGTGGTGGTCATGCGGCGATGCTGGCACCGGGTGCGGCCCGTGACGCGACTCAGAGTGCACGGTTTCCGCACCCGGAGTGCTCACAGCGCGCTGTACAGGGCGTCGACCAACGCCATCTTCCGCGGGTCGTCCGCGATGTTCGGGCCCATGCGGTTCAGGACGTACCCGAGCGACACCCCGGCGTCCGGGTCGGCCAGCCCGCACGAGCCGCCGAACCCGTCGTGGCCGACCGCGCGCGGGTTGGGCCCGTACGAGCCGTTCGGCCCGCTGAGCCAGAGGCCCAGCCCGATCTCCGTCTCGTGGGTGAACCCGGCGCTCAGCACCAGGTCCCGGCAGGCGCCCTGCCCCTCGCGCACCCGTTCGGCCGCCTCGGCCGACAGGACACGTCGGCCGTCGTGGGAGCCCCGGCCCGCGAGGACGCCGTACAGCGCGGCGATCGCCCGCGCGGTGCCGTGCCCGTTGGCGGCCGGCAGCTCCGCCGCCCGCCACGCCGGGGTGTTGGCATCGGTGGCGCCGGTCAGCGGATTGGCCAGGGCGGCGATCGCGGCGGGTGCCAACTGGCTGAAGACGGCGGCCTGTTCACTGGAGCGCGCGGCCCGCGGATGCACCAGCTCGGCGGCCCGCCCGGCCTCCTTATCCGGCAGCCCGACGGTGAAGTCGATGCCCATCGGCCCGGTCACCTCCCGCTCCAGGAACGCGCCCGGCAGCAGCCCCGACACCCGCCGTACGACCTCCCCGACCAGGAAGCCGTAGGTGAGCGCGTGATAGCCGGACCGGGTGCCCGGCTCCCACCAGGGCTCCATGGCGGCGAGCCGCGCCGTGGTCAGCTCCCAGTCGTAGAGCTGCTCCAGGGTGTGCGGCTCGCGCAGCCCGGCGAGCCCGGCGCGGTGCGACAGCAGATGCCGTACGAGCACGTTCTCCTTGCCCGCCGCGGCGAACTCGGGCCAGTAGGCGGCCACCGGCGCGTCGAGGTCGAGCAGCCCCCGGTCGGCGAGGATGTGCGCGCACAGCGCCGTCGGGCCCTTCGTCGTCGACCACACGTTGACCAGCGTGTCCCGCTCCCACGGGCGGGTGCGCGCCGCGTCGGCCCAGCCGCCCCACAGATCGGCCACGGTGACGCCGTCGACCGTGACGGTCACCGCGGCGCCCAGTTCCTCCCGGTCCCGGAAGTTCTCCTCGAACGCGGTGCGCACCGCCGCGAAACGCGCGTCGCAGTGGCCGTGAACCTGTGGCACGTGCTCGGACATGGGCCCTCCGTGGTCCGCCGGAACCCCGGACCGCCACACCGCGGCCCGGGCACAGCCGAACGTACCGACTGGTCGGACCGGACGGAAGGGCGCGCGCCGCGCCGGCGCCGCGTCAGGCGTACGAACGCAGCCAGCGCACCTTGGCCGCCTCCTGGTAGGGGCCGCCGCCCTCGTGGTCGTTGAAGTCGTACACCTCGATCGCCTTGTCCGCCTGGGCCCAGGCGTTGAACGCGGCGAACACCGTCGACGGCGGGCAGGTCTGGTCCTCCAGGGCCGCCGAGAACAGCGCGGGGGCCGTGCCGCGGGAGGCGAAGTGGACGCCGTCGAAATAGGCGAGCGTGCGCAGCGCGTCCTGCGCGCGGCCGCGGTGCGTCTTGAGGAACAGGCCGATCTCCCGGTAGGGGTGACGGTCCGTCAGGGTCGCCGCGCGCGGGAAGTCGCACAGGAACGGCACGTCCGGCGCGACCGCCACCAGGTCCGGCACCAGACCGCCCACCGCGATCGCGATGCCGCCGCCCTGGCTCGCACCGAGCGCCACGGTCCGGCTCGCGTCGGCCAGCGGGTGCGACCGGGCCGCCTCGACCGCGCGCACCGCGTCCGTGAACACCCGCCGGTAGTAGTAGTTCTCGGGAGCGTCGATGCCCCGGGTCATGAAACCGGGGAACGACGGCGCGCCGCCCACCGGGTCGGCGGTGCCACCGCCCCCGCCCCAGGCGCTGCCCTGGCCCCGGGTGTCCATGACGAAGTGGGCGCGGCCGGTCGACGCCCACAGCAGGTTCTCGTGCGCCAGCCCGCGCCCTCCGCCGTACCCGATGAACTCCACGACCAGGGGCAGCGGTCCCCGCGCCCCGGCCGGCACCCTCAGCCAGCCCTTCACCGGGTGGCCGCCGTACCCCGCGAACGTCACGTCGAAGACGTCGACCGTGGCCAGGCCCGTGTCGACCGGCTCGAAGCGGGCGTCGAGGTCGTGCTCGTGGGCCTCCTGGAGGGTCTTGGACCAGAACGCGTCGAAATCCTGGGGCTCGGTGGACGCACTGCGGTACTCGTGCAGCTCCTCGATGGACAGGTCGAACAGGGCCATGAAGGACCGCCTTTTTGTCAAGTGGCCATACGAATGATCACACCGTACGTGTACCCCGCGAGCGCTCGCCAGACCGCCGCGAGCCACTCGCCGGACCCCCCATGAGCCACTTGTCAGATCCCCGCGAGCGCCGGCCGGACTTTCGCCGGCGGCCTCAGGCCGGCCGGCGGCGCGTCCACTCCGGCTCGGTGCGCGCCCACTCCCGGTCCCACTCGTCCAGCCGGTGCCGCATCGCGACCCGGCGCACGATCCCGTGCCCCAGCAGGACCAGACCGGCCGCGCCGCCCGCCGCGGACACGCCCATCGTCAGCGTCTGCTGCCACACGGCCATGCGGTCCTGCGGCGGCGGAACGCTCCGCCCCTGCCGGTCGAACCACACATCGACCCCGTCGCCCCGGTCCGTGCCGGCCGGCACCCGCGCAGTCGTGGTGCGCGCCGGCTCGCCCGGCGGCGTCCAGCGGACCGCGACGCGGAACAACTGCTCCCGGGCGCCCTCCGCCGTGGGCAGCGTGTCGGGCACCCGGCCGACGACCTCCGCCCGCACCTTGTGCCGTTCGGCGCGCTGCTCGGCCGCGGCCGCCCGCGCCTCCTCGTGCACCCACCGGCCCGCCATCGCTCCGGCCAGCGGCGCGGCGACGAGCAGCAGCACGGCCACGACCAGCGCCGTCCACGCCTCCACCGCGTCCGACCGGCGCCGCAGCGGATTGCTCCGCCAGCGCCAGCCGTGTACCCGGGTCCGCATGTCGACCTCCTCGCCGTCACGCGAGTCCCCACATGAAAGTGGTACCCCCAATGGAGGACAACCGCCATTTGGGGGATACAGGGGCAGGTGGGAGCACTCAGGGGCGGACAGGGGGCGGACACTCGGCCGGGGGCGCGCCGGGACCGTCAGCCGAACCGTTCGATCCGGATCCGGTCCACCGGCTGTCCGGCCGCCACCAGCAGCCGCGACGCGTGCTCCGCGAACGCGTTGGAGCCGCACACGTACGCCTCCCAGCCGCCCGCCGGCCGCTCGGCGAGCACCGGCGCGAGATGCGCCGCCGTCAGCCGTCCCACCGGCACACCCTCCGGCGCGCTCCGCGTGAACACGGGCGTGGTCTCCGCGCCGTACTCCGCCGCGTAGATCAGCTCCGCCGGGCCGCGCGCGGACACCACCAGCCGCAGCGGTACACCGAGGCCGCGCGCCCGGTGGTGGCGGAGCATCGACATCAGCGGGACGACCCCGGAGCCGGCGCCGACCAGCAGCGCGGGCCGGTCGCCGGGCCAGGCGAAGAAGCCGCTGAGCGGGCCGCGCACCTCGACCCGGTCGCCGGGCCGCGCCACCGTGTGGAACCAGCCCGAGACCTCGCCGTCGGCCACGTGGTCCAGGGTCAGCTCGATGTGCCCGCTCTCGTCGGGCGCGGAGGCGATCGAGTAGTGCCGCTGGGCGGTGTAGCCGTCCGCGGCGGTCAGCCGCAGCATCAGGTGCTGGCCGGGCAGGTGCCCCGCCCAGGCCGGCACCGCGAAACGGAAGGTGGCCGCGTGCGGGGTCTCGCGGCGGATCTCGGTGAGCGTAGCCGTCCGCCAGACGGCGGCGGTCTGGTTGCCGACGGCGATCCGGCCGGGCACGGCGAACCGCGTCGGGGGAGTGAAGGCCGCCGGGGAGGTGAAGGTGTCAGTCACCGGAGTACCTCTGCTCCTCCCAGGGGTTGCCGCGCTCGTGGTAGCCGTTCTGCTCCCAGAACCCGGGCTCGTCGTGGTCCAGCAGCCGCAGCCCCGCGATCCACTTGGCGCTCTTCCAGAAGTACAGGTGCGGCACCAGCAGCCGCGCCGGGCCGCCGTGCTCGGGCGCCAGCGGCTCGCCCTCGTACTCCCAGGCGATCCAGGCCCGCCCGCCGGTGAGGTCCGCGAGCGGCAGGTTCGCGGTGTACCCGGTGTGCGAGTAGGCCACCGCGTGCGTCGCGGCCGCCTCGGGCCGTACGGCCGCCAGGAACGCGTCCAGCGACACGCCCCCGAACCGCACCCCGAACTTCGACCAGCTGGTCACGCAGTGGATGTCGCCCTCGTAGGCGGACTCCGGCAGCGCGTGCGCCTCGTCCCAGTCCCAGGTGCGGGGCTCCGCGACCAGCCCGTCGACCCGGAAGGTCCAGTCGGCGGGCGCGAGGTCGGGGGTGACCTCGGCGGAGAGCACCGGCCAGTCGTCGCCCGCGTCGTACTGGCCCGGCGGGAGCCCTGGGTGGTGGGCGCGCGGACGTCCGGTGAAGTCTCGGGTGACATTCATGCTTCCACGGTACGGGGTCGCCGGATGTGCTCCGTCCCTGGTCAGCACCCCGATCGTTGCGGCCGTATGAACTACCCACGAGCCCGGGAATAGCTGTTCCGCGTTGCTCCTTGGGCATCGGTGCCGGGGTCGGTGCTCCGGTGGCAGGACGAGGAGAGTGAGGAAACAGATGCCCAAGGCGTACGTCTTCACCCGGTACGGCGGCCCGGAGACCGAGGCGCTCGTCGACGTGGACCGGCCCCGTCCGGGCCCCGGTCAGCTCCTGGTGGCCGTCCGCGCGGCGGGCGTGAACCCCGTCGACTGGAAGCAGCGCACGGGCTACCGGCGCCCCGGCGAGAGCGGCGAGCGCGACTTCCCCGCCGTGCTCGGCAACGAGGTGTCCGGTGTCGTCGAGGAGACCGGGCCCGGCGTCGAGGGGTTCGCCGCCGGGGACGAGGTCTTCGGCACCACGGTCGCCGGCGGCTACGCCGAGTACGCCCTGCTGCCCGCCGAGGTGACCGCGCACAAGCCGGCCGCACTGTCCTTCGCCGATGCCGCCACCCTGCCCGTCGCCGCCGCGACCGCCTACGACGGTGTGCGCCAGCTCGGACTGCCCGCCGGGGCGACCCTGCTGGTCACCGGCGCGGGCGGCGGGGTCGGCTCGGCGGCCGCGCAGATCGCGAAGGCCTTCGGGCTGCGCACCGTCGGGGTCGCGAGCCCGGGCAAGAGGGACTTCGTGGAGTCGCTGGGCGCGGTGCACGTCCCGTCGGGACCCGGATGGGACGAGCGGGCCCGCGCGGCCGCGCCCGACGGCGTCGACGGGGTCTACGACCTGGTCGGCGGCGAGGTCCTGGCCCGGGCGGCCGGGCTGCTCACCGACCGGACGAAGCTGGTCACCGCCGGCGCCCCGGCCCAGGAGGCCGAGCGGCTGGGCGGCGCCCGCGTCGTACGGGCCCGGAACGCGGCCGTCCTGGACGCGGTGGCCCGGCTCGTGATCGACGGCGACCTGGACCCGTACGTCACCGGGACCTACCCGCTCGTACGGGCCGGTGAGGCGCTGCGCGCCGTGGAGGACGGGCACGTGCGCGGCAAGATCGTGATCGAGATCGGCACCGCGATATGAGCGCCACCGCACCCCGGCACATCCTGGACAACCCCGCCCTCGCCTCCCTCACGGGGCCGCACGCGCACTTCGCCGAGCGCCGGGGCCGCGTCCTGCGCTACCCGGCCGACGTCTCGCCCTGGCTGGCGCTGCCCGACGACCCCGACGCCGACGACTGGGCCGACCTCGCGGCGCTGGCCGGGCCCGGCGCGGAGGTCCCGCTGCCCGGCTTCCGGGGCGAGGTCCCCGACGGCTGGGAGATCACCTTCCGGGCCGAGGGCGTGCAGCTCATCGACGACGGGCTGGCCGCCGCACCCGACCCGGAAGCGGTTCGCCTCGGCCCCGCGGACGTGCCAGAGATGCTCGGTCTGGTCGCCCGGACCCAGCCCGGCCCCTTCGCGAACCGGACCATCGAACTCGGCACCTACCTGGGCATACGCCGGGACGGCGCGCTCGTGGCCATGGCCGGCGAGCGGCTCCACCCGCCCGGCTGGAGGGAGATCAGCGCGGTCTGCACCGACCCCGCCGTCCGCGGCGAGGGCCTCGCGACCCGTCTGATCCACGCCGTCGCCCACGGCATCCGCGAACGCGGCGAAACCCCCTTCCTGCACACCGGCGCCGCCAACACGGGCGCCATCCGCCTCTACGAGTCCCTGGGCTTCCGCCTGCGCCGCCGCACGGCGTTCCTGGCGGCGAGGGTGCCGGAGCCGAGGCAGGCGGTGGTGGTGGCGATGCCGTAGGGGAGCGGAGCGGAGCGGGGCAGGGCCGGTGGGGTGGTGGGCGCGCGGGCCTACGCCGTGGGGAGGAAAACCGATACCGGGGTGCGCGGCGCCGGTGCCACACTGCCCGGCATGTCCCGACCCGAGCTGACCGAGTCCGAGTACCTCCGCGAGATCGAACGGCTCGCCCGGGCGGTCACGGCCGCCGCCGGGGCCGAGGGCTCGCTGACCCACGGCCCGGACCCGGCGGACGCGACGCCGCTGCACCGCGCGGTGAACGCCCTGGCCCGCGCCCTGCGCCACCACCACTTCCCCGGCGACGGCTGTCTCCCCGACGAGGAGGACCGGCCGACGGTCCGCCTCGTCGGCGTGGTGCTGCTGCGGCCCTCCGCCATGCCCGCGGGCCTGGACGAGTCGTACGACGAGGCGTGCGCGCGGTTCGGTGTCGAGCCCCGGGACGAGGGCTGGGCCCTGTGGAACACCTGGGGCGACGGCGGGGCACCGGTCACGCTGGTGGTCTCGGCCGTCGACACGACGCAGGGGCTGCTCGCGAACTGGGCGCGCGGCGGGAGCGCCTACCCGGTGACCCCGGTCCCCTCCCAGATCGCCGCCGTCCGGCAGGGCTGGTCCGGCCCGATGACGTTCTCCCCACGCGCCGCCGGCAAGCTCGGCGTCACGGGACTGCCGTAGCGCCTGTCCGTCCGTCGCCCGCCGGGGTGCCGGCCCGCGCGTTGTACCGCACCAGATACTCCGCGAACCGCTCCAGATCGTCCGCCGGCCAGTCCGCCAGCCGTTCCCGGAAGGCGGCGCGGCGGCTCTCGGTGACCTGGGCGAGGATCCGGCGGCCGGCCTCGGTGAGGTGGAGGAGCTGGACGCGGTGGTCCTCGGGGGCGAGGCGGCGTTCGATCAGCCCCGCGCGCTCCAGCGCGGCGACCTGACGGCTCACCGTCGACTTGTCCAGGGCGTAGTGCGCGGCCAGATCGGTGGCCCGGCAGCCGCCGCTCTCCTCCAGATGCCCGAGGAGTGTGTACGACACCAGCGACAGCTCGGGGTGCAGCCGCCCGGCCGAGGCACGAGCCCGCCGGGCGAAGCTCGTCATCTCCCGCTGGATGGTCTCCACGGCCTCGGCTGCTTCCACGGGATCTCCCTCACGTTTCTGGTTGCATAGTACAACTCGGGCGGGCGAGGTGCGGTAGGGTGATCGCCCGGCCGTGGATGCTCCCGGCCGTGTGCGCCGAGGAGGTGAGACCCATTACCGCAGTGTCAGGTCGGGTGCTCTCACCTCGGGACGGCGCGGATCGCCGCCCGTAGGCGACCGCATGAGCGCCCTTCGACTTCCCGAAAGGCCCTCGGCTCTCTCCATGCCTTCCCTCTCTCCTGCCGGCTCGTCCGCCGACTCTCCCTCCTCCCCTGTCTCCTCTTCCTACGCCTCTCCGTCCGCGTCGCGTGACGCCGTCATCGCCGCGCTGCGCGCCGCCGGGTGCGTCTTCGCCGAGGACGAGGCGGACCTGATCCTGGCCACCGCCCGCACGTCCGGCGAACGCGACGCCATGGTGGAGCGCCGCGTCCGCGGGCTGCCGCTCGAACTCGTCGTCGGCTGGGCCGAGTTCCACGGGCTGCGCATCGCCGTCGAACCGGGCGTCTTCGTCCCCCGCCGCCGCACCGAGTTCCTGGTCGACCAGGCGCTCGCGCACGCACCGGACGCGTCCGTCGTCGTGGACCTGTGCTGCGGCTCGGGCGCGGTCGGCGCGGCCCTCGCCGCGGCGCTCGGCCCGGTCGAACTGCACGCGGCGGACATCGCCCCGGCGGCGGTGCGCTGCGCCCGCCGCAACCTCGCCGCCCACGGCGGACACGCCCACGAGGGGGACCTGTTCGCGGCACTTCCCGTCCGGCTGCGCGGCCGCGTCGACATCCTGGCCGCCAACGTGCCCTACGTCCCCACCGACGAGGTCCCCCTGCTGCCCGCCGAGGCCCGGGACCACGAGCCGCTCTCCGCGCTCGACGGCGGGGGCGACGGACTGGACGTGCTGCGCCGGGTCGCCGCCGAGGCCCCGCACTGGCTCGCGCCCGGCGGAGTCCTCCTCGTCGAGACCAGCGAACGCCAGGCGCCCGACGCCGTCGCGGCCTTCACCCGCGCCGGTCTGACGACCCGGCTCGCCGAGGACGACGAGCTGTACGCCCATGTGGTGATCGGCACCAGGGTCAGGTAGTCGCCCCGCTGCCGGTGGGGTCGGGCGAGCGGTCGTCCCGGCCCCACGGGCCGTGCCCCGGGAAGTCGCCGTGCGGCCCGTCCGGTCCACGGTCCCCGCGCTCGCCCCGGTCGCCGGAGAACACGCGGTCGGCCGTGTACGTGTCACCGGAACGGGAGCCGACGACGTACACCGTGTCGCCCTTCACCAGCGCGACGGCCCCGGTGCCGACCGCGCCGTCGACGCGCACGGGCGTGTCCGAGCCCACCGTCCATGTCCACGAGGTGCCGTCCTCGCTCTTCAGGGTCACCCGGTCGCCGTCCACCTTCTCGACCGTGCCCCGCTGCCAGACCCGCACGACCCACTCGCCGCTGTCGGGGTCCTTCACGGTCGTCTCGCCGTGCACGGCGTCGCCGCCGAAGAAGAACCACGGACCGCCGTGCCCGCCGTGCCCGCCGCGCTCGCCGGGGCCCTGCGACGAGGAGGGCGAGGGCGACGAGGAGGACGACGGGGACGCCGACGCCGAGCCGTCGGCCGAGCCGCCCGAGGCCGCCGCGTACGCGAGCGTCCCGCCGAGTGCCAGCACCGCGACGGTCGTGGCCGCGATCACCGCCCGTCCGCGTGCCGACCGGCGCCGCCACAGCGTGCGCACGGACGCGCGGTCCGGTTCGTCACCGCCGTGCCCCGCGAGCACCTCGACCTCTTCCGGCTGCTCCTGCATGACGGCTCACCCTTCCTCGGCCGGCTGTCACTTCTGGGACCTGTCCTGGCTGTGATTGTCCGAGCCCCCTGGTAAGGAACGGGTAATAAATGCCTGTGAATCGGGGCGTACGGCCGGGTCACCCGCGGGCCCGCGCCACCAGCAGCGCCACGTCGTCGTGGTTGTCGGAGTGGTGCAGCGAGCTGAGGAGCAGGTCGCACAGTTCCTCCAGCGGGCGCGCCGGGTCGTCGAGCAGCGCGAGCAGCGCGTCCAGCCGCTCGTCGAGGGAGTGCCGGCGGGTCTCCACGAGGCCGTCCGTGTACAGCACCAGCTGTTCACCGGGCGCCAGGTCGACCTCGGTCGTGGAGAACGCCACCCCGCCCACCCCCAGCGGCGCGCCCGTCGGCAGGTCGAGCAGCTCAGGCGGGTGCCCGGGACGCACTCGGGCCGGCGGCAGATGCCCCGCGTTGGCGATCCGGCACCTGCCCAGCCGGGGGTCGTGGACGACGTACACACAGGTGGCGATGGAGTGGTCCAGGCCCTGGGTGATCCGGTCGAGGTGCTCCAGGAGCACCGCCGGGTCGAGGTCGAGGGAGGCCAGCGTGGTCGTCGCGGTGCGCAGCCGGCCCATCGTGGCGGCGGCGTCGATCCCGCTGCCCATCACGTCGCCGACGACCAGCGCCGTCTTGCCGTCCTCCAGCGGGATGACGTCGAACCAGTCGCCGCCGACCTCGGTGGTGGCCCCGGCGGGCTGGTAGCGGGAGGCGACCTCGAGGCCGCCGGTCACCGGCGGGTGGCTGGGCAGCAGGCTGCGCTGGAGGGTGAGGGCCGTGGTGCGGGCGTTCTGGTACCAGCGGGCGTTGTCGATCTGCACGGCCGCGCGGGCCGCCAGCTCCCGGGCGAGCAGCAGGTCGTCGCGGCCGAAGGGGAGCGGATGGTGGATGCGCTTGAGGTCGAGGGCGCCGAGCACCTCGCCCCGGGCGATGAGCGGCACCGCCAGATAGGAGTGCACGCCCGCCCGGGCCAGCGCCTCGGCCGACTCGGCGGAGCGGGCGATGCGCGCGAAGTCGTCGGCCTTGACCTCCGCGAGCATCACCGGACGGCCGGTGCGCACGCACTCGGTGACGAGCCGGTCCGGCCCGTAGTGGGCGACCTGCCCGGGCGGATCGGCGGCGGCCAGCGCGTCGGGCGCGTTGTACGCCCGTACCGCCAGAGCCCGGATCACGGCCGCCTCGGCGGGCCCCAGATTGGTCGGCCGGCCCGCCACCACCGCGTCGAGCAGGTCGACGGCGGCCACGTCCGCCAGCTCCGGCACGGCGACGTCGGCCAGCTCCCGGGCGGTGCGCTCCAGGTCCAGGGTGGTGCCGATCCGGGCCGAGGCGTCCGCGATCAGGGCGAGCCGGCGCCGGGCCGCCTCGGCCTCGACGCCCGCCCGGTACTGCTCGGTGATGTCGACGACCGAGGCGGCCACGCCCAGCACGGTGCCGCGGGCGTCCTCCAGCCGGTACAGCGACAGCGACCAGGCGTGGTCCTCGTCCGGATCCGCGGGGGTACGGCCCACCGTCGACTGGTCGATCAGGGGCGTCCCGGTGCGCAGCACCTCGCGCAGCGCCGCCTCCAGGGCGGCCGCGTCCACCTCCGGGAGCACGTCGGCGACCCGGCGGCCGAGATGCTCCTCGGCCGGCACGCCGTTGATCCGCTCCAGCGCGGGGTTGACCGAGACGTACCGCAGCTCCGTGTCCAGGACGGCCAGCCCGATGGGGGACTGCGCGACCATCCGGGTCGACAGCGCCACGTCCCGCTCCAGCCGGCGCAGTGTCGACTGGTCCGCGGCCAGGCCCAGGGCGAAGACCTCGCCCCGGTCGTTGACCAGCCGCATGTTGCGGAACTCCACCAGCCGCGTGGTGCCGTCCTTGCGCCGGATGGGGAACGCGCCCGCCCAGCTCTGGCCGGTCGCCATGACGTCCGCGAAGAGCTTCACGACCAGCTCGACATGCCGCTCGTCGACCATCACCCGCGCCGCGTAATGCCCGAGCGCCTCCGGTGCCGAGTAGCCGAACAGCTCCTCGGCCATGGGGCTCCACAGCACGATGCGGCCTTCGGTGTCCAGCACCACCGAGGCCAGTTTCAGCACGTCGAGGAGCCCGCTGGGCCCGGTCGGGCCACCGCCCTGGGCCGCCGACGATCCGGCTGCACTCATGCCACGCACCGCCTCCGCACCTCCACGCGGCACGTCGTCCCCCGTGCCGACTCCCCCTGTTCTACCGTGCCCAACCCTTTTCTCCCACGCCTGGGGGGCGCCCTTCTCCATGCTCCTCCAGTACGGCGGCGACCGCCGTTCTCCTCAAGGTCCGCACCAGTCCACCGAATTGGCCTGTACATGACCGCAGTGGGGGGCCAGACTGTCCGCCGAACGATTCCCCCACCCCCTGCGCACCGAGGAGACCCATGCCCGCGCGCCCCGCCCGGCCTCGCCGCCACGCGGTCCGCACCACCCTCGTCGCCCTGGCCACCGCCGCCGCGGCCGCCCTCTTCACGGCCCAGCCCGCCGCGGCCGCCGACACCTGGACCGAGGTCGGCTCCGACCGCGCCGACCCGCTGACCGAGAGCCAGGGCCTGACCTCGGTCGAGGTCCCGGCGAACAGCGCCAACCGCTACACCGGCATCGGCACCATCCCGCTCTCCGTGTCGACCCGGGGCTGGAACCACGTCGGCGACCCGGACGCCTCCTACGACGGCTACTACGTAGAGCCGTACCAGAGCGACTCGGCCGGCGCGAAGATGTTCCGGGTGCAGGCACCGGGCGGCGCCTGGTCGGAGTACGTCCACGCGCTGGACTCGGGCGAGGCCCTGAACAACTCCTGGGTGGCGATCACGCCGAACAGCCGGTGGATGCTGGCGGGCGAGTGGGGCACCATGACCCGCTTCCAGGTCTTCCCGACCCCCGGCGCCAACGCGAGCACCTCGCCCTCGGCGAACCTGCCGCAGGTCTCGACGGTCCGCCTCGACCACGCCGTGCGCGATGTCCAGGGCTGCGACTTCACCGGCCCGACCACCCTGCTGTGCTCCTCCGACGACCCGGCGGGCACCCTCTTCGGCATGACCAAGCCGCTCCTGAAGATCGACCTCTCCGCCGAGCCGAACGGCACCTCCGACGTCACCGGCCATGTCACCGCCCTGCGCCAACTCCCGCTGCGCAGCTCCTGCTCGGGCACCTTCGAGACGGAGGGCATCGACTACGACCGCCGCACCGGCACCCTGCGCGTGATCGTCCTCTCGCCCGGCTTCTGCGTGCTGACGGACAGCAAGACGTACCGCTTCACACAGAGCTGAGCCCTCGCTGGTCCCCCGGGGCCAGTGGTGCTTATCTGGGGTTGTGGCGCGGTTCGCGGGGAACCCGCACGGCCGCGCCACCGCCAGGAGAGGAGCGATCACGATGAGCCGTGAGCGTCTGCACGAGGAACCCGTATCCCTCGAGATCAGTGGATGCAGCAAGGAGGACGCCCGGATCGTGTTCGACGCGCTGAACACGTGCTTCGAGTCCGACCGGCGCCCCGACGAGGTGCCGCAGCAGCTCCATGCGACCCGGCCGATGGTGTGGCTCGGCACGTTCGAGGTCACCGACGCCCGCTCGTGCCCGCCGCCCGCCCGGCTCTCGTCCTCCGTGGAGGCCGACGCGCAGGGCGGCTACTGGGCGATCGAGCGGCTGCGCTCCACGCTGGACTCCCTGTTCGCGGTGCGCGACCTCGCCTCCGCCTCCGGGGACCAGGAGCGCGAGCTGCATGTCCTGCTCGAAAGTCGGTGACCTGCGGCACAGAACCCCTCCCCGATTGTGCAACTAGTTGCACAACCCGTGCGCGGTCCTCTAGAACTGGAGGCGACCAACGCCGCGCACGGAGGCCTCCATGAGTCGATACCCGCACCTGCTGAGCCCGCTCGACCTGGGCTTCACCACGCTGCCCAACCGCGTCCTGATGGGCTCGATGCACGTCGGCCTGGAGGAGGCCGACCGCGGCTTCGCGCGCATGGCGGAGTTCTACGCCGCCCGCGCCCGCGGGGGAGTGGGCCTGATCGTCACCGGCGGCATCGCCCCCAACGACGAGGGCCGCCCCTACCCCGGCGGCGCCAAGCTCACCACCGACGCGGAGGCCGAGCAGCACCGCGAGATCACCGACGCCGTGCACCGCGAGGGCGGCCGCATCGCGATGCAGATCCTGCACGTCGGGCGGTACGCCTACCACCCGGACCTGGTCGCCCCCAGTCCGCTCCAGGCTCCGATCAGCCCCTACCCGCCCCGTGAGCTGACCGACGCCGACATCGAGCGCACCATCGACGACTACGCCCGCGCCGCCCGCCTCGCCCGGCAGGCCGGCTACGACGGCGTCGAGATCATGGGCTCCGAGGGCTACCTGATCAACGAGTTCATCGCGGCCCCGACCAACCACCGCACCGACCGCTGGGGCGGCTCCTACGAGAACCGCATGCGCTTCCCCGTGGAGATCGTGCGCCGGGTGCGCGAGGCGGTCGGCGAGGACTTCATCGTCGTCTACCGGCTGTCCATGCTGGACCTGATACCCGGCGGCTCCACGCTCGACGAGGTCGTCACCCTCGCCCGGGCCGTCGAGGCGGCCGGGGCGACGATCATCAACACCGGCATCGGCTGGCACGAGGCCCGCATCCCCACCATCGCCACCTCCGTGCCGCGCGGCGCCTACACCTGGGTCACCAAGAAGCTGATGGGCGCGGTCTCCGTGCCGCTCGTGACGACGAACCGCATCAACACCCCCGAACTCGCCGAGCGGCTGCTCGCCGACGGATGCGCGGACATGATCTCGATGGCCCGTCCGATGCTGGCCGACCCCGACTTCGTGAACAAGGCCGCCGCCGGCACCCCCGA
The DNA here is from genome assembly GCF_055591025.1 of Streptomyces sp. NPDC041784. Classification (NCBI taxonomy): domain Bacteria; kingdom Bacillati; phylum Actinomycetota; class Actinomycetes; order Kitasatosporales; family Streptomycetaceae; genus Streptomyces; species Streptomyces sp. NPDC041784. Next base: position 174,237 of record NZ_JBVJAB010000009.1, read on the forward strand.
GGCCATCAACACCTGCATCGGCTGCAACCAGGCCTGCCTCGACCACACCTTCAGCGGGAAGATCACCTCCTGCCTGGTCAACCCGCGCGCCTGCCACGAGACCGAGCTGGTCCTGTCCCCGACCCGGCGGCGCAAGCGGGTGGCGGTCGTCGGCGCCGGCCCCGCCGGACTCGCCTGCGCGGTCTCGGCGGCCGAACGCGGCCACGACGTCACCCTGTTCGACGCCGCGGGCGAGATCGGCGGCCAGCTCAACGTCGCCCGCCGGGTCCCGGGCAAGCAGGAGTTCGACGAGACGCTGCGCTACTTCCGCCACCAGCTCGACGCGCACGGCGTGGACGTACGGCTGAACACCTTCGTCACGGCGGGCGACCTCACGGGCTACGACGAGGCCGTCGTCGCCACCGGCGTCACCCCGCGCACCCCCGACATCCCCGGCGTCGACCACCCGAGCGTCGTCGGCTACCTCGACGTGCTGCGCGACGGCGCGTCCGTCGGCGACCGGGTCGCGATCCTCGGCGCGGGCGGCATCGGCTTCGACGTGGCCGAGTTCCTCACCGACGGCGGCGACAAGGCGAGCGAGGACCCGGCGACGTACTTCCGCCAGTGGGGCGTCGACATGGACTACACGGGCCCCGGCGGCCTCGCCGCCCCCGAGCGCCCCGCCCCGCCGCGCACGGTCCACCTCCTCCAGCGCAAGACCACCAAGGTCGGCGCGGGCCTCGGCAAGACCACCGGCTGGATCCACCGCACCGAACTCAAGCACCGCGGCGTGACCATGGTCCCGGGCGTGCGCTACGACCGGATCGACGACGCCGGCCTGCACGTCACCGTCGGCGAGGAGAGCACGGTCCTGGCGGTCGACACCATCGTGCTCTGCACCGGCCAGGACCCGCGCCGCGACCTGTACGAGGAGCTGGTCGCCGCGGGCACGAGCGCGCACCTCGTCGGCGGCGCCGACGTGGCCGCCGAACTGGACGCCAAGCGCGCCATCCAGCAGGGCACCGAGGTCGCGGCCGCCCTCTAGAGGAGGTTCCCGCCGTCCCTAGGATGACCCCATGTCACTCCCGCACGCGATCCTCACCGCCCTGCTCGAGAAGCCGTCGTCGGGGCTGGATCTGACCCGCCGGTTCGACAAGTCGATCGGTTACTTCTGGTCGGCGACGCACCAGCAGATCTATCGCGAGCTGGGAAGACTTGAGGCCAAGGGCCAGATCCGCGCCCTGCCGGCCGCACAGCCCACCCGCGGGCAGAAGAAGAGCTACGAGGTCCTGCCCGCGGGCCGTGCCGAACTGGCGCGGTGGACGGCCGCGTCCCACGACCCCAAGCCGCACCGCGACGCCATGCTGCTGCGGCTGCGCGCTGCCGCGGTCGTCGGCACCGCGGGGCTCGAGGCCGACCTGCACCGCCATCTCGACCTGCACCGGCGGCAGTTGGCCGAGTACGAGGAGATCGAGAAGCGCGACTTCCCGCCCGGCGAGCACAGCGCGCAGGCCAGGCTCCAGCATCTGGTCCTGCGCGCGGGCATCGAACTGGAGACCTTCTGGACCCAGTGGCTCACCGAGGCCCTGGAAGAGCTGCCGGTGGTGGAGGACCCGGACACCGGGCGGATGCCGTAGGGCCTGTCAGGTCCGTTGTCGGTCCGTTGTCGGTTCCTGTCGTCCTAGAGCCGGTGCGGCTTGGAGCGTCGGCGGAGGAACCAGGCCGCGCCGATCACGCCGGTGCCCACCAGCGCGCCGCCCACCGCCATGGTGACGGGGCCGGCGTCGCGGGCCGCGCCGCCGAGTCCGCCCATGACCCCGCGCGAGGGCGAGGCCGTCGCGCGGATCGTCGGGGTCGAGGGGGCGGACACGATCACGGACTGGGTGCCCGCCGTGTTCCCGTTGGAGCACACGACGACCACGGTGTACGTGCCGGGGGAGACGTTCGACCAGGCGGCGGACTGGCTGACGGTCGTCCCCGACAGTGCCACCTGCCGCCCCTGGGAGAAGTTCGCCTGGCCGCTGTTGAGCAGGGACGCGGTGCCCCAGCTGCCGTTGATCAGCGTGCAGGCGCCGGTCACCACCGACACCGTGGAGCCGGTGGTGCTGACGGAGATGCCGGAGACCGCGGAGGCCGGCTGGACGGTGGTGGCGAGCGGCAGCGCGGCGACTGCTGCCAGGGTCAGTCCTGAGCGGACGACGAGGAAACGGGAAGTGCGCATCGGATGTCCTCCGGCGGCACGGTTGGCGGTACATCCCTTGCGCCGCCGAGGGGTTGGGTACGCCCGTGCTGCCTCAGACGCAGCCAACGCGCCCCGCGCCGGTCCCGCATGCGGACCGCGACCGGGCAGGTGACGGATTCCTTCGGACGGCCCAGGCGCGGACGTTCAGCCGCCCGCCCCGGTGGTCACCGTCCGCTCGGCCGAGAACGCCCCCCAGGTGCCGTCCGGCAGCCGGGCCCGCAGCCGTACCCGGTGCTCCACCCCTTTCTCCCGCCCCGCGTAGAAGCTGTACGTCGCCCGCCCGCGCGGCGGCGTCCCGCCCCAGACCAGCGAGGTGGCCGCCTGTCCGTCGAGCTGGATCTGGTACTCCGTGACCACCCCGTCCACCCGCGGCGCCACCCAGGACAGGTCGAGGTAGTACGCGCCGTCGCCGTCGAGCCGGGCCGTCGCGCGGAAGTCGTCGGGGGCGGTGTCCGAGCCCTCGTCGGTGCCGGGAGGCGTGGTCAGGCGCACGGGCGCTCCGGCGGGCGAGAGGTTGTCGGCCGCGTCCCGCGCCCGGACGGTGAAGGAGTACCGGGTACCCGGCCGTAGCCCCGTCACCACCGTCGCCGTCTGGCCCCCACCGACGCCGTGCACCTTGGTACCGCCCTGGTAGACGTCGTACGACACGACCTTCCGGTCGTCGGTGGAGGCCGACCAGGACAGCTGGACCGCCCGGCTGCCGGCGGCCCGGCCGGTGAGCCCGCCCGGCCGGGTCGGCGCCGAGCGGTCCGCCGCGACCGCCGCCGTGGTCGTGGCCCGCACCTCCCGGCTGCTCGGCCCGAGCCGCCCGTCGGCGTTCCGGGCCCGCACGGTGAAGACGTACGCCGTGGCGGGGGCCAGCCGGACGACGTCCAGCATGTGCGCGGAGCCGGGCACGTCCGCGACCTTCGCACCGCCCCGGTAGACCTCGTACGAGGCGACCGGCGGGTCCCCGGAGACCGCGTTCCACATGACGTGCACGCTGGTCGCGCTCCCCGCCTCGGCGGTGACCCCCGTCGGGGCGCCGGGCGCCCGTCCCTCGTCACCGCCGCCCGCGGCGCACCCGCACGACAGCGTCAGAACCAGTCCGCACAGCACTACGCGTCGCACGGCTTCGCCTCCCGGCCCGGTGCGGGAATTGGTCCGGACCAATATCGCGCGCTGGCGCGAACACATCAAGGGGGGCGGCCCTCCGGGGGTGTGGTGACCCGAGAGGAAGGCCACCGCGGAAGGGCCGTCCCGCGTGACCGATCCCGAAAGTTACGTATGCTGAAGCTTCTCCCGGCATGAACTCTCCCTCTGGGGCGTCGAGTTCACGCCGGCGGCGCGGACCGCTGTCGTCGCTGATCCCGCGCCGGCGGGGCGGCCGGGCGGCCGGTGCCGAGACGCGCACCGGCCCCCCGTCCCCTGTCAATGCCTCAGAAGAGTGCACCGTACGGCCCCCTCGGGGTGGCCCCGGGAGGCGCCCCGCACCAGATTGGGCTGGGTGTCCGTCACCGTCGTCCCACGAGAGGGTCCCGAATCGTGCGCGCCCAGTCGCTGACACTGGCCGCGGCCGGCCTGGTTCTGCTGGCCCCGACCACCTCATCCGTCACCGCCCGCCTGGCCTCGGCCGCCTCCGGGGCCCCCGCGCCGCGGCAGGAGGGTTCCGTTCGCGCCGCCGACCTCCTGGCCCGGGTCCGTGACTGCGTCCCCGTCTCCCGCGGCCGCTATCGCACCGACGACGGCTCGCCCGCCACCGTCCCCGTCTGCGGCACCCGTGAAGCGGTCTTCTGGAAGGCCGACATGGACATCGACTGCGACGGGCGCCCAGGCCGGTACTGCAACGGCTCCACCGACGCGCTGTTCTCCGACGCCACCGCCTTCACCCAGTCCGACGGCCGCTATCTGAGCGCCGACACCCTGCCTTACATCGTGGTGCCCGGGGTGAGCGCCATCTGGAGCTACCGTGACCACGGGGTGCGCGGCGGCTCGGTCGCGGCGGTCGTCTACCGGGACCGGGTGCAGTACGCGGTCGTCGGTGACGTCGGACCCAGCGGCATCATCGGTGAGGCCTCGTACGCCACCGCCAAGGCCCTCGGCATCCGCCCCGACCCGCACGGCGGCGGCACGCCGTCCGGTGTCACGTACATCGTCTTCAAGGACTCCCGGGCCACACCGATCGAGAGCCACGCGTCGGCCGTGGCGGTGGGGGAGCGGCTGGCGCGTCTGTTCGTCCGGGGAGCGGCGGAGCCGGCCCGCGGTCCCGCGGGCGGCGGCAAGGACACCGGAGCGCGGACCGACAAGTCCGAGCAGCCCGAGCAGCCCGAGCAGCCCGAGAAGTCCGAGAAGGCCGAGAAGTCCGAGAAGGCCGGGCGCTCCGAGCGGAACGAGCGGTCCGAAGCGCCCGACGGTGACTCGGCGGCGGGCCCGGGGACTGATGCGGGGACGGACTCGGGGACCGATTCCGGGGCGGACTCCGGGGCGGACTCCGGGTCGGGCTCCGGGGCGGACCCGGGGGTGGACACCGACGTGGAGGCGGATCAGGACCAGGACCTAGAGCCGGACCCGGAGTCGGACGAGTCGGACTCCGGTGAGGAGGCGGTGGCCCCGCACCCCGGCATGCAGCGGGGCCGGCCCGTGGAGGCGTTGGAGGCGGAGACCGAGGACGAGTGAACCACCGGGGGGGGGGGGGGGGGGGGGGGGGGGGGGGGCCGCCCCCCCCCCCCCCCCCCCCCCCCCCCCCGGGCGGCACTCAGACCGCCGACCACCCGTCGTCCACCGGCAGGACCACGCCGTTGACGTTGCTCGCCGCGTCCGAGGCGAGGAACACGATCGCGGCGGCCTGCTCCTCCGGCTCGGCCAGCCGGCCGACGTTGACGAAGTGCGGGCCGAGGGCCGTCGGGCCGTGGGCGCCCTGCTCCGCCTCCACCACGATGGACGTCTTCGTCCCGCCCGGCGCGATGGCGTTCGCGCGGATGCCCTTGCCCCGGTACATGACGGCGAGCGACTTGGTCAGCCCCACCACACCGTGCTTGGAAGCGGTGTACGCCGCGCCCGCCGCACTGCCGCGCAGGCCCGCCTCGGAGGCGGTGTTGACGATCGCGCCCCGCCCGGCGGCCAGCATGTGCGGCAGCACCGCGCGGGTGAGCAGGAAGGGGGCGGTCAGGTTGACCCGGATCACCCGCTCCCACTCGGCGTCGCCCACGTCCGCCAGGGCCGACATCCGGTCCATGATCCCGGCGTTGTTAACCAGTACGTCCACCCCGCCGAAGCGTTCCACCGCCGTGGCGGCGACCTGGTCGACGACACCCTGCTCGCCGAGGTCCCCGGCGACGGAGACGGCCGTACCGCCCGCCTCCTCGATCTCCTTGACGACTGCCCGAGCGCCCTCCGTGTTGAGGTCGGCCACCAGGACCCGAGCCCCTTCGGCGGCGAAGGCCAGGGCCGTGGCGCGGCCGATGCCCGAGCCCGCTCCGGTGACGATGACGCTGCGGCCGTCCAGTCCAGTGGCCATGGGGGTGCTCCTAGGGTCCGTGCGCGGTGCGCTGGGTGGGGCGACGAGCCCCGGGGGGCCACACCCTACGACTTAATGTCTGTGAGTGACATAAAGTCGTGGTGAAGAATTCGCGGTACTGACGGGTTCCCGTGAACGGTGACCGAACCGGAGGACTGGATGACCGCATCCCACGGACGCACGGGGCGACCGCCCCTGACCGAGGAGCGCAAGGAGGAGATCCGGCTGGAGATCGCGCGCGCCGCGGTGGACCTGTTCGTGACGCAGGGTGTCTCGGCCACCACCGGCGAGCAGATCGGACAGGCCGTCGGCGTCTCGGCCCGCACCGTGTGGCGGTACTTCCCGAGCAAGGAGAGCTGTGTACGCCCACTGCTGACGGCCGGTATCGACACGATCGCGGCCCGGCTGCGGGAGTGGCGGCCGGGCAGCCCCCTGGGCGAGAGCTTCGCCGAGCACCTGGACGCCGACCAGCGCCTCGTCGGCGGCCCCGACCCCGCCACCGTCGGCGCGCTGGTACGACTGACCCGCACCGAGCCCGCTCTGCGCGCCGTCTGGCTCCAGACCTACGACGAGGCCGAGCCGGCGTTCGCCCGCGCCCTCGCCGACCGCGCCGGGCTGCCGGCCGACGACCTCCGGCCGGCCATCCAGGCGGCGATGCTCAACGCGGCCCTGCGCGCCGCCGTGGAGCAGCACGCCTGGCGTGAAGATGACACCCGTAGCGACCCGGCGGCGGTACGGGCCGGACTGGCGGGAGCCATCCGCGCGGCCCTCGCCATCGCCTCCGAGGGGCTGACCTGACCCGGCGTCACACCTTCCGGTAGCCGTACGCCTCCGCGGCCGCCGCCACCACGGCGTCCAGGTCCGCCCCGGTGGCCGCCGTGACGACCGCGGCCACCGCGCCCTCCACGAAGGGCGCGTCCACCAGCCGGGAGCCGTCGGGGAGTTCGTCGCCCTCCGCGATCAGCGCCTTGACCGTGAGGACCGAGCTGCCCAGGTCGGCCAGGAGGGCGACTCCGGCACCCCGGTCCACGGCGGTCGCGGCGGCGGCGATCAGCTCGGCGCTGGTGCCCAGCCCACCGCCCTCGGTGCCGCCCGCCGCGGCGACGGGCACGGCCTCACCGCCGCCCGCGAGGCCGCGGGCCAGCTCGGCGACGGCCGTGGCCACCGCCGCGCTGTGCGACACGAGCACGATCCCGACCGGCTTGTCAACGCTCATCCGGCCTCGCTCCCCGAGCCGGCCTCGGACAGGCCCGCGATCAGCAGGGCCGACGAGGTGGCGCCCGGATCCTGGTGGCCGATGCTGCGCTCGCCGAGGTAGCTGGCCCGGCCCTTGCGGGCCTGGAGGGGCGTCGTCGCCTCGGCGCCCCGCTCGGCGGCGATGGCGGCGGCGCCAAAGCCGTCGCTGAGGGCGCCGACCGCGGGAACCAGCGCGTCGATCATCGTCTTGTCACCGGGCGCGGCGCCCCCGAGCTGCATCACCGCGTCCACACCGGCGCGCAGCGCCTCGGCGAACTGCTCCTCGCTCACCTCGGCGGCGTCCCCGAGCGCTTTTCCGGTCCGGCGCAGCAGCGTGCCGTACAGCGGGCCGGAGGCGCCGCCCACCGTCGAGATGAGCTGTCGGCCGGCGAGGACGAGTACCGCGCCGGGCGTGTCCGGTCCCTCCTTCTCCAGGATCGCGGTCACGGCCTTGAAACCACGCTGGAGGTTGCTGCCGTGGTCGGCGTCCCCGATGGGTGAGTCGAGGGCCGTGAGCCGTTCCGCCTCGCGGTCGACGGACGCGGCGGTCGCCGTCATCCAACGGCGGAAGAAGTCGGCGTCGAGCACTGGATCTCCTTGCGTGGTCGGTAGGGGCGCGCCGGGCCTTGGCTCACATGCCCCAGCGCAGCCCCGGCGTCCGCACCGGCGCGTCCCACAGCCGCAGCAGCTCCTCGTCGATCTGGCACAGGGTGACGGAGGCGCCGGCCATGTCGAGGGACGTCACGTAGTTGCCGACCAGGGTGCGGGCGACGGCCACCCCACGCTCGCCCAGCACACGCTGTACCTCGGCGTTGAAGCCGTACAGCTCCAGCAGCGGGGTGGCGCCCATGCCGTTGACCAGGACGAGGACCGGGGCGCGCGGTGGCAGGTCGTCCAGGATCGCGTGGACCGCGAAGTCGGCGATCTCGCGGGACGTCATCATCGCCCGCCGCTCGCGGCCCGGTTCCCCGTGGATGCCGATGCCCAACTCCAGCTCGCCGGCCGGCAGGTCGAAGGTCGGGCTGCCCTTGGCGGGCGTCGTGGAGGCGCTGAGCGCCACGCCGAAGCTGCGGGAGTTCTCGTTGACCTGCCGGGCGAGCGCCTCGACCCGCTCCAGCGGCTGCCCCTCGTCGGCGGCGGCGCCGGCGATCTTCTCCACGAAGAGCGTCGCGCCCGTGCCGCGCCGGCCGGCCGTGTAGAGGCTGTCGGTCACCGCCACGTCATCGTTGACCAGCACTTTCGCGATCTGGATGCCCTCGTCCTCGGCCAGCTCGGCGGCCATGTCGAAGTTGAGGACGTCGCCGGTGTAGTTCTTCACGATGAACAGCACCCCGGCCCCGCTGTCCACGGCCGCCGCCGCCCGCACCATCTGGTCCGGCACGGGTGACGTGAACACCTCACCCGGGCAGGCCGCCGAGAGCATCCCGGGTCCCACGAACCCCCCGTGCAAGGGCTCGTGCCCCGAGCCGCCCCCGGACACCAGCCCCACCTTCCCGGCCACTGGGGCGTCCCGCCGCACGATCACCCGGTTCTCGACGTCCACGGTCAGCTCGGGATGCGCCGCCGCCATCCCCCGCAGCGCGTCCGCGACCACGGTCTCCGGGACGTTGATCAACATCTTCACGGGTACCTCCTGGTGAGCCTGGAAGATGAGCGCGTCTGCCCTCCATTTTTTCAGGTCGGATCACGTTGGGCTAGTCAACGATCTCGGCGGTTCGGGTCCGACGCGGGGGGCCGGGCCGGGAGGACGAGTGACGTCGCGTCAGCTCCAGGGATCCGTGGGTGCCGGGTCGGTCCGGGCCCGGCCGTGCCCGGGTGCGGGACCTCCGGTCACGGCAGGACCTGGATCTTCCGGCCCTTTCCGGCCTGGAACTGCGCCAGGGCTCCGGCGTAGTCCTCCAGCGGCAGCCGGTCGCTGATGAAGATCTCCGGGTCCAGCACCCCGGCGGCGAATAGTTCGGCGGCGCGCTCGTAGCTGTGCAGCACCGCCATCGAGCCGGTGATGGTGATCTCCTGGTTGTAGATCCGGTACGGGTCGATGGTGGCCCGGGCCGCGTAGTCGGCGACGCCGAACTGGAGGTACGTACCCCCCTTGCCGACCCGGCCCAGGGCGTCCTGGATGGCGCGGGCGTTGCCGGTGGCGTCGATGACCACGTCCCAGCCGCGCGGGCGCTCGAGCGCGTCGGCGGTGGTCACCGCGTTGCTGCAGCCGAGGGTGCGGGCGGTGGTGAGCCGGTCCTCGTTGAGGTCCACCATGTCGACCGTGGCCGCGCCGGTGCGCTTGGCGAGTTCCAGCATCATCAGGCCCATGGTGCCCGAGCCGTAGATGAGCACATGGGTGGCGAGCGAGCTGCGCAGGATGTCGTAACCGCGCACCGCGCAGGACAGCGGCTCGATGAGGGCGGCGTCCTCGGTGCGGACGTGGTCGGGGAGCCTGACGCAGTTGGCCGCGGGGGCGGCCGTGTACTGGGCCGCGCCGCCGGGCACGGTGACGCCGATGGCGTTCCAGCGCTCGCACAGGTTGCCGCGTCCTATGCGGCAGTAGTGGCACTCGTGGCAGTAGAGGGAGGGGTCGACGGCGACCCGGTCGCCGGCCTTCAGATCCCGTACCCCGGATCCCAGGGCGACGACCTCGCCCGCGAACTCGTGCCCGGGCACGATCGGCAGGGTGGGGGCGAACTCGCCCTGCAGGATGTGCAGATCGGTGCCGCACAGGCCGCAGGCCGAGACCTCGATCACCACCTGCCCGGGTCCCGGTGTCGGGTCGTCGACGGTCTCGACGCCGACCTGGCCGGGTGAGCTGATGACGGCTGCTTTCACTTGACTGCTCCGAGGGAGAGGCCCTGGACCAGCTTGTCCTGGGCGGCGAATCCGGCGACGAGCACCGGCAGGGAGATGCAGACGGCGGCGGCGCACACCTTGGCCAGGAAGAGGCCCTGGCTGGTGACGAAGCCGGTGAGGAACACGGGGGCGGTGCTGGAGACGACACCGGTCAGGACCCGGGCGAACAGCAGCTCGTTCCAGCTGAAGATGAAGGAGATCAGCGCGGTCGCGGCGATGCCGGGGGCGACGACCGGTGCGACGATCCGCGTGAGCGTGGTGGGCAGCCCGGCGCCGTCGATGGAGGCCGCCTCCAGGATCTCGACGGGGACCTCGGCGAGGAAGGAACGCATCATCCACACCGCGATCGGCAGGTTCATCGAGGTGTAGAGGATGATCAGCAGCGCGATGTTGTCGAGCATGCCGGTGTTCTGCGCGATCAGGTAGATCGGCAGCAGTCCGGCCACCGCGGGCAGCATCTTGGTGGACAGGAAGAAGAACATCACGTCGGTCCACTTGCGTACCGGCTTGATGGACAGCGCGTAGGCGGCCGGGATGGCCAGCACCAGCACCAGCAGCGTCGAGATGACGCTCGCGGAGAGGGAGTTGATCAGCGGCGGCCAGGGGGAGACACCGGTGCTCGCGCCGAAGAACTCCCGGTAGCCCTGCAGGGTCAGCGGCGCCCCCACGCTCGGCGGGTTGGTGGCGGCGTCCGACTCGCTGTGCAGCGAGGTGAGCACCATCCAGGCGACCGGGAGGAAGAACGCGATTCCGCAGAGCCAGGCCAGCAGCCCGAGCACACCCCGCTTGCCCGGTGCCGCGGAGCCCCGTTCGGTGCGGCGCCGCGGGGCCGTGGTGATCGTCGCGGCCATCAGCGGATCTCCTCTCGGAACAGCGATGAGACGGTCCTCAGCGCGAAGGTGGCCACGACGAGGGAGCACAGCACGACGATGACCCCCTCCGCGGAGGCCTGGCCGTAGTCATGGGCCTGGTAGAAGGTCTCGTAGACCGTGTAGGGCAGGTTGGCGGTGCCCAGACCGCCGGCGGTGAGCGTGAAGACGGCGTCGAAGTTCTGCACCACGTAGACGCAGCCGAGCAGCGCGGCCAGCTCCAGATAGCGGCGCAGGTGCGGGAAGGTCAGGTAGCGGAACACCTGCCAGGTGGTCGCGCCGTCCACGCGGGCGGCCTCGACGGCGTCCATCGGGCGGCTCTGCAGCCCCGCCAGCAGGATCAGCATCATGAAGGGCGTCCACTGCCAGATCAGCGATGCCTCCACGGACATCAGCGGCAGCGACGACAGCCAGTCGGGCTGCGGTGGGGTGTCGCTGCCGAACAGACTCCACAGCCAGGTCAGGGTGCCGTTGATCAGCCCGTAGGTGGCGTTGTACAGCGCGTGCTTCCACAGCAGCGCGGAGGCCACGGGCACCACGAGGAACGGTGTGATCAGCATCGTGCGGACGATGCCGCGGCCGCGGAACTGCCGGTCCAGCAGCAGAGCCAGCCCGAGGCCCAGCAACAGGCTGACCAGGACCACGCCGAGAGTCAGTGTGACGGTCGTCAGCAAGGAGGAACGCAGCTGAGGATCCGTCACCGCATCCTGGTAGTTCTGCAGGCCCGCGAAGCCCCGGTCGTCGGGGTCGAGGGCGTTCCAGCGCATGAACGAGATCACCACGGTGCCGACGAACGGCAGCTGGGTGACCACGATCATGAAGATCAGCGCCGGGAGCAGCGGGGCCCGCCGGGCCCATGCCCCGCGGGATCGCCGTGGAGGTGCCGCGGGTTTCGCGGTCCGCGGCGCTCGGGCACGTGTGGTGAGCGAGTGAGTGGTGGTCATCGGTGTGTCTCCGCTGTGTTCCCGCTTCCCGGTCCCATGCGTGGGGACCGGGAGACGGGAGCGTCGGGTGGATCAGGACGAGGGGTCACTTGTCCGCGTACTCGGCGGCGACCTTCTCGGCCAGGGCCTGGCCGGTCTTCAGGGCCTGCTCGACGCTGGTCCGGCCGGCGATGGCGGAGCTGATCTCCTGGGAGACCTGTGTGCCCAGGTCCGTGAACTCGGGGATGCCGACGAACTGGATCCCGGGGGCGGGCCGGGGCTGCATGCCCGGGTTCTGCGGGTCGGCCGCCTTCAGCGCGTTCGCGGTGGCGTCGGCGAAGGCCGAGGCGGCGGCGACGTACTGCTGGTTGGCGTACGTGGAGGTCCGCTTGCCCGCCGGGACCCGGGACCAGCCCAGCTCCTTGCCGACGAGCTCCTCGTACTGCTTGCCGGACGCCCAGGAAATGAACTTCCACGCGTCGTCCTGGTTCTTGCTCGCCTTCTGCAGGCCCCAGGCCCAGGTGTAGAGCCAGCCCGAACTCTTGGTCTGCTCGACCGGCGCGGGCGCGTAGCCCACCTTGCCGGCCACCGGCGACTCGTCGGATTCGAGTGACCCGGCGGCGGAGGTCGCGTCGTACCACATGGCGACCTTGCCCTGCTGCATGTTGTTGAGGCACTCGGTGAATCCGGACTGAGGGGCGCCCGCCTCACCGTGGGCGCGGACGAGGTCGACATAGAACTTGGTCGCCTTGGTGAAGGCGGGGCTGTCGACCTGGGCCTTCCAGTCCTCGTCGAACCAGGTGCCGCCCATGGTGTTGACCATCGTGGTCAGGGGAGCCATCACCTCACCCCATCCCGGCAGACCGCGCAGGCAGATGCCCTTCATCCCGGGCTTCGCGCCGTCGGCCTCGGCCGCCAGCTCGGCCACCTGCTGCCAGGTGGGGTTGGCCGGCATGGTCAGCTTCTTCTCCTGGAAGACGTCCTTGCGGTACATCAGGAAGGACGACTCGCCGTAGAACGGCTCGGCGTATATCTCACCGGACGCCGTCAGGGACTCCTGCATGGCGGGCAGGATGTCGCCCTGGTCGAAGGCGGTGTCCTGCTTCGTGTACGAGGTGAGCGGGGCGAGCCAGCCGTTCTCGGCGTAGATCGGCGTCTCGTAGTTGCTGATCGTCGCCACGTCGTACTGACCGGCCTGACTGGAGAAGTCCTGGCTGATCTTGTCGCGGACGTCGTTCTCGGGCAGCACCGTGAAGTTGACCTTGATACCGGTCTCCTTGGTGAAGTTCGCCGCGGTGAGTTTCTGAAGGTCCACCATCTGCGGGTTGTTCACCATCAGGACGTTGATGGAGTGCGAGCCGGAGCCGCCCCCCGAGCCGCCGGCGCCGGCACACGCCGTGAGCAGTGCGCCGCACACGGCCAGCGCGCCCAGCGGCACAGCGCGCCGCCGCGGAGAAGTGGGTCTTGAATTCATGATCGTCCCTTTCATGAAATGTCGGATGCGGGCAGATAGGGGAGAGGAGGGGAGAGGAGGGGAGAGGAAGGGAGAGGAAGGGAGAGGAAGGGAGAGGAGGGGAGAGGAAGGGAGAGGAGGGAGGGGAGGGGAGCGCGGGATCGGATCGGCGGATCGGGTGGGCAGGTGTCTCGCCGTCGGGGCAGGGGGTGCCGTCAGGGCGGCTGCGGCGGATCCGCCCATGGTGGAAGGGGAGTGGGCTGAGCTGGTCAGACCCGGTGGACGCGAGGTCCCATCAGTGAGTAGCGGTGCGCCTCGGCGCTCGACAGGCCGGTGTCGGTGACGATCGCCTCGAAGTCGCCGACCTCCGCGAAGCGGCAGAAGCTGCTGGCGCCGAACTTGCTGTGGTGCCCCATGAACACCCGTCGGCGCGACGTGGCCAGTGCCTGGGACTTGACGTCGGCCACCACGGGATCGGGGGTGGTCAGGCCGAGTTCCCGGGAGATGCCGTTCGACCCGATGAACGCCAGGTCGATCACGAAGCCCTGGAGCATGGCGCAGGCCCACGATCCCACCGTGGCCAGTGTCCGGGCCCGGACACGGCCTCCGAGGAGCAGCACGGTGAGCTGCGGGGAGTCCACGATCGCGGCCGCGGTGGACAGCGACGCGGTGACCACGGTCAGGGGCCGGTCGCCGGGGAGGAGCGCGGCGAGGAGCTGCGGGGTGTAGCCCTCGTCCACGAACACGGTCTCCGCCTCGCCGAGGAGCTTGACCGCCTCCGCGGCAATCCGGCGCTTGTCCCTGACGTGCAGGTTCTCCCGCTGGGCGAGGCCCGTTTCGAAGCCGGCGCCTTCGACGGGATAGGCGCCGCCGTACGTGCGACGGAGCAGGCCCCTGCGTTCCAGCACGCTCAGATCGCGTCGCACGGTCTCCGGCGCGACAGCCAGGTCGACGGCCGTGGTGGTGACCTCGACACGTCCCTGGTGACGGGCGAGCGCGAGAATCCTGTTCTGCCGTTCTTCGGCGTTCATCGCGATCACCTCGCTTCCGTACCGGTCCAGGCACGGCGCGCCCGGTCTTGCCGCACATTTATACCAACGGCTTTTTGGGACCAAGCGGCCCGCAATGGGCACGAAACTGCCCGATGATGCCCGATGCGATGTGGTGAAACGCCAGTTCAGAGGCGTGCCGCGCAGTCTGTGGCGCTTTTCGATGCCCATGTCGAACCTGTTCTGTGTCCGGTTCGGGCGGGCGGCGCACCGTGACCGGCCGCATCGCGGCTCGGCGAACGCCTGGGGCCGTCCGGGGCGGGACGACTCGGGATGCCTGATCGGTCGCGAAACGATGTTTCCGCCGGCTCGGCAGTCGCGCTGGTGCCGGTCTCGTTCCCGGTGTCGGATGATTCCGGGGAGGCCGGCGGAATACATGACGGAATGTGTCAGGTATGGCCCTGAAGACTGGGACCTGTCCGAACCCTGGTCCGATACTTCAGGAGTACGTATGAGCAGCCGACCGGCCCCGTTTCCCGCCGGAGACGAAGAGCCCCGGCACGAGGACCCCGAGCTGCCCGGGCGGGCCTGGCTCGGCGTGGTGTCGGCCGAGCACGCGCGGCACGGAGCCCGGCACGGCTGGATCCAGCTCAACCACGGCGACCGCCGCAACCTCGCCCGGATGAGCCGGGGCGACGGCTTCGTCTTCTACTCGCCGACCGAGCGCAAGGGCGACAGGAACAAGCTGCGCGCCTTCACGGCGCTGGGGGTGATCGCCGACGACGAGCCGTTTCTCGCCGACGAGTTCATGCCGATGGGCGCCAAGGGAACCGTGCGGCCTTGGCGCCGAACCGTCGACTTCGAGGACGTACACGCCATCGACCTGCGTGCCGTCACCGGCGCCCTGACCCTGACCCGGGAGCCGAACTGGGGGTACGGACTGCGCTTCGGCCTGGTGCCGCTGGCGGTCGAGGACTTCGCGCTGCTCCGCGCGGAGATGGCACAGCGATGACAGCGGGATCGCAGAGGGACGACAGAGGGACGGGAGAGAGATGACAGAGGAGGTGCGCTGAGGGGGACCTGTCGTCTAGGGGCGCAGGATGAGCCGGCCCTGGACATGACCGGCCTCGCTCTCCTCATGCGCCTCGGCGGCGTCGGCGAGGGGGCGGGTACGGGCGATACGCAGCCGCAGCCGGCCGTCGGCGGCCAGCCGGGCGTGCTCGGTGAGGGCGGCCACGGAGTCGGTGCGTGCGCCGCTGTCGAAGAAGACGACACCGAGGTCCGCCGCCTGCGGATCGGCGATGGTGACGATCCGGTCGGTGGTCCCGCGCAGCTCGATCGAGACCGGCAGATCTCCCGCACCGGCCGCGTCGAACACCGCGTCGATTCCCCGCGGTGCGGCGGCCCGCACCCGGTCGGCCAGGCCTTCGCCGTAGGCGACGGGCAGCGCGCCGAGAGACCGCAGATGGTCGTGGTTGGCGGGGGACGCGGTGCCGATGACCGTGACCCCCTCGGCCACCGCCAACTGCACGGCGAGCGAAGCGACCACACCGGCCGCCCCGTGCAGCAGCAGCGTCTCGCCCTTCGTGAGCCGGAGCAGCTCCAGGACACCGCCGGCCGTCTCACTGGCCACGGGCAGCGCGGCGGCCGTCTCCCAGTCCAGCCCGGCGGGCTTGGCGGCCATCCGGCGGACCAGGGCATGGGTCGCGTAGGCGCCGCCCTCCGTCCAGCCGAGCACCTCGTCCCCGACCGAGAACCCGGTCACCCCCTCGCCCAGCTCGTCCACGACACCCGCGGCCTCCAGCCCGGGGATCGCGGGGAGGGAGGGGGCCAGGAATGGCATCCAGCCGCGGCGGATCTTGTGGTCGACGGGATTGACGGCGGCGGCCGTCACCTTGATCCGCACCTGGCCGGGACTGGGGTGCGGCTCCTCGACCTCCGTGAACCGCAGCACCTCGGGGCCGCCGTACTCCTGGTAGACGATCGCCTTCATGTCCTTCACTTCCTCATCGGTAGGGCCACACGAAGCCGCCGACGGGCGGCTCGGGGCAACGGCTCCATGCTGCGTCGGCACCCTCGCCGCCCGGCTGTCCTTTCGACCGGATCGACCTGGCCGAAAGGACAGCCGGGCCGCCGGAGCGGCTGGCTACGCTGGTGTTCATGGACCTGACCGGAGCCGTCGACGTGATCCGGGCGCCCCTGAGCGAGACGCTGCCGACGCTCTCCGCCCTGCTCACCGAGGCCATCCCGCACACGGCGGCCGCGGAACTGTCCAGCAACTGCTCGTACTCGCCGTTCAAGACCCATGGCGCGGCCCCGGGCGGGCCCGGATCCGCCATCACCACCGCCGACGTGGCGGCGCTTGGGCAACTGGTGCCGGTGCGCGGGACCTGGCAGGGGCGGACCCGGTTCGCCGGCGCCGAGGTGCCCGTCCTGGTGCTCGCCAGCGACCTCACCGAGCGGGGCGCCCTGCTGGTCCTGGTGCGCACCGACGACACCCCCGTCACGGCGGACCGGCTCGCGACCGCCCAAGCGCTGTGGGATCTCGTGACCGCGCACCGGGAACGCATGGTCGCGGAGGCCGTCCCGGGACCGCTGGCCCAGTCACGGGCGGCGGCCGCGGCCCGCGCGGCGGCCATCGCCGAGCTGGGCGACGCGCACGGCGCCGCCCTGACCGCCCTGCTCGGCATCCTGCGCGACCGCGATCTCGACGACGCGGCGGCCCGGGCGCGGGCCGGGGACCTGGCCGTCTCCGCGCTGATCGACTCACGGACCCAGGGCGAAACCGACCAGGCGCTGGTGGAGGAGCGGACGGACCACGCCTTCGCCCGGCTCGCCGACTCGCTCCGCCCGTTGCTGCGCGCCCGGGGCGTACGGCTGGACCTGGGCACCCCGGGTGCGGAGGAGGGCGCGGACCGGCTGCTGCCCTCCGACGTGACGAACATGGCGCGGGCCGCCGTACGCGCCGTCGTCCACGCCGCGCTCGACGACCAGGGCCGGGGGACCGGGCGGGACGGCGAGGACCAGGCCGTACACCGGGTCCACCTCGCCTGGCGGGCCGACGCGGAGGAACTGCGCGCCACCGTACGCGACGACGGACCCGGCATCCTCTCGCGCGCCGCGCTGGACACCCGCCGGGTCGGGGAGCGGCTGTCGGCGCTGGGCGGACGGTTCGACCTGGACGCGGTGCCCGGCTGGGGTACGACGGTGACCGTGCGAGTGCCGCTGGCCCCGCAGCAGACACCGCGCGAGGATCCGCTGACGGCACTCGGTGCGCGGGAACTGGAAGTACTGGGCCACCTCGCGCGCGGACGCCGTAACCGGGACATCGCCCAGGAGCTGCACATCAGCGAGTCCACGGTGAAGTTCCACGTCGCGAACATCCTGGAGAAGCTGGGCGTCAGCTCCCGGGGCGAGGCCGCCGCGCTCGCCCACACCTGGGGCGCGGCCTCGGCGTGATGGCCCCAGGTAGAGAGGTGACCCGTATGGAATGGACCCTTGAGGTGATCGTCGTGCCGGTCACGGAGGTGGACCGGGCCAAGACCTTCTACACGGAGCAGTGCGGCTTTCACGCCGATGTCGACGTGTCTCCGTTTCCGGGAGTCCGGTTCGTCCAGCTCACCCCGCCCGGCTCCCGGTGCTCCGTCGTCATCGAGAGCGGCACTCCGGATTCCCCCGGCCGGCCGAGGATGGCCCCCGGCTCGCTCCAAGGACTTCAGCTCTGTGTCACGGACATCGCCGCGGCCCGGGAGGAGCTGGTGAGCCGTGGGGTCGAGGTGAGTCCGGTCCTGCACGTGGGGCCGTCCGGCTGGGAGGAGGGCGAGAGCGAGGAGACCTGGAACTCCTTCCTCTTCTTCAAGGACCTGGACGGCAACGGCTGGGCGGTCCAGCAGGCCCCGGCCCCACTCGCACAGCGCTGACGGCACCCGGGCCGAGCCGGCGCCCACCCCTCGAACGCGGCTGTCACCTGCCGTGCCCACTCCCGTACAGTGCGTGGTGCCCGTGCTCCGTTCCGCCGGTCCCGGCGGTCGACCAGGAGAAGAATCATGGACCACAAGCCGGGTCTCGGCTCTCTTCCGTACGCTCCCGGCGCGGGCGCTCAAGGTGACGCCCAAGGTGACGCCCAAGGTGACGCCCAAGGTGGCGTTCAAGGTGGCGCGCAAGGTGTGGGGCGGCCGGTCCCCGAGGCCGAGCCGGGACTCGTGCGGCGGTGGCGTTCGGGGGGAGGCGAACTGGTCGAGCTGCTGTCCCAGGTGCGTGAGCGGCTGGGCGGCGTCGCGGCGTTCCGCCTCGGGCCGGCAGCCCCGACCGTTCTCGTCACCGACCCGCAGGCGGTCCAGCACGTACTCGCCCGCCACCCGGAGCGGTACGTCAAGCGCTCCCACCGCGCCCGACTGCTGATCGGCGACGGAGTCCTCGCCGCCACCGGTACGGCGTGGAAGCGCCAACGCCGCTTGCTGCAGTCCCAGTTCACCGGAACCGGGATGCGCCGCTACGAACAGCGGATCACCGCGGCGGCCCGGACCACCGCCGGGCGCTGGGACGGGTACGCCCGCACCGGGCAGACCCTCGATGTCGGGCAGGAGATGCGCCGCTTCGCCCTGGACGCCATCTGGCGCTCACTCACCGGGCACCCCCTCGACGACGCGACCGAGCGCGAACTGGCCGCCGTGGCCGCCGTGGCGGCCGCCCTCCCGACCCTGCCCGCCGACGTCAGTGACGCCCAGGACGCCGTGGCCGCCGATCTCGCCCGGATCGACGCGGTCGCCCGGCACGCCATCGAGGCCGCCCGCGGCGGAGCGGCAGGCCCCGACGGCCCGGGCCTGCTGCACGTCCTGATCGACGCCGCCACCGAGCACCCCGAGTACACCGACCGGCTGATCCGCGACGAGCTGGTCACGCTGCTCGTGGCCGGACACGAGACCACCGCCACCACCCTGACCTGGCTCTACCTGCTCCTCGACCGGCATCCCGCCGCCCGCGAACAGGCTCTGGCCGCCGGCGGCGAAGGCTCGGCGCAACGCCGCCAGGCCATCCAGGCCCTGGTGCACGAGACGCTCCGGCTCTATCCGTCCGCCTGGATCCTGCCCCGCCACGCAGCCGAGGACGACACTCTCGCCGGCTACACCGTCGAGGCGGGGACCGACCTCCTGGTCTGCCCGTACCTCACCCATCGCGACCCCGAACTGTGGCCGGACCCTGAGCACTTCGACCCCCAGCGCTTCCGGGCCCCGAACGGTCGGCCCGCCCACCCGGGCGCCTACTTCCCCTTCGGTATCGGCCCCCGCGCCTGCCTCGGTCTGCAGTTCGCGCTCCGCGAATCGACCGCCCTGCTCGAACACCTGCTGCCGGCCCACACCCCGGCCTTCACCTCCACCCCCACGAAGGCGACGTACGGCATCACCGTCCGCCCCGACGGCCCCAGCCCGGCGACCTTGGCGTGACCTTCCCGTCGGCCCCGTGACCGCACCGCCGGTGGGTGGAGCCCCGACCGGGCTCCACCCACCGGGCTCCTCGCGTCGATCCGCTACCAGTGATCATTCGCAGTGCTCCGGCTTTCAGGCCGGAGGTGAAGCGAATCCTGTGGTCGCGACGCGGAGCGTCGCAGTGGCGTTCCGGCGGAGCCGGACCCTGCTTCGTGACGGTGACGGGTCGCTCACATGTTCCCGGTGACGACATGGGTTCGACTTGCCTGGTGTGATCGTCATGCAGCTTCGGTACGCCTTCAGGTTGTACCCCGACGCCGCTCAGCAGACGGCGCTGGCCAGGGCATTCGGGTGTGCCCGCGTCGTGTTCAACGACGCGGTGCGCGCCCGTGAAGACGCCCGCAAGGCCCAGCAGCCGTTCCCGACGGCCGGCGGCTGGTTGCCGGTGCCGAGGCCGTTCTCGTAGTCGTACTGCTCGATGGCCGCCACCTCGTCGTCGGCGCTGTACTCCTTGCGCTCCTTCCAGGTGTAGAACTGCGCCGAGTGGTTCACCGAGCCCCGGTTCCACTTGTCGTTGACGAAGGCGGCGACCTCGCCGAAGACGAAGAAGTTCCGCGCGGCCGCGGCACCGAACTTCTGGGTGACACGCTCCTGGATGGCGGGCAGGAAGCGGCGGTTCCAGGTGACGCGCGGGATGTGTACGGCCGTGTCGACCCGGAAGCCGTCGACGCCCATGTCGATGTACTTGTCGTACGCCCCGATCAGGTAGTTCTGGACCGTCGTGCTCTCGGTGTCGAAGTCGGCCAGGTCCTCGTGCAGCCAGCAGGAGCGGGAGTCCTCGCCCTCCCAGTTGCCGATCCAGCACCGGTGGTAGTACGCCTTCGGGAACATGCCCGATGTCGGGCTCGGCCACTGGCAGTTGTAGATCGTGTAGCCCTCGGCGCTCCTGCCGCCGGTGGGCACGCCCCAGTTGACGCAGGTGTTGCCGGTGGGCTCGGCGGTGGACCACAGGTCGCCGTTGTAGTACGACTTCCCGGACTTGGGCTCGACGGTCAGGCCGTCGTACTCGAAGCCCTCGTTCTTCTCGTCGTAGTACCAGCTCCACTGGGAGTCCCGGACGCCGTACACGGTCGGGGTGAACAGGCCCTTGGCGCCCCAGCGGGAGCTGCGGTTGTAGACGACGTCCTGGTAGATCTTCATGCCCTTGGCGTGGGCCGCGTTGATCAGGTCCTGGTAGGAGGCGCCGGCCGACTCCAGGCGGGGGTCGACCTTGTAGAAGTCGTAGCCGTGGTAGCCGTGGTAGTCGTAGTCCGAACGGTTGAGGACGACCGGGGTGATCCAGACGGCCGAGAAACCGATCGCCTTGATGTAGTCGAGCTTCTCGACGAGCCCTTTGAAGTCCCCGCGGAACATGGGGTCGTCGTTGGCCGCGTTGCCGGACTTCACGTGCTGGCTGCCGCCCCGGTCGTTGGAGCTGTCGCCGTCGTGGAAGCGGGCGGTGAGGACGAAGTAGATCGGGTCCTTGCGGGGATCGGTGCCGAGCGGGGTGCCCGGATCCGGGGCCGGGGCGCTCTCCCCGGTGGTGGCGCTCGCCGTCGCGGAGGCCGGCGACGTGTTCCCGGCCGCGTCGACCGCCTTCACGGAGTAGGGAACGCGCCAGGGAAGGCGCCACGGGATCACCGGACGAAAACCGTTCCGGAAACGGACGACCCCGGTGGCAGGATGCCGGGCGGGGAACCGATTCACCGAGGCGGCGGGGGCGTGCGTGGCAGGGACGGTGCTGGAAGCGCTGGACACCGTGTCGTGGGAGGGGTTGGAGCCGGCGCTCGGCCTCCACCCGGCCAAGGAGATGCGGCGCGCGCTGCGGGGGCTGGCCCTCAAAGGTGGGGCGGCCACCGAGGACGACTGCTACGCGCTGTTCGACTGCTTCGCTCTCGGCACCCGGCGCCTGCCCTCCCTCTCGGTCGCCGCGCTGCCGTTCGTCGTCGCCCTCGCCGGTGATCCGGACATGGGGGCCCGCGCCACGCTCGTCGAACTCCTGGTGGGCCTGGCCGAGACGGCGGCCGAAGCCGAACCGGGCGCGGTGGACGCCGGCTGGCACGAGGAGTGGCGACGGCACCGGCCCCGGATCCGGGCGCTGCTCGCCGACCCCCTGCCCCCGGTGCGCAGGGAGGCCCTGCCGCTCGCGCAGGACGTCGACGCCCTGCTGGAGCGCTGGCACACCGAGACGCATCCGACCGTACGGCCGGCCGTGCTGCTGGCGCTGGGTCCCGCGGCGGCCGCCTCCGGCGACGCCGGGGCGGTGGACCGGGTGCGGGCGGTGGTGGCCGAGGTACTGCGGACCGACGGCCCCGTCCTGCGGGTCGCGGCCGTGCACACCCTTGCCGCGTTCGACGTCCGGGCGTCGGTCCGTGCCCTGGACATGCTGGTGGAGGTCCTGTCCGACCCGGCCGTGCGTCCGCGGTTCGAGGAGACCTGGTACGTGCCGGGCGTCGAACCTCCCTACACCCGTGAGGACATCGTCGCCGGGTCGGCCGCGCTGTTCGAGGACGACCCGGACACGGCCCTCTCCTTCGTCGTCCGGCTCATCGCCGCGGCACACCGCGACGGGGACGGCCCGCTGGGCCGGGCCGCGCTGGACGAGGGATGGCGGCTGCTGGTGCTCCGGCCGTCCGTGGCCGGCACACTGCTGCCGCTCGCGGGCGAACTGCTCACCGATCCGGACGACGGCGTACGGTACCGGGCGGCCCACCTGCTCGCGGTGCTGGGGCCGTCGGCGGCGCCGTACGCCGACGCGTTGGCCGCGCTGGTCGACGACCCGGGCGAGGACGAGTGGATCGAGGGCAACGTCGGCGACCAGGCACGCTGGGCGCTGACCCGTATCGGCGACCGGCGCGCCCTGCCGGGTCTGGTCGAGCGGCTGTACGAGCCGTACCGGGGCCAGTACTCCCACGCGTACTGCACGAGCGGTCCCCGGCGGCCCGAGGTCGAGGACGTCCTGATCCCGCTGGGAGCACACGCCGAGGATCTCCTGCCCGCGGTCCGGCGGCTGCTCCGGGACGACGGCGTGGGCGGCCCGCTGACCTGCTGTTTCCTCAGGGCCCTCAAGGAGTGGGGACAGCCCGCCGCACCGGCGCTGCCGGAGGCGGTGGCCCTGCTCGGCGACGCCCGGCACTCGATGGACGCGGTCCACGCGCTGGTGGCGATGGGGCCGGCCGCGGCGTCGGCCGAGGCCGCGGTGCGCCGGTGCACGGTGCTCGACCACCCCGGCAACCATCAGTGGGTGGCCTGGGCCGCCTGGCGTCTCGGCGGCGACCGCGACGCGGCGCTGCGGATGATCGGCGAGGCGGTGCTGACGGAGGAGGCGCCGGGGTACGGACCCGTCGCTCTCCTCGGCGAGTTCGGCCCGACGGCCGCACGCTACGCCGACCGGGTACGGCATCTCATGGAGCACGGCGACACCTGGCTACGGCTGCGGGCGGCGATCGCCCTGTGGTCGATCACGGGCGAGCCGGAGCCGAGTGTCTCGGTCGTGGCGGAGTACATCCGGGCGGAGTACGTCCTGCCGACCGTCGAGAGCGGCGGGCTCTACGGCGTCTTCCACGACGCGCTACGGGCCCTCGCCCGGATCGGCAGGGTCACTCCGGCGGCGCGGGCGACCCTGCGCACGGTACGGGCGGCCGACCGGCGGCTGTCGCCGTACCGGGACTACCGGGCGTTCCTCGACGACGAGGCGATGCGGGCCACGATCGACGAGGTTCTCGCGCTGCCGTGACGTCCCGCAGGCGCGCCCCAATCCGGGGGCGGTCCGGGCCGGTTGCGGCGGAAATCGGGTTCCTCCGTGCGGTGTGCCGCCGATCAGTGGAAGGGCTCGGGCGGGCCGAGGCGCGGCATTCCGTCGACGGCGCACGCCGAAAAACGTGTGAAAAACTGGGATTCATGAATGATTAGCCTATGGTGATCCCGTGCGCGGAATCCTGTTGGCCGGAGGCACCGGCTCGCGACTTTGGCCGTTGACCCGCTCGGTGTCGAAGCAGTTGTTGCCGGTATTCGACAAGCCGATGGTCTATTATCCGCTGTCCACTCTGGTGATGGCGGGAGTGCGGGACATTCTCATCATCACGACCCCCGAAGACCGGAGTCAGTTCCGTCGATTGCTGGGCGACGGAAGCCAACTGGGTCTGCGGTTGGAATACATGACGCAGCATCGCCCGGAGGGAATCGCGGACGCTTTCGTGCTGGGGGCCGATTTCCTCGGTGCCGAGTCCGTCGCCCTGATCCTGGGCGACAACATCTTCCACGGGAGCGGACTCGGCACCCGGCTGGCCCGGCACGACGAACCGAGCGGCGGGCGGGTGTTCGCCTGTCAGGTCGCGAACCCGTCGGCCTATGGCGTGGTGGAGTTCGACGGACTCGGCCGGGCGGTGTCCATCGAGGAGAAGCCCGCCCGGCCCAGGTCCCGGTACGCCGTGCCGGGCCTGTACTTCTACGACAACCGCGCCGTGGAGATCGCCCGCGGTCTACGGCCCAGCGCCAGGGGCGAGTTGGAGATCACCGACCTCAACCGGGTCTATCTGGAGGCCGGGGCGCTCGAGGTGACCCGGCTCGACCGAGGCACCGCCTGGCTCGACACCGGAACCTTCGCGTCCATGGTGCAGGCGTCGGAGTTCGTCCGGGTCGTCGAGGAGCGCCAGGGCCTCAAGGTCGGCTGTGTCGAGGAGGCGGTCTGGCGGGCCGGCCTGATCGACGACGACCGGCTCCGCGAACTGGCGGCACCGCTGCTCAAGAGCGGCTACGGCCACTATCTGCTGGGGCTGCTGGAGGACGCCCGGAACTTCGGCACGGCTCGGAAGGAAGCGATCGCATGAGACCGCTCGGTATCGAAGGAGCTTGGGTGGACACCCCCACGGTGTTCACGGACGACAGGGGCCGGTTCCACGAGTGGTTCAAGGGCGGCACCTTCCACGACGCCATCGGGCAGGGGCTCCGACTCGAACAGGCCAACTGTTCCCGCTCCGCTCGCGGCACGCTCCGCGGCATCCACTACGCGGCGGTCCCGCCGGGGCAGGCGAAGTACGTCACCTGCGTCAGCGGCGCCGTCCTCGACGTGGTGGTCGACATCCGCGTCGGTTCCCCGGGGTTCGGGACCTGGGAAGCGGTGCGGCTCGACGACACGACACACCGCTGCGTCTACCTCTCGGAAGGGCTGGGCCACGCCTTCATGGCCCTGGAGGACAACTCCACCGTCGTCTATCTCTGTTCGGCAGGGTACGCGCCGCAGCGCGAGTTCGGAGTCAACCCCCTCGACCCGGCGCTGGCCATTTCCTGGCCCGACGGTCTCACGCCGCTCCTTTCCGAGAAGGACGCCGTCGCGCCCACGCTGGAGGAGGCCGAGCGGAAAGGTCTGCTGCCGTCGTTCGAGGACTGCGTCGCCTACCGCAGAAGCCTTGTCGGAGGCGCCTGAGCGTTACTCCCGGAACGGGCGCCGAAGGAAACCATGAGGACGGTGCGGAAGGGACTGCTCTGCCGCACGGGTGATTCCTGCCCGTAAAGGCGGGTCGATGATAATCATTCTTTCATTAAGGATGAAGAGTGGGCTCGTCTGTGGCCGCAGGGATGTGGCGAGCAAGTCGAACGAAACGCACGCAGTGCGCGCTTGCCTGTCCGATCCCCTCCCAATCGTGAGGAAGGTTCTCTTGAGCCGTAGAACGAGCCGAGTCGCGCGCCTGAAATCCGCCACCCTGGTGTCGGTGGGCGCTGCTGCGGTGGCACTCAGTGTCACCCCGAGCGCGTCGGCCATCGCCGACGCCATGCAGAAGCCGGGCGTGGGTCGTCAGGTGGCGGTGGCGCTCCCGCGGGGCGTGTCCGAGGCGGCGGTCGCCGACGCGATCCGCCGGGCCGGTGCCCACGGCGCGGCGCCGCTGTCTCCGGACGACACCGCGCGGTACGCCGAGGCCATTGACCGTGGCCCTGACCACCACCGCGGTCCCCAGGGCCCTCGTGGCCCGCGGGGCTACGAGGGCAAGCCCGGTAAGCCCGGCCCGCCGGGTAAACCGGGCAAGACCGGGCCGCAGGGACCGCGTGGCCCGCAGGGGGCGCAGGGGGCGCAGGGGGCGCAGGGGGCCCGGGGTGCCCAGGGCGTGCAGGGTGCCCAAGGTGCGCAGGGCGCGCAGGGAGCCCAAGGCGCTCAAGGTGCCCAGGGCGCGCAGGGTGCACAGGGCGCTGGCGGCGGTGCAGGCGTCCAGGGAGCTCAGGGTGCCCAAGGCGCTCGGGGTGCTCAGGGAGCCCAGGGAGCCGCAGGCGGGGTGGGTACCATCACTGTCAGAAGCACCAGCGTGGTCAATCAAATGACGGCGACCGCGGAGTGCGTGACGGGCGAAACCGTCGTTGGCGGCGGGTTCATTCTCGGTCAGGGAAACGCGAGGACCAGTTTCCCGTCCGGTGGTACACCGCCCGGATGGACGGTCACCACCACCGCCAACCAGGACATCACTGCCTTCGTGATCTGCGCCGACACGACACCGTGACGTAACCCCCGCGACGGTGCCCCGAGGCCCCCGCCTCGCGGCACCGTCCGCACGTCAGCGGCTCTGGACCAGCAGCGGCCCCCCGCACCGGGCCGCGCCGTCCTTCATCGCGATGAGGTTGGCGACGACGTACGAGATGTTCTTCTCGGAGTGCCACTCGGACGGGAAGTACGTGGCCAGCCGCGAACTCTGGAACCTGGCCTCCAGGTCGGGCACGAAGGCGCGGTACTGGTCGTCCGTGTAGTACCAGAAGGAGTTCTCGTTGTAGTAGGCGACGTGACTCGGGTCCTGGTACGCGCCGCGGCCGTCGGAGCTGGGCGTGGTCGTCAGGAGCATGCCGCCGGGGGCCAGCAGCCGGTACAGCTCGTTGATCAGCGGCACCTTCGCGGGCACGTGCTCGAGGAAGTTCACCGCCCGCAGCAGCCCGACGGAGTCGTCGGGCAGGTCCACCTTTCCGGGCAGCGTCGCGACGATGTCGACGCCTTCGCCCGGGAGCTTGTCCACGCCCATGTAGCCGGGCGGCTTCCGCCGGGCCGAGCCCAGGTCCAGCGCGATCAGCCCACGGCGGAGCGTCCAGGCGAGCGCGTTGGCCTCGATGTACTTGTCGTACAGGGCGACCGTCTCGCGCTGGATGAAGGCGTTGATCTCCGGGTCGCGCTGGGTGTTGGCCGGGTGCATCCGCTGGAGGTACAGACAGCGCGGGACGTGGTGGAAGTCGCCGACGTGGAACAGACGGCACATCAGGTCCTGGTCGTCGAGCACCGTGCGGTCGGCGTCGTACCCGCCGGCCTTGTCGTACGCGTCCTTGCGGAACGCCCGGACGTGGTTGGGCGCGTACCAGATGTAGGACACGTTGTGCGGGGTCGGGGCCATGGACCTGACCTGGAGGAGCTTGCGGCCGTCGACCCGCACGTCCTCGTAGTGCCAGCCGTGCGCCTCGTTGAACCGGCTGTCGTCCCGCTTGCCGTCCTCGGTGATCTGCGCGGTGTTGCTGTAGACGAAGACGGTGTCGGGCTGTGCGTCGAAGGCCTTGGCGAGTTCCGCCAGACACGCCTTCGCCAGCAGGTCGTCGTGGTCCAGCTCGACCAGGATGTCGCCGCGCGCCAGTTCACAGGCCCGGCGCTTCGCCGCTCCGACGCCGACGAGGTCGTCCGCGATCTCCACCCGGATCCGCTCGTCGGGGCGCTCCGGGCGCCATCGGGCGCCGTTGTTGAGCAGGACGATCCACTCCCAGTCCGGACAGGTCTGCGCCTGGAGCGTCGCCAGGCACTCGTCGAGGAAGCGGGGGCGGTGGCTGGGGGTGAAGACGGAGAACCTCGGGGTGGCGGTCGAGGTCATCTGATGCTCCTACCTGGCTCGATATCGGGCAGAGAATGCGAAATACCTGAATTCATCCGGTACTTGCGCTGTTCGGAGCATTTTCGCCGACGGGGTGAATACGTCGTGGCGACGTGACCGGCCGGCGGGCGATCGGGCCGCGCAGACCACCCGCATGCACGCATCAAGAAAGCTGGCGGCCGAGCGCGCGGTCCTCCGCCGGCTCCGGCCGCGGCGTCCGGGCGGGCACCACGGGCCGCGTCCGCGTCGCGCGCTGGGCACGTTCGACGGCCTGCCCCCAGTACGTTCCGGCGACGATCAGGACGGCGCCGAGTGCGGAGAGCGCGGTGAGCCGCTCGTCGCCGAAGCCGATGCCGACCGCGAGGGCCCAGACCGGCTCGGTGCCCAGGAGGAGACTCGCCCTGGTCGCGGAGGTGCGCTGCACCGCCCAGGTCTGCGCGAGGAACGCGAACAGACCGCAGAACAGGGCGAGGTGGAGGAGCTGGGCCCAGGTCGCCGCGTCGGTCCGGGCGAGCAGCGGCAGAGCGGCCGCCGCCGGCGGGAGGAACAGCACCGTACCGACGACGCTCTGGACGGCGGTCAGCTGCAGCGGGCGCAGCGTCCGGCCCGCGGTGAGCCGTCCGACGAGCACCAGATGGCCCGCCCGGACCACCGCCGCCGCGAGCATCAGCAGATCGCCGGTGCCGGGAGCGCGCAGACCCGTGCCGGACACCAGCAGGGCGACGCCCCCGACGCACAGACCGGCGGCGAGGAAGAACCGCACCGGCAGCCCGCCCCGTCGTCCGGCGCGGTCCAGGAGCGGAGTGAGGACGAGGGTGAGGCTGATGATCAGGCCCGCGTTGGCGGCGCTGGTGTGCGCGACGCCGTACGTCTCCAGGACGAGGACGGCGGCCTGGGTGACCCCGAGCAGGGATCCGCGGGCGAGTTCGTTCCGGGTGAGGGGACCGGAGGTCCGTACCGCGGCGGCGACGACGGCGACGCAGGCGACGGCCGAGATGGCGTAGCGCAGGAAGAGGACGAGGAGGACCGGTGTGGTTTCCGTGGCCGTCTTCGCCGTCAGATAGCTGGAGCCCCAGACGACGGCGACGGCCAGGAGCACCACGTCCGTACGACGGGTGGCTGGCATGGCGTCCACGATTCCTGACCAGCACGTTGAAGTAAACGACGAGTTGCTCAACCAACCCTGTAGCGAAGCTACACTGTGCCGATGGACGAGAGGCAGCTGCGGATCCTGCGGGAGCTGGGCGAACTGGGCAGCGTCACCGCGGTCGCCGAGGCGCTGCGGGTGACGCCCTCGGCGGTCTCCCAGCAGCTCCGGCTGCTCCAGCGGTCGATCCCCGTCCCGCTCACCGAACGCGCCGGACGGCGGCTGGTCCTCACCGCCGCCGGGCAGGCCCTGGCCGAGGCCGCGATCGGGGTGGAGACGGCCCTGGCCCGGGCGCGGCACGCCGTCGACGCGTTCGTCGACCAGCCCGGTGGCAGGGTCTCGGTGGCGGCCTTCCACAGCGGGGCCGCGGCGTTCTTCCCCCTGCTGCTGCGCGGCCTGGACGCCCCGGGATCGCCCCGCGTCACCCTCCACGACGAGGACGTCGCCCAGGACGACTTCCCGCCCCTGACCCGCCACTACGACCTCGTCGTCGCCCACCGCCTCGACCACGCGCCGGTGTGGCCCCGGACCACGACGGTCACGCCCCTGCTGCGCGAGCCGCTCGACATCGCCCTGCCCGCCGGTCACCCCCTGGCGGCGCGGCCCCGGCTGACCCCGGCCGAGGTCGCGGACCAGCCGTGGATCACCGTCCACGACGGCTTTCCGCTCCTGGCCACCGTCGAGGCCGTCGCCGTCGCCGCCGGGCGGCGCCTCGACATCGTCCATCGCGTCAACGAGATCTCGGTGGTCGCGGAGCTGGTCGCGGCCGGCGGCGGAGTCGCCCTGATGCCCCGCTGGACGGCCCGCCCGCACCCCGACGTGGTCCTCAGACCGCTCGACGGCGTCCGGGCCAGCCGCCACGTGGACGTGCTCCACCGCCCCGAGCGCACCGCCCGCCGGGCCGTACGCACCGTGCTCGCCGAACTGACGCGCGCCGCGGAGACGGTACGCACCCGCGCCGACCGCGCCGCGGGTCAGGCCTCCGACGGGTAGCGGGCGCTCAAGGTGTCCCGGTGCTCTCGCTGCTCTCGGTGCTCCCGAGGGCGTCCAGGATGCGGCCGGCGGCCCGTGTGGCCGTCAACGCGCCGTCCCTGACCTGCTGTTCGAGCGCGGGGGCCAGGGCCCGTACCGCGGGATCGGCGTGCAGCCGGTCCAGCAGCTCGTCGCGGACCATGGTCCACGTCCAGTCGACCTGCTGGTCGCGCCGCTTGGCGGTGAGCCGGCCGGTCGAGTCCAGCAGCGTACGGTGCTGTTCGAGGCGCTCCCAGACGGTGTCCAGGCCGGCCGACTCGCGGGCGCTGCAACTCAGCACGGGCGGGGTCCAGACCGCGTCCGCGCCGTGCATCAGCCGCAGCGCGCCCGCCAGTTCCCGTGCCGCCGCGCGGGCGTCGCGCTCGTGCGGGCCGTCCGCCTTGTTGACGGCGATCACGTCGGCCAGCTCCAGGACGCCCTTCTTGATGCCCTGGAGCTGGTCGCCGGTGCGGGCCAGGGTGAGCAGCAGGAAGGAGTCGACCATGTTCGCGACCGCGGTCTCGGACTGGCCGACGCCGACCGTCTCCACCAGGATCA
The DNA here is from genome assembly GCF_055591025.1 of Streptomyces sp. NPDC041784. Taxonomy (NCBI): domain Bacteria; kingdom Bacillati; phylum Actinomycetota; class Actinomycetes; order Kitasatosporales; family Streptomycetaceae; genus Streptomyces; species Streptomyces sp. NPDC041784. The sequence goes on from NZ_JBVJAB010000009.1 coordinate 204,272, forward strand.
CGTCGTACCCGGCCGCCTCCATCACCACGATCGACTCCCGGGTCGCCTTGGCGACCCCGCCGAGCGTGCCCGCGGTGGGGGAGGGGCGGACGAAGGCCGCCGGATCGACGGCCAGCCGCTCCATCCGGGTCTTGTCGCCCAGGATCGAGCCGCCCGTACGGCTGGACGACGGATCGACGGCGAGCACCGCCACCCGGTGCCCGAGCGAGGTCAGCAGCGTGCCGAACGCGTCGATGAACGTCGACTTGCCCACGCCCGGCACACCGCTGACCCCGATCCGCCGCGCCCGCCCGCTGTGCGGGAGCAGCTCGGTCAGCAACTCCTGGGCCAGCACCCGGTGCTGGGGCCGGGTGGACTCGACGAGCGTGATCGCGCGCGCGATCACGGCCCGCTTCCCGTCGAGGACACCCTTCACATAGGCGTCGACATCGATCACAGGCTGTGCCCGAGGTCGGTGGCCAGCCGCGCGACCAGGTCGTACGCGGCGTCCGGGATCACCGTGCCGGGCGGGAAGACGGCCGCCGCGCCCATCTCCAGCAGGGTCGGCACGTCCTGCGGCGGGATCACCCCGCCCACCACGATCATGATGTCCTCCCGCCCCTCCTCGGCCAGCTGCTCGCGCAGTGCCGGGACGAGGGTGAGGTGCCCGGCGGCCAGCGAGGACACCCCGACGATGTGCACGTCCGCCTCGACCGCCTGCCGGGCCACCTCGGCGGGCGTCTGGAACAGCGGGCCGACGTCGACGTCGAAGCCGAGGTCGGCGAAGGCGGTGGCGATCACCTTCTGGCCGCGGTCGTGGCCGTCCTGGCCCATCTTGGCGACCAGGATGCGGGGCCGGCGGCCCTCGGCCTCCGCGAACGCGGACACCAGGCCTCGGGTGCGTTCCACGGTGGGGGACTCACCTGCTTCGTTGCGGTACACGCCGGAGATCGTACGGATCTGGCTCGCGTGCCGCCCGTACACCTTCTCCAGGGCGTCGGAGATCTCGCCGACCGTGGCCTTCGCGCGGGCCGCTTCCACCGCCAGCTCCAGCAGGTTGCCCTCGCCGCCGGCCGCCCGGGTGAGCGCGTCGAGCGAGTCCTGGCAGGCCCGCTCGTCCCGCTCCGCGCGCAGCCGCCGCAGCTTCTCGATCTGCTGGGCGCGCACCGAGGAGTTGTCGACCTTGAGGACGTCGATCGCCTCGTCGTTCTCCACCCGGTACTTGTTCACGCCGATCACCGGCTGGCGCCCGGAGTCGATCCGGGCCTGGGTGCGGGCGGCGGCCTCCTCGATGCGCAGTTTCGGGATGCCCGCGTCGATGGCCTTTGCCATGCCGCCCGCCCGCTCCACCTCCTGGATGTGCTGCCAGGCCCGCCGGGCCAGGTCGTACGTCAGCTTCTCCACGTACGCGCTGCCGCCCCACGGGTCGATGACCCGGGTCGTGCCGGACTCCTGCTGGATGAGCAGCTGGGTGTTGCGGGCGATGCGTGCCGAGAAGTCCGTGGGCAGCGCCAGGGCCTCGTCGAGGGCGTTGGTGTGCAGCGACTGCGTGTGGCCCTGGGTGGCCGCCATCGCCTCCACACAGGTGCGCGTGACGTTGTTGAAGACGTCCTGCGCGGTCAGCGACCAGCCGGAGGTCTGCGAATGGGTGCGCAGGGACAGCGACTTGGAGTTCTTCGGGTCGAACTGTTTCACCAGCTTCGCCCACAGCAGCCGCGCCGCGCGCAGTTTGGCGACCTCCATGAAGAAGTTCATGCCGATCGCCCAGAAGAACGACAGCCGGGGCGCGAACGCGTCCACGTCCAGACCGGCCTCGCGGCCCGCCCGGATGTACTCCACGCCGTCGGCGAGGGTGTACGCCAGCTCCAGGTCGGCCGTCGCCCCGGCCTCCTGGATGTGGTAGCCGGAGATGGAGATCGAGTTGTACCGGGGCATCCGCTGCGAGGTGTACGCGAAGATGTCGGAGATGATCCGCATCGACGGCTTCGGCGGATAGATGTAGGTGTTGCGGACCATGAACTCCTTGAGGATGTCGTTCTGGATGGTCCCGGCCAGCTTCTCGGGCGGTACGCCCTGTTCCTCGGCGGCCACGATGTACAGCGCCAAGACCGGCAGCACGGCGCCGTTCATGGTCATCGACACGGTCATCTTGTCCAGCGGGATGCCGTCGAACAGCTGCCGCATGTCGTAGATCGAGTCGATCGCCACGCCCGCCATGCCGACGTCACCGGTCACCCGCGGGTGGTCGCTGTCGTAACCGCGGTGCGTGGGCAGGTCGAAGGCGACCGACAGGCCCTTCTGGCCGGCGGCCAGGTTGCGGCGGTAGAAGGCGTTGGACTCCTCGGCCGTGGAGAAGCCCGCGTACTGGCGGATCGTCCACGGCTGGTTGACGTACATCGTGGGGTACGGGCCGCGCAGATACGGGGCGATGCCCGGGTGGGTGCCCAGGAAGTCCAGGCCCTCCAGGTCCTGCCCCGTGTAGAGCGGCTTGACCGGGATGCCCTCCGGGGTCTCCCAGAGCAGGTCGTCCCCGCCCGCCGCCCGCTTCACGGCCGTACGCCACTCGTCGGCGCCGCCGCCGGCCGTGGGGGTCCCCAGGTCGATCCCGGAGAAGTCGGGGATTTCCATCAGGACACTCCCATGCGGTCGAGGGTGGCGGTCAGGACGGCGACGGCGTCACAGCCCGCGAAGACATAGGCGTCGACATCGGCGTACGGCCCGGGACGGCCGGCCAGGAACACCTGCGTGGCACCGGCTGCCTTGAGCTGCCCGGCGACGGCGGCCGCCTGCTCCTCGTACACGGCGTCGCTGGAGCACAGCACGGCCTCGGCGGCGCCGCTCTCCTCGAAGGTGCCCTCGGTGACGGGCTCGATGCCGCCCGCCTGGAACAGGTTGGCGGCGAAGCCGGCCCGCGCGGTGTGCGCGGCGGCCGGGCCGAGCGAGGCCAGATAGATCCGCGGCCGTGCGCCGGTGGCGGCCAGATGCGCGTCGGAGCGGGCGCGCAGGGCCTCGTACGCCTCGTCGCGCCGCACCCGCGGCAGACCGCCGGACGGCTGCTCGGGCGCGGGGGCGCGCTCCACGGGCTTCTCCCCGAGGAACGGGAACTCGCTGACACCGGTGACGGGTTCGCGCCGCTTGGCGATCCCGGCGGCGCGGGCCGCCCAGGTGTCGGCCAGGTCCTTGCCGAGGTCGCCGGAGCGCAACGCGGCGGCCTGGCCGCCGAGTCGCTCGATCCGCCGGAAGAACTCCCAGCCCGCGTGGGCCAGTTCGTCGGTGAGCCGCTCCACGTACCAGGAGCCGCCCGCCGGGTCGATCACCCGCGCCAGATGGGACTCCTCGACCAGGATCGTCGAGGTGTTGCGGGCGATCCGGCGCGCGAAGGCGTCGGGCAGGCCCAGGTCGTGGTCGAAGGGCAGCACGGTCACGGCGTCGGCGCCGCCGACCCCGGCCGCGAGCGTGGCGACCGTGGCGCGCAGCATGTTCACCCACGGGTCGCGGCGGGTCGTCATCACCGGCGAGGTCACGACGTGCTGGAGCTGAGCGCCGGCGCCCGGGGCGCCGCAGACCTCGGCGACCCGCGCCCACAGCCGGCGGGCCGCCCGCAGCTTGGCGATGGTGAGGAACTGGTCGGCGGTCGCCGCGTACCGGAACTCCAGCTGGGCGCAGGCCCGCTCGACGCTCAGCCCGGCACCGGTCAGCGCCCGCAGATACGCCACGCCGGTCGCGAGGGAGGCGCCCAGCTCCTGCGCGGCGGAGCCGCCGGCCTCGTGGTACGGCAGCGCGTCCACGGTCAGGGCCCGCAGCCCCGGGTACTCCTCGGCGCACAGTCCGGCGAGGGCGAGGGCCGGCGCGAGGTCGGCGGCCTGCCCGGTGCGGGCCTCGTGGGCGAGGGGGTCGGCGCCGAGGTTGCCGCGCGCCGCCTCCTTGGCGACGCCCCGCTCCTCGTACAGCCGCAGCAGCTCCCGCGCGGCGGGTTCGGTGGCGCTTCCCGCGTCGAGGACCACGGGGGCCAGGTCGAGGTAGACGCCGTCGAGCACCTGGGCGAGCGACGACACGGGAACGCCCGTGTCGCCGACGGTCAGCCACAGCGAGGTGACGCCGTTCTCCAGGTCGGCGAGGACCGCCTCGCCGTCCGCCGTCGTGTGCCGCTGCCGTACGTCCCAGCCGCCCGCGGTGTTCCCCTCGGCGCGGCTGCCGCGTACGAAGGGCGCGAACCCCGGGAAGCCGGGATCGGGCGCGGTGTCGCGCGCGGTGTACAGAGGGCGGGTGCGCAACCCGTCCTCGAGGGTGGTGGACAGGGCTTCCTCGGCTTCGGCGCCCTCGACGTCCTTGCCCGACTTGCGTAGTACGCCCGAAACTAGGCGTTGCCACTGCTCGTGGGTGGTGTCAGGGAACTCGCCGGCCAGCTCGAGCCCGTCGTCAGGCAGGACCGTCATGCTCGGATGCTAGGACAGAGACGCAAAGGAGCAGCAGAGGGGGGGCTGTGACCTTTCCCTCGTCGTGGCTGTGACCTTGGCCGCTCGGCCCCGGCGGACCCGTGGGATCGGCACCCGTGGACCCGTTGGATCGGCCCCGCGGGCCCCGTGGGAGACGAGCGCCGGCGCGCGGATCTGTTGTTCTCTCTTCGGTGGTCCCCGCTGCCCGCCCCTACAAGCCGTTTTTAGCGGCCAGCCCGGGGGGGGGGAGGAGGTGGGGGGA
>NZ_JBVJAB010000009.1:208958-294789 GCF_055591025.1 Streptomyces sp. NPDC041784
CGAAGACGGAATTGTAGGAGCGCCGATGGGGGGCTTTTGCGGTATCGCCCTCGCTCCCAGGAGGCGAACATCGACCCAGCGCGACGGCTCCCCCCCCCCCCCCCCCGGTCCGGCCGGCCGGCCCCGGGACCGTGTCGGGACCGGCCGGCGCGGGGGCGAGGGCGGTCAGGGGCGGGCGGTGAGGTAGCCGCCCATGGCGGTGAAGTACTCGGTCGCGCCCAGTTCCCGGCCGTCCTCGGTCCGTACGCGCGTGATGGCCAGCCCGTGGTTGCGGCCGGTGCGGGCGTCGGCTCCGGCGACGATCACCACGCCGTCCCCCTCGCGGTAGAAGACGCGGCCCGGCGTCCCGCCGTAGCGGCCCTCGGAGACCACGGCGGAGAGGATCTCCAGGCGCTTGCCCCGGTGGAAGGTGAAGGCGCTCGGATACGGGGCGGACTGGGCGCGCACGAGGCGCTCCAGGTCCTCGGCGGGCCAGCTCCAGTCGATCCGGCTGTCCTCGAGGGACCGCTTGTGGAAGAAGCTGGCCTGGGAACGGTCCTGCCGGGTGAACTCCGTGCGGCCCGAGGCGATCAGGGCGAGGGCGCCCGTGGTGACCGGGGCGATGAGGTCGACCGTCCTGTGGAACAGGTCGGTCGCGGTGTCCGCCGGCCCGACCGGCACGGCCTGCTGGAGGACGATGTCGCCGGCGTCGAGCTCCTCGTCCATCAGGTGGGCGGTGACGCCGACTTCGGGTTCGCCGTTGATGAGGGCCCAGATCAGCGGGGAGAAGCCGGCGTACTTCGGCAGCAGCGAGTCGTGGACGTTGAGCGTGCCGTGGCGGGGGAGGTCGTAGATGCGCGGGGGGATCCAGGTCCGCCAGTTGTTGGCGACGATGATGTCCGGGTCGGCGTCCTTGAGGCGCTCGAACAGCTCCTCGTCGTCGGGCCGGTTGCGCAGGAGGACGGGGATGCCGTGCTCCTCGGCCAGGTCGGCGACCGAGTCGCTCCAGATCCGCTCGTAGACGTGCTCGCTCCTGGGGTGCGTCACGACCATCACCACGTCGTGCTCGGAGTCCAGCAGGGCCTGGAGGGTGCGGTGGCCCCAGGTCTGATAACCGAACATGACGACCCGCATGGGGGATCCTCCTCTGGGCAGCAATGGGACGGAGCCAAGTAAAGCAAGGCTTACCTAACAGGGCAATGCCGCGCACCAGGAGGCCTCATGACGCGGTGTCAGAAATTCGAACAGCCGTAGGGTGTCCGTTTCGTCCCGTCGACAGCTTCACGAGATAAGCTTAGGCTTCCCTAAGTTAAGTGGGTCTCGCGGAAGCGTGCCCTCCTCCCGCTACTTCCAGCGCCTCGACCACGGCTGCCCCGCACGATGGGAGTGACATGTCTCCGGTTCTTCCTGACGACGCACCACTGATACACGACCTCATTGGCATCGGCTTCGGTCCGTCCAATGTGGCCATGGCGATCGCTCTCACCGAGCACAACGCACGCGTCGGCAGGCAGGAGGCCGTCACCGCCCACTTCTTCGAGCAGCAGCCGCGCTTCGGCTGGCACCGGGGCATGCTGATCGACGACGCCACGATGCAGGTGTCCTTCCTCAAGGACCTGGTGACCCTCCGCAACCCGACCAGCGAGTTCAGCTTCCTGAGCTATCTCCAGAGCAAGGGGCGGCTGATCGACTTCGTCAACCACAAGAACTTCTTCCCGCTGCGGATGGAGTTCCACGACTACTTCGAGTGGGCGGCGGCGCAGGTCGACGACATGGTCTCCTACGGCCATGAGGTCATCGGCGTCGAACCCGTCGTCCGCGACGGTGTGGTGGAGTACCTGGACGTGACCGTCCGGGCCGGCGAGGGCCTCGTCGTGCACCGGGCCCGCAACCTCGTCATCGGCACCGGGCTGCGGCCGCGCATGCCGGACGGCGTCGAGCGCACCGACCGCATCTGGCACAACTCCGACCTGCTGGGGAAGGTGGACGCCCTGGAGGGCACCGACCCCGCCCGGTTCATCGTGGTCGGCGCCGGCCAGAGCGCCGCCGAGAACGTGGCCTACCTGCACCGCCGCTTCCCCGGCGCGGAGGTCCACGCCGTCTTCTCCCGCTACGGCTACAGCCCCGCGGACGACAGCAACTTCGCCAACCGCATCTTCGACCCCGAGGCGGTGGACGAGTACTTCTCCGCGCCCGAGGACGTCAAGCGAAAACTGATGGACTATCACGGGAACACCAACTACTCGGTGGTGGACATCGACCTCATCGAGGACCTGTACCGGCGGGTGTACCAGGAGAAGGTCCTGGGCACCGAGCGGCTCCGCTTCCACAACGTGTCCCGGCTGACCGGCGTGGTCGAGACCCCGGAGAAGGTCCGGGCCACCGTCCGCTCGCTGGTCACCGGCGAGGAGACCGCGCTCGACGCCGACGTCATCGTCTTCGGTACCGGGTACCGGCCCGCGGACGGGCTGGCCCTGCTGGGCGAGGTCGCCGGGCTCTGCCGGCGCGACGACGAGGGCCGGGTCCGGGTCGAGCGCGACTACCGGGTGGCGGCGAGCCCCGAACTGCACTGCGGTGTCTACCTCCAGGGCGGCACCGAACACACCCACGGCATCACCTCGTCCCTGCTGTCCAACACGGCGATCCGGGTCGGCGAGATCCTGGACTCGATCCTGGCCCGCGGCCTGAAACCCGCCGAGCCGCTGACGGACGGGATCGGGACGGCCCGATAGGGGCCGCGGCGCCTGGGGCCTTCGGGCTCGCAGGGGTCATGGCTCCGCTTCCAGGAGCCGTGACCCCTGCGGCCGTGACCCCTGCGGCCGTGACCCGGGTGGCATCCCTTCGGCGGCTCCGCCGGCGGAGCCCGGTCCGCGCCGCCGACCTCGCCCTGGACGCGCTGGAACGTGCCCAGCGGATCCGGCCGCGTCCCGAGGCACGGCACCGGATCGAGCACGCCGGGCTGATCCGCCCCGACCAGCTCGCGCGCTTCGCCCGGCTCGGTGTCACCGTGGTCGTCCAGCCCACCTTCCTGCGCCGCTTTGGCGACGACTACGCCTCGGTCAGAGGCGAGGAACGGGCCCCGTGGCTCTACCGGGGCCGAGGGTTCCTGGACCACGGCATCCCGCTGGTGGGCAGCTCCGACCGCCCCGTCGCGGACGGATCGCCGCTGCGCGCCGTCCAGTTCATGGTCGAACGGGCCTCCGCGTCCGGCCGGGTGATCGGCCAGGCGGAGGCCGTCACCGTCGAGGAGGCCCTGTACGCGTACACCGTCGCCGGGGCCCGCGCCTGCCACGGGGAGGACAGCCTGGGCAGCCTCACCCCGGGCAGACGCGCCGACCTGGTCGTCCTGGGCGACGACCCACGCCGCGTCGAGCCCTCGCGGATCGGCGACATCGACGTGGTGGCGACGTACGTCGACGGCCGCGAGACACCCAGGACCGCCTGAACGACCGCACCCGGCGGGCGTGAGCGCACCCCCTCCCGCCCGCCGGGCCACCGCTGCGCACAGGAGCGCGCAGGACACGGAAGGACCACCTTGACCACCGCAACGCCGCCCCCCACCCTGCTCCCGGCTCCGCTCCCGGCTCCGCTCCCGGTCCTGTCGGCCGTACGTCCCGCGCGCCCGGACGACGCCGAGGCGCTCGCCGCGCTGTCCCGGCCGTTCGTGCGCACGGGAGAGCTGCGCGAGCGCCCCACCGCCCTCTACGCCTCCCGGGCGGCGGACTTCGTCGTCGCCGAGGCCCCCGACGGCACCCTCGACGGATGTCTCGCCCTGCACGTCCACGCGGCCGATTCCACGGGCGGACACCTGCCGTCGGGTGTGCTGTACAACTTCTGCGTCGCGCCCGACCGGCAGGGGCACGGCGTCGGCACCGGGCTGCTGCGCGCCGCCGTGGCGCGGGCGCGCGCCCGGTCGGTGGGCGCGCTGTTCACGGCCACCGTCGGCGGGGGCGGCCTCTTCCTGCGGTACGGCTTCGGACCCGCGTCCCCCGGTACGGCACCGGCGGCCTGGGCCGCGTCCCTGGACCCGCGCCGCAACGCCCGGGTGCTCGCCCGGATCCTGTGAACGGCGCGGCGGGGCCGTACGCGGACGACGGCCGTGCCGCTCAGCGGGCCTCCGCGCCGGCGCCGGCCTCGAGGCCGAGCTGGGCAGCGGGGTCGGGGCCGGGTACCACGGTGGTGCCGGGGCCGGGTAGGACGGTGGTGCCGGGTGAGGTGTCGCCGAGGACGCCCTTGAGCACGGCGTGCGGCACCCGGCCGTCGAGCACCTGCGCCCGGCGCACCCCGGACCGCACGGCCCGCAGGCACCCCTCCATCTTCGGCAGCATCCCGTCGGCCAGCCCCGGCAGCAGCGCCTCCAGCTCATCGGCCGTCAGCCGCTCGATCACCTCGGTGGTGTGCGGCCAGTCCGCGTACAGCCCCGCCACGTCGGTGAGCATCACGAGCCGTTCGGCGCCCAGGGCCGAGGCCAGCGCGGACGCGGCGAGATCGGCGTTGACGTTGTAGACCTCGCCGTCCGTGCCGCGCGCCACGGGGGAGACCACCGGGATGCGTCCCTGGTCCAGCAGGGCCCGCACGGTGTCCGCGTTCACCTCCACGACCTCGCCGACCAGACCGATGTCGACCTGTCGGCCGTCCACCAAGGCCGGCCGCCGGACCGCGGTCATCGTGTGCGCGTCCTCGCCCGTCATACCGACGGCGAAGGGGCCGTGGGCGTTGATGGAACCGACCAGTTCGCGCTGCACCCGGCCCGTGAGCACCATGCGCACCACGTCCATGGTCTCCGGAGTGGTCACCCGCAGACCCGCCGCGAAGCGCGTCTCCAGACCGAGGCGGTCGAGCATCGCGCTGATCTGCGGTCCGCCGCCGTGCACGACGACCGGACGGAGCCCGGCCCGCCGCAGTTCCACGACGTCCTCGGCGAACGTCTGCCGCAGGGTTCCGTCCACCATGGCGTTGCCGCCGAACTTGACGACGATCACGCCGCCCGTGTGTCCCACGTGTCCTGCTCCGTCCGCTCAGGCTGATCCGTTCGAACCGGTGTCGCGCCGCCCCCGGTGCAGGAGCAGTTCACGCAGCAGCCCGTCCGTCGTACGGACCACACCGCTGCGCGCCACCCACCGCAGAGCCATGGAGTGCTCCTCGGCGGAGAAGTCGGCGACGGCGTCCGCGACGACGAAGGGCTGGATGTCGTTCATGGCGGCGTCCGCCGCGGTGAGCAGGACGCCGAGGTGCGCGTACAGCCCGCAGACGATCAGTTGGTCCCGGCCCTGCGAGCGCAGCAGCCGGCCGAGATGACTGCGCAGGAACGCGTTGGGTCGCACATTGCGCAGCAGATGCTCGCCGGGGCGCGGCGCGAGACGCTCGATCACCGCCGTGCCGTCCGGCTCGGGGGCGCCGAACGTCTCGGCCCCCGGCCCCCGGGAGCCGTCGCGCAGGTCGACCGGCTCCGCGCTGAAGACGGTCGGCATGCCGAGCGCCCCGGCGAGCCCGCGCAGCGCCGCGACGTTCTCGACGAGTTCCCGCACGGGTGAACACCCGGCCGGGAACGCGTCGATGAACTGGTTCTGCATGCCGTGGATCAGCAGGGCGGCCCGCTCCGGGGCGATGGTCCAGGAGAGGTGCGGTACGGGGAGGGAGGAGCGGTCCGGCATGGGGTACGACTCGATGGCCGGTAATCCCATGGACCCTTCCCTCCCGAGCGACGTGCCGGTGTGTCAGCCCCCTCCTGATTTTCTTAGCTTAGCCTAACCTTAGTGGTTTGTAAGGGGGTTGAGGGTGCTACGCGGGTGCCGGACACCGCCCGGTACGCGTGCTCACCACGGGTTGCTGCGCGTTGCCGCCAGCAGGTACCAGGCGGTCGCCCCGGTGTGCCGGTACGGGTAGTAACCGAACCCGAAACCGGTGTCGAGCGGACTGCTCGCCGAGACGATCCCGGAGCGCGCGGCAGCCGCCCCGCCGCCGAGGGTCTGGCCGCCGCCGAGCAGATCCTGGGCGCGCTCGACGGAGGCGAGCAGCCGCCGGGCGCGCGCCTCGTCGCCCCGCGCGCGCCGGGTGCGCAGGGCGAGCGCCAGATGCGCCGTCCCCTCGAACCACACGCCGTTACGGTTCGGCCGGGGCTGGCCCTCGGCGATCGGGGCGTCCTCGTCCGCCAGCCGACTCGCCGAACTGAAGGTGACACCCTCGTACGACTGCCCTGCCGGCACCGTGCTGTTGCGGCGCTCGGCCGTGTCCAGAACGGCCAGCTCGGCCACCGCCCAGTCCAGCGACCGGGCATGGGAGCGGGCGGCGAGGGCGAGGTAGGTCCAGGTCTGGGCGTCCTCCGGGACCGGGGACTTGTTGATCGTCACCCCGTCGTTGGTGCCGGTGTAGAAGAAGCCGCCGGACGGCTCCCACATCCTCCTGACGAAGGTCTCGGCCCGCGCCCGCCGCTCCCGCCACACCCGGTCGCCGGTGAGCCGGGCCAGCTGTCCGAACAGGCCGACCAGGTCGGTGTTGTGCTCGGTCGAGGTGAAGGGCAGCCGCCGATCGGCCCCGTCCACCCCGAACTTGTAGCCGCCGAGCGGTTCGTCGGTGCGCCCGACCCGTTCGATCCACTCGCCGATCCGTACGGCGCCGGTACGGAACCGCTGTTTCCCCGTCCGGAGGGCGAGGGTGCTCAGCGCGATCCCGGCCCAGGCCATGTCGCCCACCGCCGTCCCCGTGAAGCCGAACTGGGTGCCGACATTGGCCGTGCCGTCCGCCCGCACGAACCCGTCGGGCTGCGGCACACCGTCGTAGAAGGTGTACGGCCCGACGTTGTAGGCCTGGCGCAGCCTGCCGTCGTCGTACACCGGGTCGTGCGCCTGGGCGTAGAGCAGCGCGTCGCCGAGGGCCGTGGCCCGGTTCCGGCCGTCCTCGGTGCGGGACGCGAGCAGGGCCAGGATCGTGAGGGCGTTGTCGTAGGTGAACGCCGTGCTGAACAGGCCCGCCTGGTCGGTGTAGCTCTGCGCCAGCCGGAGCGTGCCGTGGTCCGGGTAGGCGTCCATGGCGGCGGCGAGGAAGGCGGCGGCCCGGCGCCGCGGGCCGGCGTCGCTGGTGGACGCCGGGCGCTGGGCGGGAGCGGCGGGCGCCGGTTCCCCGGCGTGGGCCGGAACGGCGCCGGCCGCGGTGAGGGCCGCGACGCCGACGCCGAGGCCGGTCCCGATGAGCGCACGGCGGCTGATGGCCGGGCCTTGGCTGCCGGTCATGGGTCTCCTTCGGGGAGGTGGGGAAGCGGGAGAAGAGGGAGAGGGGGAAGAGGGGGAAGAGGGTGGGGGAGGTGGAGAGACAGGTGAGATGGGAGAGGCGGGTGCGAGGCGTTCTGAGAGCGCTCTCAAGCCGCGCGGGCTCATTCTGCTGTCGGGCCGGGTGCGGGTCAACGCCTGTGCCCGGTAGGCCGGTTGGGGAACGCCGGGGCCCCGCTCCCGGCGGTCGGGAACGAGGCCGTGAGTCGGGGCGAGGGTCAGGGGGGCGGCGAGGACGGGTGCGAGGGCGGCTGCGGGGCGGCTCAGGCGGCCGGGTGCACCAGGCCGGACTCGTAGGCGAAGGCCACCGCCTGGACCCGGGCGCGGGCGCCGATCTTGGTGAGGATGTGGCTGACGTGGGACTTCACGGTGGTGGGGGCGATGGACAGCCGGGAGGCGATCTCGGCGTTGGACCAGCCGGACGCGACGGCGACGAGCACATCGCGTTCGCGTCCCGTGAGGGCGTCGAGGTCCACGTCCCGCGTGACGGGGTGGGCGGTGTCCTGGCGGCGGACGGCGTCGATGAGGGCGCGGGTGAGCGCCGGGGTGATCACGGCGTCTCCGGAGGCCATGGCCCGGACGGCCGCGGTCAGTTCGTCCGGGGTGGCGTCCTTGGGCAGGAAGCCGCCGGCCCCGGCGCGCAGGGCGGCGTACGCGTACTCCTCGTGCCCGGCCGGGGTCAGTACGAGGACCCGGGGGCCGGGCTCGGTCGCGCCGACGGGTTCGAGGGGGTGGGGGAGGCGTGGGGGCCGTGCGATGCGCCGGACGGCGTCGAGGCCGTCCGTCCCGGACGTGTGGGTGTCCATCAGGACGACGTCGGGGCGGAGGGTGCGGGACAGGCGGACCGCCTCGGCGCCGCTCGCGGTCTCGCCGACCACGGTCAGGCCGGGCTCGGCACTCAGCAGCATGCGCAGGCCGAGGCGCTGAAGGGACTGGTCGTTGACGATGAGTACGGAGACCATGTCTGTCGTTCTCCATGCGCTCCTGAACGAAACGGTTTCGTTCATTTGAGCGTCAGAGTACTGCTCCCGCTATCGAAACGGCACCGTTTTCCTGGTGGTGTGGATCACATCTGGAGGATGGCCGTCCGGTTCCCCGTGGCGCTCCGCACGGGAGGGCCACGGGGATCGGGTGGCTGGCCTCAGCCCTCCCGCCGGCTGCCGCTTTCGTCCGTCCGCGCGGAACGCCCGCCCCTGGGGGCGCGACGGGGCAGCGGCTGGGGCAGGGGCTGGGGCTCGAGCTGGGATTGGGGCTGGGCGGCAGGGGCGGGTTGCGCCCGCTCGTCCCAGGCCTCGTACCCGCTGAAGGGATCACCGGAAACGGAGTCCAGGTCGGCGAGGGAGGCCAGCGTGGCGGCCGAGTACCGCGAGGAACGGGGGGCCTTGACGATGGCCAGCGTCAGGGTGTCGGCGTCCGTCTCCGTGCCGGCCGGGCGGTACGCGATCGAGTCGGGCAGCATGGCGAGCGAGGTGGTGCCCGACTCCGCTCCGGACGGCCGCAGTTGGACGCGGATGCCGTGCCGCTCGGCGAGCCGGCCGACCACGAACAGACCCATGTGCTGGGAGATCCCGGCGTCCACGGTCGGCGGATTGGCCAGTTTGTGGTTGAGGTCGGCGAAGTCGTCCGCCGTCAGCCCGATGCCCTGGTCGTGGATCTCGACCATGATCCGGCCGTCCGGCAGCCGGGCGGCGGTGACCGTGACCTCGGAGCGAGGGGAGGAGAACACGGTGGCGTTCTCCAGCAGTTCGGCGAGCAGGTGCACGAGGTCGGTCACGGCCCGGCCGTGGATCTGGACCTCCGGCAGACCGGCGAACCTGATGCGCTCGTACTGCTCCACCTCGGACGAGGCCGCCCGGACGACGTCGACCAGCGGAACGGGCTGGTCCCACTGCTGGGCGGGCTTCTCGCCGCCGAGCACCAGGAGGTTCTCCCCGTTGCGCCGGACGCGTGTGGCGAGATGGTCCAGCCGGAACAGGTTCTCCAGCTGGTCCGGATCCGTCTCGTGGTCCTCCAGGTCGGTGATCAGCGCCAGCTGACGCTCGATCAGCGACTGATTGCGGCGCGAGAGGTTGGTGAAGATCGCATTGATGTTGCCGCGCAGCAGGGCCTGTTCGGCGGCGAGCCGGACGGCCTCGCGGTGGACGTGGTCGAAGGCGCGCGCCACCTCGCCGATCTCGTCCGTGGTGGTGATCGGGATCGGCGCGACCTGGGTGTCGACCCGGTCGGGAGCGGCCTGGGACAGCTGGGTGATCATCGTCGGCAGCCGCTGTCCGGCGATCTCGATCGCGGAGGCGCTCAGCCGGCGCATGCCACTGCTCATCGAACGGGCCACCCAGGCCGCGAGCAGGAAGGCGACCAGCACGGCCGCGAGGACCAGCGAGGCGTTCATGATCGCGTCGTTGCGCGCCTCGTCGGCGATGTCCCGGGCACCCCCGAGCGCGGTGTCGGCGAGGTCGACCTGGATCCCGCGGTAGGCGTCGAAGCCCAGCGTGGAGGCGGCGAAGAAGCTCTCCGGGGTGATGCCCTGCGCGGCCAGCTCGGCGGTCGGCTTCCCGGAGGAGATCTCGCTGATCATCTGCTCCATGGGCGGCGGCGCGACGAAGGTCCGGCCCGCCGCCTCGGCCGCCGCGGCGGCCTCGGTGACCTGCCGCTCGCCCTTCTCCTGCGCGGCCGCCAGTGCCTGATCGAGCCGGGTCACGTCCTCGGAGGTGCCCGCGCCCGCGTACTCCTGGAGGGCGACCTGCTCGAGATAGGCGTACGAGCGGAAGGAGGCGAGCTGGGCCTCCAGTTCGCCCTCGGCGAGCGCGTCGCGGTCCTCCACCAGCAGATGCGTACCGATGGCCCGGATCAGCGACTCGGCCGCCTGGGTCAGGGAGATGGCGTACAGCGTCCGGCCGAAACTCGCCTGGTTGCTGCTGCCGAAGCCCAGCTCGTTGGAGATCTCCATCAGCGGGTGCTGGACGAGGTGGTAGCTCTCCTCCGTCTGCACGCCGGTCATCTTGTCGGTGAACGCGGCGGCACGCAGCACCGGGAGCTGCTTCTCGCCGGCCCGCACCAGCTCCACCCGCCGTGCCAGGCCGGGGGTGTCGGGCATACGGCCGACCGCGCGGTCGAAGGCCTGCGCGTCCGCGTCGGTGATCGCGCGGGCCTTGACGACCGCGTCGGACGCCTTGCCGTCCTGCACCAGCGGGATGACCGACACATCACGCTCGTTGATCGCGTCGCTGGCGTACTTGTTCGCCGCCTGGACCAGTTCGGCCACGCGCACGGCGTCGTCGGCATCCTGCCAGGTGTCCACGGACCGTTTCACCCGCGCGCCCCCGAGCACCAGGGCGACGAGGACCGGGATCAGCAGCACGGCCCTGAGCCGCCTGGCCACCGGCCAGTTGCTCGTGAGCGACCTGCGCGGACCGTCCGGCGAGACGGGTGTGGCGGGTGTGACAGGTGAGGCGGATACGGAGGATGCGGCAGGTGTGGCCGATGTGGTGGGCGAGGCGTCGGCAGCGGCACGCTCGTCGTCGCCCGCGCGACGGCGTGAGGGGGAGGGGTTCTTCGGCAAAACTGTCCTATCGGTGCACGGCGGGGGCCCGGTCGGTGCACGGCGGAGGCCCGGCTGGCCCACTTTTTAGCAGTAAGCGCTCGCTACCGACTGGTGTTTGGCCAAAGTGAGGTGTTTCAGATGCGATTTCTGCTGCTTTCTGGGACCGGGATCAGGCCGTTGCGGCCGCGCGGGCGGCCGCCAGGTCCAGGGCGATGTCGGTGATCATGTCCTCCTGGCCGCCGACCATGCCCCGCCGTCCCACCTCGACGAGGACGCTGCGCATGGCCCTGGAGAAGATCCAGGTCTCCGGCCTCGCCTACGAGGACCAGGAGGCCGCCCTGGGCGTCTCCTGCATCGCGGCCCCCGTCTTCGCCGGCGGCACCACGGTCGCCGCCCTCTCGGTCGCCGTCCCCCGCCCCCGCTTCAGCCCCGCCCAACTGGCCCCGGCGGTACGGACGGCGGCCCTGGGGTTGTCCCGGGTCCTGCGGGCAGGGGCCTGAGACGGGGCCTGGGGGCGGGGGGCGTGCAGCCCAGTGGGCCGGGTGCGGCTACGGACCGGCTCCGGCCCGCCGTGCCGGCCCGGCCGTACCGACGTGGCGCGTGTTCGGGTCGACCGAGGACGGGAACCGGGCGGGATACCGGGCGGCTCCGCCGGGTCCTCGACCGTTCGACGGGGCGTGGAGGCCGTCCGCGCCCCGTGAGCGGTCACCGCCCCGTGAGCGGTCACCGTGCGGTGCGGTGCGGTGCGGTCGCCGACGCCACGAACAGGGGCAGTGCCAGGAACAGGCGGTCGGCCCCGGCCCGTTCCCGCTGCTCCGCGAGCCAGGCCTCCGTGCGCTCCGCCGGGACCGAACGGACGCTTTCGGCCAGGCCGGTCAGCAGCGGCAGGGCCGCCGGCCCGGTGAGCACGGTCGTGCGCACCTCGACGGTCACCTCGGTGAAGCCGGCGGCCAGGAGCAGGGCGCGGTAGGCGCGGGCGGCACGGGGCGCGGTGACATGGTCCGCGCGGGCGTGGACGAGGGCGCGGGTGAGGGCCGGATCGTCGGAGTCGACGACCAGCGTGTCCCAGTCCTGCCCCGCCAGGACGATCCGTCCCCCGGGCGCCAGCACCCGGCGTGCCTCCTTCAACGCCCGTTCCGGTTCGGCGAGTTCATGGAAGACCTTGTCGGCGCGGTAGCCGTCGGCCGAGGCGTCGGGCAGCGGCAGCGCGTACGCGTCCCCGAGCCGGACGTCCGCCCCGGGCCATCGCGCCCGTGCGACCGTGACCATCCGTTCGTCGGCGTCGACACCGGTCGCCCGCACGCCCCGGCCGGACAGCTCGGCCACCGCCCGTCCCCCGCCGCAGCCCACGTCCACCACGGACGTGCCGGGCGCGGCACCGAGCAGGTCGTAGGAGTACGAGCGCAGGGCGGCGGCGCCTGGCAGGCGGTCGGCCGCGTCGAGCCGTACGAGAAGGGAGGCGGTGGCATGGCCGGATTCGAGGAGAGGGGCGGCGGCGTGGCCGGATTCGTCGGTCATGCGCGCCAGGCTGCGACTTAATGTCGGCATGAAGTCAAGCGACCGATCCGACCGGGTGGCGTCCCTGAGCATCGGTGCCCTCGCCGAGCGCTTCGGCCTGGCCCCGCACGTCCTGCGGCACTGGGAGAGCAGGGGTCTGCTCACGCCCGCCCGCGACCCGGCCGGCCGCCGTCGCTACGGGGCCGCCGACCTCACCCGGGTCACCCTGATCCTGCGCGCCAAGCAGGCCGGGCTGTCCCTGGACGCCATCCGCGCCCTGGTCGCCGAGCCCTCCGCACGCCGGGACGTCCTGCGCCAGCAGGCCGAGCGACTGCGTGACCGGATCGCGGCCGCGCAGGACGCGCTCGCCCTCGTCGAGTGCGCCCTCGGCTGCGAGCACCCGGACGTCACCCGGTGTGCGCACGTCCGTCGGCCGCCCGGGGCGACAGTGCCCGCCTCCGGTCAGTAGGCTCCCTGACATGCGGATCTCCGTCTCCTCGGACATGGACGAACCCGTCGCCCGCGCGCTCGTCTCTCAGCTGCGCGGCCGCGGGCACGATGTACTGACCTACGGCGCGCTGCGCCCCGGCACCGACCCGCAGTGGGCGGTGTGCTCGGCGGCGGCGGCGCGGGACGTCGCCGCCGGGACCTCCGAACAGGCCGTGGTGTGCTGCTGGACCGGCACGGGCGCGTCGATCGCCGCGAACAAGGTGCCCGGCGTCCGGGCCGCCCTGTGCACCGACGCCTACACCGCCGACGGCGCCCGCCGCTGGAACGACGCCAACGTCCTCGCCCTGAGCCTCAGGCTGACCTCGGAACCGCTGCTCAAGGAGATCCTGGACGCCTGGTTCACCGCCGAGGCCAGCCCGGACGCCGAGGACCGGCGCAACGTGGCCCATGTCGCCGGGCTCGACGGCGGCCGCACGCCTGCCTAGGGCCGGACCGGGCATCGGCGCCGCGCGCCCCTGACGGACGGCGGGAATGGGCCGTATGGGCCGTTCGGCCCTGTCGGGTACGCGGTCGGCGGGAGAGGGTGGGAGGTACGGACCGGCACGCACCTCCGAGCGACCCCGATCCGGAAGGGAACCCGAGATGTCCGTCGACCGGCAGCAGACGTCCGCCGCCCCGCTCAGCGACGACGAGCTACGGACGCTGAACGCGCACTGGCGCGCCGCGAACTATCTGGCCGTCGGCCAGATCTACCTCATGGCCAACCCACTGCTCACCGAACCCCTGCGCCCGGAGCACATCAAGCCGCGGCTGCTCGGCCACTGGGGTACCTCGCCCGGGCTCAACCTCGTGTACACCCACCTCAACCGCGTCATCCGCACCCGCGACCTGAACGCGCTGTGCGTCTGGGGCCCCGGCCACGGCGGCCCCGCGGTGGTCGCCAACTCCTGGCTGGAGGGCTCGTACACCGAGACCTACCCCGATGTCACCCGGGACGCGGCGGGCATGGCCCGGCTGTTCCGGCAGTTCTCCTTTCCCGGCGGCATCCCCAGCCATGTCGCCCCCGAGACACCCGGCTCGATCCACGAGGGCGGTGAGCTCGGCTACGCGCTCTCCCACGCCTACGGCGCCGCCCTCGACAACCCGGACCTGCTGGTCGCCTGTGTGATCGGCGACGGCGAGGCCGAGACCGGGCCGCTGGCCGCCTCCTGGCACTCCAACAAGTTCCTCGACCCCGTCCACGACGGCGCCGTCCTGCCGATCCTGCACCTCAACGGCTACAAGATCGCCAACCCGACGGTGCTGGCCCGGATCCCCGAGCCCGAACTCGACGAGCTGCTGCGCGGCTACGGCCACGACCCCATCCATGTCACCGGCGACGAGCCGAACGCCGTCCACCGCGCGATGGCGCAGGCCATGGACACCGCGCTGGACCGCATCGCCGCCCTCCAGCGCGCCGCCCGCGAGGACGGCGCCGGCGAGCGCCCCCGCTGGCCGGTGATCGTGCTGCGCACCCCGAAGGGCTGGACCGGCCCCGCCCACGTCGACCGGCTGCCGGTCGAGGGCACCTGGCGCGCCCACCAGGTGCCGCTGTCCGCCGTCCGCGACAACCCCGGCCATCTGCGCCAGCTGGAGGCATGGCTGCGCTCCTACCGGCCCGAGGAGCTGTTCGACGAACAGGGCGGCCCCCGGCTCGACGTCCTGGCCTGGATCCCCGAGGGCACCCGCCGCCTCGGCGCCACCCCGCACGCCAACGGCGGGCTGCTCGTCCGCGAACTCCCGCTGCCCGGCCTGGACACCTACGCCGTCCCGGTCGACAAGCCCGGCACCACCCTGCACGAACCCACCCGGGTGCTGGGCGAGTTGCTCGAGGACGTCATGCGGTCCACCGCCGGACGACGGGACTTCCGGCTGGTCGGACCCGACGAGACCGCCTCCAACCGGCTCCAGGCCGTCTACGGCGCCAGCGGCAAGGCCTGGCAGGCACAGACCCTCCAGGTCGACGAACACCTCGACCGTCACGGCCGGGTGATGGAGATCCTCTCCGAACACACCTGCCAGGGCTGGCTGGAGGGCTATCTCCTGACGGGCCGGCACGGACTGTTCTCCTGCTACGAGGCGTTCGTGCACATCGTCGACTCCATGGTCAACCAGCACATCAAGTGGCTGCGCGTGACCCGGCGGCTGCCCTGGCGGGCCTCCATCGCCTCCCTCAACTACCTGCTCACCTCCCACGTCTGGCGCCAGGACCACAACGGCTTCTCCCACCAGGACCCCGGCTTCGTCGACCACATCCTCAACAAGAGCCCCGAGGCCGTACGGGTCTATCTGCCGCCGGACACCAACACCCTGCTGTCCGTGGCCGACCACGCCCTGCGCAGCCGCGACTACGTCAACGTGATCGTCGCCGGCAAGCAGCCCTGCTTCGACTGGCTGTCCATGGACCAGGCCCGGGCGCACTGCGCGCGCGGCGCCGGCGTCTGGGAGTGGGCCGGCACCGAGAACGGCAGCCGCGAACCCGACGTCGTCCTCGCCTGCGCCGGTGACGTCCCCACCCAGGAGGTGCTGGCCGCCGCCCAGCTGCTGCGCCGCAACCTGCCCGAGGTCGCCGTCCGGGTCGTCAACGTCGTCGACATCGCCCGGCTGATGCCCGCCGAGGAACACCCGCACGGCATGGGCGACTTCGAGTACGACGGACTGTTCACCACCGACAAGCCCGTCGTCTTCGCCTACCACGGCTACCCATGGCTCATCCACCGCCTCGCCTACCGCCGCACCGGCCACCGCAACCTGCACGTGCGCGGCTACAAGGAGATCGGCACCACGACCACGCCGTTCGACATGGTCGTGCGCAACGACCTCGACCGCTACCGCCTCGTCATGGACGTCATCGACCGCGTCCCCGGCCTCGCGGTGCGCGCCGCCGCCGTACGCCAGCGGATGGAGGACGCGCGACTGCGCCACCACGACTGGATCCGGATCCACGGCACCGATCTGCCCGAGGTCGCCGACTGGTCCTGGGACGGCTGAGACAGCAGGTCACCGGCGTCCGGGCGAGGGCGCACGGACGGGGGCGGACGGCGCAGGGGACGGGGCAGAACGTGGCCGGGCGTGCGCCCTGTCGATCCGTCCCGCCCGGTGCCTACAGTGGTCGGCCAGCCCTGCGCCGCGGACCCTGCGGGGCGAGCTCCACCACCCCTCAGGTCACCGTCCGTCCCCGGCCCGGCAACCGTCCGGACCCGGTACGGGCCCCGCACACCGGCGCGGCTTCCAGGGCGACGGGGTGCGAGGACCACCCGCGCGACAGGCACCATCCGTGACACCGCTCGGGCCCGCGCATCAGGGAATCCGCGGCACGAGCGCGCGTCGACAGCCACTGGAGGTTGCTGTGTCCCGACCGAGCATCGCCCTGATCGCCGATCCCACCTCGTCCGAGGGGTGCCGGGAGTACCTCGCCGAGGCCGTGGAACTGCTCACCGGCGCACCGCCCGTCCGCGTCGACTCCCGGCACTTCGCGGCCGGCGGATCCGGCCGCGGCGTCCCGGACGGCGGCCGGTTACGGCTCCAGGTCCCCGAGGAGCGGCTGGACTTCGTCCCCGACGTCGTCCTCCTCTACGAGATCCCGCCGCACCGCCGGCGGGATCTCGCCGCCTTTCAGGAGCTCCTTCAGACCCACGACGTGGTGACCCTCGGCACCGGCCCCGAGGCCTGGCGGACGGCGACGGAGAAGAACCTCACCGTCGCCCGCTTCCACCGCGACGGCGTCGCCCAGATGGAGACCGTCGTCCTGTCGGATCCGTCCGTGCCTGAGGCGGCCGAGGTGTTCGAGCGGCTCGGCGGCGACACCTGGGCCCGGCCTGTCGTCGGCACCGGCGGCGACGACACCTTCCACGTCACCACCGAGCGGCGGCTGGCGGAGGCCACCGCCTACTACGCCGAGCACGGCACCGACTGGATGCTGTCGCGCGACGCGGGCAACGTCACGGCTGACGGCCTGCGCCACCAGTTCCGCGTGTTCGTGCTCGGCGAGCAGGTCGTGCACGCCCGTGAGCACCTCCAGCCCGAGCCCGACACCCCCTGCAACACCTGCCGGGGCGCCACCCCCGTCCACATCGACCCGGCCGACCTCCCGGCCCGCCTCGGTGAACTCGCCGTCGCCGCCACCGCCTCGGTCGGCCTGCCCTTCGCCGGTGTCGACCTCGCGATCGAGAACGGCGGGGTGGTCTTCGAGGTCAACGTGCAGCCCGCCTTCGTGGACGGCGCGGTGGAGGTGGAGAAGGTGGCCGTGCCGTACGTCCAGGCGCATCTGGACGCCTTCGAGCTGGCCGGCGGCGGCCCGTCCAGGGGGCTCACAGCCTCAGCGTGAACCAGGTGGTCTTGCCCTCGTCCGTCGGCCGCACTCCCCAGCTGGCGGCGAGGGCACGGACCAGGATCAGGCCCCGGCCGGACTCCTCGTCCTCGCCGGCGAGACGCGGCTGGGGCAGCTGTGGGCTGCGGTCGCTGACCTCGACGGTGAGATCGGTGGCCGTGCGGTGCAGATGCAGGCCGAGCGGGCCCTCGGCGTGCTGGACGGCGTTGGTCAGCGTCTCCGACAGCAGCAGGAGGGCGTCGTCGGCGGCGCCGGCGCAGTGCCACGAGGTGAGCGCCTTGTGCAGGAAGGCGCGCCCCTCCGGCACGGAGCCCGGGAGGGCCGGCAGGTCGGTGGCGACGGCCGCCAGCGGAGCCGCCGGGAGCTGCGCGAACAGCAGGGTGACGTCGTCGTTGTGGCCGTCGGCGTCCGGCAGCAGACCCGCCAGCACATGGTCCGCCGCGTCCTCCAGGGACGGCGCGCCGGTGAAGAACTCGTCGAGGAGGACGGTGAGTTCGTCGATCCGGAACTCGATGTCGCTGCCCGGGGTCTCGATCAGTCCGTCCGTGTAGAGCACCAGCGTGGCGCCCGGCGGTATCGCCGAACTGGACTCCTCGTACAGGACGTCACCCACCCCGAGCGGCGCGTTGACCGGGCACGACAGCGCGCTGACGCCGTGGCCGACCCCGGCGACCAGCACCGGCAGATGGCCCGCCGAACACACCGTGACGGTGCCCGCGTCCGGGGCGATCACCAGATAGCAGCAGGTGACGAGCTGGTCGGGGACGTCGAGGTCGGCCACGCAGAGGTCCAGCGCCCGCATCAGCTGGCGCGGCTGCATCCCGGTCTTCGCCAGCGCGTGCGCCGCCGACCGCAGCTGCCCCATCACGGCGGCGGCCTCCAGACCGCGGCCCATCACGTCACCGATCAGCACGCCCACCCGGTCGGCGCCCAGCGGGATCAGGTCGAACCAGTCGCCCCCCACCCCCGCGCCCTGGGTCGCGGGCCGGTAGCGGCTGGCGGTGGCCAGGCCCGGCAGAGCGGGCGGCGTGCCCATCAGACTGCGCTGGAGGGTCAGCGCGATGTGCCGCTGCTGCTCGTACAGCGCGGTCAGTTCGGCCTCCGCGCGCTTGCGGTCGCTGATGTCCCGCACGATCGCGCACGCCCCGACCACCGTGCCGTGCGTGTCCCGGGTCGGCCACAGCGTCACGTCCACGTCCAGCAGCCCGCCCGCGCTGGTCAGCCGTAGCGTCTCGAAGTGCTCGACCTTCTCGCCGTGCCGCAGCCGCTTGAGCAGGGCGCGGATCTCGCCGCGCAGCTCCGGCGGGGCCAGCAGCGAGACGTGCCGGCCGATGACCTCCTCGGCCGTGTAGCCGTACAGGCGCTGGGCGGCAGCGTTCCAGTACGTGATGTACCCGTCGAGGGTATTGGCGAGGATCGCGTCCTGCGACGATTCCACCAGCGCGGCCAGCTCGTTGATGCGGGCCTCGGCCGCCTTGCGGTCGCTGACGTCGCGTACGGCCGCCGACACCAGCAGCCCGTCCGTCGTCTCCAGCGGGCTGAGGCTGATCTCGACGGGGAACTCCGTGCCGTCCTTGCGCAGCCCGTGCAGTTCGAGCCCGGCGCCCATCGGGCGTACCTGCCGGTTGGCGGTGTAGCCGCCCCGGTGCCCGGTGTGCTGGCCGCGGAAGCGGTGCGGGATGAGTAACTCGACCGGGTGGCCCAGCAGTTCCTCGCGGCCGTAGCCGAACAGCGCCTCGGTCTGGGCGTTGACCAGTCGGATGGCCCCCTTGTCGTCGACGATGACCATCGCGTCCGGGGCCGCCTCCAGCAGACCCCGGAACCGCTCCTCGGCCCCGCCCGGCGCCCGCTCCTCCGCGGGTGCGCCACAGGCGCACCGTTTCTGCTCCGCGGTGCTCGCGCGCCGTGCCGGACCAGCCTGCATCACATCGGCCATCTTCCACCTCACCCTGCGCGACGGTTCAGGCCATCACAGCGCTTTCCGGTCGCCTCCGCTCCGTGAAGTCGCTTACTGTCCGTTCGCTTACGAACCTGAACGGCGGATCACAGACTTGCCGCGTGATCCGGAACGTAGTTCTGCAGTTCGCGCGGAGTCCGCACATACCCGGTGGATTCCGGCCGCTCGGGCAGCTCCAGCACCGGCGGGGGCACGTCGTGGTACGGCAGCGAGTCCAGCAGATGGGCGATCATGTTCAGCCGGGCACGCCGCTTGTCGTCGCTCTCCACGACGTTCCAGGGCGACTCCGGGAGGTCGGTGTGCACCATCATCTCGTCCTTGGCCCGGGAGTACGCCTCCCAGCGGCTGAGGGACTCCAGGTCCATGGGCGACAGCTTCCAGCGCCGCAGCGGATCCTCCAGCCGCCTGCGGAAACGGTCCTGTTGTTCGGTGTCGCTCACCGAGAACCAGTATTTGCGCAGCAGGATGCCGTCCTCGATCAGCATCCGCTCGAAGAGCGGGCACTGGCGAAGGAACAGGTGGTGCTCCTCCTTGGTGCAGAAGCCCATCACGTGCTCGACACCGGCCCGGTTGTACCAGGAGCGGTCGAACAGCACGATCTCCCCGGCGGCCGGCAGATGCTCGACGTACCGCTGGAAGTACCACTGCGTGCGCTCCCGCTCGGTCGGCTTGGGCAGCGCGGCGATCCGGGCGAGGCGGGGGTTGAGGTGTTCGGTGACCCGCTTGATCGTGCCGCCCTTCCCGGCCGCGTCCCGCCCTTCGAACACGACCACCAGCCGCGCCCCCGTGGCCCGCACCCACTCCTGGAGCATCACCAACTCCATCTGGAGCCGCAGCAGTTCGCGCTCGTACGCCGCACGCGGCACGCGCGCCGCCTTGTCCCTGGCCATCCGCCTGCACCCCTCGCCGACCTGTCGATCCGAGACTGCCCACGGTACGTGATCACCGCCCGCGACACGGCCGTCCCCGGCGTCACGCCGCGGCGCCGGGAACGCGGGGACGGCCGTACGCTCGTCCGGTGCCCTCGCCGTCCGATCCCGATCCCGATCCCGATCCCGATTCCGATCCCGGTGCCGCCGCCGCTCGTCTCACCGGAGTGTCCGTCCGCCGGACGCGCCCGCTGTCCGGAGCGCTCACCGAGGCCGTGCTGGACGACGGGCGGGTGGTGATGATCAAGCGCGCGGACGAGCCCGGGGCGGTGCGGGCCGAGGCCGCCGGGCTGCGCTGGCTCGGCGACGCGCGGGCGGTGCGGGTGCCGACGGTGCACGGGTACGACGAGCGGTGGCTGGTGAGCGAGCGGGTGGCGGCCGGGGCGCCGACCCCCGGGGCCGCGCTCCGGCTGGGGCGCGAGCTGGCCGCGCTGCACGGCGCCGGAGCGCCCGCGTTCGGCGCCCCGCCGCCCGGCGGGCCCGAGGAGGCGTACATCGGACTCGCCCCGATGCGGAACGCCGTGGGGGAGGAGTGGCCGGGGTGGTACGCCGAGCACCGGGTGCTGCCCTATCTGCGGGCGGCGGTCGACGCCGGCACGGTGCGGCCCGCCGAGGCGGCCGTCGTCGAACGGGTCTGCGCCCGGCTGCCCGGGCTGGCCGGACCCGCCGAGCCGCCCGCGCGGCTGCACGGCGACCTGTGGCACGGCAACGTGCTGTGGGGCGGGGACGGGCACGCGTGGCTCATCGACCCGGCGGCGCACGGCGGACACCGCGAGACCGACCTGGCGATGCTGGATCTGTTCGGCTGCCCCCACCTGGACCGGATCAGGGAGGGCTACGAGGAGGCCGCCCCGATGGCCGACGGATGGCCCGACCGAATCGGTGCGCACCAGTTGTTCCCGCTCCTGGTGCACGCCGTGCTCGTCGGCCGGGCCTACGCCGAGCAGGCCCTGGCGGTCGCTCGACGGGTGCCGTGACGGACGGCGGTCCGCTGTCCGCCGGTCTCAGTGGGCGCCCAGTCCGCCCCCGCCGAAGGAACCGCTGCTGCCCCTGCTCCAGCGCGGTCGGGTCTTCGACGCACTGGGCCGGGTCTGCATGTTGGTCAGTTCGTACGGGGTGAGGGGACGGCCGCCCTTGGGGGTGACGGGTACCTCGTCCGGCTCGCGGTTCTCACGGATCTCGTGCACGGGGCCGCCGGGCGGCAGATGCGGCTGTTCGTCGGGGCGTGGCCTGGGCGACTCGCGCTGCTTGATGCGCGCACCCATCCAAAAGCCACCGGCCAGCAGGGCGATGACCGCCATGCCGACCACGAACAGCATGAGGCTGAGCAGGCCGCTCGGGGCGGCCAGCTGGACGCTTACGGTACTCATATCGCCTGAATACCCCAGGAACGGGACGCGAACCGCCCCGCTTTGCCCCTAACTCGGCGTACGCAAACCGCTGCGCAGCGTGTCCGGACGCCGAGGTTTGGCACGGCGCGTCCCGGCTACCCGCCAAGCGTGACTTCTACGACTTCCCAGCAGGAACTCTTCCGGTTCCTGGAGGACCGCTTCGCCTGTGCGCAGGCGTGCACCGTGTGTGCGCACGCCTGCGCGCTGCGCGCGGGCCTCGTGGATCCGGACGGCACGGAACGACACGAATTCCTGCGGCGCAAGGGCATCATGTGCGCCGAGGTGTGCGACGCGACCTGCCGGGTGCTGTCCGAGGACCACCAGATGGACGAGGCGGCCCTGCGCGTCCAGCTGGAGTGGTGCCGGACCGTCTGCCTGGAGACCGCGCACGCCCTCGACCAGCACCCCGGCGCCCAGGACACCGCGGCGGCGTGCCGCGCCTGCGCCCGGGCGTGCACGGACTTCATGGCGACCCTGCACTGAGCCCCGACCGCCGACCCCCACCACCGCCGGCGCTACGCCGGTGCGCCGGAACGCCGACCAGGGACACCCCCCAGCGCCCCGCCCCCAAACACCCGAACCCTCAGCGCCCGTAGCCCCAGCGCCTGCACCACCGCCGCCCGGCCCACCTCCGGCTCGACCAACGCGACGGTCCGCCCCGACGGCCGCCGGCCGACGACCCGGTCGCGCACCGCACGCGCCGACTTCCCGCCGTGCGGTTCCGCTTCCGGGTCCGCGAGCCGCGCGGCCAGTCCCTCGGCACCCCGCCCCCGCCGGCCGCCCACGTCCAGTGCCGTCGGCTGCGGCGCGGCCGCGGCGTCGAGCCCGAGCGCGGCCGCCGCCTCCCGGCACCGCACGGTCGGTGAGTACAGGCCCGCTCCACCGTCGGCAGCGTCCCCGCCGCCGTCCAGGCCGGCAGCAGTCCGGCCCCGCCGCGCCTCGCGCCTCGCCCGCCGCCCGCGCCTCCGCCCCCACGGTCCGCGATCCGGTCGACGACCGTGATGCGGACGCCGTCACGGTCCGTCGTCACACCCAGCACGGTGTCCCCGCCGACCGGCATCGTGACGAACTCCGGCTGCGCGCCCGGCCGTTCGCCCAGCACCCTGGCGAGGTCCCAGCCGGCGGTGAGCCGCACCCGGGTCCAGCTGCGCGGCCGGCACACCTGGCGGTCGCCCTCCACGTCGATCAGGAACATGCCGTCCTCGTCGAACAGGCCGTGCGCGACCGCGAGTTCGTGCCACGCCTCGTTGACCTCGGAGGGCCGGTCGCCCCGTACGGTCAGCGCGGGCGCGGCCGCGCCCGAGGTGATCCGGCGCCAGGCCGCCCGGGCCGGCAGCACCTCCTCGGTCCGCCAGTACTGGGCGGCCTCCAGGCCCGCCCGCCCCAGCAGCGCCTTCAGTTCGTTTCCGGTCATGGGACGACATCCTCCCCGTACCTCTTCCCGCCCCGCCATTCCCAATTTCTGTAACACGTTCTACGGTGTGCGCCGTCAGGACACCGGCCTTGGGAAGCCAGGAGGCGCCGTGCACCTCGACCACACGCCCGAGCAACAGCGGCTGCGCGCCGAACTGCGCGCCTACTTCGCCGAGTTGGTGCCGGACAACGCCTACGCCCGGCACGCCGACCCGGTCGGCGCGAAACGCTTCTACCGCGCCACCATCCGCCGGCTCGGCGCCGACGGCTGGCTCGGCGTCGGCTGGCCGAAGGAGTACGGCGGCCGCGGCCTGACCCCGACCGAGCAGTTCGTCTTCTTCGACGAGGCCGCCCAGGCCGGCGTACCGCTGCCCCTGATGGCACTCAACACCGTCGGCCCGACGATCATGCAGTACGGCACCGAGGAGCAGAAGGCCCGGTTCCTGCCGAAGATCCTGGCCGGCGAGATCGACTTCGCCATCGGCTACAGCGAACCCGACGCCGGCACCGACCTCGCCGCCCTCAAGACCCGTGCCGTACTGGAGGGCGACGAGTACGTCGTCAACGGCCAGAAGATCTGGACCACCAACGGCGACACCGCCGACTGGGTCTGGCTCGCCGTGCGCACCGACCCGGAGGCGCCGCCGCACAAGGGCATCACCATGCTCCTGGTGCCGACCATCGACCCCGGCTACTCGTGCACGGTCATCCGCACCCTCGCCTCGCACGACACCACCGCCAGCTACTACGAGAACGTCCGCGTCCCCGTCTCCCACCGGGTCGGCGCCGAGAACCAGGGCTGGCGGCTGATCACCAACCAGCTCAACCATGAGCGCGTCACCCTGGCCGCACACGGCACCATGGCGATCCGTGCCCTGCACGACGTCCAGCGCTGGGCCGGCGAGACCAAGCTCGCCGACGGCCGCCGGGTCCTCGACCTGCCCTGGGTGCGCCGCCGGCTCGCCCGGACCCACGTCAGGCTCGACGCCCTCAAACTGCTCAACTGGCGGATGGTCGGCGCCCTCCAGGACGGCACCCTCACCCCGCAGGACGCCTCCGCCGTCAAGGTCTACGGCTCCGAGGCCCGCCGGGACGCCTACGCCTGGCTGATGGAGGTCGTCGCCGCCCCGGGCGCCCTCCAGGAGGGCTCGGCGGGCGCCGTCCTGCACGGCGAACTCGAACGCGGCTACCGCTCCGCCGTCATCTTCACCTTCGGCGGCGGCAACAACGAGATCCAGCGGGAGATCATCTCCTGGATCGGCCTGGGGATGCCACGGGTGCGGCGCTAGCCGTCCGCCTGCTGCGACCTCAAGCCCTCCCCGCCACCGGGCGGGACCCTGGAACGGTCCGGGCGGCCGTCGCGGTGGGTCTCGTAGGAGCCTTCGTGAGGTGCGCGCCGGGTGGACGAACCGCTAGGCGTCTGCCGAGCGGCAGGCCCCTGACCAGCCCAACTCTCCCTGTAGGGAGCGTTAGATTTCCCCCGACCGCAACAACTTCATACGTTTTTTCATGATGCGGGGGAATGTGAAGATGCAGACGCATGCGCGTATGCGCGGCGTCGGGAGAACCATCGCGATCACTCTCAGTTCCGTTCTCGCGGTCGGGCTGCTGCCCGTCGCCGCGACGACGGCCGTCGCCTCCACAGCATCGGATACCCGGAAGAATTCGACCGCTTCCGGGGATGTTCCGGCGATCGCCGGCAACGGCGGCACCCTCCTCGCCACCACCCGGCGGATCTACGGCGGCGACCGCACGACGGTGATCCCGCCGGAGGGCGCCACCGCCACGACCGCGATCGCCGACGCCGGCGGCCAGGTCACTGAGCCAGCGTCTACAACACTGTGCGCGGCCCGGAGTACAGCGGCGCCTGGTACAACATCGCGCACTGGATCGGGAAGTTCCTCGTCCCTTTCATGCCGGGTGCCTCCGGTGTGGGCGGCGGCGCGAAGGTGGCGTCCAAGCCCGGCACCCTGGCGAAGGTCGTCAAGGGCGCGCTCGGAAAGCTGTTCTCGGGCGCGGCGAAGAAGGCGGAGCAGCCGAAGGCGGCATCGAACTACACCAGGGTCTCCACTCGCGGTGTGGGCGGAAAGAGCCCGCCGGCCCTGGAGATCCAGAAGGCCCCGTCGGGCTGGACCCACGCCGGCCAGATGGAGTCCGCGTCGTCCCAGGTCGCCGACTTCGCTCTCAAGAACGCCTCGAAGCGGAAGTCGAACAAGACCTACGTGGGCGGATACAACATCGAGACGGGCGACATCGCACTCGCCCAGTCGGGCGGCTGCAGGCCCGGGCCCAGCTACTGTGCGGAGGGCAACGTGGTACGGGCTCTCGGCGGTGACCCCACGAAGGTGCGTTTCACCATCGCGTACACCGTGAAGTTCGACGGCGGTACCCGGGTACCCGAGCCGAAGCCGGTGTGCAGGGACTGCCAGATCGACTACCCGTCCCCGTCCCCGTTCCAGTTCGAGTCCGGTGCCGTGCCGGAAAAGGGCGGCATCTGGGAGAGGCAGGAGTACTGAGGGGATGACAACCATGAACGCGATGGAGCTGGAGATCGGTCTGTACGACTGGTCCGCGCTCCCGTGCCGCAGGTGCAGGTCCGCGGATCACGTCCCCGGCGAGCTGCTGCGGATGGCCCGGGCGCAGACGCGGGAGGAGGCCAGGCCGAGGGACATCGAGTTCCACGTGCTGCAGGAGAGCTGGGCGACGCCGACCGTCGTCCCCGTCGCCCGGGTACTGATGGCCGGTCTCGCCGACGCGAGCATCCCGCCGGCGGCCCGGAACCAGTTCCTGGACCTGCTCTGGTCGTTCGTCATCGTGGACGACGACGACCTCGCCGAGGCGTGCAAGGACGCGGTACGGGCCGGAACCTGGTCGCTGTACCAGCAGATCCTGGCCGGCGAGTCCCTGGGCAGCGCTCTGCTGGCCTACTGGCTCGTGAAGGAGGTGGAGACCGCTCCCGTCCGGGTGGAGCGGCTCCTGCAGGTCGCGCGGCACATGCTGCCCGAGGACCTTTTCGAGGACGACGAGACGTCGCCAACGGCGCATCTTCCCGGCACACTGCCGGTATGACGGGCGACCCGGGGCTGTTCACTCCGCAATCCGTGACCTGGCACCTGCACGGCGACCCGATGATGTGGGTCGCCGGCATCCGGGCCCTCTACCTCCAGGCGCTCCACCCCCGCGCCGTCCGCGGGGTCATGGAGAACTCCGACTTCCGGCACGACGCCTGGGGCCGCCTCATGCGCACCGCGGATTTCGTCGGCACCACGACGTACGGCACCACGGAGGCCGCCGAGAAGGCCGGCGCCCGCGTCCGCCGGATCCACCGGATGCTGTCGGCCACCGACCCGGACACCGGCGAGCGCTACCCGGTGGACGAACCCGGGCTGCTGCTGTGGGTGCACTGCGCCGAGATCGACTCCTATCTGCACGTCCTGCGCCGCTCCGGCTACCCCCTCACCGACGCCGCCGCCGACCGCTACATCGCCGAACACCGGGTCAGCGCCCGCCTGGTGGGCCTGGACCCCGACGCCGTACCGGCCGACCGGGCCGAGATGGCGGCCTACTTCGAGAAGGCGCGCCCCGAACTCGCCGTGGGAGACGACGCACGCGCGGTGGACGACTTCCTGCTCCGCCCGCCGACCCACCCCCTGCTCGTCCCGGCGCGCGCCCTGCTCTGGCGGCGCGTGGCGCACCTGGCGTACGCCTCCCTGCCGCCGTACGCCCACGAGCTGTACGGCAGACGCGCGCCCCGACCCGCCACCGTCACCCGGGAGTTGCGTGTCACCGGCACCCTGCTGCGCTGTGTTCCCGCACGTCTGCGCTGGCAACTCCCGCCCAAGCACATCCTGCGCGCGATGGACCGGCTCGGCCCCTCCACGCGCCCGGCACCGTACAAAGTCGGGCCATAGACCGCCATACTGGACGGGCCAGGGGAGGGCCGGACATCACGGGGGCGGCGGCGCACTATGGCGGAGAACAGACTGATCCAGGGCCGCTACCGGCTGCTGGACCTGATCGGGCGCGGCGGGATGGGCGAGGTGTGGCGCTCACGCGACGAGTCCCTCGGCCGGCACGTGGCCGTGAAGTGCCTCAAGGCGCACGGCCCGCACCACGACCCGTCGTTCACGCGTGTCCTGCGTGAACGCTTCCGGCGCGAGGCCCGGGTGGCCGCCGGGCTCCAGCACCGCGGGGTGACCGTCGTCCACGACTTCGGCGAGTCCGACGGCGTCCTGTTCCTGGTGATGGAGCTGCTGGACGGCCGCAACCTGTGCCAGCTGCTGGACGACAACGAGCGACGCCCGCTGCCGGTGCCCGACGTCGTCGAGATCGCCGACCAGGTGGCCGCCGCCCTCGCCTACACCCACCGCCAGGGCATCGTGCACCGCGACCTGAAACCGGCGAACATCGTGCGGCTCACCGACGGGACGGTGAAGATCTGCGACTTCGGCATCGCCCGCCTCGGCCACGACATCGGCTTCACCTCCCGGCTCACCGGCACCGGTATCGCGATGGGCACTCCGCACTACATGTCCCCGGAGCAGATCGGCGGCGACGAGGTCGACCAGCGCAGCGACCTGTACTCACTGGGCTGTGTGATGTACGAACTCGCCACCGGGGCACCGCCGTTCGACCTCGACGACCCCTGGGCGATCCTGGTCGGCCACCGCGACACCCCGCCCCGCCCGGCCCGTGAGCACCGGCCCGACCTGCCCGACTACCTCGACCGGATCATCCTGGACCTGCTCGCCAAAGGGCCCGGACAACGCCCGCACGACGCCAGGGAGGTGGGGCGCCGGATCACGGCGGGCCGGACCACCCCGGCGTATGTGCCGACCGTCGTGACCGCCCGGCCGGACCTGCGGCCGCCCGCCGAGCGGGAGCCACGCCCGGCCGGGCCCGCGCGGCTGCCGTCCTGGACCCGCGGCATGACCACCGGCCACAAGGCCACCGGCGCCGGACCGTTCGGCCCGCCCCCGGACGTCGGCGCGGCCCTGACCGGTGAGTGGATCCCCCGTCCGACCCTCGGCACCGTCCCCGTGCCCTCCGTCCCCGACGCCCCGTCCCCGCAGGCGCTCACCGCGCTCGCCGGCCGCCACAACGCCGGCCTCAGCCTGGGCCGGCTCGGCCGCTGGGCCGAGGCCGGGGAGGTGCACCGCGCGGTCGCCGCCGAACGCGCCCATCTGCTCGGCCCGGACCACCCCGAGACCCTCGCCAGCCGCTACGAGGTCGCCTTCACCCTGAGCCGGACCGACCGCGCCGCCGACGCCCTGCGCGAGTACCGGCACGTGGCCGCCGCCCGCACCCGGACGCTGGGCGCCGACCACCCGGACACCCTCGCCACCCGCCAGGAAATGGCCTACGTGCTCGGCCGGCTGGGCCGCCACTTCGACGCCCACCAGCTCTACACCTCGGTGCTCGCCGCCCGGGAGCGCACGGCGGGACCCGACCACCCCGACACCCTGCGCTGCCGTCACAACCTCGCCTTCAACCTCAGCCGGCTCGGCCGCCTGGAGGAGTCGTACCGGATGGCGAGCGAGGTGGCCGCCGCCCGGCGCCGGGTGCTGGGCGCGGACCACCCGGACACCCTCGTCACCCGCTACGAGGTGGCCTACGCCCTCGGTCAGCTGGGCCGCTGGCCGGAGGCGCTCCAGACCTACCGCGAGGTCGCCGCGGCCCGCGCCCACGCCCTCGGCCCCGACCACCCCGAGACCCTCGCCGCCCGCTACGAGACCGGCATCAGCCTGGGCCGCCTCGGCCGCAGCCAGGAGGCGCTGCGGCTCTACCGCGACCTCGTCGACGACCGCACCCGGGTGAACGGCCCCGCCCACCCCGAGACCCTGCGCGCCCGCCACGGCCTCGGCGTCAACCTCGGCCGCCTCGGCCGCTGGGAGGAGGCCCTCGCCGAGTCCCGGGACGTGTGCGCGATCCGCGAGCGCGTCCTGGGCGCCGACCACCCCGACACCCTCGTCAGCCGCCGCGAGGTCGCCGTCGGCCTGGGCTGGCTCGGCCGCTGGTCCGACGCGCTCGGCGAGTACCGGCGGGTGGCCGGGGCCCGTGAGCGCGTCCTGGGCGCCGACCATCCCGACACCCTCGCCGCCCGGGGCGACGAGGCCCACTGCCTGGAACAGCTCGGCCGGGGCCCGGAGGCCGTCGCCCTGTACCGCAGGGTGGCGGCCCTGCGGGAACGCCGGGCGGCCGGCGGGGCGTGACGGACCCGGACCGGGCGGGGCGGGGCCGGTCCCGGGTGCGCCGCCGGCCCGTCACCCCGTGCCCTCAGTCCCAGCCCAGTTCCGTGTACGGCCGTCCCGCGCGGATCCCGTCGAGCGCCGCCCGCGCGTACCCGACCGTCGGCTCCGGCAGCGCGTCCAGCGGCCACCAGTCCCAGCCCACGCACTTGTCCGGCTCCAGCAGCCGGGGTTCGCCCCGCCAGCGCCGGGCCCGGAACACCAGCTGGATCCGCGGCCGGGTGCCGAGCCCGTTGCTGATGTGGACGGTGTGCGCCAGCTCCACGTCCCCGGGTTCGATCACCAGGCCGGCCTCCTCCCGGGCCTCCCTGATCAGACAGGCGACGGCCGACTCGCCCTCGCAGTGACCGGCCAGGAAGTGGTGCTCCAGGGGAGCGAAGTCCGCGTCCGGGTGCCGCAGCCCGAGCAGCACCTTGCCGTCGCGCTCCAGGTAGAGGTGCACACCGAGCCCGTGCGGAACGGCTCGCCGCACGGGCACGGTGCCGTCCGCCCGGTGCCGGGCGAGCACCTCGGCCGCCCACGGCGCCATCGTCAGCCGCGCGGTGGTCGCCGCGTCGAAGAAGGCGAACATGATGCCCTCGGTGACCGGGATCCGCGCCGGATCCCCGTCCCAACTCCCCAGGAACACCTGGATGGTGTCGTCGACGACGGTGAACCGGGTCAGGCCCTCGACGACCAGCCCGGTCTCCTCCAGCAGCTCCCGCGCGATGCCCTCCTCCGGTGTCTCGTCCCCCTCCCGTGCGCCACCGGGCAACGACCACGTGCCCGCGTCCCAGATCGGCCGGTGCGCGTCCCGCAGGTGGAGCAGGTACTGACCACGCCGGTTGACCAGCAGCGCGGCCGTTCCACGAGGCTCGGCGTCCATGGAGATCCCCCTTGTGTCCAACAGGCCGTGGATCGTGTTACGAAGAATCCATGCCTGCACACGAGCCCCACCACACCTACGACGCCGTCATCGTCGGCGGCGGCCACAACGGCCTGGTCGCCGCCGCCTACCTGGCCCGGGCCGGACGGTCCGTGCTCGTGCTGGAACGGCTGGACCACACCGGCGGAGCCGCCGTCTCCACCCGCCCGTTCACCGGCGTGGACGCCCGGCTGTCGCGCTACTCGTACCTGGTCAGCCTGCTCCCGCAGAAGATCGTGCGGGACCTCGGCCTGCGGTTCCGCGTCCAGGGGCGCACCATCTCGTCGTACACCCCCGTGGAGCGGGGCGGGCGGTCGACCGGGCTGCTCGTGGGTGGAGGCGAGGAGCGCACCCGGGAGGCCTTCGCGCGGCTGACCGGCGGGGAGCGGGAGTACGCGGCCTGGCAGCGCTTCTACGGCATGACCGGCGAGGTCGCCCGGCGGGTCTTCCCGACGCTCACCGAACCGCTGCCCACCCGGGACGAACTGCGCCGCCGCGTCGACGACGAGGAGGCCTGGCGGGTGCTCTTCGAGGAGCCGATCGGGGTCGCCGTGGAGGAGCGCTTCGCCGACGACCTGGTGCGGGGCGTGGTCCTCACCGACGCGCTGATCGGCACCTTCGCCGACGCCCACGACGCCTCCCTGAAGCAGAACCGCTGCTTCCTCTACCACGTCATCGGCGGCGGCACCGGAGCCTGGGACGTGCCCGTCGGCGGCATGGGCGCCCTCACCGACGCCCTGGCCGCCGCCGCGCGGGACGCGGGCGCCGTCATCGCCACCGGCCACGAGGCCGTGCGCATCGCCACCGACGGCCGCACCGCCGAGGTCGCCTACCGCACCGCTGACGGCGAGGGCGTCGCCGTCGCCCGGCACGTGCTGGTGAACGCCTCCCCGAAGGCGCTCGCCGCCCTCACCGGCGACGCGCCGCCCGCCCCCGCCGAGGGTGCCCAGCTCAAGGTGAACATGCTGCTCAAGAGGCTGCCGAGGCTCCGGGACACCGCCGTCGACCCGCGCGAGGCGTTCGCCGGCACCTTCCACATCGCCGAGGGCTACCGGCAGCTGGCCGCCGCCCACGCCCAGGCCGCCGCCGGTGACCTGCCCGCCGCCCCGCCCTCCGAGATCTACTGCCACTCCCTGACCGACCCGAGCATCCTCGGCCCCGACCTCGTCGAGCAGGGCTACCAGACGCTCACCCTGTTCGGCCTGCACACACCGGCCCGGCTCTTCGAGCGGGACAACGACGGCGTACGCGAGGCCCTGCTCAAGGCCACCCTCGCCCAGCTCGACGCGCACCTCGCCGAACCCCTCGCCGACTGCCTGGCCACCGACGCCGACGGCCGCCCCTGCATCGAGGCGAGGACCCCGCTCGACCTGGAGCACGACCTCGGCCTGCCCGGCGGCAACATCTTCCACCGGGACCTGTCCTGGCCGTACGCGGACGAGAGCACCGGCCGCTGGGGTGTCGAGACCCCGCACGCCAACGTCCTGCTGTGCGGGGCCGGCGCGGTGCGCGGGGGAGGGGTGAGCGGGGTGCCGGGGCACAACGCGGCGATGGCGGTGCTGGAGGCCCCCTGACCGGACAACGGCCCCACCCCAAGAATCTGACGGTGTATCAGAAAAGGCCTTCCGTCGTCCGGAGGACTGCGGCATCCTGCGCCCATGCAGACGGAGCTGAGCAAGCACCTGGGAGTCGAGTACGCCGTCTTCGGGTTCACGCCGTTCCCCGCCGTCGCCGCGGCCATCAGCCGCGCCGGCGGCTTCGGCGTGCTCGGCGCGGTCCGCTACACCGCCCCCGACGACCTCAAGCGCGACCTCGACTGGATCGAGGAGCACGTCGACGGACGGCCGTACGGACTCGACGTCGTCATGCCCGCCAAGAAGGTCGAGGGGGTGACCGAGGCCGACGTCGAGGCGATGATCCCCGAGAGCCACCGGCAGTTCGTGCGGGACACCCTCGCCAAGTACGGGGTGCCCGAACTGGCCGAGGGCGAGGCCTCCGGCTGGCGCATCACCGGCTGGATGGAACAGGTCGCCCGCAGCCAGCTCGACGTCGCCTTCGACTACCCGATCCGGCTGCTCGCCAACGCCCTCGGCTCCCCGCCCGCCGACGTCGTCGCCCGCGCCCACCGGCAGGGCGTACTGGTCGCCGCGCTCGCCGGCAGCGCCCGGCACGCCCGCAAGCACCAGGAGGCGGGCATCGACATCGTCGTGGCCCAGGGCTACGAGGCCGGCGGGCACACCGGTGAGATCGCCTCCATGGTGCTCACCCCCGAGGTCGTGGACGCCGTCGACCCGCTGCCCGTCCTCGCGGCCGGCGGCATCGGCAGCGGACGGCAGATCGCCGCCGCGCTCGCGCTCGGCGCCCAGGGCGTCTGGCTCGGCTCCCTCTGGCTGACCACCGCCGAGGCCGACCTGCATTCGTCCGCCCTCACCCGCAAACTCCTCGCGGCCGGCTCCGGCGACACGGTCCGTTCCCGCGCCCTCACCGGGAAACCCGCACGTCAGCTCCGTACCGAATGGACCGACGCCTGGGACGACCCGCACGGACCCGGCACCCTCCCCATGCCCCTCCAGGGCCTGCTGGTCGCCGAGGCCGTCTCCCGCATCCAGAAGTACGAGGTCGACCCGCTGCTCGGCACCCCCGTCGGCCAGATCGTCGGCCGGATGAACGACGTCCGTGGCGTCCAGGCCGTCTTCGACGACCTCACCCGAGGCTTCGAACAGGCCGTGGACCGCGTCAACCGCATCGCCGGAAGGAGCGGCCAGTGACGAGCACACCTCCCGTGGGCTTCTGGGCCCAGGCCACCGCGGACCCCGACCGTACGGTCCTCGTCGCCCCCGACGGCGAGGAATGGACCGCCGGACGACTGCACGCCGCCGCCAACCGGCTGGTGCACGGGCTGCGCGCGGCCGGCCTGGAGCGCGGCGACGTGTTCGCCGTCGTCCTGCCCAACTCGGCCGAGTTCTTCACCGCGTACCTCGCCGCCTCCCAGGCCGGCTTCTACCTGGTGCCCGTCAACCACCACCTCGTCGGCCCCGAGATCGCCTGGATCGTCTCCGACTCCGGCGCCAAGGTGCTCCTCGCCCACGAGCGTTACGGCGACCAGGCGTCCCGAGCCGCCGACGAGGCCGGGCTGCCCGCCGGCCGGCGGTACGCCGTCGGCGAGGTCGCCGGATTCCGTCCGTACGCCGAACTCCTCGACGGACAACCGGAGTCGGCGCCCGCCGACCGCACCCTCGGCTGGGTCATGAACTACACCTCCGGTACGACGGGCCGCCCGCGCGGCATCCGGCGCCCGCTGCCCGGCAGGCTTCCCGAGGAGGCCTACCTCGGCGGCTTCCTCGGCATCTTCGGCATCCGGCCCTTCGAGGACAACGTCCATCTCGTCTGCTCGCCGCTCTACCACACGGCCGTCCTCCAGTTCGCGGGCGCCTCGCTCCACATCGGCCACCGCCTGGTCCTGATGGACAAGTGGACACCCGAGGAGATGCTCCGCCTCATCGACACCCACCGCTGCACGCACACCCACATGGTCCCGACCCAGTTCCACCGCCTGCTGGCCCTCCCGGCGGGCGTCCGGGCGCGCTACGACGTCACGTCCATGCGGCACGCCATCCACGGCGCCGCCCCCTGCCCCGACCATGTGAAGCGCGCCATGATCGAGTGGTGGGGCGAGTGCGTGGAGGAGTACTACGCGGCCAGCGAGGGCGGCGGCGCCTTCGCCACGGCCGAGGACTGGCTGAAGAAGCCGGGCACGGTCGGCAGGGCCTGGCCCATCAGCGAGCTGGCCGTCTTCGACGACGACGGCAACCGCCTCGCGCCCGGTGAACTCGGCACCGTGTACATGAAGATGACGACCGGCGGCTTCGCCTACCACAAGGACGAGGCGAAGACGAGGAAGAACCGCATCGGCGACTTCTTCACCGTCGGTGACCTCGGTGTCCTCGACGAGGACGGCTACCTCTTCCTGCGCGACCGCAAGATCGACCTGATCATCTCGGGCGGCGTCAACATCTACCCGGCCGAGATCGAGTCCGCCCTGCTCGCCCACCCCGCGGTCGCCGACGCGGCCGCCTTCGGCATCCCGCACGACGACTGGGGCGAGGAGGTCAAGGCGGTCGTCGAACCGGCCCCCGGACACCTCCCCGGACCCGACCTGGCCGCCGCCCTCCTCGCCCACTGCGCGGAAAGACTCGCCGGCTACAAACGCCCCAAGAGCGTCGACTTCATCACCGAGATGCCCCGCGACCCCAACGGCAAGCTGTACAAGCGGCGGCTGCGGGAGCCGTACTGGGAGGGGCGCGCCAAGCCGCTGTGACGGCGGGACCCTCCGGGGCGACCCCCGGTGTTCCTTCCCCTGACGTGACATCACCCCGGATACTCGAACCACTCGAGGACGGTCGGATCCCCGGCCGGCGGGCGAGCGACGGGGAGCGGGGCATGGCGGGGGGACACACCGTGGGCGCCCGCGCGGGGCGGTTCACCGCGGGCCGGACCGTCGTGCCGGGCGAGCGGGCCGCGCGGCTGCGGGCCGTGGCGGTCGATCTCGCGCCGGCCGTCGTCCTGCTGGCGGCCATGGTCGCCGTCCGCCTCGGCCCGCGACCGGAGGACGACGGCCCGCTGCCCGCGGCCCTGGCGCTCGCCGTCGTCATCGCCGGCAGCCTGGCGCTGCGCCGATGGCCGCCCTCGGGGAGCAGGTGTTCGACGAGACGGGGCACGTGCCCCACGACGTGCTCTTCGGAGCCGCGGGCAGCGCCAAACTGGCCCACGCCGTCCGTCTGCACGGCCTCCAGCTGCTCGCGCTGCCGGCGATCCTGTGCGAGGCGGGGCGGCTGGGCAACCGTGCGGCGGGCGCCGTGGTCGGACTCGGGGCGCCCTCGGTTACGCGGCCGTGTTCGGCGCGATCACCGCCACGGCCTACGCCGGGCGCGCCCCGCTCCACCCCTCCGCGGTCATGGGGGCGCTGCTGATCGCGGGCCTGCTGGCCCTGGCGGCGGTCGCCCTGCTCACCCTCAGGTACGCGGCACCCCCGCCCCACCGGACGGAACCGCCCGCGCCGAAGGCGCGGCGCGCACCGGGCCGCCGGCCGTCCCGGGCCGTGAGGGCGCGACGACTTGACCTGCCCCGGCGGCACGTCGAGGATCATGGGCATGACGCCCGGACACGGCAGTACCGTCGACGGGGTGCTGCGGCGCAGCGCCCGCCGCACCCCGGCCCGGGTCGCGGTCGAGTACCGCGACCGCACCTGGACCTACGAGGAACTCGACACGGCCGTCTCCCGCGCGGCGAGCGTCCTGCGCGGCCAGGGCCTCGAACCCGGCGACCGGGTCGGCGCCTACGGCCACAACTCCGACGCGTACCTCATCGCGTTCCTCGCCTGCGCCCGGGCCGGCCTGGTCCACGTCCCCGTCAACCAGAACCTCACCGGCGACGACCTCACGTACCTCGTCGGCCAGTCCGGCAGCACACTCGTCCTGGCCGACCCCGACCTGGCGGACCGGCTCCCCGACGGCGTACGGACGCTGCCGCTGCGCGACGCCGACGACTCGCTGCTCGCCCGACTGCCCGGCACGGAGCCGTACGACGGTCCCGAGCCGCGCAGCGAGGACCTGGTGCAGCTGCTGTACACCTCCGGTACGACGGCGCTGCCCAAGGGCGCGATGATGAGCCACCGCGCGCTGGTGCACGAGTACCTCAGCGCGATCACCGCCCTCGACCTGAGCGCCGGCGACCGCCCCGCGCACGCCCTGCCGCTCTACCACTCGGCGCAGATGCACGTGTTCCTGCTGCCCTACCTGGCGGCCGGCGCCACGAACCTGATCCTCGACGCGCCCGACGGGGACCGGCTCTTCGACCTGATCGAGGCGGGCCGCGTCGACAGCCTCTTCGCCCCGCCCACCGTGTGGATCGGCCTCGCGAACCGGCCCGACTTCACCACCCGCGACCTGAGCGGGCTGCGCAAGGCGTACTACGGCGCCTCGATCATGCCGGTCCCCGTCCTGGAGCGCTTGCGCGAGCGGCTCCCGAAGCTGGGCTTCTACAACTGCTTCGGCCAGAGCGAGATCGGCCCCCTCGCCACCGTCCTCGCCCCCGACGAGCACAAGGGCCGCATGGACTCCTGCGGGCGTACGGTCCTGTTCGTGGACGCCCGGGTCGTCGACGAGAACGGCGTGGACGTGCCCGACGGCACGCCCGGCGAGATCGTCTACCGCTCCCCGCAGTTGTGCGAGGGCTACTGGGACAAGCCCGAGGAGACCGCCGAGGCCTTCCGCGACGGCTGGTTCCACTCCGGCGACCTCGCCGTCCGCGACGCCCACGGCTACTTCACCATCGTCGACCGGGTGAAGGACGTCATCAACTCCGGCGGTGTGCTGGTCGCCTCACGCCAGGTCGAGGACGCCCTCTACACCCACGAGGCCGTCGCCGAGGCCGCCGTGATCGGCCTCCCCGACGACAAGTGGATCGAGGCGATCACCGCGGTCGTCGTCCCGCGCACGCAGGTCACGGAGGAGGAACTCATCGCCCACACCCGGGAGAAGCTCACCTCCTTCAAGGCGCCGAAGCGGGTCGTCTTCGTGGACGAACTCCCGCGCAACGCCAGCGGCAAGATCCTGAAGCGCGAGCTGCGGGACCGGTTCGCCTGACCCGGCCGGGTGCGGGCGCGGATTTCCGTTGCGGGAGACCGGTGCCGGCGTCGAGGATCGGGGCATGCCGATCTTCACCGCACCCGACGGAACCCGGCTCGCCCACCACGTCCGGGGCGAGGGTGACCCTCTCGTCGTTCTGCCCGGCGGGCCGATGCGGGCCTCCCGCTACCTGGGCGACCTCGGCGGGCTCACCGCCCACCGCCGCCTCATCCTGCTCGACCTGCGCGGTACCGGCGACTCCGCGGTGCCGGCCGACCCGGCCACCTACCGCTGCGACCGCCAGGTGGAGGACATCGAGGCGCTCCGCGTCCATCTGGGGCTGGAGCGGATGGACATGCTCGCGCACTCGGCGGGCGGCAGCCTCGCGATGCTGTACGCGGCGCGGTACCCGCACCGGGTGGCCCGGCTCGCGCTGGTCACCGTCATCCCGTGGGCCCTGGGCGAGCGGGCCACCGCCGAGGACCGGCTGGCGGCGGCCCGGCTGCGCGCGGACGAGCCGTGGTTCGGGGCGGCGTTCCCCGCGCTGGAGGCGTGGCTGAAGGGCGAGGGCGACCCCGACTGGGACCGGGTCGCCGCCTTCTTCTACGGCCGCTGGGACGCCACCGCCCGGGCGCACGACGCCGCCTCGGACGAGGAGTGCAACTACGAGGCGGGCGACCGCTTCCACGACCCGGCCGCCTACGACCCGCCCGCCCTGCGCGGCGCGCTCGCCTCGGTGACCGCCCCGGTCCTCGTCCTCGCCGGCGAACTGGACGGCGGCCCCCGCCCCGCTCTGGCCCGGCACACCGCCTACGCCTTCCCGAACGCCGAGTTCGCCGTGCAGCCGGGCGCGGGCCACTACCCGTGGCTGGACGACCGGGAGTGGTTCGTCCGACGCGTCGCCGCCTTCCTCGGCGGCGCCGCACCGGCCGGCTGAGGGCCCGCGGCGCTCCCGTCAGCCGTCCGCCGCCACCGCCACCTCCCGGGCCCACCGGTAGTCCGCCTTGCCGCTCGGGGAGCGGCGGATGGTGTCGGTGACCACCAGCTGGCGCGGGATCTTGTAGCCGGCCAGGCGGGTGCGGCAGTGGGTCTGGATGTCCTCCAGGGAGGGCGCCGTCGCGCCCGTTCGCATCTGGACCACCGCCGCCACATGGTTGCCCCACGTCGCGTCCGGCACCCCCGCCACCAGGGCGTCGTACACGTCCGGATGCGACTTCAGGGCCTGTTCGACCTCCTCGGGGTACACCTTCTCGCCCCCGGTGTTGATGCACTGCGAGCCCCGGCCCAGGACGACGACCACACCCTCCTCGTCGACCGTGGCCATGTCGCCGAGCAGCACCCAGCGTTCACCGTCCTTCTCGAAGAAGGTCTCGGCCGTCTTCACCGGGTCGTTGTAGTAGCCGAGCGGGACATGGCCGTGCTGGGCGACCCGGCCGGCCTCGCCCGGGACGATCGGCTCGTACGTCGCCGGATCGACCACCTGGGTACGGGCGTTGACCTTGACGCGGAAGCCGCGCTCGGGGCCGGAGTCGTCCGTCGCCGTGCCGTTGAAGCCGGACTCGGAGGACCCGAAGTTGTTCAGCAGCATCGCGTTCGGCAGCAGCGCCCGGAACTGGGCGCGGACCGTGTCCGACATGATCGCCCCGGACGAGGACACACTGAACACCGACGAGCAGTCGGTGCCCCGCATCGGCCCCTCCAGCGCGTCGATCAGCGGCCGCAGCATCGCGTCACCGACCAGGGAGATGGCGTTGACCTTCTCCTTCGCGATGGTCCGCAGCACCTCCTCGGGCACGAACTTGCGGTGCAACACGACCCGTTGGCCGAAGTTGAAGCCGATGAACGCGGTGAGGGTGGAGGTGCCGTGCATCAGCGGCGGCGTCGGGAAGAAGGTGATGCCCGAGCCGCCGGCCGCGACCCGCTCGGCCAGCTCCTCCGGTGTCTTCACCGGCTCCCCGGTCGGTGCGCCGCCGCCCAGCCCGGAGAAGAACAGGTCCTCCTGGCGCCACATCACGCCCTTGGGCATCCCGGTGGTGCCGCCGGTGTAGATGATGAACTGGTCGTCGCCCGAGCGGGTGGGGAACCCGCGCTCCGGGGAGCCGCCGGCCTCCGCGTCCGTGAACGCGGTGAGGCCGTCACCGGGCCGGCCGTCCCCGGGCGGCCCCACGCGGATCAGGTGCCGCAGCGCCGGCGTCTGCGGCAGCGCGGCCGCCACCCGGTCGGTGAACTCCGCGTCGAAGACCAGCGCGACCAGATCGGCGTCCCGGTAGAGGTAGACCAACTCCTCCTCGACGTACCGGTAGTTCACGTTGACCGGCACGATCCGCGCCTTCAGGCAGCCCAGCACGGTCTGGAGGTACTCCACACCGTTGTAGAGGTGGAGGCCGAGGTGCTCGCCGGACCGGATCCCGCTGTCCAGGAGGTGGTGGCCGATGCGATTGGCCGCCGCGTCCAGCTCCGCGTAGGTCAGCCGGCGCTCCTCGCCCGTACCGGGATGGTCGACGTACACGAGTGCCTCACGGTCCGCCGCCACGTCGACGACCGACTCGAACAGGTCGGCAAGGTTGTACTCCACCGTTCCTCCTGACCTCGCGCGTGGCCGACGCCCTGGCTCCCCGAGGGATGCCGGTCATCAGAGCAAAGGGAGCGACAAGTGGGAAGGGCTCGCGCGGCAGAAATCTGACTGACTATCAGAAATGAATCTGACTGAGTGTCAGAAAACCCTTGAAGTGCCTCCGCACCTCCTGCAACCTGTTCTCGTTCTGGACGCGGAACGGCGACGCGTAACCGCGACGCCGAACGAGGACGGGAGACGGCGATGGGCGGGACGGAACACCTCACCGTGCAGCGCGAGGGCGCCACCCTGGTGCTCACGCTCAACAGGCCGGAGGCGAAGAACGCGCTCTCGCTCGCGATGCTCGTCGGCCTGTACGACGGCTGGATCGAGGCCGACGAGGACGACTCGGTCCGCTCGATCGTGTTCACCGGCGCCGGCGGCACCTTCTGCGCCGGCATGGACCTCAAGGCCCTCGCCGGACAGGGCATGGAGGGCGAGCAGTACCGCGACCGGCTCAAGGCCGACCCCGACCTGCACTGGAAGGCGATGCTGCG
Organism: Streptomyces sp. NPDC041784; assembly: GCF_055591025.1. Lineage (NCBI taxonomy): Bacteria > Bacillati > Actinomycetota > Actinomycetes > Kitasatosporales > Streptomycetaceae > Streptomyces > Streptomyces sp. NPDC041784. The sequence goes on from NZ_JBVJAB010000009.1 coordinate 248,639, forward strand.
CCACCACCGCCCCCGCAAGCCGGTGATCGCCGCCGTCGAGGGGTACTGCGTGGCCGGCGGCACCGAGATGCTCCAGGGCACCGACATCCGGGTCGCCGGCGAGTCCGCCACCTTCGGCCTGTTCGAGGTGCGGCGCGGACTGTTCCCCATCGGCGGCTCCACCGTCCGCCTGCCGCGCCAGATCCCGCGCACCCACGCCCTGGAGATGCTGCTCACCGGCCGCCCCTACACCGCCCGCGAGGCCGCCGACATCGGACTCGTCGGCCATGTCGTCCCGGACGGCACCGCCCTGGAGAAGGCCCTGGAGATCGCCGAACGCGTCAACGCCTGCGGCCCGCTCGCCGTCGAGGCCGTCAAGGCGTCGGTGTACGAGACCGCCGAGATGACCGAGACCGACGGCCTCGCCGCCGAACTCGCCCGCGGCTGGCCGGTCTTCGACACCGCCGACGCCAAGGAAGGCACCCGCGCCTTCGCGGAGAAGCGGCCGCCCGTCTACAAGCGCGCCTGAACCTCCCAAGGAGGCACCCCGATGCCCGAAGTCCTCAAGGCCCCCCTCGTCGTCGAGTTCCCCTTCACCCGCTCCCTCGGCCCCGTCCAGAGCGCCTTCCTCACCGGGCTGCGCGAACGGGTCGTCCTCGGGGTGCGCACCACCGACGGCCGCACCCTCGTCCCGCCCGTCGAGTACGACCCCGTCACCGCCGACGAACTGCGCGACCTCGTCGAGGTCGCCCCCACCGGCACGGTCACCACCTGGGCCTGGAACCACGCCCCGCGCCGCGGCCAGCCCCTCGCCACCCCCTTCGCCTGGGTCCTGGTCCGGCTCGACGGCGCCGACACCGCCCTGCTGCACGCCCTCGACGCCCCCGGCCCGGACGCCGTCCGCACCGGGACGCGGGTGCGGATCCGCTGGGCGCCGGAGCGCTCCGGCGCCATCACCGACATCGCCTGCTTCGAGCCGTACGACGGCGATCCCGTCCCGCTCACCGGCCGCACGGGCGCCTTCGAGAACCCGGTGAGCGGCATCGTCGCCGCCGCCCGCCTCGACTACACCTACGCGCCCGGCCGCGCCCAGACCGCCTACCTCGACGCCCTCGCGCGGCGCCGCACCGTCGGCGAGCGCTGCCCCTCCTGCCGCAAGGTCTACGTCCCGCCGCGCGGCGCCTGCCCCACCTGCGGCGTCGCCACCGCCGAACGGGTCGAGGTGGGCCCGCGCGGCACGGTCACCACGTTCTGCATCGTCAACATCAAGGCGAAGAACCTGGACATCGACGTGCCGTACGTCTACGCCCACATCGCCCTCGACGGCGCCGACCTCGCGCTGCACGGACGCATCGGCGGCATCCCGTACGACCAGGTCCGCATGGGCCTGCGGGTCGAACCGGTCTGGACGGAGGACGGCCGCCACCCCGACCACTACCGGCCCACCGGCGAACCCGACGCGGACTACGACACGTACAAGGAGCTGCTGTGACCCGGGAGATCGCCGTCGTCGCCTTCGCGCAGACCGACACCCTGCGCACCACCGAGGAACACTCCGAGGTGGAGATGCTCATGCCGGTCCTGCACGCGGTACTGGACCGGACCGGCCTGAGGACCGCCGACATCGGCTTCACCTGCTCCGGCTCCAGCGACTACCTGGCCGGCCGCGCCTTCTCCTTCACCCTGGCCCTCGACGGCGTCGGCGCCTGGCCGCCGATCTCCGAGTCGCACGTCGAGACGGACGGCGCCTGGGCTTTGTACGAGGCGTGGACCAAGCTGCTCACCGGCGACGCCGACACCGCGCTCGTCTACTCCTACGGCAAGTCCTCGCCCGGCTCTCTCCGTGACGTACTGACCCGCCAGCTGGACCCGTACTACGTCGCCCCGCTGTGGCCCGACTCCGTCGCCCTCGCCGCCCTCCAGGCCCAGGCGCTCATCGACTCCGGCGACACCGACGAACCCGCCCTCGCGGCGATCGCGGCCCGCAGCCGCGCCACCGACAACCCGCACGCCCAGCTCCGGGGCGAGATCCCGCACGGCGACTACCAGGTACGGCCGCTGCGCACCGGCGACTGCCCGCCGATCGGCGACGGGGCCGCCGCCGTGATCCTCGCGGCCGGCGAGCGCGCCCGCGAGCTGTGCCCGCGCCCCGCCTGGATCCGGGGCATCGACCACCGCATCGAGGCCCACGGACTCGGCGTGCGGGACCTGACCGACTCACCGTCCACCCGGCTGGCCGCCGAACGCGCCGGCGCCTTCACCCGGCCCGTCGACACCGCCGAACTGCACGCGCCGTTCACCGCCCAGGAGGTCGTCCTGCGCAAGGCCCTGGACCTCGGTGACGAGGTGCGCGTCAACCCGTCCGGCGGCGCCCTCGCCGCCAACCCGATGATGGCCGCCGGCCTCGCCCGCATCGGCGAGGCCGCCGCGCGCATCCACCGGGGCGAGTCCGACCGCGCCCTCGCCCACGCCACCTCCGGCCCGTGTCTGCAACAGAACCTGGTCGCCGTACTCGAAGGGGATCCGCGATGAGCAAGGAACCGGTGGCCGTCGTCGGGATCGGCCAGACCAAGCACGTCGCGGCGCGCCGGGACGTGTCGATCGCCGGGCTGGTCCGCGAGGCCGCCCGCCGGGCCCTCGACGACGCCGAGCTGACCTGGGCCGACATCGACGCCGTCGTCATCGGCAAGGCGCCCGACTTCTTCGAGGGCGTGATGATGCCCGAGCTGTACCTGGCCGACGCGCTCGGCGCGGTCGGCAAACCGATGCTCCGGGTGCACACGGCGGGCAGCGTCGGCGGCTCCACCGCCCTGGTCGCCGCGAACCTGGTCGCCGCCCGGGTGCACACCACCGTGCTGACCCTGGCCTTCGAGAAGCAGTCCGAGTCCAACGCCATGTGGGGCCTGTCCCTGCCGATCCCCTTCCAGCAGCCCCTGCTGGCCGGCGCGGGCGGCTTCTTCGCCCCGCACGTACGCGCCTACATGCGGCGCAGCGGCGCGCCCGACACCGTCGGCTCGCTGGTCGCGTACAAGGACCGCCGCAACGCGCTCAAGAACCCCTACGCCCACCTCCACGAGCACGACATCACCCTGGAGAAGGTCCAGGCCTCACCGATGCTGTGGGACCCGATCCGCTACTCGGAGACCTGCCCCTCCTCCGACGGCGCCTGCGCCATGGTCCTCACCGACCGCGCCGGCGCGGCCCGCGCACCCCGCCCGCCGGCCTGGATGCTCGGCGGCGCGATGCGCAGCGAACCGACCCTCTTCGCCGGCAAGGACGCCGTGTCCCCGCGGGCCGGCCGGGACTGCGCCGCCGACGTCTACCGGCAGGCCGGCGTCACCGACCCGCGCCGCGAGATCGACGCCGTCGAGATGTACGTGCCGTTCTCCTGGTACGAGCCCATGTGGCTGGAGAACCTCGGCTTCGCCGACGAGGGCGAGGGCTGGAAGCTCACCGAGTCCGGGGTGACCGAACTGGACGGCGACCTGCCCGTCAACATGTCGGGCGGCGTCCTGTCCACCAACCCCATCGGCGCCTCCGGCATGATCCGCTTCGCCGAGGCCGCGCTCCAGGTGCGCGGACAGGCCGGAGAACACCAGGTGGAAGGGGCCCGGAAGGTCCTCGGGCACGCCTACGGGGGCGGCTCGCAGTTCTTCTCGATGTGGCTCGTGGGAGCGAGGGCACCGCAGTCCTGAAAGTCCGCCTCACGTGCTCTGTCGGCACCCGGGAGCGATCGCTAGGCTGGCCCGCGGACGACGAACCGGGAGGAGCACGGACGTGGCCGAGAGCACCATCCAGCAGCAGCCGCTCACGGGCTGGGACAAGCCGGAGCTGGACCTCAGCAACGCCGAGTGGCAGTCCAGCAGCCAGGGGCGGGGGGATGTCCAGATCGCCTTCGTCGAGGGATTCGTCGCGATGCGCAACAGCGAGCGCCCCGAGAGTCCCTCCCTGATCTTCACCCCCGCCGAGTGGGGCGCGTTCGTGTCGGGCGCGCGAGAGGGGGAGTTCGACCTCACCTGAGACCGCCGGGACCCGTCGGCCGGGATCATTTTCCGGACACGCGACCTCGTACGCCCTCCTGGGGCCCCGCCTGGGCAAGGCTGGCCCCCAGCAGGACACTGGTCGTATTCCGGAGGTGAGGACCATGAGCACCCTGCCGGTCGTCGTGGCGGTCGACGGTTCCGAGAACAGCCTGCGCGCCCTGGACTGGGCGCTGGACGCCGCCCGGCGGCGCGGCGCCTCGTTGCGCGTGGTCCACGTCCGTCACCACTCCGCCTGGACCCCGCCCGGCGCCCCCGTCGTCGTACCCCCGTCGGCCGACGACGACCCGGTGCTCGCCGACGCCCGCGCCCGCCTCGCGGCGGCCGGCGACGGGCCGCCGCCGGAGTACCTGGGCCTGGACGGCGCGCCCGGCGCGCTGCTGCCCGGACTGGGCGCCGAGGCCCAGCTGCTGGTGCTCGGCTCCCGGGGCCGCGGCGGCTTCGCCAGCCTGCTGCTCGGCTCCAACGGGATGACCGCGGCCCGGGACTCCGAGTGCCCGGTCGTCGTGGTGCCCCCGCCCGGCCGCGAGGTCGACGACGTGCTGCCGGCCGAGCCCGGAGCCCGGGTGGTCGTGGGCCTGAAGGTCGACGCCCCCGACGACGCCACCCTCGGCCTCGCCTTCACCGAGGCGGCCCTGCGCGGCGCCCGCGTCCAGGTGCTCGCCGCCTACCCCTGGCCGATCCAGAGCTGGGTCGCCCCCGGTGACCTCGCCCTGCCGGTCTACGACCAGGACGCCGTCGAACACGAGACCCGCACCCTCGTCGACGGCTTCCTCGCCCCGCACCGCGAACGCCACCCCGACGTCCAGGTGGAGCCCTACCCGGCCCCCGGCGACGCCGCCGGCCTTCTCGTCGCCGCCTCGAAGGACGCCGCCCTGGTCGTCGTGGGCCGCCACCGCCGGCGTCTCCTGGCCCCCACCCGCATGCTGGGCTCGGTCACCCACGCGGTCCTCCTCCACGCGGCGAGCCCGGTCGCGGTGGTGCCCCCCGCACCGGCCGAGGAATGACCCACCACCGGGCGGCGGAGGGCGGGATGCGAAGGCCCCGCCACCACCGGCGACGACAGGCGGCCCGCACGACGCCGACGGCACCCGTGCACGTACCATGGCGGCATGTCGTTCCTCCGCCGCCGCAGCGCCACCCCCGCCGGCCCCGACTTCGACGTACTGGCCATGGATCCGGGCGACTGGCCCGGAAATCTCGGCGCCGGGCTGCTGCCCGCCCCCGACGGCACCTGCCAGGGCGTCTTCCTGCGCTACGACCTGTTCGGCGGCCGCGGCCCCGCGATGATCATCGGCAATCTCCCCGAGGGCTCCCCGGCCCGCGAGGTCGCCGAGGGCGAGATCCCCTTCGAGGTGGCCCAGCTGCTGCTGGCACTGGAGAACGACGAGGAGGTCACGGTCGTCGGCGTCGAGGACATGCCCGTCATGCAGGGCGACAACCTGCTGATCGTGCGGCGGCTGAAGCTGTCCGAGGGCCGGATCGCCTGTGTGCAGTTCGACCGCAGCGACAACGTCCTGGTGACCATCGCCGCCTGGGACCGCCCTATCACCGACGACCTGTACGCCCTGCTGAAGCCGCTCCCGGCGGAGCTGTTCCAGCAGGGCTGAGGCCCGCCCGTCAGGCGGCCGGGACGAGTGTCACGTCGGCGGCGCGGACGAACGCCACCCGGTGGCCGTACTGGATCTCGTAGTACAGGTCCTTGCCCACCACGACCCGGTGCGTGCCGATGTCGTAGCTGACCGCGTAGTAGTACTCGCCCGCGACCTTGTCGCCGGCCACGTACCGCTGCCCCTTCGGCAGGGTGTACGGCAGCGGTGACACGGCCTGGGCGGGCACCCCCGGCGGATAGGCCGACGCCTCCGGGTAGGCGCGCCCGTACACCGGGACACTGGCCGCACCCGCCTTCGGTGTGATCATGCGGCCGGTCGAGGGCACCGCCGTGGGCTGCCCGGCCGGGTTCCTGAACCACGCCTTCCGGCCGAGGTACCAGATCGCCGTCCAGTCGCCCCAGGTGTCGGCGACGGCGTACTGCTGGCCGGTGGAGACCCGGGACGAGATGTCGTTGACACCGGTCGTCGGGGCCCCGCCCCGGCCGACGTCCTTGATCAGGGCCGACTTCTCGTCGTGGTCGGTGTACAGCCGCACCTCGCTGGAGCCGTGCGCCGCGCACGGCTGCCCCTTGGTGACACAGTCCGTGTAGACCGGCCGGTTGGCGGCGTAGTCCGGCCGGATCGTCACCACGCCGGTGCTCTTGCCTGCCGTGGCCTCCAGCGGCTTGCCGAGCAGCTCGAAGTAGTGCCGCCAGTCCCAGTACGGGCCCGGGTCGGTGTGCATTCCCGGGACGGCCGCGGTGGTTCCGCCGGGCACGTTGTCATGGCCCAGGATGTGCTGCCGGTCCAGCGGGACGCCGTGCTTCGCCGCCAGATGGGTGACCAGCCGGGCCGACGACTTGTACATCGCCTCCGTGTACCAGGAGTCCGGCTGGGCGAGGAAGCCCTCGTGCTCCAAGCCGATCGACTTGGCGTTGACGTACCAGTTGCCCGAGTGCCAGGCCACGTCCTTCGCCTTCACGTGCTGCGCGATGTGGCCGTCGGTGGAGCGCAGGGAGTAGTTCCAGGAGACGTAGGTGGGGTCCTGCACCAGATTGATGACGCCGGCCCAGCCGCCCTCGGTGTCGTGGACGACGATGTACCGGATCGACTGGGACGCCGGGCGGTCGCCCACGTCGTGGTTGCCCCAGTCGCCGTCGCCGAACTCCTCGTAGGGCGCCGGGATCCACTCGCAGGCCACGGTCGTGGGGCACTCGGTGCCCGCTGCGGACGCCGCGCGCAGACCCGCGCGGGCCAGCTGGGCGGTGTCCGGGACGACGGCGGGCCGCGCGGCCAGGGCCATCACCTGACCGGCGTCCGTGGTGCGCTTCTGGCCGGTGCGCAGCACGTCGTACACGTCGTCGGCGTACCGGGCGGCCGTCGCGGTGTCGTCCGCGCCGGAGAAGCGGGCCACCGCGCCGTACCACGCGGCCGGGTCGGCGCTCAGCGGCTCGCCCAGCTCCCGCTGGGCGGCGGCGAGCAGGGCGGCGCCGCCGCGCACATTGGCCGTGGGGTCCGTGCGCAGCTCCTCGGGGCTCAGACCGGTCAGCTCGGCCGCCCTCGGAAGGGTCGTCAGCCGGGCCGGCAGCTCCTCGGGCGAGGGCAGTCGCGGTTCGGGGTGCAGGGGGGCGCGGGCGGTGTCGCCGCGGGGGTCCTCGGTGTCCGTGCCGTGGTGCGCGGCCGTGGCGAGTGCGGTGCCGGCGTCGGTGAGGTGCATCGGGCCGTAGCCGCCGGTCACGCTCGGCGCCCCGCCGTGCCCGTCCCAGCGGGACTGGAGATAGGAGACGGCCAGCAGCACGCTCTGCGGCACCTGGTACTCGGCGGCCGCGGCGACGAAGGACCGCTGAAGGCCGTACACCGAGGACTCGGCGGACGCGGACCCGGCGAAGGCGGACCGAGCGGCCGAGGGCTGGGCGGCCGTGGAGGGCGTCGCGCCGAGCAGAGGCAGCAGCAGAGCCGCCGACGCGACGGCGCCTGCGGCTCTCCGGGTGGATCTGAGGGGCCGTCCGGGGGGCCCGGGGGGAATGAGGGGCTTTCGCAACGCTGCCTCCTGGGGCGGGCGGGGCGGGGGAGTGCGGCGCGCCGGGGCGTGGCGCATGTCGTCCCGGTTTGCCGACAACCCGTCAATCATGCCCACAAACAGGGGGTTTCCCTTGTCAAGACACCGTTCTCGGTCATCGGACGTACGAAGGTCCGCGATGCGTCGCCGTTTGGACGCACCGCGGACCTTCGTCCCCTCAGCGAGTGCCGACCGCCGCGCGCACGGCCCGGCGGGCCAGCTGGCAGTCGTCGTGCAGCCGCCGCAGCAGCAGCCGCTGTTCCTCGCCGGACGGCGCGGCACCCGGGTGGGCCGGCCCCGGTGCCGTCGGGGTCGTGTCGTGCATCGAACGCTGCACGGCCGTCTCGTACGTACGGATCTCCCGGGTCAGCACCAGCATCAGGTTCACCAGGAACGCGTCCCGGGACGCCGGTCCCGCGGACTGGGCGAGCTGGCTGATCTGACGGCGTGCCACCGGTGCGTCCCCGAGCACCGACCACAGCGTCGCCAGGTCGTAGCCCGGCAGATACCAGCCCGCGTGCTCCCAGTCCACCAGCACTGGACCGGCCGGGGACAGCAGGATGTTCGACAGGAGGGCGTCGCCGTGGCAGAACTGGCCCATGCCCTGCCGGCCCGCGGAGGTCGCGATGCCGTGCAGCAGCTTCTGGAGGTCGCCCATGTCCCGGTCGGTGAGCAGCCCCAGCTCGTGGTAGCGGGAGATCCGGGCCGCGTAGTCCAGCGGGGCGTCGAACGTGCCGGCCGGTGGCCGCCAGGCGTTCAGCCGGCAGACCGCGCCGAGCGCCGCCCTGATGTCCGCGCGCGACGGGGCTTCGGCCGGGTGGCGCTGGAGCGCCGCCACCCGGCCGGTCATCCGTTCGATGACCAGGGTGCAGTTGTCCGGGTCCGCCGCGATCAGTCTCGGCGCGCGCACCGGGGGGCGCTGCCGGACGAACGTGCGGTACGCCGCTATTTCGTGCCGGATCCGCTCGGCCCACACGGGGGAGTGGTCCAGTAAACACTTCGCGACGGCCGTGCTGCGTCCGGTGGTGCCGACCAGAAGGACGGACCGGCCGCTGCGGCGCAGCACCTGGACCGGGGCGAACTCCGGGCAGATCCGGTGCACCGAGGCGATCGCCGTGCGCAGTTGGGCGCCCTGGGGGCCGGACAGGTCGAGCCGTCCGCTCAGCTGTTGTGTGCCGGGCCCCGCGGGGCGGCGCACACCGCCCGCGCCGAGCACGGGGGCCGCCGTTCGCGCGGGGGCGAGGTAGGGGCCGCCGCCGCCCGGGCGGGGGTGCAGCGACCGGGGCGGGGCGGACACGGAGGACGATGCTGCGTACATGGGCGAAACAGATCCCTTCGTGTGCCTGATGTCAGAACGCTGCCCCGACCGGTCCTCGTGGGTGCACCCTGGGGAATGTCCCTCGGCGACCGGGTCGGGGTGGCGCTTTCCTACCTGACACCCGATGCCCAGTGGCACACCATCTGGCGGACCCTGGCGAACCCTGGCGAATAGTCGCCCGGCACCTTCCCCCGGGCTACTGTCAACTCAGCCGAGAACCTGGGGGCTTGACGTGAGCGGACAACCCAACACCCGCCTTGCGGACCTGTTCGGCCTGGCCGGCTGGTCCAAGGGTGAACTCGCGAGGCTGGTCAACCGGCAGGCGGCGGCCATGGGCCACCCCCAGCTGTCGACCGACACCTCCCGGGTGCGGCGGTGGATCGACATGGGAGAGATCCCGCGCGATCCGGTGCCGCGGGTGCTGGCGGCTCTGTTCACCGAGCGTCTCGGCCGTGTCGTGACCATCGAGGACCTCGGTCTGGTCCGGCACGGGCGTACAGGGAAACGGCCCGGCGGCGGGAATGTGGAACATCCCGACGGTGTGCCGTGGGCGCCCGAACGGACTGCTGCGGTCCTCACCGAATTCACGGGAATGGACCTCATGCTCAACCGACGCGGCTTGGTGGGCGCGGGTGCCGCGCTCGCCGCGGGATCAGCACTCAGCAGTGCCATGTACGACTGGCTGCACACCGACCCCACCCTCTCCGCCGACGCTCCCGTCATCGACCACTCCCTCCTCCACCATGCCGACCCCGCCGGGTTCGACCGCTACGAGGCCGCCCCCATCGGGACGGAGGAGATCGAGGAACTGGAGCGCTCGGTCGAGGTGTTCCGAGCCTGGGACGCGGCCCGCGGGGGCGGGCTGCAACGCAAGGCCGTCGTGGGACAGCTCAACGAGGTGGGCGGCATGCTCGCCTACCACCACCCCACCCATCTCCAGCGGCGCCTGTGGGGCGTCGCCGCCAACCTCGCCGTCCTCGCGGGCTGGATGTCGCACGACGTCGGCCTGGAGCCCACGGCCCAGAAGTACTTCGTCATCGCCGCCCATGCGGCCCGGGAGGGCGGTGACCGGCCGCGGGCCGGCGAGGCGCTCTCGCGGGCGGCCCGTCAGATGGTCCATCTCGGCCGGCCCGACGAGGCCCTGGACCTGATGAAGCTCGCCCAGTCCGGAGCCGGCGACAACGTGCTGCCCCGCACCCGGGCGATGTTCCACACCATCGAGGCCTGGGCGCAGGCCTCCATGGGCAAGGGCCAGGCCATGCGCCGCACCCTCGGCCGGGCGGAGGACCTCTTCGTCTCCGAGAAGGGCGAGCTGGAACAACCGCCCTGGATGCAGACCTTCAAGGACGAGGATCTGTACGGGATGCAGGCCCTGGCCTACCGCACACTGGCCGAGTTCGAGCCCCAGGCGGCCACGCACGCCCAGTACTACGCGGAGAAGGCCCTGGCGCTGCGCGTCGACGGGCGGGAGCGGTCGAAGATCTTCGACCATCTGTCCATGGCCTCGGCCTGCTTCATCGCCGACGACCCCGAACAGGCGGACCGGTACGCCCGGTTGGCCCTGGTGTCGATGGGCTCGAACTCCTCCCGGCGCACCTGGGACCGGCTGCGCGAGATGTACCGGCTGACCGCGGAGTACGCCAGCTACCCGAGGATCAGCGAACTGCGCGAACAGATCGTGCTGGCACTGCCGAAGACGAAGGGAGGCAGGGGCAGCACCAGCGCCCAGGCGTAGCCGAGCCGCGGTTCCGAGCCGCTTCCCGCTTCCCGGTGGCCGACCGGTTGAGGTGTCGACCGGCTAGGGGGTCACCCGGGCGACGAGCACACAGGCGTCGTCCTCGCGCTCGCTCGCGCCGAACTCCGCCACGACGGCCCGCAGGCAGTCCTGTGCGGTGCGCGCCTCGCGGAGGCGGGGGGCGAGGTCGAGGAGCCGGTGCGGTGTGTCCGTGTGCCCCGGTCCGGCGGCGTGCCCCGGTGCGGCGGTCGGCAACAGTCCGGCGGTGTGCAGCAGGAGCAGATCGCCCGCTTCGAGGGTCACCTCGGCCTGCCCGTAGACGGCGCCCGAGGTGGCGCCGAGGAGAACGCCGTCGGGGGTGTCCAGCCGGCGTCCCGTCCCGTCGCGGTACAGCAGCGGGGCGGGGTGTCCGGCCTGTGCCCAGGTCAGGGTGCGGGTGTCGGGGCGGTAGCGGCAGCAGACGGCGCCGGCCAGGGCCGGCTGCACGGTGGAGTCCAGTAACTGGTTGAGCCAGGACATCAGTTGGGCGGGCGCGGTGCCCGCCATCGCCATGCCGCGCAGGGCGCCCAGCATCATCGCCATGCTCGAGGTGACGGCCGGGCCGTGCCCGGTGAGGTCGCCGACGCTCAGCAGTGTCTGGCCGTCGGGGAGTTCGAGCGCGTCGTACCAGTCGCCGCCGATCAGGGAACTCGTCGAGGCGGGCAGGTACTGCGCGGCGAGGTCGAGGGAGCCGTGGCCCTGGCGCGGGAGCCGAAGGGAGCCGCGCCAGGGCGGCAGCACGGCCTCCTGCAACTCGACCGCGAGCCGGTGTTCGCGCTGCGTGTCCTGCCGGTGGCGGTGGAGCGAGTCATGGGTCTCGCGCACCTCCCGGCGGCGGCTGCGCAGTTCGCTGACGTCGCGCAGCACGGCCCACATCGTGGCGGTGGCGCCGTCGGCGTCGAGCACGGGCTCGCCCATCATGTGCAGGGTGCGCACCTCGCCGTCCGGCCGGACGACGCGGAACTCGCCGTCGATGGGCCGGGCGTCGACGAGGCAGTCCGTCACCATGGCCGTCAGCTTCGGCCGGTCCTCGTCGAGGACCAGCGACGGCAGTTCGTCGAGGGTGAGCGCGGGGGCGGCCGGGTCGCGGCCGAGGATCCGGTGGAGTTCCTCGGACCACACGGCGTCGTCCGTCAGCAGGTTCCACTCCGCGCTGCCGACCCGGCTGAGCAGCGAGCCGCGCCGGGAGGCGGCCGGCGCGGCGGCCGCCACGGCCGCGGCCGGGCCGTCCCGCAGCTGGGCCAGGTGGGCGTCGAGGTCGTTGAGCTGGTGCAGCGCCAGGTCGTAGAGCGCGCGCTGCCAGCGCCCCTGCGGGTCCGCCGTGTCCCCCGGCGCGTCCCGTCGTACGGCGTCCACGTCTCCCTTGAGCCGTCGCGTCTGCGTGATCAGCGCGTCGACCGAGCCGCGTCCCGGCGGCTGGGCGGCGGGGTGGTCCGCGGAGCGAGGGGACGACATGACGCGACTCCGATGCGGGAACGGTCCGACGAAGGGGACGGAAGGGCCGTTACGACTGTTGCACAGCGCGCGACGCCGTGTAAGGGATTTGGCAACACACGATTCGGTGGTGCTTCTGGCATATGCCACAGTCTTCAAGGGGTGGCCGGGGTACGTCCGAAGGTCGCCCGGTCGGGGGTGCAAGTCGTAGGTGGCGTACGTGACTTGAGGGACCTGTGGGGGGTCTGGGGTGGTCGTCAGTCGGGTGTTCGACGGTCGTGTGTTCCCCTGTCTGGACAGCGTGACACAGGTCACATAATTCATCCGTGGTTCCGCGTAATGCGAAGGGCCCCATCGGGGTCGTACAAGCATGGACATCACCCTCGAACAGCCCGTCCGCGCCCGCCTGATCACCGGGGAGGACCAGGAGCTGCCGGTTCCCGCCACGCTCCGCTACGCCTCCACCGATCCCTTCGCCGTGTACCTCGACTTCCCGCCGGAGGTCTCCCTGGCCGGCGAGGGCGTCACCTGGACCTTCGCCCGCGCCCTGCTGGAGGAGGGGCTGCGCGGGCCGGCCGGGAGCGGGGACGTGCACATCTGGCCGTGCGGCCGGTCCCGGACGGTCGTGGAGTTCCACTCACCGCTCGGGATGGCCCTGCTCCAGTTCGACACCCCCGCGCTCAACCGGTTCCTGCTGCGCAGCTACGCCGTGGTCGCGGCGGGCCGGGAGGATGTCGGCGCCGCCGTCGACCAGGGACTGCAGGCGCTGCTCGGCAATGTCTGACGCGGGCCCGGTCTCAGTGGCCGGTCACCGCGTACAGCTCCGGGCGCGCGGCGAGGTCCACGGCCACGCGCGCGCCGTTCTCCAGGGAGGTGACCCCGGCCTCGGCGACGACGGAGGCCGCGTAGCCGTCCCAGGCGGTCGGGCCGGTGACCCGGCCCCGCCGGGTGGCGTCGACCCAGGCCTGTACCTCACGGTCGTAGGCGTCCACGAACCGGACCAGGTAGTCCTGGGGGACCTCCGCCCCGGCCGTGCCCGTGGCGGTCACCAGCAGGCCGTGGTCGTCGCCGATCCGCGCGCTGCCCCGCTCGCACACCGCCTCGCAGCGCACCTGGTAGCCGAACCCGCAGTTGACGAAGACCTCCACGTCGACCAGCGCGCCCCGCTCGGTCTCGAAGAGCACGAACTGCGGGTCGAGCAGACCCCCGGGCGCGCCCGAGGAGGGGCGCGGCCGCAGCACGCTCACCGCCGTCAGCTCCTGGCCCAGCAGCCAGCGGGCCGCGTCGATCTCGTGCGACACCGAGCTGTTGATCAGCATGTCGCTGGTGAAGTCCGGCGGCGAGGAGACGTTGCGGTGGACGCAGTGCAGCATCAGCGGACGCCCGAGCCGGCCGTCGTCCAGCAGCGCCTTCAGCCGGCGGTACTCGGCGTCGTAGCGCCGCATGAACCCGATCTGGGCCAGCCGCCGCCCCAGCCGGGCCTCCGCCTCGACCACGCGCAGCGCGCCCGCCGAGTCCGGCACCATCGGCTTCTCGCACAGCACCGGAAGTCCGCGCGCGAAGGCCGCGAGCAGCGCCTCCTCGTGCGCCGGCCCGGGGGAGGCGATCAGCACGGCCTCGACGCCCGGCGCGTCCAGCGCGGCCTCGGCCTCCGTATGGACGAAGGCCCCGTCGATCCCGGCGACGGCCTCCTTCGCGCGGGCGGCGTCGGGGTCGGCGACCGCGGCCACCCGAGCCCCGTTCACCACGCGGTCGAGGCGCCGTACGTGGTCGGCTCCCATGTGTCCGGCGCCCAGTACCGCCACGCCCAGCAGGTCACCCACGCGCGCCTCCCTCTCAGCCGACGATCACGCCGTAGCGTACGCCGGTGGAGTGAGAGGGCCGGTGGTCAGTAGCGCAGGACGCCCGCGATCCCGGCGGCGTCGCCGAGGGTGCCGTCCGGGACGAACCGCACGTCGGCGCCGGTCTCCAGGCACTGCTCGACGATCTCGTCCACGATGTCCTCGCGGGCGTCGAGGTCGCCGCTCAGGGCCGGGACCAGATGGGCGCCGTCGTCGCGCACCGTCACCCGGTAGTTCTCCTCGACGGCCAGCAGCCGCACCCGGCCCTCCCGCGCGTTCTGCCAGACCTCGTCGACGCCGGCCGCGAACCGCTTGCGCCCGAGGGCCGATTCGAGTTCCCGCTGGACCGTGTCCACGCTTCTGCCGGCCTCGGCGGCGACCAGGGGCCGTACCGCCTGCCACACCGCGTCGGGGGTGCCGTGCGAGAGTCCGCCGTGCGGGACGTGCACGGCGTCCCTGGTGACGGTGCCGATCTCCTCGAGCGCCGACAGGGCCGCCTGTTCGCCGGTGACGTACAGCGGCCGCGGGTCCGCGCGCAGCAGGCGGCTCATCGCCGCGTCGGCCTCACGCAGGAAGTGGCGGGTGTCCTCGTCGCGGAACGCGCTCGGGAGGTCGCCGATCTGTTCCTGGCGCTCGGCGTCGAAGTTCTGGCGGCCATTGGCCCGCGGGAAGCCGGCGGAGTGCTGCTCGGTGACCCGGTCGACGCCGCCGTTCCACAGCGTGACGCGGTCCGGGGAGACCGACAGCACCCAGAACGGCCGTTCGGCGGCCTGTGCGGAGACCAGGTTGCGGGTGAGGAAGGTGTCCGAGAGCACGACGCGCTCCGGTACCGGCCGGGCCAGGGACCACACCTGGTGCTCGCCGGGCGCGGCGAAGATGACCAGGCCGTCCTCGGTGTGCGCCAGGTCGACCTCGGCCAGGGCGCGGTCGAGCTGGTCGGCGACGTCGGCACGCCGTTCGCGGGTGACCGACGGATCGGACTCCAGCTGCTTCTTGGCCTCGGCCACGACATTGCGCAGCCGGACCCGGTCCTGGCTGTTCTCGGGTTCCCGGCGGTGGGTGGGCGTCAGGACGGACACCGCGGGATAGGGGCGGGGGCGCCGCAGTTCGGAGAGTGTCGCGGGGCTGAGTGCGTGCTCCATATGAGCACCATAGGACTGATTCGTCCTTCGGGCATGGCGTGCTCCGTCCGGCTGAACGCCGGGGGCTCCGTGAGGGCTCCGTGGCCAGGGGGTTTCCGGCTCGATTTCCGTCAACCCTGTTGGATACGTAGGGTTTACATCTGTTCGACACGCTGTGCGAGGCGACTTGCTAGGGTGTTACTCATCGGTAGCACATTGAACGAGGGGGCATCCGGTGGTGGACCGTCGCGAGTCCCCAGCGGTTGAAAATCGAACTAGAGTTCCCCTTCAGGGTCCCTCTTCTCCGTATCCAGACAGGTGAGACTCGTCAACATGGCTCGTTCCCTGGTCGATCTGCTGACCACGCACGCCACGCACCAGCCCGACCGGACCGCCTACCGCCACCTCGTCACGGGGGACTGCGACGGGGAGATCCAGGAAATCTCCTACGCCCGCCTGGCCACCCGTGCCCTGGCCGTCGCCGGCCGGCTCCAGGAGAGCGGTCTCGCCGGCTCCCGGGCCCTGCTGCTCCACCCGCCCGGCCTGGAGTTCATCTGCGCCTACCTCGGCTGTCTGGCCGCCGGAGTCGTCGCCGTGCCCGGCATACCCCCGCAGGGCCACTCCTGGAACCACCGGGCCCTGACCCGGACCAAGCGCCTGATCGCCGACGCCGACGCCCGGGCGATCCTCGGCAGCCGAGAGGTCGTCGCCTCCCTCGGCGCCATGGCCGAACTCCTGCCCGAACTCGACGGCGTCGCCCATGTGGTGACGGAGGACATCCCCGACGAGGCGGCCACGGCCTGGCGCGCACCCGGCCTCACGGACGACTCGGTCGCCTTCCTCCAGTACACCTCCGGTTCCACCTCCGCCCCGCGCGGCGTGATCGTCACCCATGGCAACCTCATGGACAACGAGCGGATCATCACCGAGCGCATGGGGCACACCCCGGACGTCATCGAGGAGTACGGGCACGAACTGATCGTCAGCTGGCTGCCCGTGTACCACGACATGGGACTCGTCGGCCCGGTCCTGAACACCGTCCACCTCGGCCTGACCACCACCCTCATCTCCCCGCTGCACTTCCTCCAGCGGCCCGCCCGCTGGCTCGAGGCGATCAGCCGCTACCGCCCGCACACCAGCGGCGCCCCCAACTTCGGCTACGAACTCGCCCTGAAGCACGCCACCCCCGAACTCCTCGACGGACTCGACCTGCGCTCCTGGCGGGTCGCCTTCAACGGCGCCGAACCCATCCGGCCCGCCACCCTGCGCCGCTTCGCCGAGACCTTCGCCCCGGCCGGCTTCCGGCGCGAGGCCTTCTACCCCTGCTACGGACTGGCCGAGGCCACCGTCATGGTCACCGGCGGCACGGTGGGCGCCGCCCCCGTCCTCCTGGCGCGCGAGAACGCCGACCCCGACGCCGCCGCGGTCGGCTGCGGACGGCCCGGTCCGGGCATGACCGTCGTCATCGCCGACCCCGACCGCAAGGAGGAGCTGGTCGAGGGCGAGACCGGCGAGATCTGGGTCCAGGGCGCGAGCGTCGCCCGCGGCTACTGGCGCAACACCCTCGCCACCCGGGAGACCTTCCGCGCCACCCTGCCCGGCCGCGAGGGCCGCTTCCTGCGCACCGGCGACCTCGGATTCCTGCGCGACGGCGAGCTGTTCGTCACCGGCCGGCTGAAGGACCTCCTCGTCGTCGACGGCCGCAACCACTACCCGCAGGACCTGGAACTCTCCGCCGAGCTGTGCCACCCCGCCCTGCGGCCCGGCTGCACCGCCGCGTTCTCCGTGGACAGCGGCACCGAGGGCGAACAGCCCGTCCTCGTCGCCGAGCTGGCGCCCGAGGCGGCCGGCGAGGCCGAGAAGATCGCCGACCTGATCCGGGCCGCGATCGGCGCGGCGCACGGCCTGTCCGCGCACGACGTCGTCCTGGTCCACCCCGGCACCATCCCCAAGACCTCCAGCGGCAAGATCCAGCGCCGCGCCTCCCGCGCGGCCTACCTCGACGGCGCGCTCTCCCCGGTCGGCGTACCCGCCACCGGATGACGACGGCCGCCGCCGGCCCGCCCGTTCCGGGCCGGCGGCCGTTCCCGTTCCCGGACTGCGTGCAGTCCGTCCACCCCGTACGCCCGAGACACGGCGCGGGGAATCCGCCGCGCACCCCCGTTCACGAGGACACCCTTCCGATGCCTGCGAACGCCTCCCGCTCCGCGACACCCGCCCCGTCCCTGACGACCGCCGAGGACGTCCGCGACTGGCTGGCCTCGGCCGTGGCCGAGCCGGCCGGCCTCGACCCCGCGGCGGTCGACCCGCACCGGCCGATCGCCGAATTCGGTCTGGGATCCCGCCAGTTGGTGACCCTCGCCGCCGAGCTGGCGGAGCGGACCGGCCGGCCGGTGGAGCCGTCCCTGATCTTCAACCACCCCACGATCGCCGCCGTCGCCGACGCGCTGTTCGAGGAGGCGCCCGCCGTCCCGGCGCCACCGCCGGCCACCCGGACCGACGACGCCGTCGCGATCGTCTCCATGGCCTGCCACTTCCCCGGCGGGGCCGACGACCCCGAGGCGCTGTGGCGGATCCTCGACGCCGGACGGGACGTCGTCTCCGAGGTTCCGGCGGGCCGTTGGGACACCCAGGGCCTCCTCGACCCCGATCCGGAGGCCACCGGCACCGCCTACACCCTGCGCGGCGGCTTCCTCGACTCCATCGACCGCTTCGACGCGCCCTTCTTCGGCATCTCCCCGCGCGAGGCCGCCGCCATGGACCCGCAGCAGCGCCTGCTGCTCCAGACCGCCTGGGAGACCCTCGAACGCGCCGGCATCGTCCCCGACACCCTGACCGGCACCGACACGGGCGTCTACCTCGGCCTGTACGACAGCGGCTACCTCGCCGGGGCCTCCCTCGGGCAGCTCGACGGGCACGTCGGCACCGGCACCGCGCCCAGCGTGGCCTCCGGGCGCCTCGCCTACACCCTGGGCCTGCAGGGGCCCGCGGTCACCGTCGACACCGCCTGCTCCTCCTCCCTGGTCGCCCTGCACCTCGCGGCACGGGCGCTCGCGGCCGGCGAGTGCGACCTCGCCCTGGCCGGCGGCGCCACCCTGCTGGTGACCCCGCGCGGGCACGTCGAGTTCAGCCGGCTGCGCGGGCTGTCGCCGTCCGGGCGGTGCAGCCCGTTCTCCGCCGACGCGGACGGGGTGGTGTGGGCCGAGGGATGCGGACTGGTGCTCCTCAAGCGGCTCGCCGACGCCCGCCGCGACGGCGACCGGGTCCTCGCCGTGATCAAGGGCTCGGCCCTCAACCAGGACGGCCGCAGCCAGGGCCTGAGCGCGCCCAACGGCCTCGCCCAGGAGCGGGTGGTGCGGGCCGCCCTGGACGCCGCCGGGCTGCGCCCCGAGGACATCGACCACGTCGAGGCGCACGGCACCGGCACCCGGCTGGGTGACCCGATCGAGGGCGGCGCGCTCGCCGCCGTCTTCGGCCCCGGCCGCCCCGCCGACCGGCCGCTCGGCGTCGGGTCCCTGAAGTCGAACCTCGGGCACGCCCAGGCGGCCGCGGGCATCGGCGGTGTGATCAAGACCGTGCTGGCCCTCGGCCACGAGCGCGTACCGGCCTCCCTGCACGCGGAGACCCCCACCGAGCACATCGACTGGGAGCGGAGCGGGCTGCGGATCCAGCGCACGGCCGAGGCCTGGCCGCGCCGCGCGGACCGGGTACGGCGGGCCGGCGTGAGCGCGTTCGGGATCAGTGGCACGAACGCCCATGTGGTGCTGGAGGAGGCGCCCTGGACGCCTGAGGAGGCCCGGACGGACGAGGCGTCCCGGACGCCGCGGGAGCCCCGCACGCAGGAGGCGCCCCGGACGACTGGGGAGCCCCGGACGCAGGCGGCTCCCGGCGGCCGCCACGTCCTCTTCCCGCTCTCCGCCCGGTCCCTGCCCGCCCTGCGCGGACAGGCCGAGCGGCTCGCCGCGACGCTGCGGGAGCGGCCGGACCTCGCCCTCGGCGCCGTCGCCGCGACCCTCGCCCGCCACCGCACCCACTTCGCGCACCGGGCCGTGATCCAGGCGGCCGACCCCACCGAACTGCTCGCCGCCCTGGAGGAGTTGGCCGACGGCCGGCCCGACCCCGATCGCACCGCCGGACCGCACCGAACCCTCCCGCCCGGCAAGGTCGCCTTCGTCTTCCCCGGCCAGGGTGCCCAGTGGCCCGGCATGGCCCGCGACCTGCTCGCCGCCGACCCGGTGTTCGCGGACGAACTCGACCGCTGCGACGGCGCGTTGCGCCCCTTCACCGAGTGGTCCGTCGCGGCCGTGCTGCGCGGCGACGCCGGCGCCCCGTCCCTGGACCGCGTGGACGTCGTCCAGCCGGTCCTGTTCGCCGTGATGGTGTCCCTGGCCGCCGTGTGGCGGGCCCGGGGCATCCGCCCGGACGGCGTCATCGGGCACAGTCAGGGCGAGGTCGCCGCCGCCTGCGTCGCCGGAGCGCTCAGCCTCAACGACGCCGCCGCCGTCGTCGCCCTGCGCTCCCGGGCCCTGACGGCACTGTCCGGCTCCGGCACCATGGCCGTCGTCGCGCTGCCCCACGCCGAGATCGAGGCCAGGACGGCCGCTCTCGGCGGCCGGGTGTCCGTCGCCGCCGTCAACAGCGGCCGCTCCACGGTGCTGGCCGGCGAGGTCGGACCGCTGCGGGACCTGCTCGGCGAACTGGACCACGAAGGGGTCTTCGTCCGCCGTCTCGACGTCGACTACGCCTCCCACAGCGCGCAGGTCGAAGCGGTCCGCGCGGAGATCCTCGACGAACTCGACGGCGTCACCACCTACCCCGCCCCGGTCGCCTGGTACTCGACCGTCACCGGCGAACCCGTCACCGAGGAACTCGCGGCCGACTACTGGTACACCAACCTGCGCGAGCCCGTCCGCTTCGCACCCACCGTGGAGCGGATGGCGGCCGACGGCTACCGCTACTTCGTCGAACTCGGCCCGCACCCCTCCCTGACGACCGCGGTGCGCACGGTCGACGAGGACCTGGTCGTCGTCGGCTCCCTGCGCCGGGACGCGGACGGCCCCGCCTGCCTCGACCGCGCGACCGCCGAACTCCACGTCCAGGGAGGGGCGGTGGACTGGCGCCGCCTCGTCCCCCGCGCGGCGCCCGCGGACCTGCCGACGTACGCCTGGGACACCCAGCGGTACTGGATCGAACCCGAGGGCTCCACCGGCGGCGCGGGCGGGCTCTTCGAGCGCTCCGCGCACCCGTTGCTCGGCATCCAGCTCCAGTCGGCCGACGCGTCCCGCTGGACCTTCCGGGGCGAGTGGTCCCCGGCCAGCGCCGACTGGCTCGCGGACCACACCGTGTTCGGCAGGACCGTCATCTCCGGCACGACCCTGCTGGAACTCTGCCGCGCCGCCCTCGCCACGGCCCGCCCCGACGAACCCGCCGACCTCACCGGCCTGCTCCTGCTCGCCCCCCTCACCCTGCCGGCCACCGGCACGGTCGAGGTGTCCGTCGAGGTGAGCACCGACGGTCCCGTGCCGGAGGTCACCGTGCACAGCCGCCCGCGCGGCCACGAGGGCACGGGCTGGACCCTGCACGCCACCGCCTCGGGCACCGGGCGGCCGTCGGAGGCGTCCGGCCCGCCCCCGGCCTGGCCACAGGACGCCGCACCGGCCTGGACCCCGGAGACCTACGAGCGGCTGACCGGCGTGGGCCTCGGCTACGGCCCCGCCTTCCGGGGCGTACGGGAGGCGGTGCGCACCGGCGACGACGAACTGCTCGCCCGGCTGTCCCTGCCGGCCGCCACCCGGGACGTCGCCGACCCCTACCCGGTCCACCCGGCGCTGCTGGACGCGGCGCTGCACGTCGCCGCCGCGTTCGACGCCTCCGAGGGCGGGGTGTCACTGCCGGTGGCCGTCGGGCACTGCACGCTGATCGGCACCGCCACGCACGACCTGACCGTGTCCGTACGGCGCACCGGCGACTCCACTGTCGACGTCACGCTGTGGGACGCCGACGGCTTCCCCGCGGGCCGGCTGGAGGACGTCCGGCTGCACGCCGTCACCCCGGCGGACCTGAGCGGCGGGGCGGAGAACGCGCGGCACCTGTACGAGGTGGCGTGGACGGCGCTCGACCCGGTGGACGCGCCGGAGCGGGAGTGGACGGTCGTCGGCGACCCCGACGCGCGGCGTGCGCTCACGGCGGCCGGGGCCCGGGGCGCGGACGCGGGGGCCGACATCGTCGTACGGTTCTGGCCGCGGCCCGACGGGGAACTCGCCGCGACGGCAGGCGAGTTGGCGGAAACGGCACTGGCCGAGCTGAAGGCGCTGATCGCCGACCCGCCCGCTCGTACGGTGTGGGTGACCCGCGGCGCGGTCGCCGCCGCCGACGGGGACGGCGTGCCCGGCCTCGCCCAGTCGGTGCTGTGGGGACTGGCCCGCAGCGCCCGCGCGGAACACCCGGACCTCGGGCTGACCCTGCTCGACCTCGACGGCCCCGCGGACGTGGACGCGCTGCGCGCGGCCGTGGCCCACCCCGACGAACCCGAACTCGCCCACCGAGCCGGTGCGTTGCTCGTGCCCAGGCTGGTCCGGGCCCGCGCCGAGGAGAACGGCGGCCTGCCCGCCGACGGCACGGTCCTGATCACCGGCGGACTGGGCGCCGTCGCCCGCCACATCGCCCGGCTGCTCGCCGAACGCGGTGTACCGCGCCTGCTGTTGACGTCACGGCAGGGGCCCGAGGACCCCCGGGCCGCCGAGACCGTCGCCGAACTGGCCACGCTCGGCGCCGACGCCGAGGTGGCCGCCTGCGACGTCGGTGACCCGGTGGCGCTGGCCGGCCTCCTGACCCGCGCCGGTGACGAGGCGTCGCCGCTGCGCGGAGTCGTGCACTGTGCCGGGCTGCTCGACGACGGGGTGCTCGCCGAGCTGACCCCCGAGCGGCTCGCCCGGGTGCTGCGGCCCAAGGTCGACGGCGCCGCCCACCTGCACCGGCTCACCGCGCACCTGCCCCTGGAGCTGTTCCTGCTGGTGTCCTCGGCCGCCGGAGTCGTGGGCAACGCCGGCCAGGCCAACTACGCCGCCGCCAACGTCTTCCTCGACCAGCTCGCCCACCACCGGCGCGCCCAGGGCCTGCCCGGGGTGTCCGTCTCCTTCGGCGCCTGGGCCGGCGAGGGACTCGCCGCCGAACACGCCGACCTGTCCCGCATGGCCCGTCTCGGCCACCGCGCCCTCACCCCCGAACAGGGCCGTGACCTGGTCGAACTCGCCCTGCGGCGCGGTACGCCGCACCAGGTCGCCTGGGCCCTGGACCTGCCCCGCGTCCGGGAGTCCGTGGGCGGCGCCGCGCTGTGGCGCTCGCTGCTGCCCGCGCCCAGGACCGCCGCCGGGCAGGGCGGCGGCCTCGCCGCCCGGCTGGCCGCGCTGCCCGAGACCGACCGCGCCGAGCGCGTCCTCGCCCTCGTCCGCGAGGAGGCCGCGCGCGTCCTCGGCCTGCGCTCGGCGGACGCCGTGCGCACCGACCAGCCGCTGCGCGACCTCGGCATGGACTCGGTGACGGCCGTCGAACTGCGCAACCGCATCGGCGCCCGCCTCGAGACCCGGCTCCCGGCCACCCTCCTGTTCGACCACCCCACGCCCGCCCGGCTCACCCGTCATCTGCTGGACACCACGCTCGGCGGCGCGCCCCGGACGACGGCGGACACGCGGCCCGCACGCGCCGCCACCCCCACCGACGAGCCGATCGCCGTCGTGGCGATGGCCTGCCGGCTGCCCGGCGGCGTCCACGACCCCGACGACCTGTGGCGCCTGGTCGCCGACGGCCGCGACGCCGTCGGCCCCTTCCCGGCCGGCCGCTGGGACGTCGAGTCCCTGTACGACCCCGACCCGGACGCGCCCGGCAAGTCGTACGCCCGGGAGGGCGGCTTCCTCGACGACATCGCCTCCTTCGACGCGGGCTTCTTCGGCATCACCCCGAAGGAGGCCGCCGCCATGGACCCGCAGCAGCGACTGCTGCTGGAGACGGCGTGGGAGGCCCTGGAACGCGCCGGGACCGTGCCCGCCACCCTCGCCGGCAGCACCACCGGCGTGTACATCGGCATGTTCGGCAGCGACTACCTGTCCGGCTCACGGCTGGACCAGCTCGACGGGTACGTCGGCACCGGCTCCGCGCTCAGCGTGGCCTCCGGACGGCTCGCGTACGCCCTCGGGCTGCACGGCCCCGCCCTCACCGTCGACACGGCCTGCTCGTCGTCGCTGGTCGCCACCCATCTGGCCGCCCAGGCCCTGCGCTCCGGCGAGTGCGACCTCGCGCTCGCCGGCGGCGTCACCCTGATGGTCACCCCGCAGACCTTCGTCGAGTTCAGCCGGCTGCGCGGACTCTCCGCCACCGGCCGCTGCCGCTCCTTCTCCGACGACGCCGACGGCGCGATCTGGGCCGAGGGTGCCGGCATGCTCGTACTGAAGCGGCTCGGCGACGCGCGACGGGACGGCGACGAGGTGCTCGCCGTGCTGCGTGGCACCGCCGTCAACCAGGACGGCCGCAGCCAGGGGCTGTCCGCGCCGAACGGTCCCGCGCAGGAGCAGGTCGTCCGGCGCGCCCTGGAGCTGTCCGGGCTCGGCCCCGCCGACATCGACTACGTGGAGGCGCACGGCACCGGCACCACCCTCGGCGACCCGATCGAGGCGAACGCCCTGTCCGAGGTCTTCGGCGCCGGACGGCCCGCCGGCCGGCCGCTGTACCTGGGGTCGCTGAAGTCCAACCTCGGGCACACCCAGGCCGCTTCCGGGGTGGCCGGACTGATCAAGGTGGTGCAGTCGCTGCGCCACCGGACCCTCCCGGCCACCCTGCACGCCGGTACGCCCAGCCGGCACGTCGACTGGGACGACAGCGGACTGCGGCTCCTGACGGAGGCCCGCCCGTGGCCGGGCACGGGGGAGCGGATCCGGCGCGCCGGGGTCAGCGCCTTCGGGATCAGCGGGACCAACGCGCACGTGATCGTCGAGGAGGCGCCCACCGCCGAGCCGGTCACGGCGTCCGATCCCACCGGGCCGGTCACCCTGCCCGAACCCGCCGGGCCGCCCGCCGTACCCGAACCCGCCGAGCCGGTCGGCGTGTCCGATCCCACCGCACCGGTCGTCGTCGCGTCCCGACCCGCCGACGGGAAGCGACTGTTCGTGCTCTCCGGGCGGAGCGAGACCGCCGTGCGCGGGCAGGCCGCGCGGCTCGCCGCCCGGCTGACCGCGGACACCGCCCTGCCCGACCTCGCCCACACCCTGGCCCGGCACCGCACCCACTTCGAGCACCGCGCGGCGATCGTGGCCGGGGGCGGCGGCGAACTGCGCACCGTCCTCGACGCGCTGGCGTCCGGCCGGGCGCCGCTGGCCGCGCCCCGCGAGGAGCTGGACGGGAAGATCGCGTTCGTCTTCGCCGGGCACGGCGGCCAATGGCCGGGCATGGGACTGGAGTCGGCGGCCGGTTCGGAGGCGTTCCGTCAGGAGCTGACCCGGATCGACGCGGCCGTGGAACGGCACGCCGGCTGGTCCGTGCTCAACGCGCTGCGCGCACCGGAGGAGTTCTCCCCGCTGGAGCGCACCGAGTACCTCCAGCCGGTCCTCTTCGCCGTCAACGCCTCCCTCGCCGCGGCCTGGCGCGGCCTCGGCGTCACCCCGGACGCCGTCGTGGGACACAGCCTCGGCGAGATCGCCGCCGCGTACAGCGCGGGGGCACTCGGTCTCGACGAGGCCGTGACCGTGGTGACCGGGCGGGCCGAAGCGGTCGTCCCGTACGTCGGACACGGCGGCATGATCGCCGTCGAACTGCCCTGCGCGCAGGTGGAGGAGCTGCTCGCGCCGTACGCGGGACGGCTGTTCGTCGGCGCGGTCAACAGCGCCCGTGCGACGGCCGTCTCGGGCGACGCCGACGCGCTCGACGAGCTGCGCGTCCTGCTGGCGCAGCGGGGTGTCGCCGTACGGCCCCTGTCGACGCCGTTCGCCTCCCACAGCCCGCGCATGGAACCCCTGCGCGACGCACTGCTCGACCGCCTCTCCGGCGTCCGCGGCCGGCGGACGCCCACCCCGCTGTACTCGGCCGTGCGCGCCGAGCCGGTCGACGGGGACCGCCTCGATGCCGCGTACTGGTTCGCCAACCTGCGCCGGCCCGTCCGCTTCGCCGACACCGTGCGCCGGATGCTGGACGACGGCTACCGCTACTTCGTCGAACTCAGCCCGCACCCCTCGCTCACCGCCGCCGTGGAGGCGGTGGCCGCCGAGGCCGGTGTCGACGCCGTCGCCGTCGGCTCGCTGCGCCGCGGCCAGGACGGCCCCGGCGTCCTGCTGCGCCGGCTCGGCGAGCTGTACACCGCCGGGCACGAGCCGGACTGGACGGCGCTGTTCCCGCGGGGCCGCCGCCTCGACCTGCCCACCTACGCCTTCGCCCGCGAACGCCACTGGCTCGCCCCCTCCCCGGCCGGCTCGCCCGGCGCCTCCCCGCTCCTCGGCACCCACGTCGAGGCCAGCGACGAACCCGGCCGCCACCTCTTCCAGAGCGAACTCGACCTGCGCGACAGCCGGTTCGCCCACCTCACCGACCACCGGGTGGCCGGCGAGATCTGGCTGCCGGGCGCCGCCTTCCTCACCATGGCCCTGGAGGCGGGCGCCACCCTCACCGACGGCGGCGAGGTACGGCTGGCGGACGTGCGGTTCCTCCAGCCCCTGCGCCTGACCGAGGACCGGCCGGTACGCCTCCAGCTCGTGCTGCGGCACGCCGACGACGGCGGTTCGCGGGAGTTCACCATCTCCGCGGCGGCCGCCGACGGGCAGCGCTGGGAACTCCATGTCTCCGGCTCGGTCGTCGCCGACGGGCCGACCCCGCAAGCACGCCTGGACGACGTCCGCGAGCGCTGTGCGGAGACGGTCGAACTCGGCCCCGTGTACGCCCGGTTGGGCGCCCTCGGCATCGACTACGGCCCCGCCTTCCGCAACCTGGACTCGGCCCACCGCACGGACACCGCCGCGGTCGGCCGGCTCACGGAGCGGCCCTCGGCCGGGCACCTGATCCATCCCGCCGTCCTGGACGCCGCGTTCCACACGGCCGCACTGCCCGGCGACGCGCCCGAAGGCCGGGCGTTCGTGCCCGCCGGCTTCGGCCGGGTCCGACACACCGGGCGGCGCGGCACGCCCGCCTGGGTGAGCTGCGCACTGCGGTCCGTCACCGGGGACACCGCCCTCCTCGACCTGCGCCTGTGGGACGAGGACGGGCACCTCCTGCTGGAGGCCGAGGAGTTCAGGCTGGCCGCGCTCTCCCCGCTCGACGGCGCCCTCTTCGAGACCCGCTGGCAGCCCCGCCCGGACGCGCAGGAACCCCCGGCCGAGGGCGGGTGGCTGATCCTCGCCGACAGCACCGGGACCGCCGAGGAACTGATCGCCCGCCTCGACACGACGACCGTGCCGTACGTCGTCGCCCGCCGGGGGACGGACTTCGCCGTCGAGGGGCCCGGCCGGTACGTCCTCGACCCGGCCGACCCCGCGCACCTGACCCGGCTGCTCGACGAGGCGTACGCCGACGCCCTGCCCACCCGGATCGTGCAGCTGACCTCGCTGGACGCGCCGGCCGTCGTGGACCCCCGCACGGCCGAGGAGGCGGCCCGGCTGGGCTGCCTGGGCACGCTGCACCTGGTGCGGGCGCTCACCGATCGGCCGCGCGGGCACGCCCCGCGCCTGTTCACCGTCGTCCGGGGCACCCAGGCCGCCGGCGCCAGCGAACAGGTCGCCCACCCGCAGCAGGCGCTCGCCTGGGGCTTCGGCCTCGCGGTCGCGCAGGAGTACCCCGAGCTGGCGGTCACCCTCGTCGACCTGCCGCCCGTGGGCGGCGCGGACGCCCTGTGGACCCAGCTGTGGCACGCCGACGACGAGCGGCTCGTCGCCCTGCGGGAGCCGGGC
This sequence comes from Streptomyces sp. NPDC041784, assembly GCF_055591025.1. Classification (NCBI taxonomy): domain Bacteria; kingdom Bacillati; phylum Actinomycetota; class Actinomycetes; order Kitasatosporales; family Streptomycetaceae; genus Streptomyces; species Streptomyces sp. NPDC041784. The sequence continues at coordinate 275,718 of NZ_JBVJAB010000009.1, forward strand.
CGGCTCGTCCCGCGCCTGGCCCGCACCCGCCCGGACACGGGAGGCGGCGGCACACCGGACGGCGTGTACCTCGTCACCGGCGGTCTGGGCGGCCTCGGCCGGGTCGTCGCCGAGCGGCTGGTCCGGCGCGGCGTCCGTCGGCTCGCCCTGATGAGCCGGGGCACGCCCGCCCCGGACGCCGAGCGCTGGATCCGGGACCTGGAGCGGCGCGGGGTCACCGTGCACCTCGCGCGCGCCGACGTCGCCGACCGCGCCGCACTCACGGCCGCCCTGGACGCCGTACGACGAGAGGCCGGGCCACTCGCCGGGATCGTGCACGCGGCCGGTGTCCTGGACGACGCCACCCTGCCGAACCTCACCGACGAGCGGGTGCTGCGGGTCCTCGCCCCCAAGGTGCTGGGCACTGCCCTGCTCACCGAACTGGCCCCCGAGGCACAGAACCTGGTGCTGTTCGCGTCGGCCGCCGGTCTGCTCGGCTCGGCCGGACAGAGCCCCTACTCGGCCGCCAACGCCTTCCTCGACGCCTGGGCCCACCATCTCTCGCGCACCGGACGCCGGGCGCTCAGCCTCGACTGGGGCGCCTGGTCCGGCGTCGGCATGGTCGCCGGGTCCGGCACCCGGGCCGCCGAGACCGGCCGGTCCGGGCTGGTCGCGTTCTCCCCGGAGGAGGGCGGCGAACTGTTCGACCGTGTGCTGGACACCTCCCGCCGCCAGCTCGCCCCCCTCGCCCTGGACCGGGAACTGCTCGCGCTCGCCCCGGACGCGGTCCGCTCCCGCCCGCTCCTCGCCGACCTCGTCGGCGCGCCCACGGGCACGGGCGACACCGACGCCCTGGTGCGGAAGGTGTTCGCCGCCACCACCGCCGAGGACCGTGTCACCTGGCTGGAGGAGTACGTCCGCGCCCGCGTCGGCGAGGTCTCCGGCGGCCTCGTGGACGTCTCCGCCGGCACCGCGCTCAAGGAACTCGGCCTGGACTCCCTGATGCTGGTCCGGCTGCGCAACGCCTTCGCCCGCGAACTGGGCGTCGAACTGCCCACCGCCGAGGTGTTCGCCACCGCCGACATACAGGCCCTCGCGCGCACCCTGGCCGCCGCCCTGCCCGACCGGCCCGTCGACGCACCGGCCGCCGACGCCCCGGTGGAGGAGGTGCCGGAGACCGAACTGCTGCCGGTCACCCGGGACGTCGTACGCCTGCTGCGCAGTGCCCGGCCCCAGATGCCGCAGGCGGCCCATGCCGTCGGGCTCGCCTTCCGCCTCACCGCGCCGACCACCCGCGAGGCGCTCACCGCCGTCGTCACCCGCCTCGCCGCCCGGCACGCGGCCCTGCGGACGTCCGTCGTACCCGGCGCCGACCGAGGCCGACAGCTGTGCGTGGTCCGGGAGTTGGCCGAGCCGCCGCTTCGATGGACGTCCGTCACAGGTGAGGTGGACACGGGCGAACGCCTCCGCGCCCTGCTGGAACCGCCGTTCGACCTGACGGCCGCCCCGCTGTGGCGGTTCGAGCTGCTGGACGGCGGGACGGACGGCCAGATCCTGCTCCTCGGCGCGCATCACGTCGTGAGCGATCTGCAGTCCCTGCTGCTGGTGGCGGGCGAGACGGACGCCGGCCTGTCCGGCGCCACGCTCCCCGCCGACGTCACCAACCGGGACGTCCACCTGCTGATCCAGGCCCAGCAGTCGGGCGAGGGCACCGCCGACGCCGCGTGGCACGAGGCCTTCGACGGCAGCGGGCGGCTCGATCTCACGCTCTCCCGCCCGCGCCCCGCCGAGCGTTCCTACCGGGCCGGCAGTGTCACGGTGCACATCCCCGACGGCCTCATGGAGCGGGTCGCCACGGCCGCGAGCGGGCTCGGCGTCACCCCGGCCGCGTTCTGCCTCGGCACCCTCACCGTGCTGCTGGCGCGGCTGCGCGAGCGGGAACGGTTCGTGCTCGCCGTACCGGTGGACACCCGGATCCACGCCGACGCCTTCGACGCGGTGGGCTTCTACGGAGTCCCGGTGCCGTTCCCGGCCGAGGCGCGGGCGGGCGAGCCGGTCGAGGACGTCCTGCGCCGCACCGACCTGCGGCTGCGCCGGCTCCTGACCAAGGGCGCCATGTTCTCGGACGTGCTGGCCACGCTGGCACGGCAGGGCCTGCACCGGGCCGACGCGCCCTTGGTGGAGGTGTACTTCAACTACGTCCGCCACGGCGGCCGCCTCGACCGGCTGGAGGTGCTGCCGGCCGGCACCGGGTACTCCGACCTCGACCTGATGATCACGATGACCCCGGACGCGGGCCGGATCCGGCTCGACCACAACCTCGACATCCTCGACACGGCGGACACGGCCGGGTTGGGGGAGGAGCTCCTGCGGCTGCTGGGGGAGACGGTGCAGGACGCGGCCGCGCTCGTCCGGCCGGTGCAGGACCGGGTTGTCGCCGTACGGCCGGTGGAGGACGGCGTCGTCGCCGTCCGGCCGGCTGAGGAGACTGTGGGCTCGGGCGGCCTCGCCCTGGCCGCCACCTTCGCCCTCGGCAACCTCCCCCTGATGTGCGCGGCGGCCCTCGGGGACGGCGGCCGTGGCCCGACGGTCGCCGAGGCGCCCTACCACCATGTGCTCGCGGCGCTGCGCGACCCGTCCGGTGTCTTCGCCGACCCCGCCACCGCGGTGGGCGTGGTGCTGCTGCGGGCCCAGGACCTGGAGCGGTTCGGCCCGGTCGACGACACGCTCCTCGCCGAGCTGCGCACCGAGTACCCGGCCGCGCTGCGGGCCCTGGCCGAACGTACCCGCAAGCCGCTGATCGTCGGCTTCCTGCCGTCGTCCGGCGAGGACGCACGCCTCGCCCGCTGGGAACGCGAGGTCACCGCCGAACTCGTCGACCGGCCCGGCATCGCGGTGCTCGGCGCCGGCCACTGGACCCGGCACCACACCGTGGCGGAACCCTTCGACGAGCGCACCGAGCGGCTCGCCCACCTCCCCTTCACCCCGCCCTTCCAGGCGGCGGTGGCCCTCTGCCTCGCCGATGCCGCACGGGCCGTGCTGCGGCCCGCGCCCAAGGTGATCGCCGTCGACGGCGACGAGACCCTGTGGAGCGGAGTGGCCGGCGAGATCGGCCCCGACGCCGTGGACCTGTCCGGGCCCCGGGCCGCGCTCGCGCGCCGGCTGCTGCGGTGGCGCGAGGCCGGGGCGCTGCTGGCGCTCGTCAGCAACAACGACGAGGAGACCGTACGGGCCGTCCTCGACCGCCCCGACAGCCTGCTGAAGGCCGAGCACTTCAGCGTCCTGTCCGCCGCGTGGGGCCCGAAGCCCGCCCGGCTGACGGAGGCGGCCCGCACGCTCGGCCTCGGGCTGGACAGCTTCCTCTTCCTCGACGACAACCCGGCCGAGATCGGCCGGATGCGGTCGACGCTGCCCGAGGTGCTGGCGGTGACCTGCCCGGCGGAGGCCGAACTGGAGGAGTTCCTGGTCCGGTTGTGGCCGCTGGTCCCGGCGGCCGCCACGGCGGAGGACGTGCTGCGAGCACGCTTCTACGACCAGGAGCGGGAGCGGGACGCCGTCCGGGAACAGGCGGAGCAGGGCGGGTTCGAGGAGTTCCTCGCCCAGCTGGAGCTGGATGTCGACATCCGTCGCCTGGGTGACGACGACGTCCCGCGGGCCGAGCAACTCGTCCGCCGCACCAACCAGTTCACCCTCCGCGCCCGCTCGGCCGACGGAGGTGACCTCGACCGGTGGCGGCGGCGGGGCGAGGTGTGGACCGCGGCGGCCCGCGACCGCTTCGGCGACTACGGCCAGATCGGCCTGCTCGCGATCCGCGCCGAGGGCGACCGGCTCGACGTCCTCGCCTGGCTGATGAGCTGCCGCGCGCTCGGACGAGGCGTCGAGGAACGCCTGTTGACCTGGCTGGCCGACCGTGCCGACGAACTCGGCTGTGCGAAGGTCCGGTTGACGGCGGAACGCACCCCACGCAACGCGCCCGCCCGGCGGATCGTGGCCGCGCTCGGCGGGGGCGACCAGGACGACGAACTGCTGGAGGCCGTGGCCACACCGGAACACCTGCGGGCGTTCCGGTCGTGGGAGCAGCGGTGACGCCGTGCGGCGGCGCCGCGGGACCGAAGGGGCGGAACAGGAACGTGCACATCGTGAAGGGCTCTGATGCGTGACATGAACGAGGACGCGACGGCGGACGCCGGACAGCGGGCCATCGCCGAGTCGATCGAGCGGGGCGGGGGAGAGGGCCCCGGCCTGAGTGTGACGGACCTGCTGGCCATGGTCGGCCAGGGGCGACCGGAGGCGGCGCAGGTGCCTGCGCCTGCGCCGACGCCGGTCGGCCTCGCTCCCGTCGCCCCCGTCCCGGACGTGGCGGGTCTGGCCGCCGCCATCGCGGAGGCGGCCGGACGGTATCTGCCCGAGGGACACCTCGCCCCGGACACCGACTTCTTCGATGCCGGCGGCAGCTCCGTGCACGCCGTGGAGCTGGCGGCGGAGCTGGAGCGCGACCTGGGCGTGGAGCTGGACCTCGACGACGTCTTCGCCGACGCCCGCCCGGTCGGGCTGGCCCGACGCTGGCTGGAGACGGTCGGCACGTCGGCGGGCCTCGCGCTCACCGGGGCCACGGCAGCCCCGGCAGTGCTCCCGCCGCCCGACACCGACCGGGGCACCGCCTTCGGTACCGCCCTCGGCACTGGCACCGACCCGAGCACCCCCTCGTCCTCCTTCTCCTCCGCCACCACCGCCCGTCGGGAGGACCTCGACCAGATCCTCGCCGACCTCGCGCTCGCCGACCGGCTGCCCTTCGTCCGCCGGCCCGAGCCCGTGCCGCCCCGCCGGATCCTGCTCACCGGAGCGACCGGCTTCCTCGGCGGCCATATGCTTCTCGACCTGCTCCGGCACAGTGACGCCCACGTCCACTGCCTGGTCCGCGCGGACGACGAGGACGCGGCGACCGCCCGGCTCGGGGAGAGCCTGCGCAGCCACCGGCTGCCGTGGAACGCGGAGATCCGCCGCCGGGTGACCGTGCTCCCCGGCGACATCCGCAGGCCCCGCCTCGGCCTGTCCGACGAGCTGTGGCACACCCTCGCCGAGGAACTGGACAGCGTGGTCGGCGTCGCGGCGGCGGTCGACTTCCTGCGCGGCTACCAGTCGCTGCGCGGCAGCAACGTCCTCGGCGCCCTCACCCTCGCCGAACTGGCCGCCACCGGCCGCCCCAAGCCGCTGCACCACATCTCCTCGATCGCCGTCTTCAACGAGGTCGGCATCACCTCCCTGGGCGAGGACGACCCGCTGGCCCACGCCGACCGGCTCGTCGCGGGCTACGACCAGTCCAAGTGGGCCGCCGAGGTGGCCCTGCGCCGCGCCCGCGACCACGGGCTGATCGTCTCCGCCCTGCGCCCCGGCGGCATCGGCGGCCACACGAAGACCGGCGCCCACAACGCCCAGGACCTCAGCAGTGGCCTGATCTCGGCCTTCGGCCGCTTCCGGACCGTACCGGCGTTCCGCCACCTCAACGTGGCCCCCGTCGACTGGGTGAGCCGGGTCGCCGCCGCCGTCGTCTGCGAACCCGACGCCTGGGGCTTCGACTACAACCTCACCGGCGTCCCCCAGACGCTCGACGACGTCGTGCGGGACATGGCGTTCGGCGGGATGCACGTCCGTGTCCAGGACTGGGACGAGTGGCGGGCCGACACGCTGGCCCGGCTGGACGCCGACCCGGTCCCCGAACTCTCCTTCCTCACCCGGGTGTTGAACAGCCCCACCGCCCTGAAGCTGTGCGAGGCCACCCTGACCGGCCCCGCCGCCGAGGGCGAGCGCACCGCCGCCCTCGTCGAGGCCCTCGGCCTGCCGCCCGCCGCCCGCTACGACGCCCGGGCCCAGCTCAGGACGTTCGAGCAGCTCGCCGCCGACGGCCTGGCCCGGCTGCCGCACCAGGACGACCAGCCCTACCTGTGGTTCGAGGAGAGCACGCGGGGCAGCGTGCGCCCGCTCGACGGCCGCACCGAGAGCACGCCGTGCTCGATGGCCCTCACCCTCTCCCTCGCGAGCATGTACCAGCTCGTACGGGAACGCCGGCTGGACGTCACCGGCCGGGTCGACTGCCCGGCCGTCCACCCCGAACCCCTCACCGTCGTCGGCGGCGACGTCTGGGTCCGCCCGGACGAGGGCATCCCGCAGCACCACGGTCTGAAGCACCAACTCCTGCGCTACCGACTCCGGTTGCGGGACGCCGACGGTGAACTCTGGTGGCTGGAGGGCCACAAGTACGCCCGCGCCCGCCGCGACCTGTGGCGTCAGACCCGTACGCTCACCGTCGAAATCGGCCGCGAGGGCGAACCGGCCACGCTGGCCGGGGAGGTCGTCGTCCCCGCCGACTCCTACGTCCGCGACCAGATCGACGGCATCAGGGTCGCCCCGCACCTCACCGGCCAGGAGAAGCGCGCGGCGAAGCTGACCTGGCTCGCCTGGTTCGGCGTCGAGATGGGCCGCGGACTGCTCGGCCCCTTCGCCCGGGCCGGCGCGGACCTGCTCGACCTGCGCCGTACCCCGAACCCCACGGAGCACCACCGATGATCTTCAGGACCACCCGCGCGACCGCCCGTCCGGCACTCCGTAGGGTCAGGACCGCCCCGGCCCTGCGTCCGCTGCGCCACCGGCTCGACCCGGCCCGGGTCGAGGAGATCCCCTTCCACGCGCCCGACGGCGTCCGGCTCGGCCTCACCCGCGTGGACCCCGGGGAGAGCGGCCGCCCCGCCGTGCTCCTCCTGCACGGCCACACCGCGTCCGCCGACATGTTCCTGCTGCCCGAGACCCGCAACCTCGTCGACTCCCTCCTCGACGACGGCTACGAGCCCTGGCTCCTCGACTGGCGCGGCAGCAGCCGGCTGCCCTACAACGAGACCGGGCAGCGGTACACGTACGACGACGTGGCGCTCCACGACATCCCGGCCGCCGTCGCGCGCGTCCGCGAACGCGTCGGCGACCGGCCGCTGTTCGTCGTCGCCCACTGCGTCGGCTCCCTCGCGCTCTCCCTGTCCCTCACGGCCGGCCTCGTACCCGGACTGGCGGGTGTGGTCTCCCAAGGCGTCTTCCTCACACCGAAGTGGGCCGGCCGCACCTCCCTGCGCATGTCCCTGGCGGGGGAGTTGCTCAGGAGCCGCCTCGACCACATCCCCGTCGACTTCCGCAAGGTCGGCCTGCGCTCCCGGTACACCCCGCTGTTCGCGCTGGCCTCCCGCAACGCGAGCTGCCCGGACCCGACCTGCCAGATCCTGCACAACTCCGCCTGGGGCACGGGTGCTTCGCTCTTCGTGCACGAGAACCTCGCCGAGGCCACCCATGACCGGCTCGCCGAGCTGCTCGGCCCCGCCCCGCTGTGGATCCTGCCCCATCTGCGCCGGATCGAGCTGGCCCGCACGGTGGTCCGCTGGAACGACACCGACCACCGCTACCGGGCCCTGCCGCCCAACGCCCTGGACGCGGCCGGCCGCATCGACACCCCGGTCCTGCTGCTCTCCGGCAGCGAGAACGGACTGTGGGGGGACTCCCAGCGGCTCTGCCGCGACGTACTCGCCCGCAGGCAGCCCCAGCTCGACGTGCGCTACACCGAGATCCCGGGCTACGGCCACCTCGACACCTTCCTCGGCCGGGGCGCCGCCCTCGACGTCTTCGGACACATCCTGGAATTCCTCGGCGAACGACGGTGACGGCGACCCCGTGAGCCGGTTACCGTACGCGTCAGTAACCCGGACATACCGCAGGAGGCACCCATGCCGCAGCTCGAAGTCGACGGCGCAGCACTGACGTACGACGACGAGGGCCCGCGTGACGGCGGCGGGGTGCCCCTGGTGTTCGTGCACGGCTGGACGGCGAACCGGCACCGCTGGGACCACCAGCTGGCCCACTTCGCCCAGTCGCGCCGGGTGGTCCGGTTCGACCTGCGCGGGCACGGCGAGAGCGGCGGCGCGGGCGTCCGGACCGTCGCGGAGCTGGCGAAGGATCTGATCGCGCTGCTCGACCACCTCAAGATCGACCGGTGCGTCCTGGTCGGCCACTCGATGGGCGGGATGATCGCGCAGACCGTCGCCCTCGCGCACCCCGAGCGCGTGGAGCGCATGGTCCTGGTGAACTCCATCGCCAAGATGGCCTTCAGCCGGGGCCGCGACCTGCTGATGGCCGTCTCCACGCTCGTGCCCTTCAAGCTGTTCGTCGCCACCAACATCCAGCGCGCCTTCGCCCCCGGATACCCGCGCGAGGAGATCCGCGGGTACGTCAAGGCCTCCGCGGACACGCCGCGCGAGGTCGTCATGACGCTGTACGGCGCCATGCGGGCCTTCGACGTCCTCGACCGCGTGGGCGAGATCCAGGTGCCCACCCTGATGATCCACGGCTATCACGACATCCAGCTTCCGGTGGGGCAGATGCTGCGGATGGCCAAGGCGTACCCGGACGCCACCGTCCGCATCATCGACGCCGGGCACGAGCTGCCCGTGGAGAAGCCGGCCGAACTGACCGCCGCGATCGACGCGTTCGTGACCGCCCGCTGACGGACCTCAGTCGTCGTCCTCGGCCCCGCAGGAGCTGCCGTTGGGCGGCAGCGACCCGTAGAGCAGGAAGTCGTCGACCTTCCGGTGCACGCATTTCGACGAGCCGTACCCGGTGTGGCCCTCGCCCTTGTTGTCCAGCACCACGGCCGAGTCCCCGAGCCGCTCGGCCGTCTCCTCGGTCCAGCGGTACGGGGTCGCCGGGTCGCCGCGGGTGCCGACGAGCAGCATCTCCGGCGTGTCGACGTCCTTCACCTCGTCGCGGATGAAGTCGGTGCCCTTGGGGCGGCCGTAGCAGAGCAGCACCTCGGCGAGGCGGTAGCGGCCGAAGACCGGTGACGCCTCGTCGTAGGCGGCCCGCAGCCGCTGGAGGTCGGCGGTGATCCGCGCGGCGGTGGGCCGGTCGGGGTCGTCGGCGCAGTTGATCGCCATCAGGGCGGCCGGCAGGTTGTCGAAGGGGACGTCCTCGGGGTCGACCAGCGGGGAGGGCTTGCCGCCGCCCGGTTCCCGCACCGGGAACGCCAGGCCGCCCGTCGCGAACGCGACGACCCCGCTGGTGTCCCCGTCCTCCATGAGCCGGGCCAGCGCCCGCTCCAGCGACGGCCACAGCTCCTTGCTGTACAGCCCCTGCCCGAGGGCGCCCACCAGGTCCTGGCCGGTGAACTCGTCCCCGAAGTCCGTCGGCACCGGGTTCTCGTCCAGCGACCACACCAGCCGTACGACCTTCTCGCGGGCCGAACGGGCGTCCTGGCCGAAGGGGCAGGCGATGTCCTCCACGCACCAGTCGACGAAGTCCTCCAGCGCGGTCTGCTGCCCCTGGGCGCCCGCGATGCCCTGCTCGGTGAGCGGTTCGGTCAGCGTGTCCACGCCGTCCAGGGCGATCCGGCCGACCTTGTCCGGGAACTGGGCGGCGTACACCGCGCCGAGCCGGGTGCCGTAGGAGAACCCCAGGAAGTTGAGCTTCTTGTCGCCGAGGGCCGCACGCAGGACGTCCAGGTCCCGCGCGGCGTTGACCGTGCCGATGTGCGGCAGGACCGGACCCGAGTTGCGGACGCAGGCCGCGGCCGCCTTCCTCAGCTGGGCGAGGACCGTCCGGGGATCGCTGAGGGCCGCGTCGTCGTCCAGCGAGGCGAGCCCGTCCTGCCCCCCGTCGCCACAGCTCACGGGCGAGGAGCGGCCGACGCCCCGGGGGTCGAAGGAGACCACGTCGTAGCCGTCGGTCAGCTCCATGAACGGCTTGCCGCCGTAGGCCAGTTCGGGCACCCCGGGACCGCCCGGACCGCCGAAGTTCAGCACCACCGAGCCCCGCTTGTCGCCGGTCGCCCGGTAGCGGGCGAGCGCCAGGTCGAGCGAGTCCCCCTTGGGGTGCGCGTAGTCGAGCGGGACGGTCACCCTGCCGCACTGGAGGTCGTCGGGCACCCCGTCGATGTCGCACTTCGACCAGGTCACCTTCTGGTCGTAGAACCGGGACAGATCGGGACCGTCGTCCCCCTCCGCCCGTGCCGTCCACAGGCCCGCTCCCACCAGGGTCAGCGCGGCGGTCGCGGCGAGCGCGCACCGGCGCAGCCCGGGCCGGGCGGACAGCGTGGCCAGCATGAGTGCCTCCAGGGACGCCTTTCAGCGGACCGGGAACGGCGCCTCGGGCCCCACGATAGGCGGCACCCGCGGGGCCCGCCTCCGGAGTCGGGGTCGTGCGTCACCTCCTCCGCCCTCCACGGTTTTCGATGGCACATTGGGTGGTTTTGTGATCAGTTCGACTGGGGTGACACCCGATGGGGTGAAAGGTTGTTTGGCCATTACTTGGTTGGTTCGCCCGCGTTTTAACGGGTGCGGGTGAGTGCCCGCGACCAAGTCTGGAAGGCAGGGACCCATGAGACGGGTTACCCGAAACGGTGTGCTCGCCGTCGCAGCCGCCTCGGGCGCGATGGCGGCAGTGACCATGCCGGCATTCGCCGACACCACCGCGGCCGGTACGACGGCCGGATCGCCCGGAGTCGTCTCCGGCAACGGAATCCAGCTGCCGGTGCACCTCCCGGTGAACCTGTGCGGCAACACCGTGAACGTGGTGGGCGCGCTGAACCCCACCGTAGGCAACGCCTGCGCGAACAAGGGCGGGGGCACCGCCACCGCGCCCTCCGGGTCGTCCTCCACGTCGTCCTCCGGGGCGAAGGCGGAGGGCGACGCGGTCGGCTCGCCCGGAGTCGTCTCCGGCAACGGCGTCAAGCTGCCGGTGCAACTCCCGGTGAACGCCAGCGGCAACAGCGTGAACGTCGTCGGCGTCCTGAACCCGGTGTTCGGCAACGAGTCCGTGAACGGGCCCGCCGAGGAGTCCACCCCGCGCACCCCGCCCGCCGAGCCGAAGCCGCAGCCGCAGCCGCCGGTGCGCCACACCCAGCCCGCCGAGCCCCAGCCCGCCGAGCCCCAGCCCGCCGAGCCCCAGCCGGCCGGGCCCAAGCCCGCCCCGCCCGCCCACCAGCCCCAGGCTCCGGAGCCCCGGGCCGTCTCCTCGCTCGCGAACACGGGCAGCGAGGCCCTGCCCGCCGTCCTGGGCAGTACGGCCATGCTGCTCGCCGGCGCGCTCCTGTACCGCCGGTACCGCCCCGGCGCGCAGAGCTGACCCACCGTCGCGGAGTTCCGCGGGCCCCCGCCGGTCGCACCGGACAGGGGGCCCGCGGCCGTGATCAGACGCCGTGAAACCTCCGGTGCAACGCGCGCACCTCCGTCACCAGCTCGGGAACCGGCCCCTCCACGACCACACCCGGGGCGACCTCCCGGATCGGCAGGGTCCGCACGGGCGGCGCGGGAACCCCCAGCTCGCCCAGCCAGGTGCCGAGCTGCTCGGACGACGCGACGTACACGATCCGCCCCAGGCCCACCCAGGCATGTGCGGCCGCGCACATCGGGCAGTGCTCGCCCGAGGTGTAGACCGTGGCCGCCGCCCGCTCCTCGGGCGACATCCGCGCCGCCGACCAGCGGGCCAGCTCGAACTCGGGGTGCCGGGTGCGGTCGCCGGAGGCCACCCGGTTGTGGTCCTCGGCCAGCACCGTGCCGTCCCCGCCGACCAGCACCGACCCGAACGGCTCGTCCCCGGCCCGCAGCGCCTCGGCGGCCAGCTCGACACAACGACGCAGATACGGCAGCTCGGTGGCCTCGACCATGAGGTACGGCTCCCTCGGCTTGCCGCTCCTGCTCTCGCCTCAGCCTAGGCGGCCCGGCCCACGGCGCCCCGGACGGTCAGGCCGCCGGACGGTCAGCGCGCCGGACGGTCAGCGCGCCGGACGGCCGGAAAGGCGTGCCGCCGCCCCAGCGCCACCGCCGTCAGGGCCACCGCGACCAGCGGGAGGGCCGTCCAGGGGAGGGCCGCCGGGCCCAGGCGCTCCAGCACCACCCCGCCGGTCAGGGAACCGCCCGCGATGCCCGCGTTGTAGACCGTCGTCTGGAGCGAGGTCGCCACATCCGCGGCGGCCGGCCCCGAGGCGTCCACCAGCGCCGTCTGGATGAGCGTGGGCACCCCGCCGAACGCCGCGCCCCACAACGCGACCGACACCGGCAGCACGGCGGGGCCACCGGCGTACCCGCCCAGTGCGAGCATGACCGCCGCGCACAGGGCGAGCGCGCCCAGCAGGGTGGCCCGCGGACGCCGGTCGACCAGCAGGCCCGTGCCCCAGATCCCGGCCACCGTGGACGCCCCGAACACCAGCAGCAGCACGTCCGTACGCCCGAAACCCGCGTGCGCCGCGAACGGGGCGACGTACGTGTACATCACCTGGTGGCCCAGCAGCAGGAACAACGTGACCGACAGGATCACGGGGAGCCCCGGCAGCAGGGCCACCCGCCCGAGCGGCACGCGCGCGGCCCGCGCCTCGCCGGGAAAGCCGGGCACCCGTCGGAGCACCCAGACCGTCAGCAGCACCGCCACCCCGGCCAGCAGCCCGAACGCCGCACGCCAGCCGACCAGCCCGGCCAGCGCGGTCCCGGCGGGGACGCCCAGCGACAGCGCCAGGGTGATGCCGGCGAGCACGACCGCGATCGCCCGCCCGCGCCGCTCGGCCGGCACCATCCGGGCCGCGTACCCGGCGAGCATCGCCCACAGCGTGCCGCCCATCACCCCGGCGACCAGCCGCGCCGCGAACGTGACGCCGTACGACGACGACAGCGCGACCACCGTGTTGCTCAGCGCGAAGCCCAGCAGCGTGCCGACGAGGACCGGGCGGCGCGGCAGGCCGCGCAGCAGCGCGGTCACCGGGATCGCCGCGACGAACGACGCCGCCGCGTACCCCGTGACCAGGAAGCCCACCCGGGCCTCGGACACACCGAGCGCGGGTGCCATGCGCGGCAGCAGTCCGGCGGGCAGCAGCTCGGTCACGACGGCGGTGAAGGCGGCCGTGGACAGGGCGAGCAGCCCCGACCAGGGCAGGGCGGCGGGCACGGCGGTGCCCTTGACCAGGGAGGCGGTGGACATGGGACCATCGTCGAACGTTGACATCAGTGTGAAGGCAAGCGTGATTCCGGAGGCCGGCGTGAAGATCGGCGAGCTGTCCCGCCGCACCGGCGTCCCCACCCGCCTGTTGCGCTACTACGAGGAACAGGACCTGCTCCACCCCGAGCGCGGCGAGAACGGCTACCGCGCGTACGGCGAGGCGGCGGTCCGGGACGTCCAGCAGATCCGGGGCCTGCTCGACTCGGGGCTGACGACGGAGATGATCCGCGCGATCCTGCCGTATCTGTCGGGCCCGGACGAGATCCTGCTGCCCGCCGAGCACCTGACCCCCGGGACCGCCGCCCTCCTTCAGGACCACATCGACCGCATCCAGGCCCGGATCGACTGCCTGGCCCGCAACCGCGACCGGCTGACCGCGTATCTGGCGGCGGTGCGGCCGGACGTGCCGGACGCGGGGCGACGGGCGTAATTCCGTTGTGGGGGCCGCGCCGGGATGCTGGAGTGGGCTCCATGGATCATGCCGCCGTACTCGCCCTGTACGACCGGGACATGCGCGAAGGCGCTCGCCCGGAGAGCCCTGACGCCCGGGTCGAACGGACCGGAGGCCTGGTCCGGCACATCGGCGGTGAGGGCGGCTGGAACGGCGTCCTGTGGTCCGGGTTGGACTCCGCGGACGCCGACGCCGCGATCGCCGCGCAGGTCGCGTATTTCTCCGGCCTCGGCCGGGAGTTCGAGTGGAAGCTGCACGGGCACGACCGGCCGGCCGACCTCGGGCGACGGCTGACGGCGGCCGGCTTCACGGCCGAGCCGGAGGAGACCCTGATGATCGGCGAGACGGCCGACCAGCTCGTCGACGTCGAGCCGCCCGAGGGGATCCGGATCGTCCCGGTCACCGACCGTGCGGGCGTCGACCTCATGGCCGAGGTCCACGCGAAGGCGTTCGGTCTCGACGGCGGCCGGCTGCGGGACCTCGTGCTCGCCCGGCTCGCCAGGGACCCGGACGGCATCGTCGCCCTGGTCGCCCTCGCCGGGGACGTACCGGTCAGCTCCGCGCGGATGGAGCTGATCCCCGGGACATGGTTCGCCGGCCTGTGGGGCGGCGGCACCGTCGAGGAATGGCGCGGCCGTGGCGTCTACCGCGCCCTCGTCGCCCACCGCGCCCGTGTCGCCGCGGAGCGCGGCTACCGCTACCTCCAGGTCGACGCCTCCGACCAGAGCCGGCCCATCCTGGAGCGGCTCGGCTTCGCCGCGCTGAGCACGACGACGCCTTACGTGTACGTGCCGTAGCGGCCCGTACATGTACGTGTAGGTGTAGGTCTACGTGTACGTGTACGTGTACGTGTACATGTACATGTGCGTGTACGCACACGTGCCGTAGCGCGCCCCTTCCCGCCCGGGCCGGTCCTCAGGCCAGCCCGAATGCGTCCGCCAGTGCGTCGATCTGGGCCGTGAGCAGGGTGTCCCCGGTGTGTCCCATGCCCTCGAACTGGCCGGACACCTCCAGGCCGACGGCGCCGTGCACGTGCGTCCAGCCGAGCACGCCACCGGCGAGGGCGGTGCCCTCCGCGCCCGCCGGGACCTGCGTGCGGGCCCACTGGGCCACCGCCGGATCCTTCGCGGCCCACTCCGTCATCTGCGCCACCACCGGGCGTACCGAGGCCGACGGCTCGGCCGCCGCGAAGGCCGGCAGGAACGGCCCGAGCACTGCCCGGGCGCTGTCCAGCGTGTCCGGCGGCGCGGTGTATCCCGGCACCGGCGTGCCCTGGATCAGCAGATACCGGTGCGGCTGGGCCACCGCCCAGCTCCGGCAGGCCCCCGTCAGCGCCTGAAGCCGCGCGCGTGGCGCCGCCGACTCCGGGAGCGCGTCGGTGGCCCGGGTGACGGCCGCCGTCAGATCGGCGTACGCGTCCCGGATCAGGTCCGTCAGCAGGGCGTCCCGGCTGTCGAAGTACCGGTACAGGGCGGGGCCCGACAGGCCGACCTCCTTGGCGATGCGGGTCAGGGCCACCGCCGCCGTACCGCCCTCGGCGAGCTGTCTCAGCGCGATGTCCTTGATCTCCGCGCGCGTCTGCTCGCGGTACCGCGCCCTCGGGCTCTGCGTACTGCCGGCCATGAACGGCTCCCCTCTCTCGATGTCTGTGTGTGACACCTCGACGTCTGTGACACACCCTAACGAACGGCCGAAGGAGCCGCTGTTGCTATGCACTCTCGAAAGAGTTACTGTCTCTAACAGAAGCGATTGGCCATCAGAAATCTGAGGGCCGTGAATCCAGTGAGAGGACATCGTCATGTCTGCCGTCACCCGTGAGAACCAGGCCCTGCACGCCGTACTGGGCGCCGGCCCGGCCGGGACCGCGCTCGCCCGTGAGCTCGTCCGCCGGGGACACCCCGTCCGGCTGGTCGACCGCAAGGGTGAGGGGCCCGTGATCGACGGGGTGGAGCGGTACGCCGCCGATGTCAGCACCCCCGAGGGCGCGCGGGCCGCCGTGGCCGGGGCGGAGGTCGTGTACCACTGCGTCAACGTCGGCTACCACCTCCAGGTCGAGGTGATGCCGCGGATCCAGGACGCCGTGCTCGGGGCCGTCGAGGCGTCAGGCGCCCGGCTGGTCGTCCTCGACACGCTCTACCCGTACGGCGAGACCGGGGGAGCGGTGATGACGGAGGACACCCCGTGGAAGGCGACGAGCCGCAAGGGCCGGATGCGGGCCGAGCTGGACGAGAAGTACCTCGCCGCGCACCGCGAGGGCCGGGCCCGGGTGGTCCTCGGCCGTTCCGCCGACTTCGTCGGACCCGGTGTCCTCAACTCCTCCCTCGGCGGCGCGGCGTTCCCGGGCGCCCTGACCGGCGGCGAGGTGCTGGCCCTCGGCGACATCGACCTGCCGCACAGCTACACGAGCATCCAGGACGTGGCCGCCGGGCTGGCCACCCTCGGCGAGCGCCCCGAGGGTGACGGCCGGGTCTGGCACCTGCCCACCGCCCCGGCCGTCACCACCCGCGCGATCCACGCGATGATCGAGCGCCGGGCGGGCCGGTCACTGAACGTGGTGGTCCTCGAGGAGCCCCGCCCCTTCGGGCCGTTCGACGAGCAGTTCATGGCCGAGTACGCGGAGATGTTCTACCAGCACACCGAGCCCCAGATCGTGGACTCCACAGCGTTCGAGCGGGCCTTCGGGGTGGCGCCGACTCCCCTGGAGGAGACGCTGGACGCCACCGTGGCCTGGTATGGGGAACTGCTCGCGGGGCGGTGATCCGCCCGGAGCGCACAGAGTCCCGGACGGCCGGTGGTGGCGGGCCGTCCGGGACCCTGTGCGAGGTACCGCCGTGAGGGGGTCTCCTCAGCGCCCCGCCCTCCTCCGGTCCAGGGCCATCACCCCGGCGGCCGCCAGGCCGATCTGGATGAGCCACTCGATCCAGTCGACGCCCTTGGTGTCGGCCACGCCGAACCCCGCGGCGATCGCGGAACCGATCAGCGCGGCCACGATGCCGACGGCGATCGTCCACAGAACGCCGATCCGCTGACGGCCCGGGACGACGAGCCGTCCCAGGACGCCGATCACGATGCCGATGACGATGGCACTGATGATGCCGTCGATCTCCATCTCCGCCCCTCCTCTGTGAGACCCCGATACGGTGCGTGTTCCCGGCCGGGGGTGGGGCAGTCCCGTTCCGGTCACATCCGGTCGCGTAGGGGTGCGTAGGGGTCGCGTAGGGGTCGCATCCGGTCGCCCGTATCCGACCGGGCCCGCGCATATTGCCCGCGCTTGATGTTCATTCCGCAGTTGTGTCATGTACCGTTCAAACGATCCACGCGTGTAGGCATCGGCCGCGTCGCCTTCTGGGGCGACAGCTCACCCATCGACGACGGCACCGGCCAGTCCGGCAACACGCTCTACGACGGCTGGAACGACACCGGCGCCACCAACGCCGCCCTCGCCCTCAACGCCACCGAGTGGCTCTCCGGCGCGAGCGGCGGCGACGACGGCGGTGACGACGGGGGCGACGGGGGCGACGGCGGCGACGGCGGCGGCACCTGCACCTCCGCCCAGCTCCTCGGCAACAACGGCTTCGAGTCCGGCGCCACCACCTGGAGCGCCACCAGCGGCGTCATCACCAACTCCAGCAGCCAGTCGCCCCGTACGGGTTCGTACTACGCCTGGCTCGCCGGCTACGGCACCGCGACCACCGACACGCTCTCCCAGTCGGTGACCATCCCGTCCGCCTGCACCACCGCCACCCTCAGCTTCCACCTCCACATCGACACGGCGGAGACGACCACCAGCACGGCCTACGACACGCTGAAGGTCCAGGTCCTCAACAGCTCGGGCACGGTCCTGGGCACCCTGGCGACCTACTCCAACCTCAACGCCGCGAGCGGGTACACCCAGCGCAGCTTCAGTCTGGCGAGCTATGCCGGCCAGACCATCACCCTGAAGTTCACCGGCACCGAGGGCTCCACCCTCCAGACCTCCTTCGTCATCGACGACACGGCACTCGCCGTCGGCTGACGCCTCACGCGCGAGCGGTCGGGTCGCCCCCCACGGGGCGGCCCGGCCCGCGTGTTCACTCCCCGTCCGGTTCCCCGGCGCCCAGGAACCAGGTGCGCAGGAGGATCTCCCGGCCCTTGTGCAGCCGGGGGGCCGGAGCCTCGGCCGCGAGCCGGAACCCGCAGGAGCGGGCGACGGCCTCGCTCGCCGTGTTCCCGCTCTCGATGCGCAGCACCACGCGCCGCGGCCGCAGTTCACACGCCGTGTACTCCGCCAGCAGACGCACCGCCCGGCCGGCCAGCCCCTGCCCGCGGTGTGCCGGGCCCACACCGTAGGCGAGTTCGGCGTCCCGTCCGTCGGCCTCGCTGCGGAACAGCAGCACCTCGCCCCGGGGGCGGACGCCGCCCGTGGTGATCGCGAGCTGTACGGTCCGCCTTTCGGCCAGGCCCCGCTCGGCCCGTGCGAGGTACGCGCGGGCGGCCTGCCGGTCGAAGGGCGACACCACCGGGGTCCAGCGGGCGATCTCCGGATCGTCGTACACCGCGACCAGATCGTCGACGTCGTCGGCCGTCCAGCTGCGCAGCGTGACCCCGTCCCCTTCGAGCCGCAACGCCGAGGGGAGGGTGAAACTCCCATACCTGTCCGTGAGTTGATCATGCCACCGTGACGCTCCTTGACATGCAGGTAATTGCCTGCCTAACGTTGAGTGTGCGATCAGGAGACGACCCGGGGGCGGGCCCGGGCATGGGCACGGGTATGGACACGGTCTTCAAGGCGCTGGCCGACGACACACGCAGACGGCTTCTGGACCGGCTGCACGAACGCAACGGGCAGACGCTGGGCGAGCTGTGCGCGCACATCGACATGACACGTCAGTCGGTGACGCAGCATCTGGCCGTCCTGGAGGCCGCCAACCTGGTCGCGACGGTGCGGCGGGGGCGGGAGAAGCTGCACTACCTCAACCCGGTCCCGCTCCACGAGATCCAGGAGCGGTGGATCGACAAGTTCGAGCGCCCGCGCCTACGCGTGCTCTCCGACGTCAAGCGACGAGCCGAGGAAGCCATGACCGACAAGCCCACATTCGTCTACGTCACCTATATCGCCAGCACGCCCGAGAAGGTCTGGGACGCCCTCACCGACGCCGACCTCACCGCCGTCTACTGGGGACACAGCAACGTGTCCGACTGGCGGGCCGGCTCGCGCTGGGAGCATGTGCGCATCGACGGCTCCGGCATCGCCGACGTCGTCGGCACCGTCGTGGAGAGCGAGCGCCCGACCCGGCTGGTGAGCACGTGGACCGAGCCCGAGAACGAGGGGCGCGCGGACATGTACTCCCGGGTCACCTTCGACATCCGGCCGCACGCCGACATCGTCCGGCTCACCGTGACCCACGAGGACCTGCGCACCGAGCGCGACCTCGCGGACGTGTCGCTGGGCTGGCCGGCCGTGCTGTCCAACCTCAAGTCGCTGCTGGAGACCGGGCGGCCGCTGCCGCAGGAGCCGTGGTCGGTGCCGGCGCAGTGAGACAGGGGGCGGGGGGGGGGGGGGGGGGGGGGGGGGGGGGGGGGGGGGGGGGGGGGGGGGCGGCGCTCCCCCACCCGCCCACCCGCCCGCCCGTCCGGCTCTCCTCCTCT
>NZ_JBVJAB010000009.1:294799-376956 GCF_055591025.1 Streptomyces sp. NPDC041784
ATCCCCCCCCCCCCCCCCCCCCCCCCCCCCCCCCTGCCCCCCCCCCCCCCCCCCCCCCCCCCCCCCCCCCCCCCCCCCCCCCCCCCCCCCCCCCCCCCCCTGGGCCCGCCTTCCTCACCGCTCCCTCGCGGGAGTCACGGCTTCGGGGTGCTCCTCGCCGCCGTCAGGGCGCACATCGCCCCCAGGATCAGGGCCAGCGCGCCGATGATGATGTTGTTGACGACGACACCGGCGTCCGGGCTGTCGCCGACCACCCAAGGCGCGATGATCATCCAGACGCCCAGGGCGCACATGGCCCAGCTCAGGCCGTACATGCGGGCGGGAGCCGCGGTGAATCCGAGGGCCAGCAGGCCGATCGCGATCCCGACGACCAGGTTGTGGGTCATGAGGTCGGGCTGGCTGGTGGTGTAGTGGAGGATCCACGGGGATACGGCGCAGTACAGACCGAGCAGGAACACCGGTCCGTCCACGAGCGCCACATCGCGACCACCGAGCATGCGGTCGTAGCGTGCCCGCATCTCGGAAACATCGGGGTGAGTCGACATGTCACCTCGGGTGGGCGAGACGTTGGCCATGACTCGTCTCCTTTGACTAGCAGGCCTGACCGCGTCTGGTGCGGTGTGCGGTAAGCGCCGCGCACTGACATTCTGCGCTTATTTGGCCTTTATGTGTAGAGGTGGGACAGCCTGTCCGGCACCCCTACGGGGGCGCTCCGGGCGCCTGATGTGCCACGGGTTCCAGACGGTCCCGCAGCCGCCGCATGCCGCGCCGGGCGTGGCTCTTCACCGTGCCGAGCGGCCAGCCGGTGCGCTCCGCGATCTGGGTCTGGGTCAGGTCCTCGTAGAAGGCCAGGCGCAGGACCCACTCCTGCGGCTCGGGGAGCCGGGCCAGTTCCCCGCGCACCAGCACCCGGTCGAGGGCGGCCTCCGGACGGCCCCGGTCGGGGTCGGTGAGCACGAGCGTGGCCCCGGCCGCCCGGACGAGGTCCCGGCGGCGGGCCCGGGCGGCGAGCGCGTCGGCTATCCGGCGCCGGGTGATGCCCACGATCCAGCCGCCGAGGCTGCCGCGTTCGGGCCGGTAGCCGGCGCGGCCGCGCCACACGCCGAGGAACACCTGCTGGGTGACGTCCTCGGCCTCCTTGACGTCCCCGAGGGAGCGCCGGGCCAGCGTGTGCACCAGCGCCGACCAGCGGTGGTACGCGGCCGCCAGACAATCCTCGTCGCCCGCCAGCAGCCCCCGGGCGAGTTCCTCGTCGGCGATCGGCACCTCGGCGGGGGGCGCCTCGGCGGCTGTGGCAGCGATCGGCTGGGGGCGCACGACGGTGCTCATGGCGGGGCTCATGACGACGGCTCCTCACGTCGGGCGGTCTGTCCTCGGGCCGATGCGGCCATCCTGCGAGCCACGCGGCCACCGCCTCAACATGCGTCGTTTCTGCGTCGTATCGCCGATATCGTCACGTCATGAGCGAGTGCCCGAGCCCCGACCGGACCGGCGAGACCGACGAGACCGGCGGCAGCGGGGACACCCGCGACACCGGGCTGACCACCGGGGCCCTGGCCCGCCGGCTCGGCGTGGCGCCGACCACCCTGCGGTCCTGGGACCGGCGCTACGGCCTCGGACCCGCCGTCCGCGCGGACGGCCGGCACCGGCGCTGGCGGCCGTCCGACGTGGCCGTCCTGGAGGCGATGTGCCGCCTGACGTCGTCCGGGGTGCCGCCCGCCGAAGCGGCCCGCGCCGCGCGGGAGGGCGCCGGCCTGCCTGCCGGGGAGGCCGGGGGCGGGGTGCGCGAACGGTCGCGCGCCGCCGGTGCGCTGCCGCTGGGCGGTGATGTCCGCCAGGAGTGCCGCGGTCTGGCCCGGGCCGCCGTACGGCTGGACGCGCCGGCCGTCGCGGAGCAGCTGGACGCGGCCGTCGGACGGCACGGACTGACCGTCGCCTGGCAGGAGGTCATGGTGCCGACGCTGCACGCCGTGGGGCGCAAGTGGGCCTCGTCCGGCGATCGTTACGTCGAGGTGGAGCACCTGCTGTCCTGGCATGTCTCCACCACCCTGCGCCGCGCCACCCGTCCGGCCGTGTCCGGGGGCGTGGCCGGCGCGCACGGGCAGGGGCAGGAGGGGAGTCGGCGCCCGAGCCGGAGTCCGAGTCCGGGGCCCGTGGTGCTGGCCTGTGTGCCGGGCGAACAGCACACCCTGCCGCTGGAGGCGCTCAACGCGGGGCTCAGCCGGCTGGACGTCCCCACGCGCATGTTCGGCGCGGCCGTGCCCGCCGAGGCGCTGACCGCGGCCGTCCAGCGGCTGGGCCCGGTCGCCGTGGTCCTGTGGGCCCAGGCCCGCTCCACCGCGAGCCCGGCCCTCGCCCAGCACCTGGCGGGCACCCGATGGGGCGTCAGCGGCGCCCGCCGCGCACCGGCCGTGGTGCTCGGCGGGCCGGGCTGGGCGGGCCGTTCGGCGGCGGGCCTGGCGCGGCCCACCGGGCTGCACGACGCGCTGGACACGCTGGCGGGGGTGTACGCAACGGCGTGAGGCGCGCCGCGCGCCCCCGCCGCGGATGTCAGCCCAGCTTCTTCAGCAGCTCCGCCGCCAGCGGAACCGAGGACGCCGGGTTCTGGCCGGTGACCAGGTTGCGGTCGACCACCACGTGCGGGGCCCACGGCTCGCCCACCTGTACGTCGACGCCCGCCTCGGTCAGCCGGTCCTGCAGGAGCCATTTGGCCTTCTCGCCGAGACCGGCCGCGAGTTCCTCGGCGTTGGTGAAGGCGGCCACCCGGTAGCCGGCGAAGGCGTTGGCGCCGTCCTCCGTCACCGCGGCCAGCAGCGCGGCCGGACCGTGGCAGACGACGGCGAGCGGCTTGCCCGAGGCCAGGGTCTCGGTCAGGAGCCGGCCGGAGGTCGCGTCGACGGCCAGGTCCTCCATCGGACCGTGCCCGCCGGGGTAGAACACGGCCGCGTAGTCGCCGAGGTCCACGTCCTCCAGCCGGACGGGCCGCTCCAGCTCCGCCATCGCGGCGAGCCCGGCGGCGATCCGGTCGGCGCCCTCCTGGCCGCCGTTGACCTCGGCCGACAGGCTGCCCTTGTCCACCGTCGGGACGACACCGCCGGGGGTGGCCACGACGATCTCGTGGCCGGCCGCCCGGAACGCCTCGTGGGGAGCGACGGCCTCCTCCGCCCAGAAGCCGGTGGGGTGCAGGGTGCCGTCGGCGAGCGTCCAGTGGTCGACGCCGGTCATCACGAAGAGAATCTTGGCCATGGGGGGTGCCTCCGTAGGAGTCGTGGCCGAGGCTCCGGTGCGGAACGTCGGCGTGTGGACACCATCGAGCGTAGGCCGTCGAGACATAGGGTTCCAATGCGGATTCTCATCTCGGACATAGGGTTTTCTATGGCTGGTGCCGGAATACTGGGGACCGTGGAACACACCGACCACCTGGACCTGAACCTCCTGCGCACCTTCCTGGCCGTCTATCGCTCGGGCTCGTTCACCGGCGCCGCGCAGTTGCTCGGCCTGTCGCAGCCGACGGTGACGACACAGATGCGCACGCTGGAGCGGCAGGCCGGCCGGGAGCTGTTCGAGCGACGCCCGCGCGGCGTCGCCCCGACTCCCGTCGCCGACGAACTGGCCGCCCGGATCGCCGCGCCCCTCGACGAACTCGCCTCCGTCGCCGGCCCGCACTCCGCGACGGCCGGCCGGGCCGACCCCGTGCACCTGGCCGGGCCGGCCGAACTGCTGTGCACCCGCGTGCTGCCCGCCCTGGCACCGCTGGTGGCCGAGGGCGTCCGGCTCCGCGTCGCGACCGGCCTCACCGACCCCCTGCTGGAGGAACTGCGGGCGGGCCGGCACGACCTGGTCGTCGCCACCTCCCGCCCGCGCGGCCGCGCCCTGACCGCGGTGCCGCTGATGGACGAGGAGTTCGTGCTGGTCGCCGCCCCGGAGTGGGCCGGGCGGCTGCGCGAGCGGCTGGCCGTCGAGGGACCCTCGGCGCTCCACTCCGTGCCGCTGGTGACGTACGCCGAGGACCTGCCGATCGCCCGCCGGTACTGGCGGCACGTGTTCGGCCGCCGCCTCTCCGGTCCGGCCGCGGTGACCGTGCCCGACCTGCGGGGCGTGCTCGCGGCGGTCGTCGCGGGCGCCGGCCTGACCGTGCTGCCCCGCTATCTCTGCCTCGACGAACTGGCCTCCGGCGCCCTCCTCCCGCTCCACGAACCGGACGACCCGCCGATCAACACCGGCTACCTCGTCGAGCGCCCCGGCGCCAAGGAGAACCCCGATGTGCGCCGGGTCCGCGAGCGTCTGCTGAGCGTCGCGCCCACGTGGTGAGCCCCCGAGGGCACCCACTCGACGACACCTCACCTATCTGACTAGTCAAAAAAGTGAGTAGGGTGGGGGAGTGAGCAACCACAACCACTCGGCGAACGGGGGCACGCCCATGTCCGTCACCCGGAGCGCGGCCCCGCCCTACGCGCGCTACGTCGCCCTCGGCGACAGCCAGACCGAGGGGCTCGGCGACGGCGACGACACCACCGGCCTGCGCGGCTGGGCCGACCGCCTCGCCGAGCGGCTCGCCCGGCACCACCCCGGCCTGCGGTACGCCAATCTGGCCGTACGGGGACGGACCGCGGCCGAGATCCACGCCCAGCAACTCGCCCCGGCCCTCGCCCTGCGCCCCGACCTCGTCACCGTGGTCGCCGGGATGAACGACCTGCTGCGCCCCCGCTTCGACGCCGACGAGGTCGCCGGCCACCTCGGGGCGGTGTTCGCCGCGCTCACCGGGCAAGGCGCCCGGGTCGCCACGCTCACCTTTCCCGACGTCGCCCGCATCACCCCGCTGGCCCGCCCGCTCACCCCACGGGTCGCCGCCCTCAACACCCGTATCCGGCGGGCGGCCGACGAGTATGGCGTCGTCGTCGCCGAGACCGCCCACCACGACGTGGTCACCGATCCCCGGCTGTGGAGCCCGGACCGGCTGCACGCCTCCCCGCTCGGCCACGAACGGATCGCCGCCGCCGTGGCACACGCCCTCCGGCTGCCCGGCAGCGACGACACCTGGGCCCGCCCGCTCCCGACCGCGCACCCGTCGCCGACCGGCTGGCGGGCCGCCCGCACGGAACTGCGCTGGGCCGGCACCTTCCTGGGCCCCTGGCTCGTCCGCCGCCTGCGCGGCCGCTCCACCGGCGACGACCGCACGGCCAAACGCCCGGAACTCCTGCCCTGGTCCGGCTAGTTCCGCCAGTTCCGCCAGGTCCGTCAGTTCTGCCAGTTCTGGCAGTTCCGTTGGTTCCGTTGTTTCCGTCAGTCCCGCTCGCGTGCCCGCCGGAAGCGGGCGACGCCCTCGGAGAGTTCGACGAGGGGATCCGGATAGTCGAGTGCCGGCCGGTCCGGGCCCCGCAGCTTCCACGGCTCGTGCAGGGCCGGCCCCGCCACCTCCTCCAGCTCCGGCACCCAGCGCCGTACGTACGCCCCGTCCGGGTCGTACCGCTTCGCCTGGGTGACCGGGTTGAGGACCCGGTTGGGGCGGGAGTCGGTGCCCGTGCCGGCCATCCACTGCCAGTTGAGCTGGTTGTTGGCCACGTCTCCGTCGACCAGCAGGTCCAGGAAGTGCCGGGCGCCGACGCGCCAGTCGACGTACAGCGTCTTGGTGAGGAAGCTCGCGGTCAGCAGCCGGCCTCGGTTGTGCATCCAGCCCTCGTGGCGCAGCTGCCGCATCGCCGCGTCCACGACCGGGTAGCCGGTACGGCCCTCCCGCCACGCCTCGATGTCCTCGCCCGCCGTCCGCTCCGTACGCCAGCGGTCGCGTTTGGTGCGGTAGTCGGCCGCCGCCGCGTCCGGCCGGGCCGCCAGCACCTGGCGGTGGAAGTCGCGCCAGGCGACCTGCCGGACGAACGCCTCGGCGCCCGGACCGCCCGCCGCGCGTGCCCGGTGCACCAGTTCGACGGGGGACAGGGCGCCGAAGTGCAGATGCGGCGAGAGCCGGGAGGTGGCGTCGCCGGCCAGGTCGTCGTGCCGGTCCTCGTACGCGGCGATGCCCGAGCGCAGCCAGGCGGTGAGCCGTCTGCGGCCCTCCGTCTCGCCCCCGGTGGCGAGCCCCGGCGACAGACCGGACAGGCCCCGGCGCGAGGGCGGCTCCTGCGAGCCGATGCCGTCCGGCACCCGCACCGTCCGGGGCGCGCCCAGCGTGTCGCGCAGCCGCCACCGCGACCAGTGCCCGAAGTACGGCGTGAAGACCGCGAAGTGGTCCGAGGAGGCCGGGGTCACCGCGCCGGGATCCACGGCGGACGTCACGGTGTCGTGGACGTGCAGCCGTACGCCCTCGGCCTCCAACGCCCGCCGCAGCCGTGCCTCGCGGCGCTGGGCGTACGCGCTGACGTCGGCCGCCAGATGGACCTCGTCGGCGTCCGCCTCGGCGGCCACCCGGCACACCTCCGCCACCGGGTCCCCGGAGCGCACGACGAGCCGGCCGCCCCGCTCGCGCAGCCCCGCGTCGAGGTCGCGCAGGCAGTCGGCGAGGAACGCCAGCCGGTTGGGGGCGGCGAACCCGGGCCCAGTCACCGCCCGGTCGCGCACGAACAACGGGACCACCTGGCGCGAACCCTCCAGGGCCGCACGCAGCGGCGGATGGTCGTGCAGCCGCAGGTCGGAGGTGAACAGGACGACCGAGACGTTCATGAACGGGCTCCGGGGAGGAGAAGACGGGCTCCGGGGGAGGAGACGGGCTCCGGGGAGGGGAACGGACCATGCGGTTTCTTCCGGGGACGGGACCACGCGGTTCTTCCGGGGAACGACACCCGGCGGATGCGCGGATGCGCGGATGCGCGGATGCGCGGACGTCGGGTCGGGCACCTGCGGACCGGCGGCAGGACGTCAGCCGCCGACCGGCGTGCCCTCCCGCTCCCGCGCCGCCGCGTCCGCCACCGCCGCCCGGGCGATGTTGCGGGCCATGCCGCCGAACACGACCGCGTGGAAGGGCGAGACGCTCCACCAGTACGCGTGCCCGAGCAGCCCGTGCGGATGGAACAGGGCGCGCTGCCGGAACCGGGTGCGCCCGGCGTCGTCGGTCTCCGCGTACATCTCCAGCCACGCCAGACCCGGCAGCCGCATCTCCGCCCGCAGCCGCAGCAGCCGCCCCGGCTCGATCTCCTCGACCCGCCAGAAGTCCAGCGAGTCGCCCACCCGCAGCCGGGCGGCGTCCCGGCGCCCCCGGCGCAGGCCCACCCCGCCCGCCAGCCGGTCCAGCCACCCTCGTACCGCCCAGGCGAGCGGGAAGGAGTACCAGCCGTTGTCCCCGCCGATGCCCTCGATGACCCGCCACAGCGAGGCGCGCGGGGCGTCGACGCAGAGCGCGCGGCGGTCGGTGTAGAGGCTGCCGCCCGCCCAGTCGGGGTCGGTGGGCAGCGGGTCGCTGGGGACGCCGGGCAGGGACGCGGACGACCAACGGGTGGCGACCTTCGCCTCGCGCACCCGGCGCAGCGCGAGCCGCACCGCCTCGTCGAAACCGACCGGATGGCCGGGCGGATCCGGCACGTACCGGGCGATGTCGTGCTCCTGGCAGACCACCTCGTGCCGCAGCGACTCGGTGAGCGGCCGGGCGATCGACGCGGGCACCGGCGTGACCAGGCCGACCCAGTGGCTGGAGAGCCCCGGCGAGAGAATCGGTACGGGCAGGATGAGCCGCCGCGGCAGGCCCGCGACGGCGGCGTAACGGACCATCATCTCGCGGTACGTCAGGACGTCCGGGCCGCCGATGTCGAAGGCCCTGTTGACGTCCTCGGGCAGCCGGGCGCCGCCGACGAGGGCACGCAGCACGTCCCGGACCGCGACGGGCTGGATCCGGGTGCGCACCCAGCTCGGGGTGACCATCACCGGCAGCCGCTCGGTGAGGTAGCGCAGCATCTCGAAGGAGGCCGAACCCGAGCCGATCACCACCGCCGCCCGCAGCACGGCCGTGGGCACACCGGACGCCAGCAGGATGCGGCCGACCTCGGCGCGCGACCGCAGATGCGGCGACAGCTCCCGCTCCGGCACGCCCCGTGGGGTGAGGCCGCCCAGGTAGACCAGGCGGCGCAGGCCGGCCTCCCGGGCCCGCTCCCCGAAGATCCGCGCGGCCCGCCGGTCGGTCTCCTCGAAGTCCCCGCCCGTGCCCAGCGCGTGGACCAGGTAGTACGCGACGTCGGCACCCCGCATCGCCCGCGCGACGGACCCGGCGTCCGTCACGTCCCCGCGGACCACCGCGACCTCACCGGCCCACGGGTGGTCCCGCAGCCGCTCCGGGGAACGGGCCAGACAGCGCACCCGCAGCCCCGCGGCCAGCAGCTCCGGGACGAGCCGGCCGCCGATGTACCCCGTGGCACCGGTCACCAGGCAGAGCGGCCCGCCGCCGCGGTCGTCGTCTTCCGTCATCGCTCCTCGACCCTTCACGTCGGTGTCCACCCCCCACCCATGGATCGCTTCCCCCACGGCCCCTGGATCGTTTCCCCACGGCCCCTGGATCGCTTCCCTACGGATCACTTCCCTTCCCAGGGTGGTCACGGATGCGCCGACCGGCCACTCATCGCGGAATCGGCCGTCCGCAGCGGCCCGCGATGGGCGTGGACATGCTCGCGTCGATCCGGGGCAGTCGCACCGTACGACGGTTGTCCGCCGCGAGGGTGGAGGTGCTGCGGCCATGGGTGCGAAGGTGTTGGAGCGGTTTCCTGCCGGGGCGCCGCGCGGTTCGTGGCCGGCGGAGGAGTACGCGGCCCGGCGCCGCGCCGAGGGGCTGCCCGCGACCGTGGTCATGGATCTGAGGTCGGACGCCTTCCTCGTCGTGGTCCCGACCACCGACGAGGACTGACCGCCCGGCGCCGGGCGCGTATTCCGGCCGTTCCGCCCGCACGCTCGGGAGAATGCGGGCATCAATCGGTGCTACCAATCGGGCCATCGATCGTCGGCCGTTCAAGAGCGTTCGAGGCGTTCCACGGCGGTCAAGGGCCGTCAAGAGTTTCCCTGTCACGCCTTTGTGAAATTCACGGTCCGCGATTCGAGACCGGTCGGGATCTCCTTGACGCCCGTGACCGGCGGCTGTCACGATCGACGGCATGAACATGCGACTGGACCTCACGCGGCGACGCCACGTCGACCTCGCACGCGTCTCCAGCGCCTCCTGTTGCGCCGCGGCCTGATCCCCTTCCGTAGATCCGCCGCGCTTTTCCCCGTTCCCCTTTTCTTTTTCCGCGCCTGAATTCACCGTGCCCGCGCACCCCGCCGCGCCCTTCGCGCCGCGTGAATTCGTCGTGCCCGAAAACATTCCGCACCGCACCAGGAGTTCCGTAGATCCGCCCGCCCGTCCGCACGGGCGCGGCCGACATGCGGGCGCTTTCGAAAGAGGACCCATGGCCACCGTCCTGTCCGTCTCCGGCAGCCCCTCCGCCTCCTCCCGCACCGGCCGGCTGCTGCGCCTCCTCGACCAGCGGCTGACCGCCCAGGGCCACCGGGTGATCCCGCTCGACGTCCGTACGATCCCGGCCGAGGCCCTGCTCGGCGCGGACTTCCGGCACCCGGCGATCGTCGAGGCCACCGAGCTGTTCGCGCGCGCCGACGGCGTCGTCGTGGGCACCCCCGTGTACAAGGCGTCCTACTCCGGAGTCCTCAAGGCACTCCTCGACCTGCTCCCGCAGTACGCGCTCACCGGCAAGACCGTGCTGCCCCTGGCCACCGGCGGCTCCACCGCCCACGTCCTGGCCATCGACTACGCCCTGCGGCCCGTCCTGAACTCCATGGGCGCCGCGCACATCGTGCAGGGCTGGTTCACCCTCGACAAGGACATCACCGCCCACGACGACGGCACGATCACCGTCGCCCCGGCCGCCACCGAGGCGCTCACCCACATCGTCGACCAGTTCTCGGCCGCCCTCGGGCGCACGCAGTACCTGGCGGCGGCGAGCTGAGCGCGGCGACCGCTCACCTCGGCGCCCGCACCCCTGATCGGAGACCCCCGTATGTCCCTCACCTTCCACTGGTTCCTGCCCACCAACGGCGACAGCCGCCATGTCGTCGGCGGCGGCCACGGCACACCGGCCACCGCCTCCGGACGGGACCGGCCGCCCACGGTCGCCTATCTGAGCCAGATCGCCCGCGCCGCGGAGGACCTCGGCTTCCTGGGCGCGCTCACCCCGACCGGGGCCTGGTGCGAGGACGCCTGGCTGACCACCGCCATGGTCAGCCGGCACACCGAGCGGCTGAAGTTCCTCGTCGCCTTCCGGCCCGGGTTCGTGTCGCCCACGCTCGCCGCGCAGATGGCGTCCACCTTCCAGCGGCAGACCGGCGGACGGCTGCTCCTCAACGTCGTCACCGGCGGCGAGAGCCACGAGCAACGGGCCTACGGCGACTTCCTCGACAAGGACGACCGGTACCGCCGTACCGGCGAATTCCTGGAGATCGTCCGGGAGTTGTGGGCGGGTGGGACCGTCGACCTGAAGGGTGAGCACCTCCGGGTCGAGGACGCGCGGCTGGCCCGGGTGCCCGACCCGGTGCCCGAGGTGTACTTCGGGGGGTCCTCGCCGATCGCCGGGGAGATCGCCGCACGGCACGCCGACGTCTATCTCACCTGGGGCGAACCGCCCGCCCAGGTCGCCGAGAAGATCGCCTGGATCAAGGGGCTCGCGGCCCGGCGGGGGCGCACACCGCGGTTCGGGATCCGGCTGCACGTGATCACCCGCGACACCTCCGAGGCGGCATGGGCGGAGGCCGGCCGGCTGCTCGACGGCTTCGACCCCGAGACCGTGCGGTCCGTCCAAGCCGGGCTGGCCCGCAGCGAGTCCGAGGGACAGCGGCGGATGCTCGCGCTGCACGGCGGCGGCCGGGACGGGCTGGAGATCCACCCCAACCTGTGGGCGGGGATCGGGCTGGTCCGAGGCGGCGCGGGGACCGCGCTGGTGGGCAGCCATGAGGAGGTCGCCGAACGGATCAAGGAGTATGCGGCGCTGGGGATTTCGGAGTTCGTGCTGTCCGGCTATCCGCACCTGGAGGAGGCGTACTGGTTCGGCGAGGGGGTGCTGCCGCGGCTGGCCGGGGAAGGGCTGTGGAGGCATCCCGCCGGGCAGGGGGACACACGCGTGCCCGTGCCCGTGCCGTTCGCCGGCTGAGGGCCCCTGGCCCGCTAGCCGGCCAAGGCGTTCAGATGGGAACGCCGTGACTCCCGCGTCTGCCCCTGGACCAGGAGGAACAGGGCCTCCCTCGCCAGTCGCTGGGCCCGGTGCGTCAGGAGCATCGTGCGGCCGCCGCCCGTCACCACCGCCGCCGTGGTCGCCGCCTGGAGGACCTCGTACGCCTGTGCCCTGAGGGCCAGACGCTCCTCGAGGTGCTCATGGGGAGCCGCCTCGTCGGCCAGGGCGTAGGCCTCCCGGCGGACCGTCGTCAGGCGGGCGCGCAGGGCGGTCGCCGTGTCCTCGTCCAGCAGGGTCAGGGCCGCCTTCGCGAGGCCGAAGACGGCCGGGTGGGCGTTCACCGTCTTCAGGCGGTCCGCCGCCGACCAGCGCTCGTGCGGCGTGCGCAGGGCCACCGCCTCCTCCGGGATCCGCAGGCCCTCCAGCTCCAGGGACACCGTGCGGGCCGCGGTGAGAGCCGCCAGCCGCATCGGGGCCGACGCCCGCAGGCCCGGCTGCTCCCGTGCCTCGGTGAAAGCGAACAGGGCCTCGCCGTCCTCCGTCACCCCGGCGAGCAGCAGCACGTCGTTCAGGCCCCACCCCGTGTACCAGGGCACCGTCCCGTCGAAGCGCCACCCGCCCCCGTCCCGGGTGACCCGGACGGGCGTGCGCGGATACGACCGCAGATGGGCGTAGGCCACCCCGGACAGCAGCTCGCCGCTCGCCAGCCGGCCGAGCAGCCGTTCGCGCACCGGGCCCTCGCTCTTCGCCAGGGTCAGGACCGGGGTGTGGTGCTGGGCCTGCACGAACCAGGTCGAGCAGCAGGCCCCCGCGAGGATCTCCGCCGTCTCCCGGAACACCGCGCCGGACGCCGCGGCCCCGCCGTACTCCCGCGGCGCGTTCAGCCCGAGCAGACCCGAGCGCCGGATCTCGCCCAGATGACTCACGGGCACCTCCGTCCGGTCGACGTCCTCGGCGTGCGGGGCGAGGAGGCCGTCCGCGAGGCGGCGGGCTCGGGTGACGAGGGGGTGCGGTGTGGTCATGAGCAAGATTCTTTCCCGTTTCGCGGCGCGGGGTGTCGATCCGGGGGAACGCCGTTCGTGTAGGAGGTGAGAGAACGGCACGACGCCCGAGAGGACGTCACGCACCGAGGAGGACGTCATGCAGCACTACCTGCTCAGCGTGGTCCAGCCGGCCGGCGGTGAGCCGCCGCCCCCCGACGAGCTGGCCGAGATCATGCGCCGGGTCGAGGCCTACAACGACGAACTGCGCGCCGCCGGCGCCTGGGTCTTCGCGGGCGGCCTGCACGGTCCGGAGACCGCCACCATGCTGCGCCCCGAGGACGGCGAGGTGCTGGTCACCGACGGGCCGTACGCCGAGGGCAAGGAGTACCTCGGCGGGCTGTGCCTGATCCGGGCCGCCGACCTGGACGAGGCCCTGGAGTGGGGCCGCAAGGCCGCCCTGGCCACCACCCTCCCCATCGAGGTGCGCCCCTTCGCGGACCAGCACTGATGCCGGACGCCGTCGACGTCGAGGCCGTCTTCCGCGCCGAGTACGGGCGCGCGGTCTCCGTCCTGGTCCGCTTCCTCGGCGACATCGACCTCGCCGAGGAGGCGGTCCAGGACGCCTTCACGACGGCCGTCAAGCGCTGGCCGGAGACCGGGGTGCCGCCGAGTCCGGCCGGGTGGATCATCACCACCGCCCGCAACCGGGCCGTCGACCGGCTGCGCCGCGAGTCCACCCGCGACGCCCGGCACGCCGAGGCCGCCCGGCTGTACGCCCCCGACCCGCCCGTGGAGGAGGGCCCCGTGCGCGACGACCGGCTCCGGCTGATCTTCACCTGCTGCCACCCCGCGCTCGCCCCGCAGGCGCGGGTCGCCCTCACCCTGCGGCTCCTCGGCGGGCTCACCACCGCCCAGATCGCCCGCGCCTTCCTCGTGCCCGAGCCGACCATGGCCCAGAGGCTGGTCCGCGCCAAGGCGAAGATCCGCGACGCCCGCATCCCCTACCGCGTCCCGCGCGACGCCGACCTGCCCGACCGGCTGAAGGGCGTCCTCGCCGTCGTCTACCTGATCTTCAACCAGGGGTACGAGGACGACGCGGGGCTGTGCGCGGAGGCCGTACGGCTCGGCCGGCTCCTCGCCGCTCTGATGCCGGACGAACCCGAGGTCACCGGTCTGCTGGCGCTCATGCTGCTCGTCGAGTCCCGCAGGGCCGCGCGGGTGGACGCCGCCGGCACGCTCGTACCGCTGCCCGAGCAGGACCGCGACCGCTGGGACCGGGAACTGATCACCGAGGGGCAGACGCTCGTCCGGCGCTGTCTGCGCCGGGGCAGGCCGGGGCCGTACCAGATCCAGGCCGCCGTCCAGGCCGTCCACAGCGACGCCCCGACCGCCGACGCCACCGACTGGGGGCAGATCCTGCGGCTCTACGACCAGCTCATGGTCGTGGCGCCGGGCCCGGTGGTCGCCCTGAACCGCGCGGTCGCGGTCGCCGAGGCCGAGGGTCCGCGGTCGGCGCTGGCGCTGCTGGACGGCCTCGACCTCGACGGCTACCACGTCTTCCACGCGGTCCGCGCCGACCTGCTGCGCCGCACGGGCCGTACGGACGAGGCCGTACGGGCCTACGCCGCCGCCCTGGCGCTCGCCGAGAACCCGGCCGAGCGGGCGTACCTCGACCGGCGCAGGCGCTCCCTCGCACGCTGAGCGCCTGACACGTCGAGCACCTGCGCGCCGAGCACCCGCACGCCGAGCGCCTCACACGCTGAGCGCCTCCCGCACCGACCGCTCCGCGTCCCGGCCGCCGTCCCCGGACGATGTGACCCGGCCGGCCTCCAGGACGTAGTACCGCCGTGCCGCCCGCATCGCGAAGCCCACATGCTGCTCCACCAGCAGCACCGAGATCCCGCCCCGCGCCGCCAGGGCCAGGATCGTCTCCTCGATCTCGGCGACCACCGACGGCTGGATGCCCTCGGTCGGCTCGTCCAGCAGCAGGATCCGGGGCTCCGTCACCAGGGCGCGGGCGATGGCCAGTTGCTGCCGCTGCCCGCCGGAGAGCAGACCCGCCCGCCGCCCGGAGAGCGCCCTGAGCGCCGGGAACAGGTCCAGCGCCTCGGCGACCGCGGCCCTGCCCCGCCTGCGGCCGTCCGCGACCAGCTGGAGGTTCTCGGCGGTGGTCAGGTGCGGGAACGCCTGTTGGCCCTGCGGGACGTACGCCATGCCGCGCGCCACGCGCTCGTGCGGCTTGCGCCGGGTGATGTCCTCGCCGTCGAGGCGGACGGTGCCGCCGGTGGGCGTGAGCAGCCCGACGGCGGCCCGCAGCAGTGTGCTCTTGCCCGCGCCGTTGTGTCCGAGCACCGCCGCGACGCCGTCGGCCGGCACCGCGACCGAGACGCCGTGCAGGACCGTGCTGCGGTGGTAGCCGACCCGGACGTCCTCGATCTCCAGCATCACGCCTCCCGCACGGCCATGTCACCGGTGTCCTCGGTGGCCGCGTGCCCGAGGTACACCTCCTGCACCTTCGGGTCCGCCTGCACCTCGGCCACCGTGCCCTCGCTGAGCACCCGGCCCGCGTGCAGCACGCTGACGCTGCGCGCGAAGGACCGCATGAAGTCCATGTCGTGCTCGATGACGACGACCGTGCGCTCGTCGCTGATCCGCCGCAGCAGCTCGCCGGTGGCCTGCCGCTCGTCGTGGCTCATCCCGGCCACCGGCTCGTCGAGCAGCAGCAGCCGGACGTCCTGCACGAGCAGCATGCCGATCTCCAGCCACTGCTTCTGCCCGTGCGCGAGAGTCCCGGCGGGGGAGTCGGCCAGCTCGGTGAGCCCGACCGTCTCCAGCGCCTTCGAGACCTCCGCCGGGACGGTCCTGCGGCGCCGCAGCATGGTCCAGGCACCGCGGCCCGCGCCCGCCGCGATGTCCAGGTTCTGAAGGACCGTCAGCTCCTCGAAGACGGTGGCGGTCTGGAACGTCCGCCCGACGCCCGACCGGGCGATCCGGTGCACACTGCGCCCCAGCAGCTCCTCGCCGCCGAACCGTACCGAGCCCCGCGCCCGCACCAGGCCGGTGACGGCGTCCACCAGGGTCGTCTTGCCGGCGCCGTTGGGCCCGATGAGGAACCGCAGATCGCCCGCGCGCACGTCGAGGTCGACCCCGTCCACGGCCGTGAACCCGTCGAAGGAGACCCGCAGTCCCCGTATCTCCAGCCCGCTCATGCCGCCTCTCCCATCGGAACGACGGCCGTCTTCCTCGGGGCCGCGGCCCTGCGCCGCCGTACCGCCTTCGCCAGCGAGGCGAGGCCGCCGGGCAGGAAGGCCAGCGCCACGACGAACAGCAGGCCCTGGAAGTACGTCCAGGCCGCCGGGAACTCCTCCGACAGCGCGGTCTTCGCCCAGGCGACCGCGATCGCCCCGAGCACGGCCCCGACCAGACTCGCGCGTCCGCCGACCGCCGCGCCGATCACGAACTCGATCGACGGGACGATCCCGATCAGCGCGGGCGAGATGATCCCGACGGCCGGCACGAACAGCGCGCCCGCCAGGCCCGCCATGCCGGCGGCGACCACGTACGCGACGAGCTTGACGTTGGCCGGGTCGTACCCGAGGAAGCGCACCCGCTCCTCCGAGTCCCGCACGGCGACCAGGAGTTCGCCGTACCGGCTGTTGATCAGCTGGCGGGCGAGGGCGATCAGCAGGAGCAGGGCGGCGGCGATGACGAAGTACACCATCCGCTGGTTGACCGGGTCGTCGAGGGCGTAGCCGAAGAAGCCCTGGATGTCGGTGAGTCCGTTGGTGCCGCCGGTGGTGGCCTGCTGGCCGACCAGCCAGATCGCGAAGGCCGAGGCGAGGGCCTGGGAGAGGATCGCGAAGTAGGCGCCCTTGACCCGGCGGCGGAAGACGAACAGGCCGAGCAGCGCGGCCACGGCCATCGGCAGCAGCACGGTCGCCGCCAGCGCGAACAGCGGGTTGGCGAACGGCTGCCACCACCAGGGGAGTTCGGTGGCGGTGCCGTACAGCTGCATGAAGTCGGGCAGGTTGCCGGGGCCCGCGTCGGCGAGCTTCAGGTGCATCGCCATGGCGTAGCCGCCGAGCCCGAAGAACACGCCCTGGCCGAGGGTCAGCAGTCCGCCGCGGCCCCAGGCCAGACAGATGCCGACGGCGACCATGGCCATGCACAGGTACTTGGCGAGCAGCCCGAGGCGGAAGTCGGACAGGAGGACCGGGGCGACGGCGAAGAGCAGGACCGCGCCCCCGGCGAAGCCCGCCCACGCGGTACGTCCCTTGAGAACGTTCATACGAGACTCCTCGTCCGCAGCGTGTACAGCCCCTGGGGCCGCCACTGGAGGAACGCGACGATGGCGACCAGGACCAGCACCTTGGCCACGGAGACGGTGGTGGAGTACTCCAGCACCGCCTGGAGCACGCCCAGCACGAAGGCGACGATCACACTGCCCCGGAGCCGTCCGATCCCGCCGACCACGATCACCAGGAAGGCGTCGATGATCACGTTGGTGCCCATCGTCGGCCCGATCGGACCGACCAGGGTGAGCGCCACCCCGGCGACGCCCGCGAGCCCCGAGCCGATGAAGAACGCGGTGCGGTCGACCCGGGAGGTGGAGATGCCGGACACCTCGGCGAGATCGCGGTTCTGGACGACCGCCCGGATCCGGCGGCCCAGCGGGGTCAGCCGCAGGGTCAGCGACAGCGCGACCACGGCCACGACCGCCAGGCCCAGGATGAACAGCCGGCTGGTGGCGAAGGTGAGCGGATCGGCGCCGCCGATCACGGTGATGTTCCCGGTGAGCGCGTCCGGTGCCCGGGTCTGCACGTTCGGCGCGCCGAAAATGTCCCGGGCGAGTTGCTGGAGCATCAAGGAGACACCCCAGGTGACGAGAAGCGTGTCCAGCGGCCGGAGATACAGACGGCGAATCAGCAGCCATTCCAGTAGCGCGCCGAGCGCCCCCGACACGAGAAATGCGACGGGAAGTGCGACGAGCAGCGAAATTCCCGCGCTCGAAATGGACTTCTGCAGGACGTACGTCGTGTAGGCGCCCGCCATGATGAACTCGCCGTGGGCCATGTTGATGACGTTCATCTGGCCGAAGGTGAGCGACAGGCCGAGCGCGATGAGCAGCAGGACGGCACCGATCGAGATGCCGGTGAAGGTCTGACCGAGGATCACGGTCATACGGCGGCTCCGATGGGGAGGCGGGGGACCCGCGGCGGACGCGGGTCCCCGTACGACGGGCGGTCAGGACAGGCCGGCGGCCCAGGAGTAGCCCTTGAGGAACGGGTCGGGTTTGACGGGTTCGCCGGAGTTCCACACCTCGGTGATCAGGCCGTCGGTGCCGATCTTCCCGATGCGCGCGGTCTTGTAGATGTGCTGGGAGGCGCCGTCCACGGTGACCTTGCCCTCGGGTGCGTCGAAGGTGATGCCGTCGGAGGCGGCCTTCACCTTCTCCGGGTCGAAGGACTTGGCCTTCTCGACCATCGCCTTCCACAGGTAGACCGAGGTGTACGCGGCCTCCATCGGGTCACTGGTCGGCTTGTCCTCGCCGTACTTCGCCTTGTACGCCTTCACGAACTTCTCGTTCGCCGCTCCCGGGGTGGTCTGGTAGTAGTTCCACGCCGTCAACTGGCCGGCCAGGTACTGCGATCCGATCGACTTGACCTCCTCCTCGGCGATCGACACCGAGACGACCGGCATGGTCTTCGCGGTCAGGCCCGCGGACTTGTACTCCTTGAAGAAGGCCACGTTGGAGTCGCCGTTGAGGGTGTTGAAGACGGCGTCCGCCTTCGACGCCTTCACCTTGTTGGCGATCGTGCTGAACTCCGTGGAGCCCAGCGGCGCGTAGTCCTCGCCGAGGATCGTCATGCCGTTGGCCTCGGCGTACGCCCTGATCTCCTTGTTGGCGGTGCGCGGGAAGACGTAGTCGCTGCCGACCAGGTAGATCTTCTTCTTCCCCTGGCTCTTGAGGTAGTCGAGCGCCGGGACGATCTGCTGGTTGGTGGTCGCCCCCGTGTAGAAGATGTACGGCGACTCCTCCAGGCCCTCGTACTGCACGGGGTAGAAGAGCAGCGACCGGTTCTTCTCGAAGACCGGCTTGACGGCCTTGCGGCTGGCGGAGGTCCAGCAGCCGAAGGTGGCCGCGACCTGGTCCTCCTTGATGAGCTTGGCCGCCTTCTCGGCGAACGTCGGCCAGTCGGAGGCGCCGTCCTCGGAGACCGGCTCGATCTTCTTGCCGAGCACGCCGCCGGAGGCGTTGATCTCGTCGACGGCCAGCAGCAGCGAGTCGCGTACGGTCACCTCGCTGATCGCCATCGTGCCGGAGAGCGAGTTGAGCAGACCGACCTTGACCGTGTCGCCGCTGACGTCGATCTTCGCGGCGCGGTCGGACGACGAGCCGGCCGCGTCGGTCTTGGCGCCGCAGGCGGAGAGCGCGACGACGGCCGCGAGCGCGGCACCGCCGGCCAGGAAACGGCGGCGGAGAATGGGTGAACCGCTGGACAAGACAACCCCCTCGGGTGTGGAGGAGACAACCTCCTGAAGTGCGGTCCACAGCCTCAAGTCGCCCTGTTTCCATGGTGTTTCACAGGACTTTCCCGGAGGGAACAAAAAACGCCCCGAGGCGTTGTGACATGTGTTCAAACCTGGTCGACGGTCTGAATTCACAATTCGCCCGAGGCATTCTAATTACTTTCCGTGGGAAGTATCTTGGCGGCCTCGGAGGCTGTCAAGGGCGGGAGTCGTGAAGATCCAGCTCGGTGAGCACGTCGAAGTCCAGCCCGTCCGCACGGGCCAGATAGATGCGCTGGCGGACATGGCCGCCCCGCAGTCGCAGCA
The DNA here is from genome assembly GCF_055591025.1 of Streptomyces sp. NPDC041784. Lineage (NCBI taxonomy): Bacteria > Bacillati > Actinomycetota > Actinomycetes > Kitasatosporales > Streptomycetaceae > Streptomyces > Streptomyces sp. NPDC041784. Next base: position 313,752 of record NZ_JBVJAB010000009.1, read on the forward strand.
GCCCGCGCGGCCCCTCGTACGACACCGTGTCCGCCGCCGCGCCGATCGCCGCCACGTCCACCGTCCCCGCCTGCCGCAGCAGGGCGGCGAGCAACAGGACGCCCTCGTAACAGGATTCGCCGAGACTGCCCGGGGCCGGCGCCTCGATGCCGAAACGGCCGGCGTACCGGCCGTGGAAGTCGAGCGTGTCCGCGGTGGCGAGCGAAGCGAAGAAGCCGGCGGTGCTGTAGAGATCCGCGGTCGCCGAGGGGCCGCTCGCCAGCAGCATGTTCTCGTCCATCAGGGTGCTCAGCCGCAGACAGCGGGCGTCCAGCCCGTGGGCGGCGAACGCCCGGTTGAAGCGCACCGCGTCGCTGCCGACCAGCAGCAGGAGCACCGCGTCCGCGTCCGAGCGCTCGATCCGCCGCAGCACCGGCCCGAAGTCGTGCGTGCCCAGCGGCAGATACACCTCGCCGCCGATCCGGCCGCCCGCCTCACGGGCGTACGCGTGCGCCGCCCGGGCCGTGCGCCGGGGCCACACGTAGTCGTTGCCCACCACGAACCACCGGCGAACCCGCCGCTCGCGCGCCAACAGCAGCATGGCGGGGCGGAGTTGGTCACGCGGCGTCTCGCTGGTCAGGAACACCCCCGCGGTGTGCTCGCCGCCCTCGTACAGCGCGGTGTAGACGTACGGCACCCGGTGGGCGACCCTCGGGGCCAGCGCCTGCCGCACCGAGGAGATGTGCCAGCCCGTGACGCCCTGGACCACCCCCAGGTCCACCAGCGCCTCGACCTGGCCGGCGACCTCGCGCGGCGACGCGCCCCCGTCGACCGGCACCAGCCGCAGCTCCCGGCCGAGCACCCCGCCCGCCCGGTTGACCTCGTCCACCGCCAGCCGCGCGCACAGTTCGCAGGCCGGCCCGAAGATCCCGGCAGGCCCCTGCATCGGGAAGACCAGGGCCACGCCGAGCGCCGACGCGTCGGCCGTGAACCAGTCGGAGGCGGGGGAGTCGTGCCGGACCATGACGTCATGCTTGCGGGTCCGCCCGGCGAACTCCAGTGCGTCTCCTACGATGGACGCACCCCGTGACCTAGGAGCGGATGCCTGGATGCCCACCTCCTCGACTCCTCGCAGACCGCACGACCTGATGCGGCTCCTCACCCGGGCCGAGCGGCTGGCCGCGCGCCGGCTCCAGTCCGCCCTGGAGGAGGAGGGCTGCTCGCTGGACGCCTGGCGGGTGCTCGCGGTGCTCTCCGACGGCTCGGGGCACCACATGTCGGCGATCGCCGAGGCCGCGTTCCTGCCGGCGCCGACCCTGACCAAGCTGGTCGACCAGCTCGTCGACCAGAACCTCGTCCACCGCCGGGTCGACCCGCTCGACCGGCGCCGCATCCTCGTGTACCTCACCCCGCGCGGCCAGGACCACTGGCGCCGCGTCGACCGCGCCGTACGGGCCGCCTGGCCGGCCGAGGGCGTGGGCGAGGAGGAGCTGCTGGGCGCCCTGCTGGACCGCCTCGCCACGACCCTGGACGAGTCCACGCGCGTGTGACCGGGTGGCCGCGGACATTGCCCCGCGTGTGGCCCGATCCTGCCGATCGTGACCGTGGCCGGCCTCGACGAGGCCATCGACTTCGTCAACGACCGCGACAAGCCGCTCGCCCTGTACGTCTTCTCCGAGTCGGACGACACCCGGGCCAGGATCGCCGCGGAGACGTCCTCCGGAGGCCTCGGACACGGTCTGCCGCTCGCCCATCTCACCGTCTCCGACCTGCCGTTCGGCGGCGTGGGGGCGAGCGGGACGGGCAGCTACCACGGGCGGTACTCGATCGAGACCTTCAGCCACCGCAAGGCGGTGCTGGCCAAGCCCCTCGGCTGACCGGGCGGGCGCGGGGGAGAGGTTCGCCGCCGGTCGCCGACGGTGTGTCAGACTCCGCCGATGACCCCCGAAACGATCACCGCGGACGCCGCGGGCACCTGGCGACTCGGCGACCTGACCGTTCACCGCATCGGCTTCGGCGCGATGCGGTTGACGGGCAGCGCCGCCTTCGACCTCGGCACGCCGAGCGACCGGAACCGGTCGCTCGCCGTTCTGCGCAGGGCCGTCGACCTCGGCGTGAACCACATCGACACGGCCGCCTTCTACTTCTCGGCCCTGCGGTCGGCCAATGAACTCATCAACAGCGCGCTCGCCCCGTACCCGGACGACCTGCTCATCGCCACCAAGGTCGGCCCCTTCCGGGACTGGGCCGGCCGGTGGGGCACCTCCGCCCGCCCCGAGGACCTGCGCGGCCACGTCGAGGAGAACCTGCGCCAGCTCGGCCGCGACCATCTGGACCTCGTCTACCTGCGCCGGATGCGACAGGACTCGATCGCCGAGCACTTCGGCGCCCTCGCCGAGCTGCGGCAGGCGGGCCTGATCCGTCACCTCGGCGTCTCCGACGTCGAACCCCGCCACCTCGCCGAGGCGCGGGCCATCGCCCCGGTGGTGAGCGTGCAGAACCGCTACGGGCTCGGTCACCACACTCCCGCGACCGAGGAGCTCGTGAGGGTCTGCGGCGAACAGGGGATCGCCTTCGTCCCGTTCTTCGCCATCGCAGGCGACGGCGGCGCCCAGGGCGCGACGACCGCCCACGACGAGGAAGTGCTCGCCGTCGCCCGTGCCCATCGCACGACTCCGGCCGCGATCCGGCTCGCCTGGACCCTGGCCCAGGGACCGCACGTTCTGGCCATCCCCGGCACCGGAAACCCCGTGCACCTGGAGGAGAACGTGGCGGCCGGGGCGCTGCGGCTCACTCGGGACGAGCTGGCACGGCTGAACACGGCCCACCGGCAGGCCGGTTGAGGGGGGCGCGGGGCGGCAGGCTATTCGTACATACATGCGCAGAACCGTTCCGGTGTGCCGCTCCAGTGGCATTTCGCACCATCAGTAACTGATCGGCTTATGTGAGGATTACGTGAAGAGTGGGGTGGTTATATTCAGGCCACGTCCGGATGGCGGCATCCGGTTACTCCAAAGGGGGAAGACGTGGACCGGTCACGTCTGGAGGCGTCGATCAGCCGTGCTCTGGCCGGCCGGGCGGTCAACCGCCCGCTGGTCGCGGAGATCGACCGGAACTGGGAGACATTCACCGACTGCTTCACCGAACTCGTCGACGCCGTCGACCGGTTGGTGGCCGAAACCGCGGGTGCGGGGGCGGCGCACGGCGCCGATCCCGACCAGGCACTCGCCGTCGTGGAGGCGTGGCGCAGGCCCGCCGCGGACGGCGGCCCCGACCGGCTCGACCGGCTGACCGAGCGGATCCGGCAGACCGAGGGGCACCTCGGCGCCGTACGTTCCCGGGTCGAGCGCGACACGGTCAACGTCGGAGTCGTGGGCCGCACCAGGGCGGGCAAGAGCACCGTGCTGCGGGCCGCCAGCGGACTGGACGGCACGGTCCTGCCCTCACACGAGAACAACCCGACCACCGCGTCGCGCAGTTGGATCCACCACCGGCCCGGCCACGCCGAGGCGCTGGTCACGCTGCGGACCTGGGACGAGTTCGTGGAGCAGTACCTGGCACCGCTGCACGTCTCCGCGCAGCTGCCGGCCGGCCCGCCCCGGGACCCCGAGGCCTTCCGCATCCATCCCTATCCGCAGCCGGGCGACGGCGGCTCGCCCGCCGACGAGTACAGCGCGGTCGCCCTGCCCTACCTCAGGAAGCTGATCCAGGCGCAGGCCTCCCTCGACGAATACCTGCCCCTGCTGGCCCGGCGCGGCGAGGGCGAGCGGATCGTCGTCCCCCTCAAGGAGCTGGCCCCGTACCTCAGTTACCCGAACGGACAGGGCGACCGGGACGCCACGCCCCGGCTGTACCACGCGGTGCGCGACATCCATGTGCACTGCGACTTCCCGCAGGTGGACACCACCGCGATGGTCCTCGTCGACCTGCCCGGCGCCGGGGAGGCCGGCCTCGACGTCCAGCAGCACTTCCTGCGCGACCTCACCCACGAGGTCGACTTCCTGCTCCATGTGAAGCGGGGCGCGCCCAACACGGCCTTCTTCGCCCAGGAGGACTTCTCGGATCTGCACCTCGCCCAACTGGCGTGCGGTGACGTGCCGTTGTCGGACTTCGCGACGGTGGTGGTCAACCCGGACGTCACCCTGTCCCCGGAGGCGGCCCGCAACGTGCTGGAGACCGCGCGTGCCGCGGTCGCCAACTACGGGGTGCGCACCGTGGAGTGCCCCTTGGGCGCCACGCCCGAGTCGGCGGAGGCCGCCGTGCGCGAGCTGCTGCTGCCGGTGGTCCTCGGGCATCTCGCCGAGCGGCTCGCCGAGATGGACCGCGCGATGCTCGACGGACTGCGGCGCCGCGTCTCCGAAGTGACCCGCGAGGCCCTGGTGTTCGCCGCGGAGGTGGCCGCGGCGGCTGAGCGCTGGCAGCTGGGCGTGCCGGACGAGGCCGACCGGTTGCAGAGCCTCGCGGACCGCCTCTGCGACGAACTCGCCGACGAACTCGCCGTGGTGTACGAGGAGTACGACGGCATGGTGGCCCGCGGCGAGCACATCCCGCAGATCGAGGCGGCGGTCGACGAGGCGGCCGAGCGGGTGCGCGGCTGGGTGCGCGGCGGGTTCGACTCCGCCGACGAGGCCGACTGGCGGGCCCGCACCAGGAACGGGATGTACTGGCGGGCCGGCGCGATGGGGGACTGGTGGTTCAACCGGGCCCGCACCAAGCTGACGGAGGAGTTCGGCGGCGTGGACGCCTCGGTCGACCGCGCGGTCACGCTGCTCTGGCAGCGGATGGCCGACGCGCTGCGGACCCGGCTCACCGAGGCCGTCGTACCTGTGGACGACCGGCCGCTGGAGGTGCTGCTGCGACGGGTGGAGCGCGTGCCGGCGCCGGTCCTGAAGAAGGCGCTGGAGGATTTCACCGGACTGCGCACGGACTACGGCAGCCTCTTCCTGCGCGTCGGCAGCCCCGTCGTGCAGGAGGTCCGCAACGTGACTGGCCGCCCCCTGCCGCCGGCCCAGGCGGCACAGCACCCGGCACAGCACCCGGCCGGGCCCGGGAACGCAGACGACGACGAGCGGCAGCCGCCGCCGGGCAGCCGGGCGGGCTGGTTCCAGCCGCCGGCCTCCCCGCACCCCGGGCAGCAGTCGGCCTCCGCCCAGCCTGGGCAGCCCGGGCAGCAGCCGCCCGCCTCGCCGCAGGATCCGCCCGCGGGCGGGGGCGGTTACGCGGCCGGGGCCACGGCGAGCATGGAGCAGCTCCACCACGAACTGATCACCACGGTCGAGATCGCGGTGAGCGATTTGGAGGGCAAACTGCACACCGAGGCCCTCGCGATGGTCCGGGTGCTGGCCGCCGCGGCCTACCAGTTCTTCGCCGCCGCCACCGGCACACCCGGCGTGGAACGCGAGTGGCGACGGGTGTGCCGCGCCGAGCAACGGACAATCTGGCCCGGCGAGTTCGACGGTGCGCAGGCCGCGCTCTCCGAGTCGGTGAGCCTGCTGCTCAAGCGTGCCGACGAGGTCAGGACCGGCGGCGCCGAACTGGCGACGGCCGTCGGCGCGCCGCTGCCCGGCCGGAACACCGGACCCGGGCAGGGCTGATCCTTGACCGGATCCCCGCCGAGCTGGCCGGACGTCGCGGCCTTCGACAAGGCGGTGCAGCAGTCGGCCTTCCCGCCCGGCGGCCGGCTCGGCGAGGCCGTCGTGGAGCGGCGCGGCGGCCTGCCGCGCCGGATGGAGGGGGCCAACGCCGTGGCCTACGTCCTGGCCACCCCGGGTGGCGCGCTCGTCCTGCGGTGCTTCAAGAACAAGCCCACCCCGGCCCTGCGCCGACGCTACGAGGCACTGGAGAAGCGGGCGGCCCGCGCGGGCGGCGCCGACGCGGGCGAACCGTGGATCCTCGCCGACACCGAATGGCTGGAGGAGGCCGTGCGCATCCACGACCGCTGGTGGCCCGCGGTCGTCATGGAGCACATCGCGGGCGAGAGCCTGCGCGCCCACCTCGAGGAACGCGTCGGCGAGCGCGAGGAGCTCACGCTCCTGGCCGGCCGGTGGCGCGGGGTGCTCGCGCGGCTCGACGACCACGGCCTGGCCCACGGCGACCTCCAGCACGACAACATCAGGATCGCGGACGGCGGCCGGATCCGCCTCATCGACCTGGACGCCGTCTGGGCGGCGGAACTCTCCGGAGAGCCGCCCCAGGAGTCCGGGCACCCCCACTTCCAGCACCCCGAGCGGCTGCGGGCCGGCCACTGGGACCGGGCCGTCGACCATTTCTCGGCCCTCGTCATCCAGGTGTCCATCCTCGCGCTCGCCGTGGATCCCGGCCTGTGGGACGACTTCCACAACGAGGACAACCTCCTCTTCACGGCGGCGGACTTCGCCCGGCCGATGGCCGCACCGCTGTGGTTCCGCCTCGCCGCCAGCCGCAGCGTGGAGGTGAGAAGACTGACCGCGCTGCTGGACGACGCCTGCCGCGGCACGCTGAGCGAGGTGCCGTCGTTCCGCGTGCTCGACGTTCCCGAGCCGCCGGTGCCGTCCGCCGGGCGCCCGCTCACGCTGCACTTGCCGCCGATCACGCCAATCACACCGATCACGCCGGCCGGGCAGCCGGTCGCTCTGCACGGGCCGCCCGTACCGCCTGTGCCGCTGGTACCGCCCTTGCCGTCGGTGCCGTCGGTGCCCTCCGTACCGACGGCCTCGCAGCCGGTCCCGGCCCCGGAGGCCGCGGACCGGCCCGTCCGCGTGGCGGCCCCCGGGCCGGGCCGCGTACGGACGCCGTCCCGGCCACGCCGGTCGGGGGAGCCCGTGCCCTTCGTGCCTTCCCGGCTGCCGTCCCGGCGCGGCATCCCGCCCGTGCGGACGATCGTGATCGGCGCCGGGGTGCTGCTGCTCCTGCTGATCATCGCCCTGGTGCTCGGAGTCGTGCGGTGACCGGGACGCGGGGCCGGCCGCCCGGTCCGGTCACGTGGTCCCGCGCCGGGACCGTCGTCCTGCTGGTCGCGTTGGCCGCCGCCCTGCTGGCCGCCGTACTCCCCGGCGGAGGCGGCGGCCCCGCGCCGGAGCGGACCATGGTCGCCCAACTGCCCCAGAGGCCGAAGTCGTCGGACCTCGACAGGATCTCGGAGCGGGCCCGGCAGGCGGGCGCGCGGCTCGTGATCGTGACGCCTCCGGCGCCCTCGTCCGCCATCCCCTATCGGCAGGGGGCGTGGACCCCCGACGCCGCGCTCGTCCGGGGGATCGCCGCCATGCGGCCGCCCGCCGTCGTCGACCTCGCCGGGCCGGCGGATCCGGGCGCGGTGGCCGGGCGCCAGCCCAGGGCGGTGGAGGTGGTGGACGAGGACGGTGCCGTGCTGCGGGCCGCCGAGGAGCCACGGGGCCGGGAGGACACGCCCACCCTGCGCGTCCTGGGCCTCGTCGCCGTGGGCCTGCTCGTCATCCCCACGGCCCGGGCACTGCGCGGGGTCGGCGGCCTGACGACACCGGCGCAGTCAGGTACGTCCACACACGGACCAGGTACGTCCACGTACGAACCAGGCACGCCCGCGCACCCATCAGGCACGTCCACGTACGAACCCTTCACGTCGTCCGAACCGCCGCCGGACCCGGCGGATCAGCCGGACCCGCCGACCGGCGCCCACGCCGCACGGACACCCGAGGCCGCGCCCGCCGCCGCACCCGACACCCCCTCCCCGCCCCCGGCTGCCGTACCCCACCCGCCCGACCCCGCCCCACCACCCCCCGCCTTCGACATCCTCGCCTTCGAGGCCACGCTCACCGGCCCCGAAACCGGCCCCCAGTGCCCCAGATGCGGCTCCTTCGACCTCGCACGGACGCCGGCGCGCCACCCCCGCAGCGCCGGGGTGTGCGCCCGGTGCGAGCGGACCTGGCAGCTGGACGCGCACGGCCGCCCGCCCCAACTCCTTCTCGAACCGGACTACTTCACCCCGCGACCCTGGGGGGACGGAGGCGACTCATGAACCACACCACCCGTGTCGACCGTCGGCATCCGGCGTGCTTCATCCTGCTGCTGGACCAGTCGTACTCCATGTCCGCCCCCATGCTGGGCGCCGGTGGCCGGTCCAAGGCCGAGGCCCTCGCCCACTCCACCAACCGGCTGCTGATGCAACTCGTCCAGCGGTGCGTGGTGGACGACAAGGGGCCCCGGCACTACTTCGACATCGCCCTCATCGGCTACTCGGACCGGGTCAGGCCCCTGCTGAAGAACGGCGACGGATTCGCCAACCCGATGGTCTCCTCGCCCCAGTTGGCGGACTCGTTCCTGCGGATCCACGACGAGCCCGACGGCCAGTCCTGGCCCGTCTGGCTGGAACCGCTCGCCGACGGCCAGACGATGATGTGCGCCGCCCTCGACCTGGCACACGACTTCGCCGCCGGCTGGGTGGCCGCGCACCAGGACTCCCCGGCGCCCGTCGTCATCAACATCACCGACGGCGAGGCGACCGACGGCACCCTGGACGATCTCGCCCAGCGCGTCGACCGGCTGGTGGCGCTGCGGACCACCGACGGGCCCCTCAGCATGTTCAACGTGGCCGTCGCCGCACAGGCGGCCGAACCCGTTCTCTTCCCCAGTGACCCGGCCGGCCTGCCCGACCGCTACACGGTCGGGCTGTTCCACACCTCGTCCGTGCTGACGACCCGCATGCTGGAGTACGCGAGGACGGACGCCGAACGGTACGGACAGCCACGCCCCGAGGAGGGCGCACGCGGATTCGTGTGCAACGCCGACCTCGCCGCCGTCGTCAAGGCGCTGAACGTCGGTACGTGGTGAACGCCTTCGAGCGGAGCGGACCCACGCCGGGTTCGACGGCGTCCGCCGGCACCGGCGTGGACGTCCACGTGTACCACGTGCCCGCGACCCCGGAGTGGCCGCAGGACTGGCGGGACGCGGTGGCCGTCACGGGCGACCGGCGGGCCTTCGCCCTCTGCGACGGTGCCAGCTCCGCCTACCGGGCGGGCCCGTGGGGCCGGCTGCTGGCGGAGGAGTACATCACCGAGTGCCCCGACCACTCCCGCGAGTCCCTGGTGGCCTGGGCCGAGCGCTGCCGCGCGAAGTGGAGCGCACGGGAGACCGAGCGGAAGAAGGGGCGCGCGGCGGCCGCCGCGGTCCCGGGCGCCGACGGTCAGGACGCGCACCGCAGGCCCCGGGACTTCTGGCTGGACGACGTCGAGGCCAGGGGTGTGGCCCGGGCGACCTTCCTCGGGATGCGACTGCGTCCGGCGGTCGAGGGCTGGAGCTTCGAGGCCGTGGCGGTCGGCGACACCTGTCTGCTCCACCTCCGGGGGGACACGCTGGTGCGCGCCTTCCCCCTCGACGACGGCGCGCTGTTCGGGTCGCATCCCGACCTCCTCGGCTCCGACGAGCGCCTGACCGCCGACCGGATCCACCACTACAGCGGCCGGCTCGACCGGCACGACGTCGTCCTGCTGGTCACCGACGCCCTGGCCGAGGCCCTGCTGACCCACGGCTGCGCCCGTTCCGGCGCCGGCGCAGGCCCGGACGCTTCCGCCTGGTGGCGGGCCGTCCGGCGGCTGGACGAGGGTTCCTTCGAGCGCCTGGTGACGGGGCTGCGCGCGGCCCGGATGATCCAGACGGACGACACGACGATGATCAGGATCCGCCCGCGGAGCGACGGCTGAGCCCCGGGCGGGCCGGAGGGGATCGGGGTTCTCGGCGGAGGATTGGCATGCCGTACGTTTTACGTATAACCTCTCCCGTCAATCGCCCCTGCGCAAGGCTCCCCCAAGGCTCCCGGAAGGCCCCGATGTCACGCATCGCCCTGGTCACCCTCGTCGTCGACGACTACGACGAGGCGATCCGCTTCTACACCGAGGCGCTCGGATTCGGGCTCGTCGAGGACGAGCCGCGACCCGACGGCTCCCGGTGGGTCGTCGTACGGCCCAGCACCCACCAGGAGGGCACCGGCCTGCTGCTCGCCCGCGTCAAGGACGACGCCCAGCGCGCCCGGATCGGCGACCAGACCGGCGGCCGGGTCGGCTTCTTCCTGCACACCGGGGACTTCGCCGGCGACCACGCCCGGATGCTCGCCGCGGGCGTGACCTTCCTGGAGGAGCCCCGCCACGAGCCCTACGGCTCCGTCGCCGTCTTCCAGGACCTGTACGGAAACCGCTGGGACCTGCTCCAGCCCGCCACCGCCTGAGAACCACTGCCGAGGAACGAACACGCACATGACCGCGCCCCGCATCGACACCGACACCCTCCGCCGGCTCCCCAAGGCCGTCCTGCACGACCACCTCGACGGCGGCCTGCGCCCCGCCACCGTCGTCGAGCTGGCGCAGGCGGTCGGCCACACCCTGCCCACCACCGACCCCGACGAACTGGCCGCCTGGTACTTCGAGGCCGCCAACTCGGGCGACCTGGTGCGCTACATAGCCACCTTCGAGCACACCCTCGCCGTGATGCAGACCCGCGAGGGCCTGCTGCGCACCGCCGAGGAGTACGTCCTCGACCTGGCGGCCGACGGAGTCGTCTACGCCGAGGTGCGCTACGCCCCCGAGCTGATGCTGAACGGCGGGCTCACGCTCGCCGAGGTCGTCGAGACCGTGCAGGAGGGCCTCGCGGCCGGTATGGCGAAGGCCGCCGCCGCGGGCACGCAGGTCCGGGTCGGCACCCTTCTCTGCGGTATGCGGATGTTCGACCGCACCCGCGCGACCGCCGACCTCGCGGTGGCGTTCCGGGACGCGGGCGTCGTCGGCTTCGACATCGCGGGCGCCGAGGACGGCTTCCCGCCCGCCGACCACCTCGAGGCCTTCGACCACCTGCGCCGCGAGAGCGTTCCCTTCACCATCCACGCCGGCGAGGCGCACGGCCTGCCCAGCATCCACCAGGCCCTCCAGGTGTGCGGCGCCCAGCGCATCGGCCACGGCGTGCGGATCACCGAGGACATCGTCGACGGCAAGCTCGGCCGCCTGGCCGGCTGGGTGCGGGACCGCCGTATCGCGCTGGAGATGTGCCCCACCTCCAACCTCCAGACCGGCGCCGCGACCTCCATCGCCGAGCACCCGATCACCGCGCTGAAGGACCTCGGCTTCCGCGTCACCCTCAACACCGACAACCGCCTGGTGTCGGGCACCACGATGACGCGCGAGATGGCCCTGCTCGTCGAGGAAGCCGGCTGGGGCGTCGAGGACCTGCGCACGGTCACCGTGAACGCCGTGAAGAGCGCGTTCCTCCCGTTCGACGAGCGCAAGGCCCTCATCGAGGACGTCGTCCTGCCGGGCTACGCGTCCGCGCTCTGAAGCAGCCCGCGCAGATAGGCGGCCTGTCCGACGTGCTGGAGATCGTCGGACAGGACGCTGACCAGCCGTACGCCCAGGGTGACCGGCGGATCCCAGCGCACGTCCACGACGCGCTCCAGATCGGTCGCGGTCAGCCCGCGCAGCGCCTGGAGGCTCTGGGTGTGCACGGCGTCGTAGTACCCGGTCAGCAGGTCGCCGCCGGAGACCCGCACCTTGGCGACCTTCGCCGCGGTGTGCCCGTACCCGGTGTCCTGGCGCGGCAGGTCCAGTCCGAAGCGTTTCTCCCACTCCTGGGTCAGCCACACCTGATCCCGCCCGAAGGCGTCCGCCATGTGGTCGTCCTGGACCCGGGTGAGGTGCCAGACCAGCCAGGCGATGGAGTTGACATCGGCGGCGGGGCGGGCGTGGAGGGTGTCGGGGCCGAGGCCCTCGACGACGGCGTGGACCTCTTCCTGGATGCGGCTGAAACCGTCGATGAGGATGTCCTTCGCATGCATACGTCCACCATCGCGCAGCCGCCGCGGTCCCGCCGCTTCTTTCGCCCACGTCCCGCGCGCGTCCTCGCCCCGGCGCCCTATGCCTCCCCCGTCTCCAGCAGCGCCATCAGGGCGCGGGCGGCCGGGCTGGTGGACCGGGCGGGCGGCAGCAGGGCGACCGTCTGGTAGACCACCTCGCCGGTGCCCGTCAGGGGCAGCGCGGTGAGCGCCTCGCGCTTGTGCCGGAAGTGGCGCGGTACGACCGCGACGCCGAGGTTCTCGCCCACCAGGTCCAGCAGGCTGTGCACGTCGTTGACCTCCAGCGCGACCGTACGGCGGACGTCCGCCGCCGCGAAGGCCGCGTCCGTGGCCCGGCGCGGTCCCCAGTCCGGGTGGAAGTCGACGAACACCTCGCCGGCCACGTCGGCCGGTGTCGGCGCGGACGGCGCCGAGGCCAGCCGGTGTCCGGGATGGCACAGCACGTACATCGGCTCGCCGGCCAGCGGTACACAGCGCAGCTGATCGGTGTCCGCCTGGGTGCGGTAGGCGAAGGCCAGGTCGAGCCGGCCGGCCGCCACCTCCTCGCCGAGGGCGCCCGAGCCGGTCTGCCGCAGCCGGATCTCCACGTCCGGATGGCGCCGCCGGAACGCCGCCAGCAGCCCCGCCACGTCCACCCCGGCGATGCACTGCTCGGTGCCCACGGAGAGGGTGCCGCGCACCACGCCCTGCACGGCGGCCACCGCCTCGTGCGCCGCCCGCACCTGTGCCAGGATCCGCTCCGCCTCCGCCAGCAGCGCCCGGCCCGCCTCGGTCAGCGTCACCCGCCGGGTCGTGCGCACGAACAGCGGCGCCCGCAGCTCGCGCTCCAGCGCCCGGATCGACGCGGACAGGCCCGACTGGGACACCATCAGCCGTTCGGCTGCCCGGGTGAAATGCTGGTCCTCGGCGACGGCGACGAAGTGCTGGAGGTGGCGCAGTTCCATGATTGAGAAGCGTATCCGCTGAATTCCATCGGATTCTTCTGTTGGACCACTACCCGCAGGTCGGGCCAGAGTGGGTGACGGTTTCCCAGAACCGATCCTCCGTGCCAACCCCTCCTGGAGTCGCGTTGTACACCGCACACCCCGACCGTTACGCGGACATGCCCTACCGGCGCACCGGACGCAGCGGTCTGAAGCTCCCCGCGCTGTCGCTCGGACTGTGGCACAACTTCGGGCCGGACCGCCCGGTCGAGACACAGCGGGCCATCCTGCGCCGCGCCTTCGATCTCGGCATCACCCACTTCGACCTGGCCAACAACTACGGCCCGCCGCCCGGCGCCGCCGAGTCCGCGCTCGGTGAGTTCCTGAAGGCGGACTTCGCGCCGTACCGCGACGAACTGGTCATCTCCACGAAGGCCGGATACCTGATGTGGCCCGGCCCGTACGGCGAGTGGGGCTCGCGCAAGTACGTGCTGTCGTCGCTGGACCAGAGCCTGAAGCGGCTGGGCCTCGACTACGTCGACATCTTCTACTCGCACCGTCCCGACCCGGAGACTCCGCTGGAGGAGACGATGGGCGCGCTGCACTCCGCCGTCCAGCAGGGCAAGGCGCTCTACGTCGGCGTCTCCAACTACTCGGCCGAGCAGACCCGCGAGGCCGCCCGGATCCTCGGCGAGCTGGGCACCCCGCTCCTCATCCACCAGCCGCGCTACTCGATGCTCGACCGGCGCCCCGAGAGCGAGGGCCTGCTCGACGCGCTGGACGAACTCCAGGCCGGCTCGATCGTCTACTCGCCGCTGGAGCAGGGCGTGCTGACCTCCCGCTACCTCGACGGCATCCCGGAGGGATCCCGCGCGGCGAGCGACAGCCCGTTCCTGAACTCCGACGCGCTCACCGGGGAACTGGTCGGCAAGCTGCGCGCCCTCGACGACATCGCGAAGACCCGCGGCCAGTCCCTCGCCCAGCTCGCCCTCGCCTGGGTGCTGCGCGGCGGCCGGGTCACCTCCGCGCTGGTCGGCGCGAGCAGCGCCCGCCAGATCGAGGACAGCGTCGGCGCCCTGGCCAACCTGGACTTCGAGGCGGACGAGCTGGCCCGGATCGACGCGGTGATCAACGGCTGATCAGCGGCCGACGCGCTCCGTCAGGCGGACGGTGACGGGGTCGCCCTCCTCCTTGCCGATGGCCTTGCGCACCTCGGCCCTGACAGGGAGCTTGTGGGTGCCGTCCCCGAGCGCCATGAAGGAACTCTCGAACGGATGTCCGTCGACGGTCCCGCGGATCTTGACCAGTCCGCGGGTGCCGAAGTACTCGGCGGACTCCGGCCAGACCACATAGGTCCATCCGCCCTTGGCCGGGCTCTTGCGCAGGACGGCGGTGAATTCCGCGTCCGCTTTCCCGCTCGTGCTCATGACGTCCTCCGCTCGCGGTGGTCCTTCTCCGGATAGACCGCCGCGTGCGGAGGAACTCATCGCCGGGCCGGCCTCAGGCCCCGGGCACCCGGTCCAGGAAGCCGAGGACGGACGTGATCCGGTCCTCCGCGTCCAGGGTGACGACGTCCGAACCGGCCACCGGCGCGGACCGGTCGGCCTCGTTCACCAGCTCCCAGGAGAAGCGGGCCGTGTCGTGGTGCCCGTCGACCCGCCCGGTGAGCCGGAAGACGAAACCGGGGAACTGCGCGTGCGCCGCCGTCACCACGGCCGCGATCGGCTCGTGCCCCCGGACGTCGGCCAGCGGGTCGGTGTAGCTGCCGTCCACCGCCCACGCGGCAGCGACAGCCTTGGCCAAAGCCTCGGGCTCGCGAGCGTTCCAGGCTTCGAAGTAACGGGCGACGGCGTTCTCGTAACGGTCGGTGGTCGCGGACATCGGAATCAGCCCCCAGATTGGGTCGTCGGCACTGGTCAGGACCCGGATCCAGGCCTTCGCCGATCCGGTGCGACCACCTTGCCCGCCCCCGCCGTACGGGTCGATTACCTCTCGGGTCATGACGGCGGCACGGCGACGCCGCAGGAATCCGGCCATGAAGGGCGATGAATATGCCAAGAGACTGGCCGGAAAGTCATGGTGACAGTGTTTCAGCAGTGAACATACTCGAACGTCAGGGGTAGTTCACCTCACAGGAGCCGCACGGAAAGCGAGGCCCAGCCGGCAAGCGAACAGCGGGGGAGAGGGACGTGCACGACGAATTCCTGTGCCATGTCACCGCGTACGGCGTCTGCGACGGCCGGCGTATCGGCGTACCGCTCGGCACCTATCGCGCGCCGACGCTCGCGCTGGCCCTCTGGTGGCTGCGGGACCGGGCCTCGTGGATGGCCGAACGGCTCGATCCGCGTCCCGAGAGCGAGCACATCCCGCCGAACGCCCTCGTGCCGGTCTCCCACACCGTGCCGGACGTCCCCGCGCTGCTGCGGGCCTGGTGCGCCGACCTGGAACAACAGGACCTGGTGGCCGACGAGTTGGCCGGCGGTCGGCTGGTCCGGATCGCGGTCAGCGACGAGACCACCGAGTACGAGCTGCTCGCCGAGTCCGTCGACGCGCTGCGCATGCAGCGCACCCTCCCCGCGCTCGTCCTCCCCGTCGGCTGAGACCGCCGCCTGAAGGGGGGGCTGGGGGCTTCTCGGAGTGGCGAATACGCCTCCTGCCGTAGGGCGGTCAAACGGGTGAATCTATAGAATTCGGGCCATGGTGGAGCGGTGGCCCGCCCCGACGGCGCCCGAACTCGTGCTGGAGACCGATACGGGCTCCACGGTGATGAACCCGACCCGTGCCTACCGTGTAGGCCGCGACCCCCTCAGCGACATCGTCATCGACGACGCCCGCGTCAGCTGGCACCACGCGGTGCTGCGGCCCGACGGCGACCACTGGACCCTCGAGGACGCGCAGAGCACCAACGGCACCTGGGCCGACGGCCATCGGATCCGCGAGTGGGCCGTGGGACCCGGCAGCGTGATCCGCTTCGGCAGCCCGTCCGACGGCCCGTGCGCCGTTCTGGCGGACCGCCCATCGCCCGCCCCGCAGCGCCCCCCGTCCGTGTCGATGCCCGCGCAGACCGGCACCTTCCGGCAGCCCGCGACCGTGCATCCGCTGCCGACCCGTACCGTCCGCATCGGCCGCGCCGCCGACAACGACCTTGTCGTCGACGACCTCGTGGTCTCGCGCCGGCACGCCGAACTGCGCGCCCTGCCCGGGGGCGGCTACGAGATCCTCGACCTCGGCAGCCACAACGGCACCTACCTCAACGGCCTGCCCGTCACCCGCGCCCCCGTCGGCCCCGGGGACATCGTCGGCATCGGCCACTCGGCGTTCTGTCTGGTCGGCCACGAACTCCAGGAGTACGTCGACACCGGCGAGGTCTCCCTCGACGTCCAGGACCTCACCGTCGCCGTCGACCGCGGCCGCAAGGTCCTGCTCGACCACGTGTCCTTCCCGGTGGGCGAGAAGTGCCTGCTCGCCGTCGTCGGACCCAGCGGCGCCGGGAAGTCCACCCTGCTCGGCGCCCTCACCGGCCAGCGCCCCGCCGACCACGGCACGGTCGTCTACGACGGCCGCGACCTCTACCACGACTACGCCGAACTGCGTCAGCGCATCGGACTGGTCCCGCAGGACGACATCCTGCACGCCCAGCTGACCGTCCGCGCCGCCCTCGGCTACGCCGCCGAACTGCGCTTCCCGCAAGACACCGCGAAGACCGAGCGCCGGGCACGCGTCGACGAGGTCATCCGCGAACTGGGCCTGGAACAGCGCGCGGGCCAGCCCGTGCACAGCCTCTCCGGCGGTCAGCGCAAACGGGTCAGCGTCGCCCTGGAGCTGCTCACCAAGCCCTCGCTGCTCTTCCTCGACGAGCCGACGTCCGGCCTCGACCCCGGCATGGACCGCTCGGTGATGCACATGCTGCGCGGCCTCGCCGACGACGGCCGTACGGTCGTCGTCGTCACCCACAGCGTCCTCAGCCTCGACGTCTGCGACCGGCTCCTCGTCCTCGCGCCCGGTGGCCGGGTCGCCTACTACGGCCCGCCCGGCGAGGCCCTCGCCTTCTTCGGCTGCGCGCAGTGGCCCGAGGCGTTCGAGGCCTTCGAGCGCGACCAGGACCGGGACTGGGCGGGGGAGTACCGCGCGTCACCGCTGCACCGGCAGTACGTCCTCGACGCCGACGCCCAGCCCCGGCTGCCCCGCTCCGGACCGGTGATCATGCTGCCGCCGGCCCGGCCGCGCAGCCGGGGTGCCCAGCTCGGCACCCTGGTCCGCCGCTACGCGGCCGCGCTCGCCGCCGACCGCACGTTCCTGGCCGTCATGATCGCGCTGCCGTTCGTGATGGGCGCCATGGCCCGCGCCCTCGCCGGTGGCACGCTCACCCGGGACACCGCGCTGAACGCGCTGCTCATCCTGTGCGTCGGCGGCGTCCTGACCGGCGCGGCCAACGCCGTGCGCGAACTCGTCAAGGAACGGGTGATCTACCAGCGGGAGCGGGCCGTCGGCCTGTCCCGGTCGGCCTACCTGATGTCGAAGGTCGTGGTCCTGGGCGCGGTGACCGTCGTGCAGGCGGTGGTGCTGACCCTTGTCGCCCTGCTCGGCGTCGATCTCGGCGCGCCGGGAGGGGAGGGAGTGCTGCTGCCGCCCCTGATCGAGATCGCGGTGGCCGTGGCCCTGCTGGCCTTCACCGCGATGATGCTCGGCCTGGTGATCTCCGCGCTCGTCCGCAAGGAGGAGGTGACGATGCCGCTGCTGGTGCTGCTCGCCATCGTCCAGGTGGTCTTCTGCGGAGCCCTGCTGAAGCTGGACGGCGTGCCCGGCCTGGAGCAGCTGTCCTGGCTCGTGCCCTCCCGCTGGGCGCTCGGTGCGATGGCAGGCACCATCGAGCTGTCCCGGACCGTCCCCGGGGACATCACCGCGGATCCGCTCTTCGAGCACGCGACCGGCGTGTGGCTGCTCGACGTGTCGATGCTCGTGGTGCTCTCGGCGGTCCTCGGATTCGCGGTCTCCCGGCTGCTGCGCCGCAGGGAACCGGCCGTGATGCGCAGGTCGTGAGCGGCCCGCCTGTGGTGCGGAGGTTGTGAGCGGCTGCCGTGGTGCGCGGGTCGCGGCCGGACCGCCGCGCTGCTCAGGGTCGCGACCACCCCCCGTGCTGCTCAGGACGTCCGTGCCGCGCCCCGTCGCTGCACCGCCCGTGCCGGCAGTGCGCCCAGGAAGCCCGCGGCCAGCCCCCACAGTGCGGCCAGACCGAGTGCCGGCCACACCTCCGGGTGCAGCACCAACTCGCCGGAGAGCCCGCCGACGTCGCTGATGCCGAGCACGGTCAGGCCGTAGTACGCGGTGACCCGGCCGGTCAGGCAGATCATCAGCACAGTGAGCACCAGCGCCACCGCCATGTGCACGGCGTGCTGCCAGGCGCGCGTGCGGGCCGGTGAGCGGGCCGCCATCACGAACGCGGCCGCGAGCAGCAGTACGGCGTTCACGACGACGAGCCACCACACCCGGCCGTCCTGCTCGGCGAGGGTGCCCAGGTTCAGCGCGGCCGTGTCGTCACCGCGCAGCACCTCGTCCAGGACGTGCGGCATGGGCAGTCCGAACGGGCCCTCCACCTTGCCGTTCCAGGTGGCGCCCAGCCCGACCGTGAACGTCAGCCACACCAGGTTGGGCAGCCCCAGCAGGACGACCGCGAAGGTCTCCCGGGCATGACCTTGGGTCGCCGCGACCACGAGGGCGATGACGACGCCCAGCGCGACGTAGGCGAGCAGCAGCGCGACCATCGCGTACGCGGCCGGCCGGACCGACTCCTGGAAGCGCAGCAGCCCGCCCGGCAGCGGAGCCCCGCGCGCGACCAGCAGCGCCAGCAGCAGCACACCGGCCAGCCACAGCAGCCCCGTCACGAGGGTGAGCGGCACGTCCGCGGCGAAGCCGACCTCCGGGCTGATGCCGAACAGCTCACCGAGGTCGTTCAGCGTGTCGTCGCCCAGGGACACCGCGAAGGTCTGGCGGGCCGTGAGGGCCAGGGCGAGCAGCCCGAGCAGCCACACCACGGCGATCCGGGCGGCCCAGCCGGCCAGCTCCCGGGCCCCGGCGACCGCCCGGTGCCGCAGCGGCCGCAGAAACCCGGCGGCGGTCACGAGCGCCCCGGCGAGCGTGACGGACAGCGGCACCACGGTCATCCCGCTCTCCGTACCGGCGAGGTCCCCGGCGGTCCCGGACAGCTCCACCGTTCCACCGACGGCCGTGACGACGGTCGCGGCGACCACCCGGGGGAAGGCTCCGTCCGGCAGGTCCGTGGCACCGGCCGCCCACAGGCCCAGCGCGGCCACGACCAGCATGGCGGCCAGCCCGGCCAGCGCCGTGCCGAACGCCGCGACCCAGCCGTGGCGGGCGGCTCGTGCCGGTGTTCGTGCCTGGTCGGAGGGGCGGTGCGGCGGGCTCACCCTGCCACGCTAAACAGCACCGCGACCGCCCGCCTGCCGGGAGGGCCGTCCGCGTCCGGCTTGCGGGCCTCGCCCGACCGGAGCACACAATGGGTGCGATGTGGGCTAAAGCTGTGCAAACCCGCTAAAAGGGTTGAATGTCGCGACAGGCCCACGCCGGGAGGATCGCGTGAGCGTCGAACCGCCGGCCTCCGGCCGTCCCACCGAACCACCCCCGCCCGAGCCCGGGCCCGGACCGCGACCGCGCCGGAGCGGGACCGCGCCCCGCGCCGTCCTGCTCGGCACCGCCGTCGTGGTCGCCGTGGCTCTCGGCCTCCTCGTCACCCTCCCGAACGCGGGCGGATCGGCGGACAGCGGGGCTTCGGCGGACAGCGGGGCTTCGGTGGACGGCAGGGCTTCGGCGGACGGCGGCGGCGAGGTCTTCCTCCAGTCCGCGACCAAGAGCGGTCCGGACCCGTTCACCGAGTCCACCGCCATCGACGGCTCCGCCCCGCCCCCGCAGCCGGTCGCTCCGGCGTCCACCACCGAGGCCGCGAACGTCGTGCGCAGCGTCGACGGCGGGGCCGAGGGGCTGTACAGCGGGAACCGCAACTCCGTCGGCTGCGACGTGGAGAAGCAGATCGGCGCCCTGCGCGCGGCCCCCGCCAGGAACAAGGCCTTCGCCTCCATGGCCGGCGTCGACCCCGCCCAGGTCCCCGCCTACCTGCGCTCGCTCACCCCCGTGCAGCTGCGCATGGACACCCGCGTCACCCATCACGGCTACCGCACCGCCGCCGTCACCACCTACCAGGCCGTGCTCCAGGCCGGTACCGCCGTCCTCGTCGACGGGCACGGTGTGCCCCGGGTGCGCTGTGCCTGTGGCAACCCGCTGACCCCGGCGGTCGCCCAGCAGACCGTGCCGAAGCCGACCGGCGACTCCTGGCCGTCGTACCGCACCACGAACGTCGTCGTGGTCCATGCCTCCGTGAAGATCGTGAACGTCTTCGTGCTCCACGACCCCGACGACGGCCGGCACCAGTGGTTCGGCCGGCACCGGGGCGACTGGGGCGGCCACCAGGACCGGCCCGCCCGCCCCCCGGCGAAGCCCACTCCGCACGTGACCGTGACCACCCCGCACGCCTCGCACAGCCCCTGGTCGCCGGGTTCGCCCACGTCGGCCTCGCCGTGCGAGCGGCACGGCCGGCACACGCCCTGCCTGCCGCCCTCGTCCGGCTCGCCGTCCGTTGCGTCCTCCCCGGCCTCCCCGTCCTCTCCGTCCTCTCCGTCCTCAGAGTCGTCGCGGCACCACGACCGGCCGCAACACGACCGGCCGGACCTGCGCGACGAGCCGTCGTCCCCCGGCTCCGAGCCGCCGTCCTCCCCGCCGCCGTCCTCCCCGCCCCCATCCTCCCCGCCCCCGTCCTCCTCCGACGAGCCGCAGGACCCGCCGCCCGGACTCACCGGCGAGTCGTCGTCCCCGGTCCCCCCGGCCCCGGAGCCCCCGCCGTCGCCCGGTGCCGACGGCGAGTCGCCGCCCGCCTCACCCGCCTCGCCGACCTCGCCGTCCGTCGCCCCGCCCGCCCCGGCGTCCTCCTCCGGCTCACCCGCGGCGTGACGCACCCCATGCCCCCGACACGCACGGGGTGACGGAGACGGGGACTGCCGGGCGCGGCACGGGGTACGAGCACAGATGCAGCAGCGTCCGGCCAGTCCGGCCTCCGAGAGAGAACAGCATGACCGACCACCTGGACGGGGCAGTGATACCGACTGGTTTCGACGTACCCGTGGAACCGCTACGGCGGGCGGCGCACTTCACCGGCGAACCCGGTTGCATCGCCGAGGCACGCAGCTTCGCCGCCCACTTCGTCGACCAGCTCAGGACCGAGTGGTGCGCGCGCATCGACGAGCGCGCGAGCGGCGCCGTGCTGCTCGTGGTGAGCGAACTCGTCACCAACGCCGACCGGCACAGCAACGGCCCGTACATCCTGGAGATGGAGGGCACGGACGACTCGGTCACGGTGTGCGTGTACGACAGCAGCGACGCGCTGCCCCTTCGCTTCCCGAAGGATCCCGAGCGCATCGGCCGGCACGGGCTGGAGATCGTGCACGCGCTGGCGGCGGAGGTCACCGCCGAGCGCGTGCCGGTGGGCAAGCGCGTCCGCGCCCTGCTGAGGCTGGCCGACTGACCAGCGCCTCAGACGCGGTCCAGCTCGCCCAGCATGCCCTCCCGCAGCCGGGTGATGATCCGCTTGATCAGGCGGGACACATGCATCTGGGAGCAGCCGAGCCGCTCACCGATCTCCGCCTGGGTGGCCTCCTCGACGAACCGCAGGTGCAGGATCCGCCGGTCCCGCTCGCTCAGCTCGGCCATCAGCGGAGCGAGCGCGTGGAAGTCCTCGACGAGCCGCAGCCCGTCCTCCTCCACACCGATGAAGTCCGCGAGGACCGCCTCGCCGCTGTCGGTGCCGTCGCCGGTGAGCGCGGCGTCGAGCGAGGAGGAGTTGTAGCCGTTGGCGGCGATCTGCGCCTCCACGACCTCGTTCTCGGAGATGTTCATCAGGGTGGCCAGCTCCGCCACCGTCGGCTCCCGGTCCAGCCGGCCCGCCAGTTCGTCCCGCGCCTTGGCCAGTTCCACGCGCAGTTCCTGGAGTCGGCGCGGCACGTGCACGGCCCATGTGGTGTCCCGGAAGAACCGCTTGATCTCGCCCACGATGTACGGCAGCGCGAAGGACGTGAACTCCACCTCGCGCGAGATCTCGAACCGGTCGATGGCCTTGATCAGGCCGATCATCCCGGTCTGGACGATGTCCTCCATGTCGTCCCCGCGGTTGCGGAACCGTCCGGCCGCGAACCGCACCAGGGACATGTTCATCTCGATGAGCGTGTTGCGCGCGTACTGGTAGTCGTGGGTGCCTTCTTCGCGGACGGCCAGCCGCTGGAAGAACTGGCGGGACAACTCCCGCGCGTCGCGCGGCGCCACGCTCCGCGGGTCCTCGACTCCCGGCAAGGGTGCGCCATCCGTGCTGGTCCTGGCGGTGTCCTCGACGACCTGTGCCTCCGACCGGATCACGGCGGTGTGCATTGCCTCTCCCAAAAGTCACTGTTCGACGGCTACTGCTCTCGGTCCGTGAGCGGACGCGCACAGGCGGATCCGCTCAGGGGGCGGGTACCCCGCCTGGGCCGAGGCATGCGTCCTGACGTCGCGACAGCACGCCGACGGCACGATCCACGGCACGACCGACGGCGCGACGAGGACCGCGCCGGGGTCCCGATTCCACCGAGAGCGCAACGCCGGAGACTTTCCGTCACCGTCCGCGCTTCTAGGCTGGGGAGGTGACCGAGCAGACGCCGAAACCAGCCCGAGTGATCCCGCTGCGCCCGCCCGCCGCGCGCCCGGCCCCCGAGCAGGACACCCCCAGAGAGCCGCTCTGGCGCGACCTGGTCGGAGACGTCCTGCGCCGTGAACGCCAGGCCCAGGAACGTACGTTGAAGGACGTCGCCGACGAGGCCCGGATTTCCATGCCCTACCTGTCGGAGGTGGAGCGCGGCCGCAAGGAGGCGTCCTCGGAGGTCCTCGCGGCCGCCGCCCACGCCCTCGGCCTGAGCCTCGGCGACCTGCTTGCGCGGGCGCACGGGGACCTCACCCGGGCCGTCGGCCGCCGGCCCGCCCGGATCCGCGCGACGACCACCGCGCCGTACGACGGCCTCTGCCTGGCCGCCTGACGACGGGCTCCGCGTCGGCCGTCCGGCGACGCGGAGCCGCTTCGGCCGTCCGGCGACGCGCTCAGACGCCGACGGGGCGCGGGCCCAGCACCTCGTCCGCCAGCCCGTACGCCACCGCTTCCGATGCCGTGAACACCTTGTCGCGGTCCATGTCCGCGCGCAGCGTGGCGATGTCGTGGTGCGTGTGCCGGGCGAGCACCTCCTCGACCTGGGCGCGGATCCGGATCATCTCCTGGGCCTGGAGCGCGAGATCGGAGACCGTGCCCCGGCTGCCGCCGCTGGCCGGCTGCCCCAGCAGCACCCGCGCATGCTCCAGCACGAACCGCCGCCCCGGGTCGCCGCCGGCCAGCAGCACGGCCGCCGTGGACGCCGCCTGTCCCACGCAGAACGTCGAGATGGGCGCGCGGACGAACGTCATGGTGTCGTAGATCGCCATCAGCGAGGTGAACGAGCCGCCGGGGGAGTTGAGGTAGATCGCGATCTCCTGCTCGGGCGCCGCCGACTCCAGATGGAGGAGTTGCGCGATGACGACGTTGGCGACGCCGTCGTCGATCTCCGTGCCGAGGAAGATGATCCGCTCCGACAGCAGCCGGCTGAACACGTCGTAGGACCGCTCGCCCTGCGGGGTCCGCTCGACGACGTGCGGAATCGTGTACGTCCCCATGTCACAGCCCCACCCGTCGTCGCGCCGAGGCCGGGCGGACGTCGGCGAGCGACTCCACCACCCGGTCCACCATGCCGTACCCCCTGGCCTCCTCGGCCGTGAACCAGCGGTCGCGGTCCCCGTCACGGGAGATGGCCTCCGGGGACTGGCCGGTGTGCTCCGCCGTGATCCGCTCGACGGTCCGCTTGGTGAACTCCAGGTTCTCCGCCTGGATCTCGATGTCCGCGGTGGTGCCGCCGATCCCGGCCGACGGCTGGTGCATCATGATTCGCGCGTTCGGCAGCGCGAACCGCTTGCCGGGCGCGCCGACGCTGAGCAGGAACTGGCCCATGCTGGCCGCGAAGCCCATCGCGAGCGTCGAGACGTCGTTGGGGACCAGCCGCATCGTGTCGTAGATGGCCAGGCCGGCGTGCACCGACCCGCCCGGGCTGTTGATGTACAGGGCGATGTCGGTGCGCGGGTCCTCCGCGGACAGGATGAGCAGCTGGGCGCAGACCCGGTTCGCGGAGACCTCGTCGACCTGGGTGCCGAGGAGGACGATGCGCTGGGCCAGCAGTTGGGCGGCCAGATGGTCGTCGAACCGGGTGGGCGGGGTGTCGCCCTCCTCGGCCCTTGGAGCGAGCGGGGTCATCGGGTCTCCTCGTCGTCGGGGGAATGCCGTCGACCTCACTCTCGGCCTCGCACGGCGCCCCGACGAGATTTCTCTGCCCGTGGCAGATTCGCCACGGGCAGAGCGGACCGGAGCGGGAGCCGTCGGCCCGTTCGACGGCTTCCCGCCGCGCGGCCGTCCGGGTGGATTCCGGGCCCGACCGATGAGTTCCAGGGCGGCCCGGGGTCGACACTGATGACCGCGTTCCACGCCCAGGAGGTACTCATGACCACCGACGGATTCACCACGTGTCTCTGGTTCGACGGCCAGGCCGAGGAGGCCGCCCACCACTACGTGTCGATCTTCAAGAACTCCCGGGTCGGGAACGTGACCCGCTACACCGAGGCCGGACCGGGCCCCGCCGGCTCGGTGCTCACCGTGGAGTTCACCGCGAACGGCCAGAAGTTCGTCGCCCTGAACGGCGGCCCCCAGTTCACGTTCAACGAGGCCGTCTCCTTCCAGATCGACTGCGCCGACCAGGAGGAGATCGACTTCTACTGGGACAAGCTCCTCGACGGCGGTGGCGAGCCCGGCCCCTGTGGCTGGCTCAAGGACAGGTACGGCGTGTCCTGGCAGGTCGTCCCGACCGCGCTCATGGACATGATCACCGGCGGCGAGCAGGAGAAGGCCGCCCGGGCCATGAAGGCCATGCTCGCGATGGGCAAGCTCGACCTCGCCGCGCTCCGGACGGCGTACGACGGCGCGTAGCAGGCGCGGCGCGGGAGCCCGCCACCGGGTGGTGCTCCCGCCCTCGCGGAGACGGGAGCACCGGAGACGGAAGCACCACCCCTGCTCACACCCGGTCCGCGCTCACACCCGGTCCGCCGCGATCAGCAGATACTGGAAGCTGCCGTTGCGGTAGGCGGTCAGGAACGTTTCCTCGATGCCGGTGACCAGATGCTCGGCCTCGCTGCGCAGCTCCCAGTACGGGATGGTCGCCTCGGTCAGATCCTCCACATGGACCGGCACCAGCCGGTTGCGGGCCATCGCCCGGAAGTACTCCGAACGCGGGTGGATGTCGCAGATGTAGTGGGCGTTGATGAGCGACACCTCCCGCGAGGCCTGTCCGTAGGTGTCGTTGTAGCAGCCGGTGATCACGACGTACCGCCCGCCGCGGCGCAGCAGCCGGGCGTGCTCGGCGAAGAGCAGGTCCAGCTCGACGTACATGCTCGACTCGTTGTTCCACGACGCCGCGTAGGCGCCCGTCCGAAGGCCCGTGTCCAGCATGTTGCGATGGTGGTAGCGCACCTTGTCGTCGATGCCCCGCTTGCGGGCCTGCTCATTGGCGAACTCGGCCTGCTTGGCGGAGATGGTCACGCCGTCCGCGTGGCAGCCGTGGCGCAGATGGGCCGTCACACTGCCGCCGCCGCGCCCGCAGCCCGCGTCGAACACCCGGTCGTCCGGGGTGAGCGGGCCGAGCCGGGAGGCGAGCAGCTCGGCCTGGGCGTGCTCCAGCCGGTGCAGCTCGGCGGTCACCCGGTCCCTGCGCAGGTCGGGGTCGGGCTCGTCGAGCACCGACCGGTCGGCGGCGCCGATGCCGTAGTGATGGTGGTAGAGGTCGTCGATCCGGCCCAGTTCGAGGTTGACCGGGTTCTCCTCGGTGTTCCAGTAGTCCGCGACGCGGTTCTGGTAGACGGACTGGGTCGGCAGCTGCACGGTCGCGGCGAGGGTGTCGGGGGTCATGGTCAACGGTGACTCCTTGCGATGCTGTGGACGACGTGCTGTCGAGAACGGGCTGTCGAGAACGGGTTGTCGAGAACGGGTTGTCTGTCAGGAACGCGCTGCTCACCAGTAGTCGGGCAGGTGATAGCGGTGGGTGTTCGTCGCATGCCACTCGTGGTTGCCGGCCACCCAGTCCGACAGACCCTGGAGGTAGCGCTCGACGAGCGGTGAGGTGGCGGCGAGCAGGGCGGACTCCTCCTCGAACGCCTCCATGATCTGGTTGTGGATCTCGACCGACTTCAGATAGGCGGCCTTCAGTCCACCGCGGTCGTTGGCGGCGACGACCTGCGGCAGATTGAGATGGGTCGGATCGGACGCCAGCTCCCTGGTGAAGGAGTACAGGTCGTTGACGATCGTGGTGGCGTTGCAGGCGAGCGCCGTGACCCGCTGGATCTCCGGGCGCGCGTAGAGCGGCTCGGGCAGTTCGTAGCCGTCGACCGCGTCGACGATCGACAGACACGGCCGGAAGTTGTTGAACTGCCGCATCACCAGGTACTCCCAGATCCGCGGCGCGTACCGGGTCTCCGCCCAGGCCGCCTCGGCGAGATAGCCGAGGTGGAGCCGGGCGATGTCGTGCACGAACCGGTCGGTCTGGCTGGGCGTGGCCAGCGCGGCGAAGTCCTTCAGCGCCCAGTGGTACGAGCGCAGCGGGCCGTCGGCCCGCATGCCCCGCGCCCAGTCCTCCTGGAACTGCGGCGGGCCGTGGAAGGGGTCGAGCGCCGACTGCGCGAGGACCAGCCGGCCGCCGAGGCCGCTGCGGGACGCGCCTCGGCCCTCGTCCACCTCGCAGTAGCAGTTGTCGACGATGTTCTCCGCCAGCAGCAACTTGCCGGCCGCCGTGAGGCGCTCCAGTTCGGCCGCGCCGGGATGCTGGAGCACCACGGCCCGGCCGAACTGGAACCCCGCGAAGTCCCCGTTCCAGGCCGCGGGGAACAGATCCAGCAGGCGGGCCCACTCCTCCAGCCGGCGGTCCACCTCCGCGGCCTTCTCCGGATCGGCGGGGGAGACCTCCCGGTACCGCAGTCCGGGGATCGCGCCGCCGCGCCGGGCCCGCAGGCTCGCGGCGAGGTTCGGCGGGCCGGGCAGCGCGCTCCCGGTGCTCAGGGGCGTGCTCATCGCGAACTCCCCGCCCTCACTCGGCGGTCCGGCCGATCTGCACGTTCTCCAGCACTCCGGCCGCGTCGGGCACCAGCAGGGCCATCGAGTAGTAGGCCGTGACGAGGTAGCGGATGATCGAGTTGCCGTCGATCCCCATGAACCGCACGTTCAGACCGGGCTGGAACTCCTCGGGGATGCCCGTCTGGTACAGGCCGACGGCCCCCTGGTCGCCCTCGCCGGTGCGCAGCGCGATGATGCTGCTGGTGTGCTGCTCGGTGATCGGGATCTTGTTGCACGGGAAGATCGGCACCCCGCGCCAGGCCGGGATCTCGTGCCCCTCGACGGTCGCCGTGCCCGGCACCAGACCGCGCCGGTTGCACTGCCGGAAGAACGCGGCGATCGCCTTGGGATGGGCCAGGAACAGTTTGGTCTTGCGCCGCATCGACAGCAGCTCGTCCATGTCGTCCGGGGTCGGCGGCCCGGTGAAGGTGCTCACCCGTTGCCCGTAGTCGATGTTGTGCAGCAGCCCGAACTCCCGGTTGTTCACCAGCTCCCACTCCTGGCGCTCACGGATCTCCTCGACCGTGAGGCGCAGCTGCTGCTGGGTCTGGTTCATCGGGTCGTTGTAGAGGTCGGCGACCCGGGTGTGCACCTTCAGCACGGTCTGGGTCAGCGACAACTCGTACTCGCGCGGCGAGAGTTCGTAGTCGATGAAGCCCGCCGACAGCGTCGGCTCGCCCACATGGCCGGCCTGGAGCGGCAGGTCCGCCTCGCCCTTGCGGTTCACCGGCCGCCGCTGCCGCTGGGCGTACGCCTCCAGATGCGCCGCGAGGGACGGCACCCGGCCGACGAACTCGCGCAGCACGGCCCAGGGCAGCGCCAGCAGCACCCCGGCGGTGTCCGCGCGCACCGAGGTCAGCCACAGCGGATCGTCCTGGCCGACCGCCTCGTCGCCCAGCTGGTCGCCGCCGGAGACGACCCCGACGATCTCCTCCTCGCCGTACTTGCCGGCGGTGAAGCGGGTGAACCGGCCGTGCACGACGAGGTAGGTCTCGGTCACCGGCTGCCCCGCCTCGAAGATCACCTGGCCGGCCCGGACCTCGCGTGTCTGGAAGCGGGCGGACAGCTCCGCGAGGGTCCCGTTGTCGGAGTAGCCACGCAGCACGGGCAGTTCGGTGAGGGACTCCGGGACGACCCGGACGTCGTCCCCGCCGTTCTGCTCGAACTGCACCCGGCCCCGGCCGACCTTCAGCTGCAGCCGCCGGTTGACGCGGTACGTGCCGCCCTTGACGTCCACCCAGGGCAGCATGCGCAGCAGCCAGCGCGAGCTGATGGCCTGCATCTGGGGCTCGGACTTGTGGGTGGTGGCGAGCTGGCGGGCCGCCTGGGTGCCGAGGCTGGTGAGCTGCCCGTCGGCGGCGGGGTCCGGCGCGTGTTCGTCGAGGGCGGGACCGGTGGCGCTGTCCGGTGTGGACACATTCCCTCCAGGGAGGTGCACGGTGATGAGCGGAACGGGAGCGAAGATCGGTTCGGTGATCCGCGGCACCAGCGAATCACTCTCCGTGACGGAGGGGTACGGCGTGAAAGGGGCGGATTCGTGCGCCACGGGGTGCGGACCGGGCGGACGGGACCGAGGGTGCACCCTGGGCACAACCACGTCTCTCGCGCGCTCCCACGCACCCGCGATCACAGGCTTGGGACGGATCGTTCACCGGATCGGGGGACCGGGTACGGCGTCAGGTGACGTCGTACGGTCACATTCCGTGACATTCGGGCCGTGATTCCCGCGCGGCGGTTCGGCGCGCGGGCCGACCGGCGGGTGACTAGCGTGAGGAACCGGACAGAGTCATCTCAGCGGAAGGCTGCGGTCATGGCCGTACAACCAGAGGGAACCCCTTGTTGGGCCGACGCGATGTTCAGCGACGTCGAGGGCGCCAAGAGCTTCTACGGCGACGTCCTGGGCTGGACGTTCGGCGAGTCGTCGTCGGAGTACGGCAACTACACCCAGGCCTACGCCGACGGCAAGGCGGCCGCCGCCGTCGTTCCGCCGATGCCCGGTCAGGAGGGGCAGTCGCAGTGGTGCCTGTACTTCGCCTCCCCGGACGCAGCCGCGACCGCCGCGAAGATCCGCGCCGCCGGCGGCGAGGTGCTGATGGAGCCGATGCAGGTCGGCGACTTCGGCACGATGTGCCTGGGCCGTGAGCCCAGCGGCGCCGTCTTCGGCGTCTGGCAGGCCGGCACCCACGAGGGCTTCGAGGCCCTGGGCGTCCCGGGCGGCTACGGCTGGGCCGAGGTCTTCACCCGCGAACCCGAGCGGGCGGACCGGTTCTTCACCACGGTCTTCCCGTACACGGCGCAGCAGATGGAGGACGACGCGATCGACTTCCGCATCTTCAACGTCGGTGAGAACACGGTGCTGGGCCGGATGAAGATGACGGACGACTTCCCGCCCGAGGTGCCGTCGTACGTCAACGTCTACTTCGTCGTCCCCGACTGCGACGACGCCGTCGCCAAGGCGACCAAGCTCGGCGGCGTCCTGCGCTTCGGGCCGATGAGCAGCCCGTTCGGGCGGTTCGCCGCCCTCACCGACCCGCAGGGCGCGAACTTCTCGGTGATCGACCTCACGACCACGGAGGGCGACGCCCCGACGACCACACCCGTGTGAGACCGGCCGGCCGGAGCCCCCGCGCGGCCATGGCATGATCGTGCCCATGCGTGAACGTGTTGTGGCCGCGTGCGACGGGGCTTCCAAGGGGAACCCGGGACCGGCCGGCTGGGCCTGGGTGGTCGCCGACGACTCGGAGGAACCGGCCCGCTGGGAGGCGGGGCCGCTCGGCCGGGCCACCAACAACGTCGCCGAACTCACCGCCCTGGAACGGCTGCTGGCGGCGACCGACCCGGCAGTACCGCTCGAGGTCCGGATGGACTCCCAGTACGCCATGAAGGCCGTCACCACCTGGCTGCCCGGCTGGAAGCGCAACGGCTGGAAGACCTCCGCCGGCAAGCCCGTCGCCAACCAGGAGCTGGTCGTCCGCATCGACGAGCTGCTCGACGGCCGCTCGGTCGACTTCCGTTACGTCCCCGCCCACCAGGTCGACGGCGACCCGCTGAACGACTTCGCCGACCGGGCCGCGAGCCAGGCGGCCAGTGTCCAGGAGGCGGCGGGCAGCGAGCAGGGCTCCCCGCAGCCGCCGCCCTCGCCGGACACCCCGAAGCCGTGGTCCGGCCGCTCTTCCGGGGGCAAGTCGCCCCGCAAGAGCGCCGGTTCGGCGCCCCGGCAGGGCGGCGGCTCGTCGTCCCGCACGATCAAGGCCAAGTTCCCCGGGCGCTGTGTGTGCGGGCGCCCCTACGCCGCTGGCGAGCAGATCGCCAAGAACGCCCAGGGCTGGGGCCACCCGGAGTGCCGGACCGCCGAGGCCTGATCAGGCGTCGAAGGTGTAGTGCGGGGTGTGGTCGAGCAGGGCCGCCGGGGTCGTGTCGTTCCACGGCTTCATCGTCTCGTTCAGGTCGACGACGTTCGCCGTCCCGCTGGCCGGCAGGTACGGAGACGCGGGGTGCCGGCGCTGCCACTCCGCCCACAGCCGGTCGATGTAGGCGTGGTGCAGCCAGAACACCGGGTCGTTGGGGGAGACCCCGGTCGCCATCTGCCCGCCGACCCAGACGTGCACGCGGTTGTGCAGATTGACCCCGCGCCACCCCTCCAGATGGTTGCGGAAGCCGTCGGAGGCGCTGTTCCAGGGCGCCATGTCGTACGTCTCCATCGCCAGCACCGAGTCGACCTCGGCGCGGGTGGGCAGCTCACGGACGCCCGCCCCCAGCGCCCGGCGCAGGAAGGTACGGCCGTCCACCCGGACGTTGATCGGCCAGTTCCCCGTCGACGCGGCGAACGGCCCGTCCATCACCTGACCGTCCCGGCTGCGCCCGGTGCCGCCGAGGAAGTCCGGCGCCCACAGCGAGGAACGCGCCGAACGGTCGGCGGACCAGTCCCAGTAGGGCAGCGCCACCGACGCGTCCACCGACTGCAGCGCCCGCTCGAACTCCAGCAGGAATCTGCGGTGCCAGGGCAGGAAGGACGGCGAACGGTGGCCGGTGCGCTCGCCGTTGTCGGTGTCGCCCAGGATGAACGCGTTGTGCGTGGTGACGAAGGCGTCGTAGCGGCCGCTGCGCTTGAGTTCGAGGAGGGCGGCGACGAAGCGGCGCTTCTCCTCGGCGGTCAGGGACGCCTGGTTCTTGCGGACGGTCATGTGCGGATGCTCCAAGTGTGCGGGGGAGTGGGTCAGTTGGCGGGGAAGGGGAGGAGCCGGGCGCCCTGGAGCTCGTCGACGGCGGCCTGGGCGGCGGCCCGCGGGGTGGCGACCGGTTCGTAGTGGCTGACGACGCTGATCCACGAGCCGTCGGCGTTGCGCATCACATGCAGCTCGACCCCGTCCACGAACACGGCGTATCCGCCGCCGTGGTGGCCGCTGCCCCCGTGGTGGCCACCGCCGGAGACCGTACGGCCCTGTATCCGGCGGCCCTTGTAGACCTCGTCGAAGGCGGCGGGGGAGTTGGGGGAGTTGGGGGAGCTGGGGGAGCCGGGGCTGTGGTGCGGGTGATCGTCCGCCCGGGCGGCGGGCAGGGCGACCAGCGGGACACCGACGGCGACGACGGCCGCGGCGGTGAGCGCGCTTCGACGGGTGAGTTCCGGCATGCGGGACCTCCTGGGGTGCGTTGGGTTGACGACCCCGCATGCCTATCCAGTGGGCGGAGAAGGGGAGAAATCGGCCGCGACGGGTTGGCTGCGATCCGGACAATTAATGATGTGTCGTGCAAAATTGAAGGAAGATGATCTTGCTCGCGAGGGGCCCCGACGCGGGGCGGAAGGGGCAATTCCTTTCCGTCAAGGCGCCTGTTCCGGTGGTCTTTCGCGCGGGCGCGCGCTGCCGGTGGTGTGGCTCACGTGCGGAAAGTGACGTGATCATGGATCTGAGGCGTCCCCGAGGGCTCCGCGCACACTGCTACCCTGCGTCGTCAATTCATCACGTCTGGTAGCTCTTAGGGGTGTCCGTGAAGGTCGCCTGTGTCGGCGGCGGGCCCGCCGGCCTGTATCTCTCGATCCTGCTCAAGCGGCAGGACCCGTCCCACGACATCACCGTCTACGAACGCGACCCGGAGGGCTCGACCTACGGCTGGGGCGTCACCTACTGGCAGGGACTCCTCGACCGGCTCCGCGCCCACGACCCCGAGTCGGCCGGCGCCATCGAGGAGAACTCCGTCCGCTGGAACCAGGGCGTCGCCCACGTAAGGGACCTGGCGACGCGTCAGCCCGGCGACGAAGGGCACGGCATCGGCCGCCACAAGCTCCTGGAGATCCTCGCCGAACGCGCCCGAGCCCTCGGCGTACGGCTGGAGTTCGAGTGCGAGATCACCGCCGACGACCTGCCGGACGCCGACCTCGTCGTGGCCGGCGACGGCGTCCACAGCGCCCTGCGCACCCATCGCGCCGACCGGTTCGGCGCCGAACTCCGTCCGGGCCGCAACTCCTACGTCTGGCTCGGCACCACCAAGGTCTTCGACTCCTTCACCTTCGCCTTCGTGGAGACCGAGCACGGCTGGGTCTGGTGCTACGGCTACCCCTTCAGCGCGGAGCAGAGCACCTGTGTCGTCGAGTGCGCCCCCGAGACCCGCAGCGGGCTCGGCCTGGACCAGGGGAGCGAGGCCGACGCACTGGCCCGGCTGGAGAAGCTCTTCGCGCACATCCTCGACGGCCACCCGCTCATCGGCCGCGCCCCGGCCGGCGGCGGCGCCCAGTGGCTGACCTTCCGCACCCTGACCAACCGGACCTGGTACCACGACAACCTCGTCCTGCTCGGCGACGCCGCCCACACCACCCACTACTCCATCGGCGCCGGCACCACCCTCGCCCTGGAGGACGCCATGGCCCTCGCCGACGCGCTGCGGGAGAGCGCCGACCTTCCCCGGGCCCTCGCCCGCTACCAGCGCGAACGCCAGTCGGCCCTGCTGTCCCCGCAGAGCGCGGCCCGCTACAGCGCCCAGTGGTACGAGAACCTCACCCGCTACATCGACCTCCCCCCGGAGCGCATGTTCGCCCTCCTGGGCCAGCGCCACTCACCCCTGTTGCCCTACGTCCCGCCCCAGCTCTACTACCGCGTCGACCGGGTCGCCGGCCGGCTGGAAGCCCTGCGTCGCCTCAAGCGCTGGCTGGGCCCGAAGATCGCCCGGAGCGCCCACACGCGCGTGCTGACCTCCCGGAAGTAGCGGGCGCCCCCGGTCCGATCCGCTTGGGTGAATGGCAATTCACTGTTACGGTGAATTGCCATTCACCCGTTTTTGGTTTCGTGCCGGCCGCAGGAGTGTCCATGGCCTCGCCCGTTCCGATACAGGCTCCGACCAGGGAAGACACCGGCCTGCGAGCCCGGCTCACCCTCCCGGTCCTGGCCTACTGCGGCATGCCCTGAGCGGCGTACGCGGCGAGCCGCTCCCGGTAGAAGGCGGCGAAGTCCGAGACGACCCGCTGGACCTGGTCCCGGCGGGTGAGCACCGCGTAGCCGTTGGCGTGCACCCGCAGCGTGGTGGGCCGGAGATAGAGAAGCGTGTTCTTCGACGGCCCCCAGACGTCCGCCGACGGCGTCGTGACCAGCCCCAGCGCGGCCACGTCGAACTGCGCGTTGCCCAGCACCGGCGCCAGATACCAGGCCGCGCCCGACACCATCCGCCCGACCAGGTCCGCCACCGGCGTGGGCACGCTGTCGGAGAAGGGATAGGGGTACGGGGACGTCACGCGCCGCGAGGTCAGGGGCTTGGCCGGCGCCACGGACCACACCTTGAACCACGGGAACTCGGTGAACGCGAACCAGAGCGCCTCCACCCGCCCGTCCGACTCCAGGAAGCTCGCCAGCGTCCGCCCGCCCGCGCCGGGCGCCGCGAACAGTTCCTTCGCCGGGATGTCCGTACGGCTGAGACACCGCAGATTGCTGTTCGCCCCCACCCGCAGCACCACCTCGGTCACCAGCGACCGTCCGAGATGGGTGAGCAGCGCGGCGCAGTCCGCCTCGTCAGCCGTGCCGCCAGGCCCAGTTGACGACGCCTACCATCTGCCCGGCGGCGCGCGGCGCGCACGCCCACAGCCCGGTCACGGTGATCTCGCCGTCCCAGTTGCGGTACGCCGTACGGGACAGGGGCACGTCCGCCGGGAAGTCCGGCAGTTCCTCCGCCGCGACGGCCGGGTCCGCGGCCACCAGGACGGGGACGGCGGCCAGCGTGGCGGCCGCGGTGCGCAGGAAGCCGCGGCGGGTCCAGGAGGGGTCCCCCGGCTGATGGTTGCTCAGTGAACGATCAGTCACGGACTCACGGTAGGCGCCCGCTGTCACAGGACGGCGCCGCGTCGAACACCATCACCCGTGAGAGTGAAGAATGCACAGATGACAGGCCGGACCCGCCGGTTCCGCACCAGCCGTCGGCGGATGACAGACTGACGCCATGGACGAGCGCGAATTCGGTAGGTCTGGCCAGCACGCATCCGTCGTCGGTCTCGGCACCTGGCAACTGGGCGCCGACTGGGGGGACGTCGACGACAAGGAGGCCCTCGCGGTCCTGGAGGCGGCCGCGGAGTCGGGGGTGACCTTCTTCGACACCGCCGACGTCTACGGCGACGGACGCAGCGAGCAGACCATCGCCGCCTTCCTGAGCGGACGTCCCGACCTGCACGTGCTGGTGGCCACCAAGATGGGCCGCCGCGTCGAGCAGATCCCCGAGAACTACGTCCTGGACAACTTCCGCGCCTGGAACGACCGTTCCCGCCGCAACCTCGGCGTCGACCGCGTCGACCTGGTGCAGCTGCACTGCCCGCCCACGCCCGTCTACTCCCGCGACGAGGTCTTCGACGCCCTCGACACCCTCGTCGAGGAGCAGCGCATCGCCCAGTACGGCGTCAGCGTCGAGACCTGCGCCGAGGCGCTCACCGCGATCGCCCGGCCGGGCGTCGCCAGCGTGCAGATCATCCTCAACCCGTTCCGGCTGAAGCCCCTGTACGAGGTGCTCCCGGCGGCCCGCGAGGCCGGCGTCGGCATCATCGCCCGCGTGCCGCTCGCCTCCGGCCTGCTCTCGGGCAAGTACACCAAGGACACCGTCTTCCCCGAGAACGACCACCGCACCTACAACCGGCACGGCGAGTCCTTCGACCAGGGCGAGACCTTCTCCGGCGTGGACTACGCGACCGGCGTCGAGGCCGCCGTCGAGTTCGCCGCCCTCGCCCCCGAGGGGTACACGCCGGCCCAGCTGGCGCTGCGCTGGATCGTGCAGCAGCCCGGTGTGACCACCGTGATCCCTGGCGCCCGCTCGCCCGAGCAGGCCCGCGCCAACGCGGCCGCCGCCAAGCTGCCGGACCTCTCCGGCGAGACCCTCGCGGCGGTCCGCGACCTCTACGACCGGCGGATCAAGGAGCAGGTCGAGAACCGCTGGTAGGCCTGTTCGGGCGAACCGCGCCAGCCGTCCGTTTGAACGACATACGGCCCGGATACCCGGGCCGTATGGATCAGGACGACAGAAGAGACGGACGGGACGAGACCGAGGACGAACGGGCCGACCGGATGTGGGGCGACCTCATCCAGGAGGTCCGCGTCGCCCAGACCGGCGTCCAGATCCTCTTCGGCTTCCTGCTCACCGTCGTGTTCGCACCGAGGTTCACGACCCTCAGCGACACGAACCAGACGCTCTACGTCGTCACGATCGTGCTGGGGTCCGCCGCCACCGGCGCGCTGATCGGGCCGGTGGCGCTGCACCGCCTGGTGTCCGGGCGGCGGGTCAAGCCCCAGGCCGTGGTGTGGGCCTCCCGGCTGACCTTCGTCGGCCTGCTGCTGCTCCTCGCCACCATGACGGGCGCACTCCTGCTGGTCCTGCGCGTCGCGACCCACGACGGGTACGTGCCCTGGCTGGTCACCGGTGTCGTCGTGTGGTATCTGCTGTGCTGGTTCGCTGTGCCCCTGTGGACGCGCCACCGCTACTCGACGCGCTGACGGACAGGGCGGCCAGCTGCCGGTCGTGCAGCCGTCCCAGCAGCGCCACGGACACCGTGGCACCGATCAGCGCGCAGAACATGTCCCACTGGGTGTCCCACACATCGCCCTGGGTGGCGAGGAAGGCGTCGGCCGCCTGCCCGCCGATCACGGCCGCCGCCCACTCGAACATCTCGAACACCGCGCTGAACGCCAGGCACGCGCACACCGTCAGCGGCGCCAGCCAGCGGCTGCCCCGCAGCGGGGACGTACGGCTGAGCAGTTCCCGGACCAGGATCGCCGGCACGAACCCCTGCATGAGGTGGCCGAAACGGTCGTACGGATTGCGGTCGAGGCCGAACACGTCCCGCACCCAGTCGCCGAGCGGCACACGCGCGTACGTGTAGTGGCCGCCCAGCGCCAGCACGAGTGCGTGCACCGCGAGCAGGGCGCACAGCAGGCCGGTGAGCGGGAACCGGCGCCAGGCCAGGACGACCACCGGCAGCCCCACGAGCACCCACACCGTCTCCAGCAGCCAGGTCGTGGGGTCGTAGGGGTGCCAGGCCGACAGGGCCAGGCCCGCGACGACCAGCCCGGCGCACAGGGCGGGCAGGGTGCGGCGCGGTGCGGGCGGTACGGCGGACAGGCCGGCAGCGGACATCGGGCGCTCCTTGAAGGAAGAACGACTTGGGAGCACCCATCGTCGGGCCGCCCGCCGACCGGCGGCATGAGTACGGCTACTCAGCTCACCCTGCGTTTCCGCGCGCCCCGCGCAGGGCCGTGATGCAGGTGCCGATGGCCTGCTGGAGCTCCTCCAGCCGCTGGACCATGTCGTCCTCGTAGAACTCCTGGGCGTCGTCGAAGGTCAGCTCCTCGAAGACCTTCGTCGCCCTCTGGAGGCTGCTGTAGAACTTGGTGCGCCGCTCCTGGACGCGCAGCTCGGGGTCGGCCTCCACGGTCTCCACGACGAGGTGCTTCATCGTGTCGTAGGCCTCGCTCGCCCACTCGCCGGCGTCCTCGTTCTCGTCCAGCTCGTCGATCAGCGACAGGTGCCGTTCGGCCTCCTGGCGCAGCCCGACCGGCGCGTCGATGGTCTGGCCCGCGGGCGTCTTGACCTGACCGGACTCGGCGATCTGGCGGACGTAACCGATCCGGTCGGCCGAGCGGCTCTCGGTGGCCACCGCCTTCTTCAGGTCGTCGGTGCGCACCACGTCCCGGGCCAGCTCGGCCTGCAGCTCCGGGTCCTCCCTGACGCGGTCCAGGAGGGCGGCGCGGGCCGCGCGGGCGGTGGACGGGTCGGCGAGGATCGCGGCGCGCAGGGCCGTGGGGTTCTCCGCGACCTCCAGCGCCTTCGTCGGCCGGATGCCCTCCGCCTCGGCGGCCTCGGCGATCGCCGTGCCGCGCTCGGACGTGGCGCTGGACCGGGAGACGTAGTACCCCGTCCACACGTCGGCGTCCGGCAGCTCGACCTCCTGGCCCGGCGCCAGCTCCTCGAACTGCGGGACGAGACCGTCGTCGGCCGCCCGGTCCCAGGCCTTGTAGTACCGCATCACGCGCTCGGGGGAGCAGCCGGCCAGCTCCGCGAACTCCTTCGCCGACACCTTCGGCGTCTCGTCCGCGCTCTGCCCGCCCGGCCGGACGCTGCGGGCCACCATCAGCCCGAAGGCCCACCCGCCGGTGCGCGCGTAGACTCCGAACTCCCGCGCGTCCCGTGCCACAAGGTCGGACAGGGGCGCGGGGGACGTCTCGGGCCGGTCGATCGCCAGGGTCACGGATGACTCTCCTCAGAAGGCTGCGGGAAACGCGGACGTGCAGACCGGCAGCCTATATGCACCCATTGGCAACGCTTTGACGGACCCGTGGACGGCGGGCGACGCAGGGCGGCCCGTGGTGCGGGCGGCGGGTGGCGGCCCAGCGGCGGCCCTCAGGCCGCCGAGCCCGGGCGGAACGTCCGCAGGAACGTGTCCAGGGCCTGGCGGTTGCCACCCTGGTCCCAGTCGGCGGCGGGCGTCGTCCAGCGCAGGGAGAAGCCGCGCGTCCCACCGAGCAGGAAGCCCCGGCCGAACGTGTGCACCTGGGTCCCGTCGGCGTCGACGACCCACTCCATGTCGGCCGCCTTGTACCCCTGGTACGTCGTCGCCTCGATCGCGCCGATCCGCCGGTACTCGCCCTGCTGCCGCAGGTTCGGCTCGACGTCCTCGCGCCACACGGCCACCGGATCCGGGCCCACCCGCTCGCTGTAGGTCACCGCGAGCGTGCGTGGATCGCCTGCCGCTCCGAAGGTGACGCGATACGCGTTGTCGGCGCCCTCCGTGGTGTCCAGCCGCTTCCAGCCGGCGGGCAGGGCGACGGAGAAGCCCTCGGGCGCGCGGTAGACGCGGTAGCCGGACGGCAGGGCGTCGGTGGAGGCAGAAGGGGACGAAGGGGAGGAGGGCGGCGCGGACGGGGTGGCGGGCGCGGAGCTGGAGGGTGGTGTGCTGGGCGTCGGCGTGACTCTTTCGCCGATGTCGCCGCCGTCCTCGGCGGAGGGTGTCGGGGCGGCCGACGGCACGGCCGGCGCGCCGCCGCCCGCCGCCGTGTCCTGGGTGCCCGGCAGCTGGTGGGTCACGGTCAGGGCGGCGACCGCCACCGTGAGGACCGCCAGCGCCGTCCCGGCCGCCATGGCCCGCCCGCTCCACTGCGGGCCCGCGTTGCGGGCCACGGTGTAGGCGCGCCGCAGCCGAGGCGGGGGCGTGGTGGGGAGCGGTTCCTCGTCCAGCGCCCGGGTGAGGCTCTGGCGTACGACGAGGCGGGTCAGCCGCTCCCGGGAGTCCTTGCGCAGCAGGCCCTGTACGGCCGGGGTGAGCGGGCCGGCCCGCAGCGGAGTGCGCAGCGGCAGCCGGTCCACGCCTTTGAGGGTGGCCTCGGGCCGGTCCCGGTCACGGTACGGCGGCCGCCCCTCGGCCATCGTGTAGAGGATCGCGCCCAGCGCCCACAGATCCGCCGCGGGGCCGATCCGCTCGTCCCGGGCCTGCTCGGGCGAGGCGTACGCCGGTGCCGCCAGCCGTGGCACGAGCGTGGCGCCGGCCAGCCCGAACCCGGTGACGACGACCGGACCCTTGGCCCGCACGAACACCTGGCCGGGGCTGAGTTCGCCATGGGTGATGCCCTCGCCGTGCGCGGCCTCCAGCACGTCGAGCAGCTGGAGCCCGATCGTGGCCGTCCGCGCCGTACCGAACGAGCCCTTCTGCTCGACCAGTTGCCCGAGCGGCAGCCCGTCGATCCACTCGGTGACGGTCCACAGGGACCCCGCCTCCGCCAGGGCGTCGACGACCGCGGCGATCCGGCCGGGGCAGAGCCCGGCCATCGTCGCCGACATGCGCAGCACCCGGTCGGAGACGTGACACGCCTCGGCCTCGCCGAGGTCGGGGGGCAGCCCGACCCGGGTGACCAGACAGGGCCGCGCCGCCTGGAGGTCCTCCCCGTACCAGCTGACGCGATTGGTCTCGCGGTGGACCACGTCGAGGAGCCGGTACCTCCCAGCGACCAACTCGTGCGTGGAGACGTGCGCCTTGACCATGGTCATCCCTCGCTGAACCCCCGGAGTTCTCCCTTTCCCAGGAGTACGGCGCATGCGCGGTGGTCCGTTCAATTGGACCGCCACTCCGGCACGATTCCTGTCTTTTATTCAAGGACGCCGGGCATAGGGGCGGACAAGGGCCGAGCATATGTGCGAGGAAAGGAAATTGCCGGGGGTCGTCCAGCGGTGTAACCAGCGGTAAACGGGCTCGGGAGGTTCCCGAAAACGCTTGCGGGGTGCGTGCGAGGGATTTCGGCCAGCGGGGCGTGTCGGGGATTCTCCCTTTTTCGGCGCAGGCCGAAACGTTCCGCCCCGCGCCGCCGGAAGAAGACATCCGGCGGCCGGTTCCGTCCACGGCACGGTGCGCGCTGCGAGGTCCGTGGCGGGACGGGGCGTGTCAGAGATCCCGGCGCACGGCGAACCCGATCAGGGACCGCAGGTCGCGGACGGCGCCGGCGGCCAGCGGCACCTCGGCCAGCGCCCCCTCGGCCGCGGCGACCAGCCGGTCCGCCTCGGCGAGCGCCGCCGCGCGTCCCCCGGCCTCCTCGGCCAGCCCGGCCGCCTCGGCCGGATCCCCGTCCCCGTCGAGCAGTACGGCCAGCCGGCGCGCCGCCGGGTCCGGCGAGGCGAGCGCGGCCAGCACCGGGAAGGTCTTCTTCCGCTCGCGCAGATCGGCGTGCACGGGCTTGCCGGTGACCGACGGGTCTCCCCAGACGCCGAGCACGTCGTCGACCACCTGGAAGGCGACCCCGAGCAGCCGTCCGGCCCGGTCCAGCGCGGCCACCGTCACCGGCGGCGCGCCGGCCAGCAGCGCGCCCAGGGCGGCCGAACAGCCCAGCAACGCACCGGTCTTGCCCTCGGCCATCGCCCGGTACGCCTCCGGCGTCACCCGCTCCGGCCCCGACCAGGGCCGGGCGGCGAACAGCAGGTCGTCGGCCTGTCCGCGCACCAGGTCCCCGAGCGCCCCGGACAGCAGCCGTACGGCCGCCGGTCCCGAGGGCGGCGGCTGGACGGCGAGGGTCTCGACCGCCAGCGCGAACAGCGCGTCGCCCGCCAGGACCGCCGGTCCCGTGCCGTACGCCTTCCACACGGTGGGACGGCCGCGCCGGGTCGGGTCGCCGTCCATGATGTCGTCGTGGAGCAGCGAGAAGGCGTGCACCAGCTCCACCGCGACCGCCGCGGGCACCCCGGTGCGCGCGGGCGCGCCGGCCGCCTCGGCACCGAGCACCGCGAGCGCCTGGCGCATCCCCTTGCCGCCGGAACCGACGGCGGGCGCCCCGCCCGCCTCGCACCAGCCGAAGGAGTACGCGGCCATCTCGCCGACCCAGGGATGCAGCCGCCCGACGGCCTCCGTCAGCGCGGGGCGCACCAAGGTGCGGCAGCGGGTGAGCAGTCGGGGTGCGGCGGCAGGCGTTCCCGCGGGGGCGGGCGGGCCGGGCCGGCGCACCGGCGTGTCGAGCGGGGTCACCGGCTGGCCTCGACGGTTTCGGTGGGTTCGGTGGGTTCAATGGCCGTGGTGGGCTCGGTGGGTTCGGTGGTGGGCTCAAGGGCCGGCGTGGGCTCGGAAGGGTCGATGCCCAGCTCAAGTTGGGCCCGGGAGACCATCTCCCGGGCGTGCCGCAGCCCGATCCGCTCCAGCACCCCGGCCAGGTCGGCGAGTTCGGCCGCCGTCTCGGCGTGGTCGTGCCCCAGCCGCGCCCGGGACTTGGCCAGGCCGAGCCGGGAGAGGGCCTCGCCGCGCGGCTCCTTCATCGCCCGGAACTCGCCGAGCGCCCGCTCGTACAGGGCCCGTGCCTCGGCGTAACGCCCGGCGCGGTAGAGGACGTTGCCGCGCATCTTGTGGTTGTACGCCAGCGCGCCCGACAGCTTCATCGCTCGGCAGGTGTCCTCCGCCTCGGACAGCAGGGCGAGGGCCCGCCCGGTGTCCTCGTCGCGCACCGAGACGATGTCCGCCAGGCCGCGCAGCGCCCACGCGTGACCGCGCCGGTCGTCGGCGCCCGCGGCGATCTCGGCCGCCTCCTCGAACAGGGCGAACGCGGTGTCGTAGGAACCGGAGTTGCGGTGCATCTGCGCGATGCCCTCCAGAGCCCACACCGTGTGCCGCGCCTCGCCGCGCCGGCGTGCCTCGGCCAGCAGCTGCTCGTGCAGCCGCCCGACCGCCTCGTAGTCGCCCTGGATCCGCCCGGTCTCCGCGAGCCCGGCCAGCGAGTAGCCCCGCACGACGATGTCGCCGCCGTGCTCGCCGAGGTCGGCCGCGAGACCCAGCAGCCTCCGGGCCAGCGGGAACGCGCCCCGCTGCCGGGCCAGGGTGCCGCCGCTCCACAGCGCCCACGCCATCGCCGCGACGTCACCGGCGTCCCGCGCCGCCCGGTAGCTGGCCTTCCAGGCGCTGTCCGCCTCCCGCACCTGCCCGAGCCGTCGGTGCGCCTCGGCGACCGCGAGCCCGGAGCGGGCCGCCTCGCCCTGCTCCCCGGCCCGTTCGGCCGCCTTCAGCTGTTCGGCGCCCGCGGCCAGGACGTCGGTGAGGGAGGAGTTCACGGACAGGGTGGTGAGGGCGCCCTGGTACTCCGGGGCGAATGCCTTGCCGTACATGGATTCCTTTCGGCTCTCATGTATACACTCTGTGTATACATGGCGCGTATAGCGCCTGTTGCCGATCAAGACGCGGGTCCCGGGGACGGGGTTGCCTGTGAGGCGCAGATCACCTCGGAGGCCGACGGGACGTCAGGAGGCGTGCGGGGCGCGCAGGATGGGGGCAGGCAGGGTGGGCCCGGCAGGGCGTCAGGCGCCGAAGAGCTGGGTCCAGTACGTGCCCGCCGGGCCGCCGCCCGTGAAACCGACGCCGATGTGGGTGAAGGCGGGCTTGAGGATGTTGGCGCGGTGCCCTGGGCTGTTCATCCAGCCCTCCACCACCTCGGCGGCGGAGCGCTGACCGCAGGCGATGTTCTCCCCGATGGTCCGCCGGGACGATCCCGCGGCGGCGGCCCGGTCCCACGGCTGACCGCCTTCCGGCGAGGTGTGCGAGTAGAAGCACCGCGCGACCATGTCCGCGCAGTGCGCCTGGGCGGCGGTGGTGAGGTGGGTGTCGACGGCGAGCGGGTGCAGCCCCGCCCTCGCGCGCTCGCGGTTGGTGAGACCGACCACCTCGGCGGCCGTCCGGGCCAGCCCGTCCGCCGTGAGCGGGCTCGCCCACACGGCGGTCCAGTAGGTGTCGCCGCGGGTGTCCGTGCCGTACGCCAGGGCGGCGTGCGTGAACGCTCGGTCGTGCAGGGTGCGGCGGGGCTGGTCCGTGCGCAGACAGTAGGCGACGAACTCGGCGGGTGTGCGCGGCCCGGAGACCAGGTGCTCACCCACGGACAGATAGGCGTATCCGGCGGAGGTGACGCGCTGGTGCAGCGAGACGCCGTCCCGGCCCTGCGCGCCGAGCCGCCCTGCTGCGGCCATCTCGGCGGCGTGCGCACGGGCCGCCGAGGCCAGCCGGGCGTCGAACGAGACGGGCCGGGCGCCGGCCGAGGCGCGGGCGGGGTTGACGAGGGAGAGGAAGCCGTCGGGATCGGGGCCGGGGGTGGAGCGGGGA
Source organism: Streptomyces sp. NPDC041784 (assembly GCF_055591025.1). Classification (NCBI taxonomy): domain Bacteria; kingdom Bacillati; phylum Actinomycetota; class Actinomycetes; order Kitasatosporales; family Streptomycetaceae; genus Streptomyces; species Streptomyces sp. NPDC041784. Next base: position 356,831 of record NZ_JBVJAB010000009.1, read on the forward strand.
GCGGGGGCGTGGGACGAGGGCGGGGTGGAGGCACGTGCGGCAGTGGTGGTCGGCCGCCCGCGCACGGGTGCGGGTGGTGCGGGTGGCGTGTCCTCCAGCACCTCCACCCCGAAGTCCCGGGCCAGGCCCGCCAGTCCGTCCGCGTACCCCTGGCCGAGCGCCCGCAGCTTCCAGACCCCGCCGAGCCGGTAGACCTCCGCGAGCAGCAGGACCGTCTCCTGCCGCGGGCGCGGTGGCGCGAACCGGGCGAGCGGGCGGCCCCGCGCGTCGGCGACCTGGAGGGTGGGCGCGGGCAGGCGGCCCAGGGGAGTGCCCGGCTCGGCGGCGCTGACGACCACGGTGACGCGCGTGGCGCCGGCGCGCAGCCGGCCCGGGTCCAGGGTGAGCGTGTCGCCGTGGAGCCGGGCGCCCGGTGCGGCGGGCTGGTTGTAGAACACGAAGTCGGCGTCGCCGCGCACCTTGCCGCTGTCGTCGGTGACGAGCGCGCACACGTCGAAGGGGCCGGGGACCCGGACGGCCAGGGCGCCGCCCGGGAGGGGCAGATTGCCCCCGGAGACCAACTCGCTCATCCCACCGCCCCGGTGTCGTCGTACGCACCCCCGTGGGGTGTTGTCCGGACAACGGACACCGGGGCACGCGGGTTCCCGGCACGGACACCGGGGCCCCGCGGGCTCCCGGACCGCCTGCCCGGGCGCGGTCAGGGGCGGACGGTGTCCGGCGCGACGTCCGGAGCGAGGCCCGGCGTGACGTCCGGCGCGATGTCCTCGGACTGCTCGTAGGGCGCCTTGATCTCGCGGGTGCTCGTGGCCCTGCCGCAGAACGCCGACTCCAGGGTGCGCAGCATCGTGTTGTGCACGGCGGTGCTGTTGGAGGCGTTGGCGAGCGCGGCCAGGGTGCGCCTGCCGTCCTTCGAGGTGAACGCGTAGGTGTAGTAGCCCTGGACGGCGCCCGTGTGGCCGTACACCGACACCCCGCAGGACAGGTTGCGGCGCCGCAGCCCCAGGCCGTACGCCTGGGTGGTGCCCGCCGGGACCCACCGCTTCATCTGGGCGAGCGCGTCGGCGGAGGTGAGCTTGCCGCGCAGCAGGGCCGAGAGGAACGTGTCGAGATCCTTGGTGCTGGAGATGAGGGCACCGGCGCTCTGGGCCCAGGACACGGTCTGCTTCGTCGCGTCGACCAGGGGGGTGCCTGGTGTGTCGGGGGTGAGGTAGCCGCTCGCGTGGCGGCCCGGGATCGCCGTGCCGGGGTGGACGTAGAAGGTGTCGCGCAGCTTCAGCGGATCGATGATGCGGCGCTGGTACTCGGTGCCCACGGGCCGACCGGTCAGCTTCTCGATGAGAAGTCCGGCGACGACGAAGTTGGTGTTGGAGTAGGAGTAGGCGCCGCCGGGCGCCGTCGTGCGGGGGTGGCTCAGCGAACGGGTCACCAGCTGGCGGTAGGTGAAGACCTTCATGCGCACCGCCTCGAAGCCGGAGACGGACCGGGCGAACAGGTCGTTGCTGTAGTCGTACAGGCCGCTGCGGTGGCTCAGCACGTGCCGGACGGTGATCCGGCTGTCGGGCAGCAGCCCCGGCAGATAGCGGTTGACCGGCCCGTCCAGGTCGAGCTTCCCCTCGTCGACGAGCTGGAGCAGCACGACGGCGGAGAACGTCTTGGTGACGCTGCCGATGCGGAACCGGTCGGCGTTGCTCAGGGCCTTCTTGGTGCGCCGGTCGGAGACGCCCACGGCGAGGTGGTGCACGGTGCCGTGGTCGTCGAGGCGCGCCATCGCGCCGGGCGCGCCCTGGCCGACCGCGGTGCGCAGCACGCCCTTGAGGCCGGTGAGGTCGGGCTTCGGCGGCGCGGCGGCGGAGACCGCGGGACGCGGTGCGGCATGGGCGGTCGGCAGCGGCAGCAGGGACATCAGAGCCGCCCCCGCGCACAGCGCCGTCGCGGCCCTTCTCCGTCGTCCCCGCCGGTCGGTCGTCGACGGTCTCTGCCGGTCGGTGGTCGACGGTCTCCGCCGGTCGGTCGTCGATGCGAGATCGGTCACATTCACCCGAGGCAACCTACTTCCGTCATGTCACATCTCCACAGGCGACGCACAGTTGGGCGCCCGGCGACCACCGTGCGTCGAGGACGTGCCCAGTATCGCGACGAAAGCCGCATAAGGCGACGATTTCCGCTTTACATGAACATGACTCATCCGTAAGGGTTGCCTTTCGGGGCCCGACCAGCCCCCTTGGCAACCAACAGCGCCATGTACCGCGGCGGTCGGCGCCGCCGGCCGCCCGAACGAAGGAACCCTCACCAGTGCGCAGAGCACACATACGCACCCTGGCGATCGCCGTCACCGTGGCGACGGCCGCGACGGGTCTGACCGGCACGGCCCTCGCGGGGGAGGACCGGGCCACCGCCACGGCCACGGCCGGTGCGCAGGCCACCGACGTGGTGCGGGCCGCCCGCGCCGCCGCGCTCGCCCACGCGGCCGCGACCGGCGTCGGCCAGGACGACGAACTGCAGTCGCAGGAAGTCATGATCGACCCCGAGGGCGCCCGGCACGTCCGGTTCGTCCGGACCCACCAGGGCATGCCGGTCCTCGGCGGCGACCTGGTCGTCCACCTCACCCGGCAGCTCGCCTACGCGGGTGTCACCCGCGCCGCCGAGCACACCGTCGACCCCGCCGCCGCGAAGGCGAAGCTGACGGCCCGGCAGGCCGAGCAGAAGGCCGCCGCCGTGGCGAAGGGCGACGCGCAGAGCGCCGAACTCGTGGTCGACGCCCGCGGCGGCGCCTCGGCCCTCGCCTACCGGATCCAGGTCACCGACAGCTCCACCGCCGAGACCGGCTCCCGCACGGTCGTCGTGGACGCCCTCACCGGCAAGGTGCGCAGCAACACGCCCGACAGCGACGAGTTCCTCTCGCCCGCCCTGGTCGACAGCCTGCGCGAGCGCGGCGAGACCCTCGACCCGGCCACCGGCAACGCGCCCCTGTCCGCCGGCCTCACCGCGTCGTCCGGCGCGGCCGCCGCCGCCCGCTACCCGGCCACGGCCAACGGCACGGGCAGCTCCCTCTTCGTGGGCAAGGTCCCCCTGACCACCACCCGCACCGCGCGCACCAGCTACCTGCTGAAGGACCCCACCCGCTGGGGCACCGAGACGCGCGACGCGAAGAACCTGGAGCTGGGGAACTTCGCCCAGGGCAAGAAGTTCACCGACACCGACAACAAGTGGGGCAACGGCGCCGTCTCCAGCCGCGTCAGCGCCGCCGTCGACGCCCAGTACGGCATCACCAAGACGCTCGACTTCTACAAGAAGACGTTCGGGCGCAAGGGCGTCGCGAACAACGGCAAGGGCGCCCGCGCCATGGTCCACTTCGGCAAGAAGGTGGGCAACGCGTTCTGGTACCCGGACTGCGGCTGCATGCTCTACGGCGACGGCGACGGCCGGGAGATCAAGAAGCCGCTGGTCGTCCTGGACGTCACCGGCCACGAGCTGACCCACGGCGTCGTCGACGCCACCGCCCGTCTGGAGCCGACCTACGTCGACAACGAGGGCAACCAGTACGGTGAGCCCGGCTCCCTGAACGAGTCCCTCGCCGACATCTTCGCCTCCGCGGTCGAGTTCAGCACCAACAACCCCAAGAACCCGCCGAACTACCTGATCGGCGAGAAGCTGGGTCTGGACCAGAAGTTCCTGCGCCGCCTCGACAAGCCGTCCCTGGACGTCCTCGAAGGCGCGATCGACTACTGGTCGCCGCAGGTGTACAACGCCGAGGTCCACGCCGGCTCCGGCGTCTCCTCGCACGCGTACTACCTGCTCGCCGAGGGCAGCGGCCGTAAGAAGATCGGCAGCGTCACCTACGACTCGCCGACCTACAACGGCGCCACGGTGAAGGGCATCGGCCGCGCCAAGGCCACCGCGATCTTCTACCGCGCCCTGACCCGCTACATGGTCTCCTCGACCGACTTCCACGACGCGCGCGTCGCGACGCTGAAGGCGGCCCGGGACCTCTACGGCCAGAACAGCACGGAGTTCAAGACGGTGAACAAGGCCTGGGCCGGCGTCAACGTCACCTCCGCGAACGTGCCGCCCGCCACGCGCTGACGGCACGCGCTGACGGCACGCCGGACGCCGACGGCCCCCCGCGCCCCCGTCAGTAGTCGGGGCAGAGGTTGAGGTGTACGGCGTCCACGATCCGGGTGGTCCTGGCCCGGCCGAAGCCCTCGGGGTGACCGGGAGAAATGAAGCGCCGCATGGCGGTGCCGATCTGCTTCTCCCGGTCCCCGGGGAAGTCGTGGATCGTGGCGCACTGGGCGCGGCCGCGCTCGACGGCCTTGTCCTCCTTGTCGTGGACGATGTCCGGATCGATCGCGGTCAGCGCCCGGACGTAGGCGGCCTCGCCGTCGCGGTCGGGGCGCGGTGGGAGAGCGGCGGCCGTGGCCCCCGCCCCCTCCTGGCCGCCGGACGGCGGGTTCGTCGTCGGGGCCGAAGGGGTGCCGCCGCCCGGCTCACCGGACGCCGTGGAGCCCTCCGCACGCGGGGTCGCCGCCGCCGGGGCCGTCCCCGCCGACGCCGGTTCCTTGGGGCTCGCGGCCGGCTCTCCGGAGCCACAGGCGGTGAGGGCGGCGACGGCCAGTGCACAGGACGCCAGGGCGGCTGCGGTCGTGCGGTGGTTCACGGGTCTCCCGGGGCCTGCGGTACGACGGCTGAGATCCGTGAGCGTATGGGCTGGTTGTATGCCCACGACGGTGGTTCGCCGCGCCTGCCAGGGGTGTGAGGAAGCGTCAGGGGGCGCGTGGCCGGCTGCAACGCGCCCGAAGGAACCGGAGCGGGAACCGGAGCCGAAACCGAAACGGAGCCGGAACCGTCAGCGCTCCATGACCAGCAGCCCCTCCCGATAGGCGATCGCCACCGCCTCCGTCCGGCTCGCCGCGCTCAGCTTGCCGAGGATGTTGGAGACGTGGACACTCGCCGTCTTCCCGCTGATGAACAGCTCCTCGCCGATCTGGCGGTTGCTGCGCCCGAGCGCGAGCAGCCGCAGCACGTCCCGCTCCCGCGCGGTGAGCGCGACCGCCCGGTCCCGCGAGTCCGCCGGCGAGTCCCCGAGCCGGCCTCGACGTATCAGCGCGTCCAGCCGCTCCCGCAGGGGTACGGCACCCAGTCGCAGGGCCGTCTCCCGGGCGGCGCGCGCCTCGCCCGCCGCCTCCTCGCGCCGCCCCGCCGCCAGCAGGGCCTCCGCGTACCGCAGCCGGCAGCGCGCCAGCTCGTACACATCGCCGTAGCCGAACGCGGCCACAGCCTGCTCCCAGGCCACCGGGTCCGCACCCGTGGTGGCCCGCACCACCTCCGCCTCGGCCCGCGCCAGCCACGCCCTGCCCTCCGGACCCTGCGGCGCACCGGTCCTCCCGCGCACGGCCACCGTCCGCGCGGACCCGAGCAGTTCGACCGCCACGTCCGACCAGTGGCGTACGGCCGTGTCGTCGCCGTCCGCCCGGGCCGTGGCCGCCGCGTCGGCGACCGCCGCCAGTGCCAGCGCCGCCAGCCGGACCGTGACGTCCGGGAGCATGCCCGATTCGTCCGTGAGGGCCTCGACCGAGGACCGCACCCGCGCCACCGCCTCCTCGGCGTCGCCGCGCTGGGCCGCCGCGTCGGTCAGCACGACGGCCGCGACCAGTGTCGCCATCCAGTCGAAGCGGCCCTCCGTGAGCGCCCGGGCCCGGGCCACGGCCTCCTCGCTCTCGCCGCGCGCGAGGGCGACGTACAGTGCGGGGCCCACCGTGTACCCGCCCGCGGCGGGCAGGACGGCGACGTCGGCGGCCGCCGTCCGTACGCACTCGTCCCAGCGGCCCAGCGTGTGGAGCAGCAGCAGGTTCAGGTAGCGCATCTCCAGGGGGTACGGCGAGGAGCGCAGACCCGCGCGGCGGGCGCGGTCCAGACCCTCGGACAGCCAGGGCAGGCACTCCTCCAGCTCCCCGGCCTCGTAGCAGGCGATCGCCAGCGAGAACAGCGCCCGCATCTCCACCGGGGCGTTGCCCGCGCCCCTGGCCAGCTCACGGGCCTCCTTCAGCCGCTCGCGGGCCTCGGGGGAGCGGCGGCCGTCCCCCTCCATGGCGGCCAGCGAGATCAGCAGGTCGGCCCGGGCGTCCGCCAGGTCCAGCCGCTCGGCCATGCTCAGGGCACGGCGGGCGACGCTCAGGGCGGTCGCGTTGTCCCCGATCTGACGGGCCGCCAGAACATGGGTGGACGCCGCCCACACCCAGGTCGGCGAGGGCGGGTCGGCGGGGATCAGCGCCAGCGCCTCGCTGCTGTAGGCGAAGGCGGACGTGAGGCTGTCGACGTTCATCAGGGTGCCGGCGAGGGTGTACCGCACGCGTGCGGCGAGTTCGGAGTCGGCGTCCTGGCCGATGCCGGCCAGCGCGGCCCGGGTCAGGGAGACCGCGCGATGTGCCTCACCGGCGTGCGCGGCCGCCGCCGAGGCCCGCAGCATCAGCGTGACCCGGTCGCCGCCCTCGCCCGAGGGGCGGGCGGACGGGTCGACCGCCGCCCACAGGTCCAGGGCGGCCTCCAGATGGTGCAGCTCCTCGGCGGGCGCCCGCACGCGCTGCGCGTGGTCGGCGGCCTCCAGCGAGGCGGCGAGGGCCTCCGCCGAGTCATGGCTCTCCCGGTAGTGGTGGGCGCGCTCCGCGGCGGTCTCCGGACGGTGGCCCCGGCCGGCGAGGAGCCGCGCGAATGTGCCGTGCAGCCGCGACCGTTCACCCGGGAGGAGATCCGCGTACACCGCCTCGCGGGCGAGCGCGTGCCGGAACGCGTACGTGTCCTTGTCGCCCGGGGCGAGCAGTTGCCGGCCGACCGCCTCGCGCAGCACCGCCTCCAGCTCCTCCTCGGGCAGGCCCGTCGCGTCCCGCAGCAGGTCGTGCTCCACGCGCCGCCCGGCGACCGCGGCCGTGCGCAGCACCTGCTGGGCGGTGTCGGAGAGCTGCTCGACCCGGATCAGGAGGACGTCGGCCAGCCCGCTCGGCACACCGCCGGCCTCCGCGTCCGTCGCCGCGAGCAGTTCCTCCGCGTAGAAGGCGTTGCCCTCGGCGCGCTCCACGATCCGGCGCACCGTGGCCTCCGGCAGCGGCCGCTCCTCCAGGGAGCGCACCAGACGGGTCACCTCGGCGTCCGCCAAGGGCCGCAGCTCCAGCCGGTCCACGGCCGGCAGCCGCACCAGCTCGGCGAGGAGCGGGCGCAGCGGGTGCCGGCGGTGCAGGTCGTCCGTGCGGTAGGAGGCCAGGATCGCCAGCCGGCGCGCGGGGGTGCCGCCCGCCGGCCGTTGCAGCAGGCCCCGGCTGAGCAGGAAACGCAGCAGGTCCCGGGAGGACTGGTCGGCCCAGTGCAGGTCCTCCAGGACGAGCAGCAGCGGCGCGATGTCGGACAGGTCGGCGAGCAGGCCCGCCATCCCCTCGAACAGCACCGCCCGCCCGTCCCCGCCGCCGGCACGCGCGCGGGGACCGTCGTCGTCCCTCGCGGGATCCGTGCCCGCGCCCAGCAGCCGGTCGGCCACCGGATGCCCGGCGACGACGGCCGCGAACCGATCGTCGGCGGCGAGCGCGCCCAGGATCTCCGTGAACGGCAGATACGGCAGCCCGATGTCACCGAGGTCGACGCAGTGCCCGGTCAGCACCGTCATGCCGGAGCGCGCGGCCCGCGCCGCGACCTCGTCCAGCACACGCGTCTTGCCCACCCCCGCGTCCCCGGCGACCAGCACCGCCCGGGCCTCCCCGGCACGGGCCCGCTCCAGCACATCGGAGAGCCGGGCCAGCTCCTCCGCCCGGCCGACGAACGGGCTGGTCATCACAGTCTGCGACACCCCTCCATCCTGGCACGCACCACCGACAACGCGGCCCGCGACCAGGGAGGAAGTGTGATCACCGGTGCAAGGAGCTCGCCCAGTCCGCCGGAACCCGTCCCTCCGGCCCCGGGACCGGCTGGTCCTTCGGGTGGTGGGCCGGAGGTGTCAGCTCGGGCCCCGACGCGTACATCTCGTTCGTGGAGTAGTCCCAGAACCACTCCTCGTCCGGCTCGAAGCTGCGCACGACGGGATGTCCGGTGGCCTTGTAGTGGGCGGTGGCGTGCTGGGCGGGGGAGGAGTCGCAGCAGCCGACGTGGCCGCAGCTCGCGCACCGCCGCAGATGGAACCACCAGCCGCCGACCGCGTCGCAGTCCCCACAGCCGGGGCCGCTGGGCGGGACGTTCGGGTCGATCGCGTTGCCGTCGGTCATACGGGCTCCTCGGCAGGGTCGGGTTCGGGCGCGCTCTCGGGATCGGTTCCGGGATCTGTCCCGGTCCCGGGATCTGTCTCGGGTTCGGGCGCGGTCAGCGGCAGCAGGACCTGGAATCGGGTGTCGCCCGGCACCGACTCGACCTGAAGGCTGCCGTGGTGCTTGTTGACGACGATCCGCCAGGAGATGTCCAGGCCGAGCCCGGTGCCCTCGCCCACCGGCTTGGTGGTGAAGAAGGGATCGAAGATGCGGCCGCGGACGTCCGGCGGAACACCGGGACCGGTGTCGCGGAACTCCACCAGCAGCCGGTCGCCCTCACGCGCCGTCCGCACGGTCAACGTGCCGTCCCCGCCGTCGCTGTTGATCGCGAACACGGCGTTGTCGACGAGGTTCGTCCACACCTGGTTCAGCTCCGCCGGATACGCGGGCACCTCCGGGAGCGTCCGGTCGTACTCCTTGACGACCTCGATGCGCTGTCCGATCTTCCCGGAGAGCATCAGCAGGGTGCTGTCGAGGAGTTCGTGGACGTCGACGACCCGGTAGGGGGCGCGGTCGAGCTGCGAGTACTGCTTGGCGGCGTCCACCAGATGGGAGATGCGGTTGGTGGAGTCGTCGATCTCGTCCATCAACAGCTCGGTCTCGACGGTGTAGTTGAGCCACCCGATCGCACCCGGCAGCACGTCCGCCTCCACCGCGTCCGCGACCTGCTCCAGCCAGTCCACGTCGAGCCCGGCCTGCACGAAGGTCGGCGCGATCCGCCAGCTCTCCTGGATGCCGTGGTCGTCGAGCCAGTCGGTGAGCGCGTCCTCCCGGTCGGAGGCCTCCAGCGGGCTCAGCACCGGCGCCTTGGCGACCAGCTCGGCCGTGCGCTCCTGGATCTCGATCAGCCGGGTCAGCACCACCGGGTCGTACCCGCCGGAGGCGATCACCGTGAGCTTGTGCCGCATCTTCGCCACCCGCTCGCGCAGCGTGGCCGTCGCCCGCACGGCCGCCGCCGCGGGGTTGTTCAGCTCGTGCGTGAGCCCCGCCGACAACGAGCCCAGGGCGAGCAGCCGTTCACGCTGGCCGATGGCCCGCTGGGTGTTCTTGGAGCCGAAGAACAGCCCCTCCAGCAGATGCGCGGCCATCGGGAACCACTCCCGCATGACGGCCGCGAACGACTCGGCGGGCAGCACGAAGAACCGCGTCGGCTCCGTGACCCGCATCGTGTTGTTGTAGACCTGCGGCACCCGGTCCCCCAGGTACGCCTGCATGGCCCCCGCGTACACCCCGCGCTGCGAGGTCCGGCTGACCTCGACGTCGTCCCCGCCGACCCGGCGGTAGAGCACGACCGTGCCTTCCAGCATCACGTAGAAGCAGGTGGCCGGATCACCCTCGGTGTACACCGGCCCGGCCTCGAACCGCTCCACGCGCCCTTCACCGCACAGCCGTCCCAGCTGTTCGGGGGAGAGCTTCTCGAACAGGAACAGCGTGCCGATCTCGGCCGGCGCGCACGGCATCGGCTGCCCGTTCACGACTGCTCCAGATACCGGTGGACGAGCATCACGGCCATGGCTCCCTCTCCTACGGCGGACGCGACACGCTTCGCGGATTCGGCGCGCGCGTCGCCCGCCACGAACACGCCGGGAACGTTGGTCTCCAGGTGGTACGGCGGCCGGTCCAGCTCCCAGCCGCCCGGCGGCCGTCCGTCGGGCGTGAGGTCGGGCCCGGCCAGGATGAACCCGCGCTCGTCGCGCAGCACCGTGCCGTCCAGCCAGTCGGTCAGCGGGGCCGCGCCGATGAACACGAACATCCACTGCGCGTCGACGAGTTCGGTCTCCCCGGTCGTGACGTCCCGCAGGGTCAGCCGCTCCAGGTGCCCGTCGCCGTGCGCCGACTCGACGACCGTGCGGGCGCGCACGGAGATGTTGGACGACTCCTCGATCTGCTGGATCAGGTAGTACGACATCGACGCCGTCAGTGACTCCCCGCGCACCAGCAGGGTCACCGACTTGGCGCCCCGCGCGAGGTACATGGCCGCCTGCCCGGCCGAGTTGGCGCCGCCCACGATGTACACGTCGTGCCCCTGGCAGGAGGCCGCCTCGGTGAGCGCCGACCCGTAGTACACCCCGCAGCCGGTCAGGTCGTCACAGCCGGGCGCCGTCAGCTGCCGGTAGGACACGCCCGTCGCGAGGATCACGCTGTGCGCGGCCACCGCCGAGCCGTCCGAGAACCGTACGACCCGCGCGGACCCGTTGACCTCGAGTCCCGTCACCTCGCGCGCGGTGAGGATCTCGGCGCCGAACTTCGCCGCCTGCCGGCGCGCCCGCTCGGTGAGCTGGGCGCCGGACACGCCGTCCGGGAAGCCGAGGTAGTTCTCGATCCGGGAGCTCTGCCCGGCCTGCCCGCCGGTCGCCGACCGCTCCACGAGCACCGTGCGCAGGCCCTCGGAGGCCCCGTACACCGCCGCGCCGAGCCCCGCCGGACCGCCGCCGATGACGACGAGGTCGTAGAAGTCGGCCGTCGGTGTCGTCGCCAGTCCGACCTTCGCGGCCAGCTCCGGCGCGTCCGGCGCGACCAGTGGGGTCCCGTCCGCGGTGATCACCAGCGGCAGCCGCTGCCCGTCCTGACCGGCCGCGGCCAGCAGCCGCCGCCCCTCGGGCTCGTCGGCGGAGTACCAGCGGTACGGCACCTGGTTGCGGGCCAGGAACTCCCTGACGTCCGACGAGCGCGCCGACCAGCGGTGCCCGACGACCTTCGTGGCCGGCACCGGACGGTGGTCGCTGGAGCGCCAGGCCTCCAGCAGGTCGTCCAGGACGGGGTAGAGCTTCTCCTCGGGCGGGTCCCAGGGCTTGAGCAGGTAGTGGTCCAGGTCGACCACGTTGATCGCGTCGATCGCCGCGTTCGTGTCCGCGTACGCGGTCAGCAGCACGCGCCGGGCCCCCGGGTAGACGTCCAGCGCCTGTTCCAGGAACTCGATGCCGTTCATCTGCGGCATCCGGTAGTCGGCCAGGATCACGGCCACCAGGTCGCCGCGCAGCTTCAGCTCGCGCAGCGCGTCCAGCGCGGACTCGCCGGACTCGGCCCGCACGATCCGGTACGAGGCGCCGTAGCGGCGCCGCAGGTCACGGGCGACGGCACGGGAGACTCCCGGGTCGTCGTCCACGGTCATGATTACACCTACGGTAGATCTCTCAGGTGCCATAGAACGACCGTACGTGACGGGGAGGGGCCATGGCGACGGCAACGGCGATCCGGGCAGCACCTGAGTACCTGCGGGTCAGCAAGGGCAAGGGCAAGGCGGCGCGATCGATCACCGACCAGCACCGCGACAACCTCACGGCCGGGGAGGAGCACGGGCCGTGGACGTGGGGCGAGGCGTACAAGGACACGGGCAGCGCCTCCAAGTTCGCGACCAGGATCCGCGACGACTTCGAGAAGCTGCTGTCCGACCTGGAGACCGGCGCGTTCGGACGGCCGGGCGACGTGCTGGTGCTGTGGGAGGTGTCCCGGCTTGCCCGTGAGACCGGCCGGGGCGTGGCCCTGGTGGACGCGGCGGAGGCGGAGGATATCTCCTCACGCTCGGTGCCGCTCAGTTGTCGCTCTGACCGCGTCTGCGGGGTGAGGCGGATGCTGCCGCTCTGGTACAGGAACCGACGGACGTGCTGCATGGGTGCCCCGAGCGCCCGCCCGATCAAGCTGAACGACTGTCCTTCGCGCCAGCGTCTCCAGATCTCATTCTGTTGAGCTGGCGAAGACCCGTAGTCACGCACCTGTGCCTCCACGATCACATGATCATCCGTGGGTGGTGCGTTGATCCCTTGAGAGTGCCAAGGTTTTTTGACAGCTCCCAGGATCGCCAGCGGGTGGGGGGCTTTGACAGAAGGTCTCGCGCTCGAGCGGCAAGACTCTGGAGGTTTACGCGAAATCCCCTTGCTCAATGGTCAAGAATCGTTGACCATTGCTCGTATGCCTACCGATGATCTTCCCGAGACGTTTCACGTCACCACGGACGAGCAGCTGCGCGCCATCTCCAATCTCACGCGCCACCGGATCATGGCCGTGCTCCGCTTTGAGCCGGCGACGATTACGCAGATCGCCGAGCGGGTGGGCCTTGCGAAGGGGAGTTCCAGCTATCACGTGCGGCTGCTGGAGCGGGCCGGCCTGGTGAAGGTGGTGCGGACGCGGAAGGTGCGGGGTGTCACCGAGCGGTACTACGCGATGGCCGCGCGGTCGATCGTGCTGCCGGATCCGGGCGAGGGAGGGCCGGATGTGCTGATGCGGCATGCGGTGGCGGACCTGGAGGCGTCGCCGGTGGATGAGCGGCACGTACGGATGGCGCATCTGCGGCTCACCGAGGAGCAGTTCGCGCAGCTGGGGGCGCGGCTGCAGGCACTGGCGGACGAGTACCGGGAGCTGTCCGATCCGTCGCTGCCGGACGCGTCACTCGTCTTCGCACTGTTTCACCCGGCACCGCGCGAGCAGGCTGAGGGAGGCGCCAAGTGACCTCAGACGTCCGGAAGTTGCCGACCGGGTTCGGACGGCTGTGGACTGCGCAGACGGTGTCCTCGCTCGGTGACGGGGTGTCGCATGCCGCGCTGCCGCTGCTCGCGTTGACGTTGACGCGGGATCCGATGGCGCTCGCCGTCGTCACGGCCGCCGGGACGCTGCCGTGGCTGCTCTTCGGGGTGCTTGGCGGCGCGCTGGTGGACCGCTGGGACCGCCGGCGCACGATGTGGGTCATGGACGCGGCGCGTGCGGTGCTGCTCGCGATACCGGCGGCAGCGGCAGCGCTCGACGGCTTGAGCATTCCGCTGCTCGCGGCCGTCGCCTTCCTGCTCGGCCTCGGCGGACTCTTCTTCGACACGGCCGCCACGGCCTATCTGCCGGATCTACTCGGCCGCGACCCCGCACTCTTGGAGCGAGCCAACTCTCGCTTGCGCGGAGCCCAGACCGCCATGTCCGGCTTCGCGGGGCCGCCTGCGGGCAGTGCGCTGCTCGCGCTCGGGCGTGCGGTTCCGTTGCTCGCCGACGCGGTGTCGTTCATGCTCTCCGCACTGCTCGTACGGTCGCTTCCCGCCATGCCACGGCCCGTGCCGAAGGTCCGCGAGTCGCTGCTTCGGCAGGCGCGGGCCGGGGCCTCGTACGTCTTCCGGGACCGGTTGCTGCTCGGGCTCGCGCTCCGCCCGGCGGTCGGGAACGTTGCCTTCCTCGCTGTGGAGACCGTCCTCGCCCTCTTCGCGCACGACCGCCTCGGCATCGACACCTACGGCTTCGGCCTGCTCCTCACGGCGGAGGCCACCGGCGGCCTGCTCGGTGCAGGCATCGCCTCCTACCTCGGCCGACGACTCGGCACCGGCACCGCACTGACCTGCACAGCCGCCGTCGAAGGGCTTGCCATCCTGGGCCTCGCCGCTGCCCCGAACCCGTACGTGGCCGGGCTGGCGCTCGCCGTCTGCGGGGCCGGCATGGGCGCCACGATGGTGCTCGGGCCCTCCCTCCGACAGGCGATCGTCCCGGCCCACCTTATGGGCCGGGTCGCCTCCACCTCCCGCATGCTGGCCATGTGCGCCGCCCCCATCGGGGCCTTCCTCGGCGGCTGGCTGGCCACCACCTACGACATCCGCACCCCGCTCTACGCCGCCGCCGTCCTCCTCCTGGCGATGACGGCCGTCACGGCAACCATGACCAGCAACCGCCGGGTCGAAGCGGCGCTGCGGGCCGCCGCCCCGGCCGGCGGGCCGGATCACCCGGCATCCAAGGGTCCCGCCCAGGAGAGTGCACCCGACGTGTTGTGGCGCCTGCCGCGAAGGCGTCACAACACGTCGGGTGCGTCGGGTGCCAGGCCCCCGCGGGGCGCAACGAGTGGCCAGGTCGGTCGGGTGCGCTGGCCGTCAATCCTCGTCGTCCTCGGCGGCGTCCGGGTCCCGGAAGGGGCGCAGGCCCTGGCCGGGACCGCTGGCTTTGATGTTGAACAGGTAGCGGCCCAGGAAGTTGATGTGCCGGTCCTTGAGCGGGGAGAGGCGGGCGACGTCTTCGTCCTTGATGTCGTGGCCCTCGGCACGGAGCCGGGCAACGGCGGCGTCCAGGTAGCGGGTGTTCCACAGGACCACGGCGTTGAGGACCAGGCCGAGAGCGGCGAGCTGGTCTTCCTGGCCTTCGCGGTACGCCTGGCGGATCTGCCCGCGGCCGCCGTGGCAGATCGCACGGGCGAGCCGGTGGCGCGACTCCTGGACGGTGAGCTGCCGGTTCATCAGCCGGCGGTAGGTGTCATCGACCGGGTCGACCAGGGCGAGCAGGTGCATGGTCTTGTCGATGCGCCCGTACTCGGCGAACGCGGCCCCCAGCGGGATCGGGTGCCCTTCGCGGCCGAACATCCGCAGCAGGTCGTAGGCCCGGACCTGGTTGGTGATGCGCGACCCGGCCACCCGGAGCATGTCCGGCCAGTGCGTGGCGATCTTCTTCAGGTTGACCTTGTTGCAGGCCACGGCCTCCAGCCGCCCGTACCCAGCGGCCGGCTCCTCGCCGCCGGGCAGGTCGGCTCGCCAGAATCGCTGGTCGGCCAGGTCGCGGAAGCGTGGGGCGAAGCGGAAGCCGAGCATCTTGTACAGGCCGAACGCCATGTCGGAGTAGGAGGCGTTGTCGGTCGCCACCATCTCCGGGCGCACGCCGCCGTCGAGGTTCAGCAGGGTGTCCAGGGTGTAGAGGCTGTCGCGCGGGGTGCCGCGCACGACCATCGCGCCGATCCCGGCGACCTGGTCGTTGACGGCGTTGAGCCAGGTCACGCCGCGTTTGTAGCCGTAGTACCTGGGCGAGGGCCCGGTGTTGATGCTCTTGACGGGGACGTCGAAGCGCAGGCCGTCGACGGAGGCGAGCAGGCCGCCGCCCCATATCTGGGCCAGCTCGATGCGGGACTGGGCACCGATCAGCGCGGCGTTCGCCCCGGCGATGGTGTCTGCGCGCACGTAGTTCTGGTCGACGTGCGAGAGGCGTGGCGGGTCAGCGCCTTGTTGTTCGGGTCGATGACCGGGGTCAGGCCGATGTTGCAGCTCTGGGAGACCAGAAGGGCGACCAGGGAGACGAGCAGGCCCTCCATGCGGGTGCGGCGGTCGGAGACGTGGCCGAAGGAGTCGAGGAAGCCGGTCCAGGAATGGACCTCGAACAGCAGGTCCGGTAGGTCGATCCTGGGGAGCATGGCCTCGGTGGTGGTCTTCAGCCAGGTCAGGGCTCCGGTTCGCCCACCGCGCCGAGTTTGTCCACGCTCAGCCGGGCACGTCCCCCGCCTTCGGGGACGACGATCTCCACCTTCGCGCCGGCGCCGGCCTCCTCCAGGCGGTCGGCCATCTGCCGCCAAGCCGCGTCGAGTCCGCGGGTCAGCTGGGCCAGGTGCTCTCCCGCGTCCTCGGTCAGGGACAGGCCCGCCAGCACGTCCGTGCGCATCGCCTCCCACCGCGGGCCGTCCAGCAGCCGGGCGCGCGGGTCGGCCCACCGGTTCGAGGGAGCGGCGAAGACGTCGCGCCGGTTCAAGGCGCGGTGCAGCTGTTCCAGCACGCACACGACGTACGCGTCGCGGTCGACGGCTCCCTCGGGCAGCTTGGCGTTGGAGAACACCGCCCGCTTCCACGTCGCGGGCACCGAGTCGACGTCGACCTCGCGGGGCAGCAGCGGCCGGTCCTTGACCCGGCGGCGTGAGAGGGCGGGCAGGCGGCGCACCGCCTTCAGGATGCGCCGTCCTGCCGGGGCCGCGTCCAGCGCCTCCGACTCACCCAGCAGGGACAGGAACGGGCGCACGGTGTTGTAGCGCAGGCCGAGCTTCTCGCGCATCGCCGCCTCGGCCGACCCGTCGTCCTCCGGCACCAGGGCCTCCACCGTCGCGACCGCACCGGCCACCGCCGTGCGCGGCACGGCCTCCTCCACCGCCGCCCACAGCGCGGCGACGTCCAGGTCCGCGTCGTGGGTGGCGACCAGGTCCAGCTCCTCGGTGAGGATCTTCGACGCCTTTGCCAGGATGCGCGCGGCCTTCTCCAACTGCGGCAGCATCGCCAGGCGCTCGCGCTCCGAGGCCCGCCGCGCGGGGCTGATCAGCCGGTTCGCCATCAGCACCGCGAAGAGGTCCAGCGCGTCGTCGACCGCCTGCGCCTCCAGCTGGCGCACCACCGCCGTCAGTAGCCGCGGGCCAGCTCACGGGCGCCCTCGGCCCTGGACCGGGTCGGCGTCGGGGCCGAGACGGCGGTCCCGCGGCACTCGCGGCGCCGAACCGGCAATCCGTCCGGCCTGCGGTGGCAGCGCAAGAGGGATGAGGGGGACAGCCGAGATCCGGAGCAACCCCCCGCGCTCACCGCAGGTGAGAGGGTCTTCAAGGCCTGCGAGGGAATCCTGGGCCCAAGGCCCTCCAGGTGTGCGGCGACCCCTGCCGCAGGTACGGCTCACGCACGGACGACCCCGCCACGGATCCGGCGTCGGGCCCGGATTCACGGCGCGGGGCAGGGCGGTCAGAGGCCGAGGTCGCTCAGGCCGGGGTGGTCGTCGGGGCGGCGGCCGAGGGGCCAGTGGAACTTGCGCTCCGACTCCTTGATGGGGAGGTCGTTGATGCAGGCGTAGCGCAGTCGCATCAGGCCGTTGTCGTCGAACTCCCAGTTCTCGTTGCCGTAGGAACGGAACCAGTTGCGTGAATCGTCGTGGCATTCGTAGGCGAAGCGCACGGCGATGCGGTTGCCGTCGAAGGCCCACAGCTCCTTGATGAGCCGGTACTCCAGCTCCCGGTTCCACTTGCGGGTGAGGAAGGCGATGATCTCGTCGCGGCCGGTGGCGAACTCCGCGCGGTTCCTCCAGCGCGAGTCCACGGTGTACGCGAGGGCGACCTTCTGCGGGTCGCGGGTGTTCCAGCCGTCTTCCGCCAGGCGGACCTTCTGGATGGCGGTCTCCCGGGTGAACGGCGGGAACGGGGGGCGTGCTTCGTCAGCCATGTCGCTTCCTTGGGTCTGTGCGGTATCGCCGTCGGCGGGGTGCGGGTTCCGTTGGCGTGGATGGACCATCGCGAGAACGAACGTTCTCAGCGTCCATCACAACCGTACGAGAACGATGGTTCTCGCGCAAGGCCGACACGACCACGATCGGACTGGCGGCCTTGTCCCTGTCGGGCCATCGCGCGAGGCGCCTCGGCCTCTGGAGCGGTACTTCCGGGGGGCGGCGCGTCGAGTGCTTGCGGGGTTCGCCCGGCTCGTCCCGGAGGTCGATCACGCGGCGTTGGGGCGTCGTGATCCTTCGCCGTAACGTGTCGCTGTCGGCGGGGGCGCCGAGTCCGGACTTGGCGCGGACCTGCTCGCCCAGGACCTGGGAGAGGTGCCGTGGCAGCTGCCCGGGGTGCCGGGTGAGGCGGCCTTTGCGACCGCCGGAGTCGTGAACTGCCGGCACGCACTCAGGAGGCAGCCGGGGTCATGTCTCCGCTCGGGGGCGGGCGGCGGTCCGGGCCTTTGTCCAGGCGGATCCGGCCAGTGCGCTCGAGCGGAACCCGGCCCCGGAACGCGAGCGACGCGCTACCGGCCCCGTCGGGCGATGTTCGGGGACGCGTTGACTCCTCCCTCTCTCGAAGCGCCGCGGAATCCAGGGGTCAACACCGCACGGGCGCCGCGTACGCCTCGTGCGAGCCGTCCACAGCGAGCGGGGAGAGTCTTGGCCGAGCACATGAGCAGTCGAAGGCCGTCCGCGTGTACGGGGGTACGCACCGAGCGGGCGCCGGACCGGAGCGAGCGGCGGTCAGTCGCTGCCCATAACGCCCTCACGGTGCTTCCCACACCATGCGTTCGCAGCCTCACAGGGAGCGCCGGACGCCTGCCTGACGTTCGAGGTTGCGCAGCTGCACGGACAGGTCGCCTTCCACTGCGTCGTACGCCGGGCCCCGACGTCCGACGGGCAGGACCTCCTCGCCCCTCATGTCCTCCAGCATGAGCGCGAACGCGGCATACATGGCCACACCCGCGAGGAGCAGTCCGAGGGCCCCGGACACATAGCCGAGCCAGGCGGCACCGGTGAAGTTGAAGAGCGCCGCGACCGCGAAACGCGGCACGGCCACGCACAGCACGAACCACATCACCCGCTTGCGGTGCGCGACGGTCGCCATCAGCAGGGCGAAGACGGCGAACACGAGGTTGAGCAAGCCGAGCACCTCGGCGCCTGACGGAGGTTCGAGGGCCAGCACCAGGGAGTTCGCCAGCCAGGTTCCGGAGAAGCACGCCATGAGCGTCGCAGCGAGCACGTCCCTCGCCCCGAACGCCAGGATGCTGACGATCAGTTGCAGGATGAAGGCCGGCAGGATCGTCAGGGCGACCGCCCGATGGGCGCCGTCACCGAAGAAGCCCAGTTGCATCCCTCCAACGATGACGGAGGCGATCGCCACCGCGAAGAAGCCGACCGGCATCGGGGAGGCGATGGGGCGGAGATTGATGCGGGTCATCGGACGCAGGTCCGGTTCGAAGTGCCGGCCCGTCGGCTCGGCCCGCTCCGGGGATGATTCGGGACTGGTGCTCATGGCGAGCTCTCCTGTGGGTCGTGCCTGCAAGGGGGCAAAGGGGCGAGCCGGGGCTTGGTGCATCGACGACGCCGTCGGGGCCTTCGTGTTGGGTGCAAGCAGTCGAGCGGGCTCGGCGGCACCAGGCGGCAGCATCGTGCCCGTGATCGTCATGCCGTGAGGGAGGCAGTCCTCATGCGGCTGCACATGGCGTGTTGTGACGCTCGCGGTGCCCCGCCGGCCAGGTGAGTGGTCGGGCCATCCCGGGAGGCGATGAGATTCTCTTGAAGCCGTATACCAGGTGCTGTTGACCGACGGGAATGCGATGGAGGGCGCTCAGTCGAAGCGCAGATCGGAGAGCTGCTTCTCGAACGGGGTGATGCCGTCTTCGGGTACCGGATCGGCTGCCCTGGCGGCCAGGAGCGAGGCCAACTCCCCGCCTGCCCGCCCTATGCGTGCGGGCAGGCCCTGCGTGTAGGCGTCGCCGCCGGAGCCCCAGTCCTCGGACGCGGCGTAGACCGCCGTGGGGACGACGTCGGCGCGCAGGTAGGCGAACAGCGGGCGCAGGGCGTGTTCCAGGACCAGCGAGTGGCGGGCCGTGCCCCCCGTTGCCGCGATCAGGACCGGCTTGCCGGTGAGGGCCTCCGGATCGATCAGGTCGAAGAAGGACTTGAACAGCCCGCTGTACGAGGCGGTGAACACCGGCGTCACGGCGACCAGGCCGTCGGCGCCCGTGACCGATTCGATCACGGTGGCCAGCTGTGGCGGGGGGAATCCGGTCACGAGGTTGTTGGCGATGGCGACGGCCACGGCCCGCAGCTCGATGACGTCGACTTCCACCTCGTGGCCATGGTCGGCGAGGTCATCGCGGACCGTATCGGTGAGCCGGTCGGCGAGCAGCCGCGTGGAGGACGGGGCGCTCAGCCCCGCCGAGACGGCGACGAGCTTCATGCGGCGGTCACCTTCTCCGGTTCCGAGGCGGCGGCGAGCAGGGACGCGTGGGTGGGCGCGTCCGGCACCCCGGCCGCGCGCCCCTTGGTGAACTCCTCGCGCAGCACCGGCACGACCTCCTCGCCGAGCAGGTCGAGCTGCTCCAGGACCGTCTTCAGCGGCAGTCCGGCGTGGTCGAGGAGGAACAGCTGGCGCTGGTAGTCGCCGGCGTACTCGCGGAAGGACAGGGTCTTCTCGATGACCTGCTCGGGCGTGCCGACGGTCAGCGGGGTCTGCTCGGTGAAGTCCTCCAGGGACGGCCCGTGCCCGTAGACCGGCGCGTTGTCGAAGTACGGGCGGAACTCGCGGACGGCGTCCTGGGAGTTCTTCCGCATGAACACCTGACCGCCCAGGCCGACGATGGCCTGCTCGGGTGTGCCGTGCCCGTAGTGGGCGTACCGGGCCCG